>JAZUEP010000052.1:0-24210 GCA_045640225.1 Bacteroidales bacterium | reverse complement strand
TGCATGTGACTGAACAATCAGTCACTCTTTTGTCAAGATTTCACTCTTTCAAAGATCGTTGCTAATCCGATCAACTTAGCGTTTCATCGTTTTAGCGGGTGCAAAGATAGGGCATTTTTCGCATCCCTCCAAATTATTTGATGACTTTTTTCGAAAAATCCTAAAAATTGGCCATTTTGGGCCGTTTCAATACCTTTTTTGAGAATCGCGCCTTGCAAAATAGACACGATTAGCTCGAAAAAAGATGTTGATAGTTAGATGTGGTTCTCAACAAGATCAGAACTGATAATAGATAAATGGCTGTACATTGCTGGTTCGGAACTGCAACATAACCTGAAGTACGATTAACAGGAGTAAAACCTTGACAAACCAAGGCAAAAGTACGTACCGAGCCTGTAACCGGTTAAATCCTTTATCGCCGATGAATTGAGCCAACAGCGGAATCATCACCAGAACGCACCACCATGGTCGTGCGCTGACGAACGGCGGAAGATAAGCAATGTCGAAATCCGAGATTGAGCGGCCAAGCAGCATAATTGCGCCCTCGACACTATCGCTACGGAAGAATACCCAGGCGACAGCAACATATACAAAAGTCAAACCTATGCTGATTCCTTTGACCCAACGTGTGTCTGGCAGACGCTTGAGCCATGGTTGACATGCCTTATGGATAACCAGTCCGAGGCCATGAATTCCTCCCCACAGGACAAACATCCACGAAGCTCCATGCCACAGGCCAGCAACAAGCATCGTTATTATATTATTAATATATGTTCGCGCGCGAGAACAGCGATTACCTCCCAATGGAATATAAAGATAGTCGCGAAACCAGGTCGAAAGCGAGATATGCCATCGCCGCCAAAACTGCGAAAGGTTAGAGGCTTGATATGGGAAAGCAAAATTATCGGCCAAACGGAAACCCATCATAGCTGCAATACCGATGCTCATGTCGCTATAACCCGAAAAATCGCAATAAATCTGAACCGTGTATCCCAAGATACCCATCAGACATTCGAAGCCCGAATACATGGCAGGATCGTCGAAAATCCAATCGTTGTATTGCGCAATGTAATCAGCTACGACACATTTCTTGAGCAGGCCGAGCATCATCAACCACACGCCTACATTTAAGCGATGCGAAGGGACGCCCCCTGCCTTGCGAACCTGCGGCAACAGAGTCTGTGCACGTGTGATAGGGCCAGCCAATAACAGAGGGAAGAACGACAGATAGAACAGGAACTCAAGAAACGAAACCTGCATCCTGAATCGTCCACGATACACATCGACCAGATAGCTGATGGCCTGAAAAGTAAAGAACGAGATACCCACCGGCAATACCAAGGCCTGCATCGAAAAATTAGTTCCACACAATGTATTGAACGACGAGAGCAAGAAGTTGGAATACTTAAAGTAGAACAACGGCAGCAAGATAAGTATTATCGAAGCTGCCAACGTGATACGAGGCAACAAACCATTGGATGATTGGCTACTCCCTTGCGATGAAACACTCTCGCCCAAAACTCGTCCCGTCCACCATGTTACCAGAGCCACCGCCGGCAGCAATAGGCATAGCCAGCCATTGGCCAACCAAAAGAAAGCCAAGCTGAATGCCACGACATAGAGCAACATTCCCAGACGGCTGTAACTACGCACAAAAGCATAGACCGTCAGAAAGACAACAAAAACCAGCCAGAAACCGAAATCAGTAAATAGTAACATAACGAGATCAGCGTACGGGTTTGAGCATATATTGATGATACTTACGTTTACGATCGACAGTTGGCCGATCCATACGCAACGGATGACGTGAGGCCGGAGAACTCATCCACGTAGCTACGGTATCCATCCATAAAGCAGCGGCAGTACGGGTTGGATGTGCATGATCCGACGATCGCTCAAGATCGAGGTGTCGACTATCGAAATAGCGGTCCTCGCCAACGTGCTTGATGATCAATCGATTGATGCCGGTATCTTCCTTCCAGTTCGGAGGGCTAATCCAGACGAAAGGATAGTCGGACAACTTCTTAACCAGGCGGGCAATGTAGCGATCACGCTTATCGAGGTCGCGAACAAACAGTTCATTACTACCCAAGCAGAGCACAACATAATCCGGACGGATACGATCGAGGAAGAATTGCAGCGTATCGCTCTCGGCCCAAAGCTTTGTCGAGGAACTATACCAGATAACACTCGTCAGATCGTACCCGTTTTCCATCGTATAATCGCACATACGTTTGGAAAGGCCTTCGAGCATGGAATCACCGAAAAAGAGAATCCGGAACTTCGTAGTATCAGGCGAGGCTACATTCAGCGGACGGGACGATGTATTCTTGCCCTTATCAGCTTCTAATGTCTCGTCGATAACCATAACAACTTCAGGCCGGACGGTGTCGGGTATCACTGGCAATGGCTGCGGAATGCTATCAACCTCCACAAGAAATGTGTCGACCGTTTCGGGAAAGAATCGGTCGAAAGTCGAGAGATCGGCCTTCTCGAGCACAAAATCTCCCGTTCCGATCTCGACCGGAGACAATGCATAAGCCAATAGCAACGATAATGGAATCAGCAGCAGCAGGATGACCTTTAAGAAAGCTTTCATGACGTTATCGCGGTCCGAAGTTGTTAATCATGTAAAACGAATTAATCTTCAAAGCCCACACTATCGATCACTACCGGCTTGAAGCCAAGGGTCCAGAAACCGATGATATTGACATTGTGGGTATTGAAACTACCACCATCACGACGCTGGATCTTGGACACTTCGATGCGAAGTTCATTCTGCCCGTTGAAATCGTATTCGGCAGCACCATCCCAATATCCCTTATCGAATAGACGGAACGAAGGCTGACAGCTATAATCTGTACCAGCGCCCAACCTGACGACAAGGTATTTATGACCAGAGATATCAAGACCATTATAATGCCAGCCGGCAAAACCGTATTGGCCCGTAGTAAAGGTTCGTGTAGCTTCGTCGAATGTACCTTGCTCCCAGATGTTAGGATCGAAGATTCCCTCCTTGAGGGGGAACAGGCCGTTGACAATCACACGGCATGAAGTCTCGAGATTCAACGCCGTGACTTTAATCGTTGTCTCACCCTCTGATACTGCGACCATCTGATTCCCCTCGATACGAACGACTGATGGATCGTCCGAAGTCGCCTCGAAACCAGACTGTAGCGGCAACACTATCTGTCCTGGTTGAATGGCGTTGACTACCAGATCGCGCGATGAGCCTTGCGTCAGGTTCAGGCCGTCGGTCGATCCTCCGATCAGCAGACGTTCGGCCGAAACAGGCTGTATACGGCCCTCGGCATACTCCTGATACCAATGATAGATCTGCCATGGACAACCACGCCAGTCATTCCAGTAGTTCGTAGTTCCTTCAGGCGAACGCGTAGCATAATCAGCCAGATCGTTAGGGGCCGTAAAGAGGATGAACGATACATTTCCGGTCTTGTCGGCCAGATATTTAAAGTTTGCTCCGAAGCCGCTTCCTCCAGCCTCACCCGTAAACGATTTGCCCCATGATTTATTGTAGACCTTAGGAGCCCAATCCATCTCGGTAATCATGATTGGAGCGATTTCGGCCGCTGGTGAGATCTGCGCATCCCATCCTTGCTGGAAGGCTGTGTATCCTCCGCCCATCGAACCACCCAGCTCGGCACTCTCCTGCTCGGCATCGCTGC
Organism: Bacteroidales bacterium; assembly: GCA_045640225.1. GTDB lineage: Bacteria > Bacteroidota > Bacteroidia > Bacteroidales > UBA3663 > Liminaster. The sequence goes on along the minus strand of JAZUEP010000052.1, from coordinate 20,524 downwards.
CATACCACCCAGGATAGCAATGGACGGCAAAACCGAGATCCTCGCCCTTCAGCCGATACTTGGCATAACCCGCATACTGGCTTTGATATCCCGTACCAGGTACCCAGATGATATTGTTGGCATTCGAACGAATCAAGTCGACAAAATGCTGCATATAACGGGTCAGCTCCTTGTTGGCCGCATCCGTGTTGTTCTCGACGCGACCATTGACCTTCATCGAACGTGGCTCATTGACGATCTCGAACATTACATCCGAATTGTTGCCGAGCTTCGGGTGACGACTGATGTTGGTCCATAACTTCTCGAGTACACCGAAGAACTCGTCATCGTACTCCAGCCATTCCGGCGCAGAATACCCTGGCATCAGCACTACATAAAGTCCCTTCGAGATACAATATTCAACCATCGGAACAAAGACCTTGTCGAGATAATCCTTGAATAATGCCTCGTCGAAGTCTGCATACTCCGGACGATCGGTCGGCCACGGACGTGTACGCGACAGACTCCAATACGGATCCATGTGCAGACGCATGAAATCGACCTTCCAGCCGCCAGCCAGTATCTGATCAATCTCGTGTTGATTATAGCGGAGACACTTCTGTACATCGTAGTCCCCCCAATTATGAACTCCCCATGCATCGCCATTGAACCATGGGCTGTAAGTCTGCCAGAAGCCATGAAGGTTGACATGCTCACCCGCCTGATTGCAGAGCCAACGGCCATCAACGTGCAATGGCGTATGCTGACCTTGGAGTCCCGGTTTATCTGGTTCAGGTGTAGGTTGTTCCGTAGTGTCGGCAGGTACCGACGGATTGTCCGGCACCTGCAACTCCCACGGCTTCTTCTCCTCGCTACAAGATGCGAGGAGAAGAGTGATTAAGAAAAGAAATGCAAATCGCTTCATAGTTCCAATTACTTGGCTACAGCATCAATACCGCCCATCAGGGCTACGAGTGTTGCATTCCAGTTGATGGCAATTTCATTGCTGGCGTACGAAGGCTCAGCATCCATGTAGCTTTCGTCTGGGTTCGAGTTGGCATACTTCAGGAACATGCCGTCCTGCTGGCCACCGTTAGGACCACCACACAGGAAGCCTGGCAATGGAGCCTCAATGCCATCGGCTGCTGACAGACGCTGATGTGGATGCATAACCTGCTTCTGACCGAAACCGGTCACATAGCAGTAACCCGTACCGTTGGTTCCCAACAGGTAATCAGCATCACGCTGTGCCATCTCCAGGTACTTCTGCTCACCGGTCAGACGATAAGCCAGCAGCATCTCGATACCATTCTCGGCAAAGCCCTCCGAGTTAGAACCCCACATATAATCCTCGGCCTGCAGACCATAAGGCGTATGGAATGTCGTAGCCGAAGCCACGGCCGTAAGCTTATCGACATAAGCAAGGAACTGACCACGAAGCTTCTCGACGATGGCCTTATCCTCGTCCTTGTCGCCCAGACGCTCAAGCCAGGTGTAGACACCCATTCCGCCAATCTCCTTCCAGTTGGCACGTTCGAAGTCTGGCAACATCTTCTCGACAGCCACCGTACGATACTGCTCCTCGCCTGTCACGGCGTACATCTCGGTAGCAGCCCAGAAGAACTCGTCGGCAATCTGCTCGTCATCGTACATACCGGTCGAGACAGCAGGCTTGCAAGTCTGGCTGTAACCTGGCTGATCGTAGAGGATCGAAGGATTCTGCATGGCCCAGTCGAAGGCACGTCTGGCTCCAGCAATGGCCTGAGCCGAGAAGTCGGGATCAATGTCGGCATACACACGCGATGCAATAGCCATCGAAGCTGCGAAATCGAGGGCCGCTGCCGTACTCTTCTGTACGACGTAACGAGGCTGTTGTGCATCGACGGGCATGATGAAGCCCTCGAACGAAGGATTCGTAAGCTTATGATAGACGCCACCATCGAGATCCTGCATCGTGAGCATCCACTTCAGGTTGACCATAATCTCGTCGAGAATATCGGCGGTCTGGTTTCCGCTCTCTGGGATATTGGTTTCCAATGCCTGATAATAATCAGGATTCTGCTCGTACGAACGGAGCATCACGGCTACGGTGAATGCCGAGTTGACAATGTACTTGTTGAAATCACCTGCATCGTACCATCCGCCAGGCGAGCTGATGACGGTTCCAGCCTTACGCTGTGCAGTAGCGGCCGATGGATGGACCAGGATATGCGTATCAGGATGGGCAGCCGGACGAGCATAGACGCCAACATACTGCTCCTCGATATCAACACCTGTTCGCTGCAGATAGAAAGCCTTCAGACCTGCGATTGTAACGTCGCGCAAGGCATTTGCCTTGACGGTGAAAGGCTGTTCGCCTCCGGCTACACGCAGGATGTAGTCGCCAGGAGTCGTGATGGCCGAGAAGTCGACCTGCTGCGCCTCGTAGTTGGCCCACTGGCAAACAGGATTAGCCGTAGCCTTGCCGGTCCATACTACCTTTTGCGTAGCGGCATCGACCACCTGTGCTTCGCCCAATACGATTGCGGCCGACTGCTGACGCGTGCTGTCAGGCATTATCAGGATGGTAGCGAGCTTCGACTGCTGTGGATAGTATCCTACCTGATTGAGGCGGATGTCTTCGTTCTGTACGGTGGTGTTCGGCTGTTCGGCACACGATGCCAACAGCAGCAAAGATCCCAGAGTTAAGATAGATTTGTTCATGTCTTAGGATAAATATGGTTTAATAAACTGAAATTTTAATATTCTGTTGTGTAAATATGCTTCCGCAAAATAAGATTGTCGGCCATCTGTTGTCCGATGAGTCAGCGCAACCTGAGACGGTCCACCGTCATGCCATTGACAAAGCAATCCAGATCGACATCGCCATCGATTCCCGGCAGACGCCCTATATCGGAATATTGCCAGATGAACGGCCGTTCATCTCCCCGTATCACAGGTTTGCGGCTATAGTTGGGAATCCAGAGTTCACAATCGGCAGCAACAGGATGGAAGTAGTCGTTGTAGACATGGGCACTGACGTAGAGCAAAGGCTTCTTGCCATATTGTGCCTCCATCAACTCGACGATACGCATCACATTCTGCGTAAGCTTTTCGCGGCTGACATTCTCCTCGACGTCGATACAAGGGATGAGGTCCAGTTCGGCATCCTTGACGTAATCGCGGAAATTCCGGAACTGCTCGTCAGGCGATGACAAAGGCGAGTACACCATATAGGCGCCTACATGAAGGCCTTCCTCGCGTGCCTGCCACACGTTCTCGTGGAAGAATCGATCTTGTTCGGTGGCGCCTTCGGTTGCCTTGACCATCACGAAACGTACGGCATCGACGCCCGCAACGTCATGCCAGTTGATCTCACTCTGATAGCGCGAGACATCGATACCGTCCATCCGTGCGCCGGCTGGAATAGGGCGGAAGTACCGATGATACCTCCACCACCCTACCCCAGCCCCTATTACGAGTAGGACCGACAATACTGCCCAAAGCCATACGCGCAACCGGGACTTCTTATGGCCCGACCGGCGCTTACGTTTGGTTGCCTTACGCCGAGGCTTGGATCCGCTCATTTCTTCTTTGGTTCGATGACCTGATATCTGCCGCTCAGATGCATGAAGGCAAACAGACGCAGGATACCTTCGTAGTACGCATCCTTATATCCCGAAGGCGTAGGATCGTGACGGTTGTTCCAGAAACGGTCGACAAACTCACGGCTCTTGGCATGCGAACATACGAGCGAAAGGGCAGCCGATGTAGCGATGAAGCCTGGGGTATGACGCAGCTCCTTGAAGCCTCCGGCCTCGAGCGTATCGGTCACCATGGTGCCATCGACATTGTACTGATCGAGGAACGAATCGATGCCCTCCTTATAGAGGAAATCCTGCAGGCGATTGCCATACTGTGTCTGCCACTCGGCATCGGCATGCGACCACGAGAAGTCGAGCGCAATATTCATAGGCACACGCCACGAGTCGTAACGGAATGCATCGCCCAGGGTGCGGCCGGTCTTCATCAGCGAACCGTCGAAGTTGTTGTAATCCGGATTCAGACCCGTAACAGGGTGAATAGACTTGTGCAGATATTCACGCGAGGCCTTGGCACACTCCAGCCAATAGTCTGCACGACCATCCTGTGCGTACTTGGCCCAAACCTCGTAGAAGGCGGGCAGATGATACGACGGATCGGTATAGTTGGCACCTGGGACAAAGGCGATGAGGTTGGTCTGTGGGTCGATAAGACGCAACTGGCCATCCTTGCCCATGATGACGTCGAGCAGTTCCTGTGCCTCCTTGAGGTAGTTGATGCCGGTATCGTTGCCCCAACGGTTCGAAGCAAACAGCAGGCTGGTAATGAAGTAAAGCTCACCATCGGCCGCAGCGCCACGGGCTGGCGACGAGCCATCGGGTTTCACGCTCCAGGCAAAATATCCCTTCTGGCGCCCGTCAGGCATCTGCATGTAACGCTTGGCCCAACGATAGATGCGATCGAACTGATCCTTCTTGTCCAGCTGAACGCAGATCATCATGCCGTACGACATTCCTTCGGTACGGGCATCGTGATTCTTGACGTCGCTGACAATGCCCAGGTTATCGGGCAGGTCGAAGTAGATGCGATCAGGTCCGGTAAACAGGGCGTCAAACAGTTCCTGAAGCTTGGCATCGATCTGTGCCTGAGTATAACCCAGCTCGGCAAAGAGATTGCGATACTGGTTGGTCTCAAGTCCACCTTTGCTCCATGGCTGCAGCGGCTCGTCGGAAAGCAGAGCTGGATGAATATCGGGCTGCAGGTCGAAGCCGAACCAGTCGAGCGTCAGCTCACGGCCGTCGAGGCTCGACAGCTTGAGGTCGACAATGCCGTTGGCATGATTGTTGATCGGGAGGGTCAGCAGCTGATAATCCGGACGAGCCTCAACTTCGATCGAAGCAAGCACGCCCCATCCCTTCTTCATCTGGTCGAGGAACTGCTGCGGGATAGGACGATCGCCCCAATGTGTAGGCATGGGAGTCGTGAGGTCGGTGATGACCAGACGTGCACCCTGTGGCGCCTTGATGCGAAGGCTGATGAGGTTGACTTGCTTGGTGCCAAAGTCAATCTTCTCGAGCTGGACGGTATTCGATGCTACAGTCTGATCTACATGGATGGGACGACGGGCATCTCTTGGTTGCTGTGCCAGGGCTGCCGTCATGAGGCCAAGCGAAAGAACAGCGGTAAGTATCTTTTTCATTGTTTTTCTCATTTTTAATTTAAAGTAATGATTGCAAAGCCTGCTCATGAGCGGCAATGACGCGATCGCACCAGGCATCGAACTCCGGATCCGGAACCTGCAGCTCGGGATGAGACAGGATGTGGGCGACAGCCAGACGGACGCCCTGATCGAAGCGGGTCGTTGCGACGAATCCCGGTACGGCACGTTTCACCTTCGAATTGTCGAAGATCACGGTGTTCGACTTATCGCCCAGCAGGTTACCCTCCATGTCGTACTGACGGCCTACGGCAGCGATGAAGTCCGATGCAATGTGATAAGGCTTGAGCTCGACGCCAAGGGCTTCGGCCACAAGTTCATGAATCTGGTTCCAGGTCAGGTTCTCGTCGCCCGTAATATGGAACACTTCGCCGATGGCGTGCTTGTTGCCCATCAGGCCCACGAAAGCCTTGGCAAAGTCGGTGTTGTGCGTAACGGTCCAGAGCGTGGTGCCATCGCCCGGGATGATGACGGGTTTGCCGTCCAGCATTCGCTGCAGCACCTGCCAGCTGCCCTTTGCCCCGTGAATGGCCACCGGTACACCACGTTCGCAATAGGTATGGCTCGGACGGATGATGGTGATCGGGAATCCTTCCTCGCGATACAGACGCATCAGCAATTCCTCGCAGGCAATCTTGTTACGCGAGTACTGCCAGTGTGGATTGCTCAACGGTGTACCCTCGGTAATGTAAGGCGACGACAATGGCTTCTGATAGGCCGAAGCCGAACTGATATACATGTACTGACGCGTACGGCCACGGAACAGACGGATATCGCGCTCGACCTGCTCGGTAACGAAACCTATGAAGTCGCATACGACATCGAACTGCAGGTCGCCCAGGACACGGAGGACGGCGGCCTCATCGTCGATGTCGGCAATGAGATTATGCACATTGGCAGGCACCTCGTCACGACGGGTACCACGGTTCAGAAGATACAGTTCCCATCCCGGTGTCTGTGCCACGAGGCGGGTGATGGCAGAACTGATCGTTCCGGTGCCACCAATAAACAACGCTTTCATGAGAGATTTGTTTTGATTATGTGTAATGTGAAATTCTTTGTAATTCGTCTATCTTTGTCCTAATTACTTTGCCCACGCACGGCCCTCGTCGGTACGACGCCAGTCGAAGTAGCCGTCCAGCACCTTCAGGGCTGCCTCGCTCGGCACAGGGCCGGCAAATGGTTCCGGACCGGTCAGATACATGCTCTGGGGCTGCTGTGCGTCGAAGGCTGGCCACAGTGGCAGTCCCTCGCCATTCGGATCGCCGCACTTGGCAAAGTTGAGCCAATACTTGCCCATGGCCAGCGACAGTGGACAATCCACCTCCGGACGCTCGAATCCCTCCATGTGCTGGAAGACGAAGTTCACGTCCTGACCATGATACGAACCTCGGCCGAAGTCTGGATCTCCCTCGGGATGATCGGGATGCTGGTCGAAGTAGTACAGGAAGACTTTCGACTGTCCCGTCTGGCTCTGCAGACAAGCCCACTTCCACGTCTGCCAGCCGAAAGCTGCATCACGCATCAGGTCGCGCGACTGCTTGCCGCCATCGGCTTCGGTAAACGGATAGGCTTCCATCAACGCCTCGGCATAAGGGCCATAACGCATCTGTGTGCTCTGGGTATAGTATTCGGCCGTACTGGGGCCAAAGGCGAAGCTGGCTCCTTCGTCCGAATTGTAACCTATCAGTACGGGAATATCGTTGTATTGGCCCTCGGCATAGAGCTCGGACTGATCGCCAGCAATGACATAGCCATCGACAATAGGCCAGCTGTTGCCGCCTAAACCGCGAGCAGCGAAGGCCGAAGCATCCATTGCACGGAGTTCGGCCAGCGACTGGGCTCCGAGCGACGCCATCAGCTTGGTTCCGTCGGCCTCGGCCTGAGCCAGTGTCTGCATATTTTCGCCAGGATAGGTGGTTGGGCGGGTTGGACCGAAGTTACCGCCACTCTGCGAGATGGCGCCCTCGATCAGGCCCTTGCACAAAGGAGAGCCGCAAAGCATGCTCACCGAGATGCCACCAGCCGACTCGCCGAAGATCGTAATCTGCTCGGGGTCGCCACCGAACTGGGCGATGTTGCGCTTGATCCATTCCAGACCTGCAATCTGGTCCAACAAGCCATAGTTGCCCGAAACGTGGTTGGGATTCTCGGCCGACAGTTCAGGCAGAGCCAGGAAGCCCAACTGGCCCACGCGATAGTTGATGCTGGCCAGCACCACGTCCTTGCCTACGCGAGCCAAGGCCTCGCAGTCGTAGTTTGGGTCGGCCGTATTGCCAAACACGAAACCGCCGCCATAGATCCAGACAAGGACCGGCAACTTCTCGTCGGCCTTCTGGGCAGGCGTCCATACATTCAGGTAGAGGCAGTCCTCGCTCAGTTCGGGCGATGGGGCTCCCTGAATAGGACCGCAGGCATAATCCGTAGCCACGAGTACGGTATCCCATGGCTGCACGGGCTGTGGAGCCTTCCAGCGAAGGTCGCCTACCGGAGGAGCCGCGAACGGAATGCCCTTGAAGATGGTAAGTCCGTCCTGATGATAGCCTTGAATGCGGCCTCCTTCAACTTCGACGAGGCCGTCGGTTATGGTACGTGGTTGCTGACAGGCCGTGCACACGAGCATGGCCGAAGCAGCGATAAGGTAATGTAAGGGTTTCATAGAATTTATAAATTTGATTGATACAAGTTCTGGACATAACGCACACTGGCGGCATACTCCTCGTCGGTCGTCAGATGCTCGATGATCATCGGCATGGCAGGATTCTCGGCCTCGGCCAGACGCATATAACGCACCAGATCGAGCGAGCCTTCGCCACAGGCACATTCTTCCAGCTGGAAGGTGTATTCCTCCCTGAGACGGATGTCCTTGAGGTGGCAGCTGCAGATCGTTCCCCGAAGCTTGGCAAAGCACTCGTCGAGGAACCGCTCGTTGAAGAAATAACGTTCGGGCGAGGTAATCATGTTCACTACGTCGAGGTGTGTGCCGAATTGCGGACGATCTACATCCTCGATCAGCCGGACGTATTCGTCAGGACTGCTGGGAATCATCCACGGCATCGACTCGATACAGAATTTGGTGTGCCGAGGCCTGGCGGTGTCGATAATCTGGCGGATCATGGCAACGGCCATCTGCCAGAGCTCACGGCTGAAGTTCTGGCGATAACCGCCATCCCATCGTGGGCCATAGGGCGTTCCGACGACATTGACACAACACACCGACCCGATCTGATCGGCCATACGTAGCTGACCGATGGCATAGTCGATCCACTTGGCCCGTTCGGCAGGATCGGCGGCCAGTGTATTACGCCACACGCCCACTTCGGCAATCTGCAGGCCGGCACGGTCGGCTGCCTCCTTATAAGCCATGTAAACCTCCTCACCGGCAAGGTAATCGACGGGGAAATTGACCGTCGTCAGGCCCAATGCCTTATGCTTGGCCGCCCACTCGTCAGGCGTCTGATGTTCCAGTCTTGATGATACTCCTAAGTTCATTGTTTCAACGTTTTGGGGGTTCAGAATGTGCGACGATGAATCACCGTCGGATCCATCGCGTCGAGCGAACGGATTCCTGTACGGGCCATCACGTCGGCCAGTTCGGCCGTCATGTCGTCAATGCGGGTCGATACGACCTCCGATCCCAACTTCAGGAACGGCATCAGATGACGGCCTACCGACACGGCCTTGGCTCCCAGGGCCAGGCACTTGTAGGCATCCATGCCGCTCACGATGCCGCAATCGACAAATACATCCATGTCCTGCCCTACGGCACAGAGAATATCCTCGAACACCAGCAGTGGCGGTACGCAATAGGGCATCATGCCATGGTGATGCGAGACGACGATGCCTCGGCATCCGGCCTCGGCACAACGCTCGGCATCGCGTACACTCAGCACTCCCTTCACCACGAATGGCACACCGGCCATCTGTACAAAGTCGCGGATCTCGGCTGTCGTCTTGGGCCTCATCGGAAGGCCGAAGACGTTGTCGTAACCACCCTTGCCATTGTAGGCGTGGTCGACGTCCATACCAACAGCAACACAACCGGCCTCGACAGCATGGCGAATCTTGCGTTCGACTTCGGCATTGTCGGCATGAGGCTTGATGATCTTGACGGTCTTGGCACCAGTGGCAAGGATGTCCTCCAGCTCACAATCGTCGCCCATGCCGACCCAATGCAAGGTACGGCTACGGGCAGCAGCCTCGGCATAGACAATCATGCCGCTCACGGCCTGATGCTCGATGAAGCTGGCACTCTGCTTGCCCTTCGATCCCAGATGCGACAGGGCTGCCGTCATGATAGGCGTGGCAAAACGATGGCCGAAGATCTCTACCTCGGTCGAAGGAAGGTCGGAATCAAGATAACGCGTCTCGAGCAGCAGCGAGTCGAAATAGTCACGCGTCAGTTTATCGGGAGATGAATGATAGGTCATTATCGGGTGAGAGTTAGTTTGAAAAGTTTAGAGTCAGCGCGAGGACAACGCCTGATTGATCTGGTCCATACGCTCGTCGCTGAGCTCATAGCGGCCGATGACAAAGATGCCCAGCACAAGGAGCACGGCCGGAATGATGGTCACCAGCCAGAGGATGCCCTGCTCGGCCAGCAGCGACTGCGAGGCAGCCTGTGCATCGAAGCCGACCCATGCCAGCACGAAGCCAGGAATGACTCCGCCCAGTGCCATGCCGGCCTTGAGGAAGAGGCACATGATGGCATTGACAATGGCGGCAATGCGACGGCCCGTGGTATATTCGCCATAGGTTACCACCTCGGGGACCAATGCCCACATATAGCCGGTAGCCACCAGCAGGCCTGTACTCTTGACCACCTGTGCGATGCAGAGCAGCCAGAACTGTGTACGCGTGGCCGGAATCGTGACGAACAGGTACATCAGCAACATGCCGACGATGGCCAGCAGCAGGAAGTCGCGGAACATGCGGTTCTTGCCCACCCTACGCTTGATGGCAGGCACCAGCGGCAGGAAGATGAAGGCCGGTATCGTGCCCAGCCACATGAAGGCCGTAGTCATCATCGTATCGGCACCCACGTTGTAGACCATGAAGTACGAATCGGCAGCATTGCTGATGCTCATCATCGTGAAGGCAATGATGAAGAACGTAGCCAGGATGCGTAACGGACGGTTACGTACGAACTCCATCCATACGTCGCTCACGCGTACGCCTTCCGATGCGTTCTTGTCCATCACGACACGCTCCTTGGTGCCGACAAAGCAATAGACAATCAAGGCCAGGCCCACGAGGGCAAAGATGCTCATCGTGATAAACCATGCGCCTCCGGCATCGGGCGTGTTGTATTGCGCCACCATCTCGCCCGTCCTTGGGTCGAGGACCTTAGGCGCAAAGAGAGCGATGACCAGGGGCAACGTCTTTACGATCAGGGCCGCAAAGTTGTTGAACACCATGCGAACGCTCGTCAGGATGGTAATCTCGTCCGTATCGCGTGTCAGCGATGAGTTCAGTGCTCCATAGGGCACGTTGATCAGTGTATTGCACATGCTGAGGCCGATGTACGTCACGTAGGCATAGAGCAGCGAACCGCTGAAGCCATCCCAGAAACAGAGCATCGCAAAACCTGCCAGAGGCACACCACTCAGAATCAGCCACGACCGGTATTTGCCCCAGGGGAGATTCGACTTGTCGATAAACGTACCGACCACCGGATCCCACACCACATCGACGATACGTACAACCAGAAACATCACGGCGGCCACCTCCGGGGCCAGACCATAGACGTTGGTATAGAAGAACAGCAGCCAGATGCTTACCGTCTGATAGATGATGTTCTGCGCCAGGTCGCCTGAGCAGAAACTAAAGCGTTCACGCCATGAGAGTTTGTAACAACCGTTGTCCACCATAATCATATAAATTGCGGGCGCAAGATACGCATTTTCTGCGACATGGCCAAAAAATTACCCTATAAACTGCATTTCCGCCAATTGTTTTGTACGGTTTGTCAGTTTATAGGGTTATTTTGCTGTTCTTATTGGGTACGGATTGTTTTTCGCTTAGAGACGGTCGTCGACTAGCAATCAACCCTGTGCGGATACCTTTTTCTATTCTTGAGAAGAAGTGAGGGCAAGACGGAAGCCAATGTCGTAGGTGCGATACGAGCGAACAAAGTAGTAGCGATAGGTAACACGGCTATTCCTTAATTCACCCATCCAGCCGCCACCTCGACACACACGGCCAGAGCCCGATGTAGGACCCATGGGGTCAGTTGAAGGCGATGTGGAATAATTACCATACCAATCAGAGCACCACTCCGTGACGTTACCAGTCATATCGTAGATACCAAGCTCGTTCGGGGCTTTCGTCTTTACATCATGCGTCTTACTGCTACTATTCTTAGAATACCAAGCCACGTCGGCAATTGCATCGCTACCGCTGTAGGCATAATCCTCCACGCTCTTGTGCCCCCCTCGTGCGGCATACTCCCACTCTGCTTCGGTAGGCAGGCGAAATGTCTCGCCAGTAAGGGCGTTGAGCTTGGTGATGAACTCTTGCACATCATCATAACTGATGTAATAGGCAGGATAGTTTTTGCCCAATCCTTCAGATGACGCCCATTTTGAGCCGGATGATGTAGGAGAATAGCCCGTCACAGCCTTCCAAAGCTCCTGTGTCACCTCGGTTTCTCCCATATAATAGTCCTGGCTGATCGTTACACTATGCACCGGCTGTTCATCGGCTCCGGCATCGGCATCGTTTGACCCCATCTGGAATGTACCAGCCTTCACCAGCTTCATATTGAAGCTGACGTCGTTGACGGTGAAAGTCTTGTTCTTGGGGGTGGTGTCTCCGTCGCCACCTGTTATACCCAGCTCTCTTTTGATCAAAGTCAAATCGTCCTGAATGCCCTGCAGCAGAACAGCCAAATCCTCAGCCGTCACATACTGCGGTGTCATGCCGGGAGCAGCCTCCCGCAGCACAGCTTGTGCCACAGTGACCGCATCAGCCACATTGATTTCGCCATTCTGATTCACGTCATACACGGAGTGTGTGGTCACACTCTGTGCCATCGTCATAGCTGCAATTGCAGCCATGCTCATCATTGTAAACAACTTTTTCATTTCACTCTTGCCCTTGGTTCGTGTCGGGCGCAACTGCTATTATGATTTGTTTTGCAAGATCCTACATTTCCAGGTCGGCAAACAAATGCTTACTGGTTATTTCGGAATGAATATATGTGGTGTGTGCCCCAGGTTTCAATCCGCGCGGAGTGATCATTGTGAGGATTACTCCACGCGATATACCAGTCACCTCCATAAACAATTCGCGACGCTCGCGAAGGCGTTTTTCATAATCAGCCTTAATAGTATAGTGCGACTCCGAAAACTTCATCTCGCATAGGTGAGTCATCTTGTCGGCACGACGTATTACCAAATCTACTTGTGCTCCACGTCGATCATCATTGACACTAGGGACGAAGCGCCAAGCCGAGGATTCGGTGGCAATACCAGCGATGCCAAGACCGTACTTGATGTGTGGAAGATGGAAGAGACACAACTGTTCGAACGAAAAGCCTTCCCACGTCTCGACACTGCGATCCTGAAAATGATGCTGCCAGTATTGCTCGTCACGCGTGTTGTTGCCACACATGTATCGGAAATAGAATATCGTGAAGAAATCGCATAACCGATAGAGCAACAACTTGTTTTTGTTACCGAACTGCTGATACGAGATGATGAAGTCACATCGCTCGAGGTTGCCAAGCATCTTGGTGAGGCCACCACCCGAGTAACCCGTTGCCGCCTCGATCTGCTGACGCGTGAATCCTTCGCGTTTGGTTGAGAGCAACTCCACGATTTTGATATAGCGGTCAGCATTGCGGAAAAGTGCGCTGTACAATTCGTCGAATTCGCCACGCAGATCTCCGCCTGTCTGAAATAGTAGATTATCGATATTTTGTGGCAGACTCAGGTACGGGCGAAGCAAACTGAGGTAATAGGGCACACCACCCAATATCATGTAACACTGCATGATGAGGTAATCGTCCCAGTCAAAACCATGGCATTGCAGATAATCACGGCATTCTCCGAGATAGAACGGACGCAGATAAATGCGGTGTGTGATGCGATTATGAAGCCCGCCCTGATTGTCTTCCATCTTCTCTTTCATCCATGACGTTGCACTGCCGCAAGCTACAAAGACGATGTCGTCACGATTCTGCACCCAATTGGCCCAAAAGTACTCCAGCTCATCCACCAAGTCGCTGCCATGGGTGTCTGCCCAGGGCAACTCATCAAAGAATAATACCTTTCGTTCGTCCTGACAACCTTCGAGATAAGCGGCCAGTGCCGAGAATGCTTCATGCCAATTGATGATAGCCGGCAAGTCATTTCGCCCTGAAGCCCGCATCAAGGCCTCGCGGAAGTTGGCTAACTGTGTGGCCAAAGGTTTCTTATGAGCACCAACATAATGGAATGTATAATGATCATTGAAGAAGCTGCGCACTAAGAAGGTTTTGCCGATACGTCTGCGACCATACAAAATGATCAGTTCTGAGCGTTTCGACTCCATCGCCCATTGCAGTTCTTTAAGTTCTTTATGTCTGCCTATTATTTGTTCCATAATGCGAATGTTTTGTGGGTGCAAAGATAGGAAAAGCGCGGCATTCTACCAAATAATATCTGCGATTTTCATCCAAATCTACACCTTTTACCCCACTTTTGGACAAAATTCGATACATTTCTGTCCAAATCTATACTTTTTACCCCACTTTTGGACGAAAATTGTCTATACCCCAGTACTCAAGCTCCAATCGATAATCACCACAATCCTCAACTACTTCAATCCAGATTGCGATACGAGATGGCTCGCCTGGCTTATTTCATTTTATCCTCCAACAATAAAAATCGGTCGAAATCACTGAGATATTGCTGATCCTGCACGATGCGGAACTTCTCGAACTCTGTCTCAGCCTTGAGCCTGGCCATCTCAGCTGAGATCTTGCCGTTGTCTTGTAGCACATCGTGATCCCAGAGGGTCAGGAAACTGTTGAGGCGTGTTTCCCAATCAGCCATAGTCATGGGGATGTGGCGGATGGTCTGCATCTCGGCAAAGTCGAGATAAGACGATACGAGACGTTCAAGCAGTTGCAGCTCTTCTTCCGTCAGATAATTCTTGCCTACGGTCACATCATACTTGTGAATCTTACCCTCGGGAGCGCCCTCCCAAGAAGTGAGGCCCATGTGTTCCTTTGTGGCATCAGCACGTTCGTAGATAAGCTCCGCTGCGGTATGACCGTGGATGCTGTAGTGCATCTTGTTCTGTACGGTGGCAAAGAAGCGTTGGGTAGATTTAGCGGAGCAATCGTAGTCGATGGCCGTAGCGTAGATATCAGTTACCTTTTGGTAGAAACGACGTTCGGAGATGCGTATCTCGCGTATCTTTTCGAGTTGCTTCTCAAAGTAATCCTTGGTCAGTATCGTTCCACCCTGCTTCAAGCGTTCATCGTCCATGGCCCACCCCTGAATGGTGTAATCCTTCACTATCTGGTTTGCCCACTTACGGAACTGCACTGCCCGCTCGTTGTTGACCTTGAAGCCTACAGCAATAATCATCTGCAGGTTGTAGTGCTTCACCTCGCGGGAGACTTGACGTGTGCCTTCAGTTTGAACTATTCGGAAATTCCGAATAGTTGCCCCCTCTTGCAATTCATTATCAGAAAATACCTTAGCGATATGCTCATTTACGGTATGTACCTCTACCCCATACAACTCAGCCATCATTCTCTGCGTCAGCCACACGTTCTCGTCCTGATACCGCATCTCGATGCTGGCGGAGTTATCGCCCATCGCTGCCACAAAAGTCAAATACTCTGCGGCAGAACTGCGGATGGTTATTTCGGGTTGCTTCTTCATTATTACATTATTATAATAAATCACCCCTGCCCCCACGACGAGCGATCCAGATTGCGGTACGAGATGGCTTCGGCGATGTGGGCGGAAGAGATATTCTCGCAACCCTCGTAGTCGGCGATGGTGCGCGAGACGCGGAGGATGCGGTCGTAGGCACGGGCAGAGAGGTCGAGCTTGGTCATGGCCTTCTCCAGACGATGAAGAGCGGCATCATCGAGCTTGCAGTGCTCGCGCATCAGGGCTGGAGTCATCTGAGCGTTGCAATGCACCTTCCCCTGCCCTATCAACTCTGGTGGCAGATTCCTGTTGTATTCCGCAAATCGTTCCTCCTGAATCTTTCGGGCTCGAGCTACACGTTCACGAATCTGCGCAGAAGATTCGGCAACCGTTGTCCGCGACATTTCTTCGAACGTCAAGGGCACAATCTCGATCTGCAGGTCGATACGATCGAGAAGCGGGCCACTGATACGACCCAGATACTTGCGGACCTGGGTTTCCGAACATGAACAGGGATGCGTAGGATGATTGTAGTAACCGCACGGACACGGATTCATCGAGGCAACCATCATCAATGAAGCGGGATAGGTAACCGTGTTACGGGCACGTGCAATGGTGATCTGACGATCCTCGAGCGGCTGTCGAAGTACCTCCAAGACATTGCGAGAAAACTCTGGCAATTCGTCAAGATAGAGGACTCCGTTATGAGCAAGGCTGACTTCGCCCGGCATCGGATTCGTACCACCACCAATCAGCGCGACACTCGAAATAGTGTGATGTGGCGAACGGAAAGGACGCTGTGTGACAAGGCCCGTGGCAGCACGAAGTCCGGCAACGGAATGAATCTTGGTCGTCTCGAGTGCCTCGCCCAACGACAACGAAGGAAGGATGGACGGAAGACATTTGGCCATCATCGACTTACCAGCGCCAGGAGGGCCAACCATAATCAGATTGTGTCCGCCAGCGGCGGCAATAGCAAAGGCCCGCTTTACGTTCTCCTGTCCCTTGACATCGGCAAAGTCTGACGAAAAAGTACGTTCGGCCTGGGCAAACATCTCGCGCGTGTTCATCTCGCGACGCTCGAGCACGTCTTCTCCACCCATAAACTTGAGGACTTCGCCAATATTGTCGGCAATCATCACTTCGAGGTTATTGACCACGGCTGCTTCGTTGGCATTCTCGCGCGGGACGACGATGCCCTTGAGCCCCATCTGCCGCGCCAGGATTGCGAAAGGAAGACAGCCCTTGACGGGCTTGACCGCACCATCGAGCGAGAGTTCGCCTACCAGCATGTATTGCTCGAGTCGATCGGTCGAGATCTTTCCATCACCAGCCATGACAGCCACGGCAATAGGCACATCGTACAGAGCCCCTTCCTTACGGACATCGGCCGGAGCCAGATTGATAGTCACAGCACGACGAGGAAAGCGCATACCAGCCTCGCGCAATGCACTCTCGATGCGGTCACGGCTTTCTTTCACGGCTGTATCGGGCAATCCGATCATGATGGTGCGGATGCCCTGTGTAATGGTGGTCTCGCAATAAACCGGTGTGGCATTGATGCCAAGCAGAGCGGCAGAGATAGTTCTAACGACCATGATGAGGCTTGGTTTTAGGGGTATGGGCAAAGCCGCTGCGGTTTGGCAGTCGGCCTAAGGCATCGCGCAAGTCCTTGCTCCACGCGTTGCGACGCTGCTGGTTGTTGTACATATCGCAAAGCATCAGGAACGGAACACGGTCGACACCCCAGGCACGGACGCGTGCATCAGCCAATCCGGCAGGCAGCCAGACGTGTGTGCCCTCGATATCCTTGAGTTGTTGCTGCCATGCAGCGCTATCGGCAGCATGAAGGCAGAGTGTCAGTACAGACAATCGCTTCATGTAATATTGTTCGTCAATCAGCTGATCCAGAAGCTTGAGACTATCGACCGATGCCTGATCGTAGTCGGCCCAACAATAGATCAGGAGGTAATCGGAACGCGTGGCACCCATATCGAATACCGTAGTATCGTTGACCTGGAACTTGCTAGCCGACTGGCGACGCGAACGATCGAGGAACGACGAGGTAGCTATCAGCTGATCGTCGATACTCTTGAGGAGCCACTCGGGTTTGGCATGAGGATCCAAAGCACCAAGACATCGACGGACGAACAGCGAATCGTTGAGTGCAGCAACCTCTTCGCGCAACAGCAATGCACAACGAATATCTGCTGGCATCAGATGGCACAACGAATCGATCACCATCCGGCGGGCATCGGATGTAGTATCGGCAAGCAGGCTTGTCTGGCTCTGTAGCCAAGGATTGATCGAATCATTCCCCGCCGCATCGAAGTCGACGACAAGACTATCGCTTCGGCCACTCAAGGTAATCCTGACGTCCATTCCGCCCGTGGCAAAGAAACGACAGAGTTCACCTCCATCCGAGCAGAGATACAGTTCGTCCATAGCGAGGGTGCGATGCTCGACAGAAAGTGTCCCTTCGGACGAGAGAAACAACGAATCCTCGTGCAATGCTACATGACTGTCGGCATAGAGAACCATGTGGTCGAGCACCACCGTACTGTCGACCTCGAAACGAGCCTCGACCGTATACGTACGGCCCTCGTCACCTTCCTTATCGCCATCCTTACAGGCAACAAAGCCGACAAGCAATGAAAGAATCAGAAAAAAGTATTTAGTTTTCAATTGTATTACAGATTTTGATTGACTTAAAAACGCCGCAAATATAAATAAAAAACACGAAATGAACAAAAAAACCATCGTGTTTTATCGAAAATACCCTATAATTCAGAAAAAATGCGTATCTTTGCACCCAAATTATCATTTATCTATTGTCTATTATCCATTAATCCTATGGTTTCAATCGACGGACTTACCGTAGAATTCGGCGGAACGACGCTCTTCAAGGACGTGTCGTTCGTCATCAATGAAAAAGACCGCATCGCCCTGATGGGCAAAAACGGTGCCGGAAAATCGACACTGCTGAAAATCCTTGCCGGTGTACGCCAACCTACCCGTGGCAGCGTCAATGCCCCCAAGGACTGCAACATCTGCTACCTGCCTCAGCACCTGATGACCGAGGACGGACGAACCGTGTTCGAGGAGGCATCGCAAGCATTTGCTCACCTGCATGAAATGGAGGCTCGTATCGAAGCTCTCAATAACGAACTGGCTACACGTACGGATTATGAGAGCGAGGAGTACATGAAGCTGATTGAAGATGTAACTGCCATGTCGGAGAAGTTCTATGCCATCGACATGACTCATTTCGAGGAAGATGTCGAAAAGGCCTTGCTCGGCCTGGGCTTCAAGCGAACGGACTTCAACCGACAGACCTCGGAGTTCTCCGGCGGCTGGCGCATGCGTATCGAGCTGGCAAAACTGTTGCTGCAGAATCCGGATGTATTGCTGCTCGACGAGCCGACAAACCATCTGGACATCGAATCAATTGGCTGGCTCGAGGACTTCATCACCAACTCACCGATGGCCGTTGTCCTCATCTCGCACGACCGTAAGTTTGTCGACACCATAACCACACGTACCATCGAGGTAACGCTGGGCCGCATCTACGACTATAAGGCCAAGTACTCGCATTACCTGGAATTGCGCAAGGAACGACGCGCACAGCAGCAGAAGCAATACGACGATCAACAGAAACAGATTGCCGAAGCCAAAGAGTTCATCGAGCGATTCAAAGGTACTTACTCGAAGACCTTCCAGGTGCAGTCGAAGGTCAAATGGCTTGAAAAACTCGAACTTGTGGAGGTTGACGAAGAGGATACATCGGCTCTGCGTCTGAAGTTCCCGCCTTCGCCACGCTCGGGTAACTACCCTATTATTTGCTCTGAAACCGGTGCTGGCTACTCGCATCCGTTGACCGAAGCTGATTGCATCTTCCGCGACGCTACCTTCATGTTGGAACGCGGCCAGAAGATTGCATTTGTAGGAAAGAATGGCGAGGGCAAATCGACCATGGTCAAGGCTATCATGGGAGAGATTGAACATCTGGGAGAACTAACCGTCGGTCACAATGTGCAGATTGGCTACTTCGCGCAGAATTCAGCGTCGTTGCTCGACGAAGAGAAGACCGTCTACCAAACCATTGACGATGTGGCTGTAGGCGAGATCCGCAAACGCATCAACGACCTGCTGGGCGCCTTTATGTTCGGCGGAGACGACACGCAAAAGAAGGTCAAGGTTCTTTCAGGCGGCGAACGTGTACGCCTGTGTATGGTGAAACTGTTGCTCGAACCCGTGAACCTGCTTATCCTTGACGAGCCGACGAATCACCTTGACATGAAGACGAAGGACATCCTGAAACAAGCCCTGCGTGACTACGATGGAACCTTGATTGTCGTCAGCCACGACCGAGACTTCCTGGATGGATTGGTCGAGAAGGTTTTCGAGTTCACCAACGGAAAAGTCAAGGAACACCTGTGTGGTATCTACGAGTTCCTCGAAAAGAAGAAGCTCGACTCGCTGCAGGAACTGGAGCGTAGTCGAGCAAAGTAAAAGACAGATAGTTAGAACGAAATGTGGGAGGTGGGTTGATCAGAACAGCTCACCTCCTATTACATCTTCGCTGAAGATTGGCTCGTTGGTTTTCTGTTCTGACTTATAGAAATGCACGGCAGAATCGTTCAGTTTAGGCCAAGTATGATGCAACATGCGTATTACCTCTGCGCCTGCCCAGATGGTAGGGCCATAACCATGCGCTGCCATGACATGAACCGGACGATAGGCATAGAATGCCGGATCGAAGCCCATGCCCGTTCCCACGCAAGTCTGTTCGACCTGACCGGCCTCGTTGACGCAGCCCGACAAGGCATTCCACGCCAGGAAGACCTGTGCTCCATAAGCCAGAGGGTCTACCCAGCCTTCGTTGATGGCATGCGCCATACAATAGGTATAAATGGCCGTGCACGAAGATTCGAGGTACGTGTCATTCCTATCGAGCAGCTGATGCCACATGCCAGAATGATGCTGCAAGCGACAAAGGCCTGCAATGTGCTGCTGCAGAAGATCGAGGACGAAAGGACGTTCGGGATGCTTTGCCGGCAGATTATCGAGCACCTCGCAAAGCGTCAGGATTGCCCAGCCATTGCAACGGCCCCAATGAAAATTAGGATGCGGCTCCATGCCCTCGACCCATCCGTGACGGAATAACTGGACTTCGGGCACCCACATCTTATCCTTGAACAAATGTAACTGACGGATAGCCTCGTCGGTATAATGAGCATCGCCACTATGGGTTCCATACCATGCCAGGGCAGGAATAGCCATATACATATCTTCGAGCCAGACAGTGTTGTGATGCGGGCGATTACGAGCAAACGTACCATCGCTAAGACGATATTCGCGGTTCATCACATAATCGACATAGCGAGTTATGAGCGGATCCAATGCCCCATCGGAATCCTTATCGCCTGACGTA
>JAZUEP010000051.1:0-13038 GCA_045640225.1 Bacteroidales bacterium | reverse complement strand
ATCTCATTATTGGTATAGTTCTGCAACTTCCAAGTGTCATTCTTACCTTTAGAATGTTAAATTCTTACCATTTTTATATTCTGCAAACACTTTTCTACCATATAAAATGTAAAATAGTGAATTTCATTTAGTTACAAATACATTATTTAATATTTCGTGTCTTTTGACACGCCCTCTATACTTTATTCAGTATTTGTTATTTGCTGTGGCTTTTGAGACAGCCTCTTAGCATCGTTATAGACCTTTCTGGTCTCAATGGAAGTCAATCAGATCTTCCAATCAAGAATGCGTTGCATGGCCTCGCGTGTAGCCTCGTGCGTCGCAAAAGCGGTAAGGCGGAAATAGGTCTCACCACTAGGACCGAAGCCTACGCCCGGGGTTCCGACCACATGGCACTCGTCAAGCAGACGGTCGAAGAATGTCCACGAATCCATCGGGGTCTTGATCCATACATAAGGGCTGTTGACGCCGCCAAAGGCTGGGAAACCGATCTTCTCGAAAGTCTGTTTCATCAGCTTGGCGTTCTCGCGATAGTACGCAATGTCGGCCATGATCTGCTGTCGTCCCTCTGGCGAATATACAGCCTCGGCTGCACGCTGTACGATGTATGGAGTGCCGTTGAACTTCGTACTCTGTCGACGATTCCACAACTTGTTCAGCACCACATCGCGTCCGTCTTCGGTCTTGGCCGTGAGGTCCTTAGGCACGACCGTAAAGCCGCAGCGAAGGCCCGTGAAGCCAGCCGTCTTCGAGAACGAGCGGAACTCGATGGCACACTGACGCGCGCCTTCAATCTCGTAAATCGAATGTGGCACATCGTCCTCGGTGATGAAGGCTTCGTAGGCAGCATCGAACAGGATGATGGCCTTCTCGCGCAAGGCGTAATCTACCCATACCTTGAGCTGGTCGCGTGTCAGTGTGGTGCCCGTAGGATTGTTAGGGAAGCAAAGGTAGATGATGTCGACGTGTTCAGTTGGAAGTGATGGCACAAAACCATTCTCCTGCGTGCAAGGCATGTAATAGATGCGGCTGTACTTCAGCCCGTCCCATTCGCCGGCACGACCACCCATCACGTTCGTATCCACATAGACGGGATAGACCGGATCGGTCACGGCAATGACATTCTGCTGGCCAAGGATGTCGCCGATGTTGCCGCAATCGCTCTTGGCACCATCGCTGATAAAGATCTCGTCGGCATCGATCTGGATGCCACGCTGATGGAAGTCGAAGTCGGCAATCCGGTCACGCAGGAAAGCGTAACCCTGTTCAGGACCATAGCCGCGGAAAGTCTCGGCCTGACCCATCTCGTCGACGGCCTTATGCAATGCTTCGATGACGGCTGGCACAAGCGGACGTGTGACGTCGCCAATGCCCATGCGGATAATCTTGGCGTCGGGATGCTGCTCTTGATATGCTTTGATGCGACGTGCCACCTCGACGAAGAGGTAGGTGTCGGCCACTTTGGTAAAGTTGGTGTTGACGTATGCCATAATTCAAGTTAAAAAGTTTAAGAGTTAAATAGTTAAAGAGTTATGGTCCTACGACCAGGTTGAGAAGTTAAAAAGTTACATTTTGGGTAAAGGTTGCAGAAAGCCGTTCGACAACGCCTGTCGCAGTAACAGCACCTTTTTACCTCTTTACCTTTTACCTCTTTAACTATAGGTATTCGAGGCTTCCCTCGAATACCTTCGTCGCAGGCCCGGTCATGAAGACGCAATTCGTGGCTTCGTCCCATTCGAGTTCGAGCGAGCCGCCGTTGAGGTCGAGGGTGATCTGTCGGTCGGTAAGGCCGTTGAGTACACAGGCCACGAGCGTGGCACACGAGCCGGTTCCGCATGCCCAGGTTTCGCCACTGCCCCTCTCCCACACTCGCATGCGGGCATGATGACGATCGTAGATGTAAACGAATTCTGAATTGATACGGGCAGGGAAATAGGCGTGATTCTCGAAGGTGGGGCCGATCTGCTCAAGCGGAAGGTTTTCGACAGCCTCTTTGCTGCCAAGGAAATAGATGGCGTGGGGATTACCCATCGAGACACATGTCACCTTTGGCTCGGCCGGATAAAGTCTTGCGACAGCTTCGGGCAAGGGCAACAACTGGTCAACGACAGGAGCATCGGCCATGCCTGGCAATGCCACGGGCACGTCGGCGGGCTTCAATATTGGTTCGCCCATATTGACGCGCACCTTCTCGACCTTTCCGTCGGCTCCGACAAAGACACGCAGTACCTTGACGCCGGCCAAAGTCTCGAGCGTAAATTCCTCCTTATCGGTAAGGTGATTGTCGTAGCAATACTTGGCCACACAGCGCGAAGCATTGCCACACATCTGTGCCTCCGAACCATCAGCATTGAACATACGCATGCGGAAGTCGCACGTCTCTGAAGGCATGATCAGCACCAGACCGTCCGAACCGATGCCGAAATGGCGGTCGCTGACAAAGATGGACAGTTGCTCAGGGTTCTCGATGTGTTGCTCGAAGCAATTGACGTACACATAGTCATTGCCACAGCCATGCATCTTGGTAAATTTTATAGTCATAAAATTTCAGTTAAACAGTTAAAGAGATAAAGAGTTAAAAGGTATTATGTCGGTAAAGGTTGGGATGCAGGTCAACGAAGCCAAGTCTCAGCAACGGTCAACTCTTTATCTTTTTTACCTTTATACCTTTTTACCTTTCGTTTCTTTTGTCACAGCAGCGATTTGACAAAAGAGACGAACAGCGGATGCGGATGCAGTACGGTGCTGCTGTATTCCGGATGGAATTGTGTACCGATGAACCAGCGATGCTCCGGAATCTCGACAATCTCGACAAGGTCGTTCTCGGGGTTACGGCCTACGCACTGCATACCGGCAGCCTCGTATTCGTCGAGGTAACGGTTGTTGAACTCGTAGCGATGACGATGGCGCTCGTCGATGTGCTCCTCATTATATATATTACGCACGCGCGAGCCTTCGCGAAGGTCGCAACCATAAGCACCCAGTCGCATGGTTCCACCCATCTTGGTGATGCTCTTCTGCTCCTCCATGATGTCGATGACGTTGTGCTTTGTCTCCGGATTCATCTCCATCGAATGGGCATCGCTGTAACCCAGTACGTTACGGGCGAATTCGATGACGATCATCTGCATACCGAGGCAGATACCGAACGTAGGGATGTTATGCGTACGCGTGTATTGCACGGCCGTGATCTTACCCTCGATGCCGCGCGAACCGAAGCCTGGGCAGATAATCACGCCTGCCATACCTGCCAATTGCTCGGCCACATTCTCGGGCGTAATGTGCTCGCTGTTGATGAAGTGCAGCTTGGCCTTACGTCCACAATAGATGGCTGCCAGATTCAGGCTTTCGCGAATGCTCTTGTAGGCATCCTGCAGATCGTATTTGCCCACCAAGCCGATGTGCAGCTCCTCGGTGGCCTCCTTCTGGAGCTTGAGGAACGTACGCCAGGGACGCATCTCGGGCGTAGAGCCTACCTCCTCGCCCAAGCGGCGGATTATCGAGGCATCGAGGCCCTGGTTCTGCATGTTGATAGGCACCTCGTAGATGCTAGGCAGGTCTTCGCTCTGCACTACGCAATCAGGAGCCACGTTACAGAACGATGCCACCTTGTCGAGGATGCCACGGTCCAGATGCTTCTCGGTGCGGAGTATCAGGATGTCGGGCTGGATACCCATGCTCTGCAGTTCCTTCACGCTATGCTGTGTAGGTTTGGTCTTCAGCTCGTCGGCAGCACGCAGGTAAGGCACATAGGTCAGATGCACGTTGATGGCATTGCGTCCCAGTTCCCAGCGCAACTGACGGATGGCCTCCATGAAAGGTGCGCTCTCGATGTCGCCGATCGTACCGCCAATCTCGGTGATTACAAAGTCGAAATGCTCCTTCTGGGCATTGGCCTTGATGCGGCTCTTTATCTCGTTGGTGATATGGGGCACCACCTGAATCGTCTTGCCCAGGTAGTCGCCACGACGCTCCTTGTCGATCACCGCCTGATAAATGCGACCTGTGGTTACCGAGTTCTCGCGGGTGGTGCGAATGCCCGTAAAGCGCTCGTAATGACCCAGGTCGAGGTCGGTCTCGAAGCCATCGGTCGTGACGTAGCACTCGCCATGCTCGTAAGGGTTGAGCGTACCAGGGTCGATGTTGATGTACGGATCGAACTTCTGAATCGTGATCTTATAGCCGCGAGCCTGCAGCAACTTGCCGATGCTCGACGAAATAATGCCTTTACCAAGCGATGAAACTACGCCTCCGGTAACGAAAATGTATTTGGTATCCACGATCTTACAAAGTTTAAGAGTTAAAGAGTTATAGAGTTAAAAAGTGGGCTGTTAGAAGAAAAGAGATAAAGAAATAAAGAGATAAAAAGATAAAAAGGTAGAGTTCCGACTCTTTCGGTTTTGCTACAGAATGGTAAAGGGGAAAAGCAAAAGGCGACTACACCTTTATACCTCTTTAACTTTTTACCTCTTCAACTTCATCGGTTATTGCGCTCGCAATAACTGATGAACGCCTCGTTCACCAGTCGAACGCCACCGGGCGTAGGATAGTCGCCACTGAAGTACCAGTCGCCTGGATGATGCGGACAGGCGCGATGCAGGCCTTCGAGCGACTGATAGACAATCTCGATAGGCGTCGTAACCCCTTCGGGGCGAAGCATCTCGACCATCTTGGCCGAAATCTCTTCGGGTGTGAACGGATCGTAGATTTCCGTCACATAGTTCCGCATCTCGGCCGGCGGCAATCCGCGTTGGGCAACACAACGGTTGTATACGTCCATGATGGTCTGCCAGGTACCGCGTTCGATGTGCAGTTCGATGGCAGCACGGAAGGCAATGAACTCCTCCATTCGTGCCATGTCGATGCCATAATAGTCGGGGTAACGAACCTGCGGACACGACGAAACGAGCACTATCTTCTTGGGATGCAGACGGTCGAGGATGCGCAGGATGCTCTCGCGCAACGTAGTGCCACGCACAATCGAGTCATCGATCACCACCAGATTGTCGACATACGGAACCAGCGAACCGTAGGTAATATCGTAGACGTGAGCGGCCAGGTCGTTGCGGCTGTTGTCCTCGGTAATGAAGGTGCGAAGCTTGATGTCCTTGATGGCTACCTTTTCCGACCGCACGTAATTGTGCAGGATCTGTTGCAGCTCCTCGCGCGATGGCTGATGGTCCTGCATCAGGGCGTAGATCTGGTCGATCTTCTCCTCGTTGTGCTGCTTCTTGAATCCGTCCAGCATGCCGTAGAAAGCCACCTCGGCCGTATTAGGCACAAAGCTGAACACCGTATGCTCGACGTCGCCACCGACAGCCTCGGTAATCTTCGGGGTCAGCTGTTCGCCGAGGGCCTTGCGTTCGCGATAGATGTCGCGATCCGAACCGCGGCTGAAGTAGATGCGCTCGAACGAACAGGCACGGAAGCGCTTGGGTTCGATGATCTGCGAGAGGCTTACCTCGCCACTCTTCCTCACCGTAATGGCCTGTCCTGGTTGCAGTTCCTGAATCTGATCGGTCTCGAGGTCGAAAGCTGTCTGGATGACAGGGCGCTCAGATGCCACTACCAGCACTTCGTCATCGCGATACCAGAAGGCCGGGCGGATACCCCATGGATCGCGCATCGAGAACATCTCGCCCGAACCCGTAAAGCCGCAAAGCACATAGCCGCCATCGAAACGTGGTGTCGAGGTGCGCAGGATATTACAGATGTCGATGTTACGCTCAATGAAATCGGTGATGGCCGTACCCTTCAGGCCTCGGCCGACAGCAATGTCGAACAGACGTTCGCTCTCGCGATCCAGTCGATGGCCCAGCAGCTCGAGCATGATGTACGTGTCGCTATAGATACGCGGATGCTGACCGGTAGCCGTTATCTCGTCGAAAATCTCGCCGACGTTGGTCAGATTGAAGTTGCCGCAAAGGCAGAGGTTCTTGGCTCGCCAGTTGTTGCGACGCATGAAGGGGTGAACGTAAGCCAGGCCGCTCTTGCCTGTGGTCGAATAGCGAAGGTGACCCATATAGATCTCGCCCGCAAAGGGCAGCGACTCCTGCGCAAAGTTTGCATCGGACAGCTGTTCGCGGCTCAGTCCTTCGAAGCTCTTCTGTACGTTACCGAAAATCTCGGTGATGGCGCCACTGCCTAACGCACGCTCGCGAAACATATATTCTTCGCCCGGGCTCGCGCAAAGCTTCGTACAGGCCAGTCCTGCACCTTCCTGCCCACGGTTGTGTTGTTTCTCCATCAGCAGGTAAAGCTTGTTCAGGCCGTACATCCATGTGCCGTACTTCTCCTGATAGTAGCTCAGTGGCTTCAGCAGGCGTATCATCGCCACGCCACATTCATGTTTCAAAGGTTCCACTTCGGACGATTGTTATTTAGGGTGATACTCTGTGAATTTATAAACAATAGTAACTATTTTCTGCTTGTTTGCAGCAAATTTTCACTATTCGCGTCATATTTCTTACGTTTTGACGTCGCAAAGATAGCGAAAAATGTATAAATTTCCAAGCCAGAAAACGAAAAATGATGGTAATTTGCTTGAATATTTCCGTTTTTACTTTATTTTGTCATATTTATCACGCATTTTACCGCATTTTGCTTTATTTTCGTCACACAATCTTTCCTTGTATACAAAATGGAAAGAGGAAAGCCTACAAATGCCACAGATTATACACAAAAAAAGTTGTGCTACCGCATTCCGACGGCAGCACAACCCGAGTGTGAGTTCTTCCAGATTCCAAACTCTCGCACTATACGTGCTTGGTTTGGGCAATTACATCCCTTATTTGGTTTGTTCTATACTTCTCAAAGCAGTTTTTCGATGGCCGGAGCCATCACCTCCTTGGTAGCAGTTGGCTCGAAGCGCTCCACCACATTGCCCTGACGGTCAATCAGGAACTTGGTGAAGTTCCACTTGATGTCTGGCTTGCTGGCATAAGCCGAATCGGCCTGACTGAACATCTTGTCAAGGATTTCGGTGAGCGGATGGTTTGGGTCGAAGCCTGCAAAGCCCTTCTGCTCCTTCAGCCACTTGTAGAGGGCAATCTCGTTCTCGCCATTTACCTCGATCTTGCGGAACTGAGGGAACTGAGTCTTATAATTCAGCTGGCAGAACTGGGTGTACTCCTCGTCGCTCTCAGGAGCCTGCTGGCCGAACTGATTGCAGGGGAAGTCGAGGATCTCGAAGCCCTTGAAGCCGTACTCCTCATACATCTGCTCCAGCTCCTCGTATTGCGGGGTGAAGCCACAACGGCTGGCAGTGTTCACAATCAGCAGCACCTTGCCCTTGTAATCTGCAAGGCTGACGGGCTGCTTCTGCTGGTTCTCAACGGTGAAGTCGTAGACGGTTGTCATATTCTGTTCTGTGTTTTGGGTTTTCTGGCACGAAGTGATGCACAAGGCAACAACGGCCATCAGGAGGGTGAGTAATCTGTACTTTTTCATTTTCTATCTTGGTTTGCGATGCAAATATACGAAAATTAATCAATATATCGCATACGATATTTGATAATATTATAAAATAGGTGCAAAATACTTTCTAATCTATCGGGAATGGCAATTATGGATTGCATAATAAATATCGTTCGCGATTTTTTCTGCGATCTCAGAACGCGGAGCGACATTCCTTACCGGCTGATCTCCTTTCTCGATATGCGAAGGCATATTTTTCGCCAACATTCTGCCTTAATAAAACGCGAAGGAACAGTTTTCGCCAAAACCATGCCTCCGCAAAACGAGAAGGAAGAATCTTCGCCAACATTCTGCCTTATCAGAACGAGAAGGAACAGTTTTCGCCAAAACTATGCCTCCGCAAAACGAGAAGGAAGAATCTTCGCCAACATTCTGCCTTATCAAAACGAGAAGGAACAGTTTTCGCCAAAACTATGCCTCCGCAAAACGCGGAAGCAGTTTTTGTATCAGAGGAACTCCTTCCGTCAATAAGGAAGGAGAACAACAAACCAGCAACGTGGCATCACAAATCACGGAAGCAGATTCGCACAAAAAAATAACTGGCGCCACCGTCACAGGGCACCAGTCAAGATGAACAAAAATTTATAAACCGGTTTAGGCGTACACACTATTAGAATTTACACGGTGCAAAGATAACGATTTTCTGCGACTTTTCGTTATGAAAACTACAATATTTTTTTACGAAACCGTCAAGACGAAAAATGATAACAAATTTGTCGTTTCACGAATGGTTTTCCGAACAATAATGAAGAAAATAAGAGGTTTTTCATGCCAAAATAACAGATTATTGAATGTTTTGCAAAATTGTTGCACAGTTTTGGTACATGGTGTAAGAATAATGTGTATCTTTGCAACCCGTACCACAATGGGCACACCACTAACCACAAGCACCCGACGCAACCGATGAAGCGCATCTATTCGATCGACATTCTGCGAGGCATTGCCCTGGCAGGCATGATACTGGTAAACAATCCCGGCAGCTGGAGCGACATCTATGCACCGCTCGAGCATGCCGAATTTATTGGCCTCACTCCTACCGACCTGGTCTTCCCGACCTTCATGTTCGTCATGGGATTCTGCATACCGTTCAGCCTACGGAAGTTCGACTTCCGAGCCAGCTGGATGGCGGTACGTCGCATCCTGACTCGTACGGTCGTGATCTTCGCCATCGGCTTGCTGCTGCAATGGATGTCGAGCGGATGGTGCGAATGGCAGCATTTGCGAATTCCGGGCGTCTTGCAACGTCTGGCCCTGAGTTATGGCGTGGCGGCATTGCTGACGCTGGCGCTCAAGCCGAAGTGGATCCTGAGCATCGCGGTACTGGTGCTGACGGGTTACGCCTTCCTGTTGAGCCTGTGCGACGGCTACGTATTCAGCGAGCAGAATATCTGTGCCAGGGTCGATCACTGGCTGTTAGGAGCACAGCATCTGTATACCGACAACGGCATTCGCCTCGATCCGGAAGGCCTGCTGAGCACCATTCCTTCGATTGCACACGTGATGATAGGCGTTCACTTCGGTATGCTGCTGCTCACGATGAGGACCGAGAGCCAGCCGCAAGCCATGTGCGAAGGCGACGAACGCAAACGGATAGGACAGTACTCGAAGACGCTGATGAAGTTCGTCATAACCACGTTGCTGATTACATTGATAGACGTAAACGATGCCATCCCCATCAGCAAGAAGGTATGGTCTACCTCGTTCGTATTGGCCACGATTTCGATCGACGTCGTGCTGCTGGCAGCGCTGATGTGGATGGTGGACTTCAAGAAGTGGAAGGGCTGGTGGACCGAGGGATTCGTCATCTTCGGACAGAATCCGTTGCTGCTCTACGTCATCTCGTGGATTCTGGCTCACTTCTTCGGCCAATGGGGTGTCACCTGGGGCGTGTACCAATGGTTCGGCCAGTTCCTCTCGCCTTGTGCCGCTTCGCTCGCCTATGCGCTCAGCTTCGTTGCCCTCAACTGGCTCATCGCCTTCGGATTATGGAAGGCCAAGATCAAGGTCAGCGCCTGATTTCCCGTCGCTACGACTCTCGCACTCCTTATGCTACCACACAAAAAGCCCTCCCCGACTTTCCCATAGAGTCAAGGAGGGCAAAGGTTTAGGTGTTCAGAAATAAGTAGTTTCGATTAGAAATTTGGATCTGAGTTCCACCAGGCAATGCCTTCGTCCTGCGAGGCTACCCATGTGGCGAAACGCGGATACTTGCTGGTAATATTCTGGAGCTCATCGGCCCATTCAGTGCCTGTAGAGGTCATGAAGCACTGAGGAACGGCACTACCAACTGCATCAGGAAAAATCACTTCAGATGTAGCACTTTTATCTAATCCATTTTGATACGCTTTTATAGATATTTCCTTTACATACGAACGGATATCCAATTCGTTATCTGAGTACTTTTGTCTTTCGAGAGTGAATTCCAGAATCTTCTGTCCCGGCTTATTCTGTATCGTCTCATACTCGGGTGTAGCTACATTGACAGGCGTATACAATCCCTTATCATTTGGTTCGGTCTGGCCAGAAAGCAGGGTATGCAATTCGACATTGGTCTTGTCGAGCGAGCGACCACGGTTGCCGATATACTCCATATAGATTGGCAATGTACCTCCTACAGCCTGTACCAAGACATAAACCTTTGCTTTATCAGATTGCTGCTTGCCATCCTCATAGATTACATCATAGACCACGTCGTTGAAGTCCCAGTCGAAGGTGCCGCCCAAGTCCTCGCACATTACGCGATACTTGATCGAACGGTAAGTCGACTCAACAGGACGAGGTGTGATCGTGAGCACAATGTCGTTGTAATCATGATCGTAATGGCCATGTCCGCATGTTCTGCACTCGCCAGTGCCACTGGTATTCGAGCATACGGTAGGAGCATCCTCGAACGATACATAAGTAGTACCATTGAACGTAAAGGTAGCAGCTGCCTTGACATGGGTATTCGAGCCATCGGTATTCATCGGGTTATACTGCGAGTTAGAGTACCAGGTTTCGAGGTTGCTATTAGCCGTACCCTTATTCTGCTGTTTCTGCGTCCGGAGATACACACCCCACTTCATGCCAACAGGAACTTTGATAGTATACTGTGGAAGCTCGTAATGATCAACCTCTGCTTTTCCGGTTCCGTTGCAAGTATCGCAATTTTTTCTGTTCCAACCACTACCTGTCTTTCCACTTCCACCGCATTTAGAACATGAATGTGTCAATGGCTTCGTTTCGTTCCATGCCTGGTTAGGATCATCTGTAATAGGCTGTGTACTCTGTGGCATGTCGTCAACTTGACCATCCTTGTAATAAACCCTGATGCGACGGAAGCATGACTGCGTATCATCCCAGAATGAGCTCAAATCATATTTATTACCATCAGAACCGATATAATAAATGCCCACCCAGTTGGTATCGCAGAATTTACGTCCCCAAAAAGTTGGAGTGATGGTATACAGCTCGTAACCACCTTCATTATCCTCAATGGCTTTATATTCGAAGTCCTGAGCGCACTTACCACGGTTATCCTCTGCCTCTTTCATATAATCCAGGGCCTGTTTAACCATTGTGTACGACATTTCGAGATATACGTTCTCGCTATAAACCACAGGCACAGCGCCGCTGTGTGCTCGTGTAATACCATTATACTGCACCTCCTCGTAAATGGTATCCGGCTCACACATCCAGTCGTGGTTAGGATCTATCTCGGGGAATTCGGCATTGAAGGCCTTGATATAATCGCGCTCTACGACCGAGCGGTGAACCTCTTCGTAGGTAAAGTCGAATTCTTCCTCCTGACAACCGCACATCATCGCTGCGAATATGGCTGAGAAAATAAGAGTTTTGTTTTGCATAACTGTTGCAGATTATTCGTTTTTGATGGCGCAAAGATAGTGCCTTTAATCTACAGCCATGTTATGCTTTTCACATTATGTGTGCAATAATATTTTATCCGAAAAGTGCAAAAAATTATGGAAACGACAATTTTCGTTCCCATAATCTATATTTCATTTCCCTTGTTTCACCATCCACATTCGTGGCGCTTCGCCCACTAACTCCTTGAATTTCTGATTGAAAGCCTGTGCCGTAACGAAGCCACATTCCATTGCAACCTCGTCTTGCTTGGCTTCTGGCTTCTTCAGCATGTAAATTTTGGCTGCATCGATACGATAACGGGCCACAAGCTGTCGGAAGCTGACGCCATAGACCTGACCGATGATCATCGAGAGTGTCGTGCGGTTGGTACTGAGGTGCGAGGATAGGCTGATGAGGCTCAGATTCGGGTCGAGATAGACACGATCCTCGTCGAAAGCCTTGCGCAAGGCAGCCTCGATGCGCACCTGTTCTTCACTTCTGACGGGCACTGATGGAGTTGTTACAACGGCATCTGGTTCTTCTGTGCTCGCATCGACCGCAGCTGGCTTGCCGGCAGTCTTTGGCCCGACAATATCGACATGCGACAAAGACGAAAGCGTAAAGTGCGGAAGGTCGATCATATACTCTACATAGAAGAGGCAGAACAGCACCACCGACAACAGCAAGGTGAGGCTACAACCCAGGACGGGATGCTGAATCAGGAAGGAACGACCAAGTCCGCCTACCGGAAGCATCGGAACCAGCAACAGGATCGTGGCCATGTTGAGGAAGCACACCACACGGATGGGATTAGACACATTGGCACAGAAAAAGAAGCGGAAGCCATCGCCCAGACGATATCCATGTCGCCACGAAAGTTTAATGCAGCTGTAGGTAATAAGCAGGAAGAAGAGGATCATCACCGCCGAGAGGACGTAGACGTTGAAACGGTAATAGAGCAAGTATTGCGGTTCGGCAAAACCCGGAGGATAGGCCCCATAATGATCGAGAGCCTCGGCAAAGCGGGCAATTTCGCGGTAGCCCGTCATGTAATAGATCAGGAAGTGCAGCGACGTTACGACCAATGCGGGCACATAGAGCAGCAGGTGCAGACGTGACTCGAGCAGCTTGCGACTCTGATGCGACCAGAGGTACACAAGGTCGACGACAAGGAGCAGCAGAATGACCGGAACGTTGAACATGTCGAGCTTCGCCATCATCCTATAGTCGGTCCACGGCATGATGTAGAATGCATACGTCGTGAAATAGAATACCGCCAATAGAAGCATGACGAGCATCATCTTCTGCGTACTGGTCTTCACCCTGAAGAAGTAGATGAACGTCCAGATCAGGCAGATGATACAGGGCACAAAGTATATGGCGCCGACAAACTGTTCCATTAATAAATGTCGTATAGTTGGTGCGCAAATATACAATTTATTACTGAAACGACAAAATTTCGGGCACAAAATATGGCAAAAATGTGTCATCTCGACTCACTTTTGCCATATTTAGGTATATTTTTGTACTACAAGGTATACAAATTTGCCCAACGGCGCATCAATATGCCTTCTCGTGGACGTTGGCCACCGCACGGCCCGAAGGATCGTTCATATTCTTCCAGGCAGCATCCCATTCGAGGGCAATAGCGGTCGAACAAGCGACGCTGGCCTCGTGTGGTACGGTACGAGCGGCGGTGTTGCTTGGGAAGTGCTG
>JAZUEP010000050.1:0-4187 GCA_045640225.1 Bacteroidales bacterium | reverse complement strand
CATTGCTCATCGGAATGTGACCGCTGATAATCCAGCGCAGGGCGAAGATCACAGTAAGGAATGCCAGTAGAGCGATAATAAGACCCACCCCAACCCTCCCGTAGAGGGAGGGAGAAGAAATCCTCAGCAGAAGAATGCAATGTAGCAAGCTCAGCGTGAGACACAGGAATGTCACCCAGCGTGCAGAGAGCAGTTTGTTGTAAAACACCTCGATGCTGACCATTGTCTTTGATGGCAAGGCATCGCCTACCTTCTCCTGCTGGTAGAGCCTTATCCTGGCAATCATCTGCTTTGCGCCAGAAACATCATTGGCAAGAATGGCTTGCACGAGGTGGTCCATGGAGTGATTGATAAACTGAAATTCACGTTCGGGTGTACCGAGGGGCAGTTCCGTGCTGCCTGGAGCGTGCCATTTCTCTTCCAGCGGAAACATGCGTAGCATCTCGTTGCTGTAGAACATGCTGACAACTTGCAGCTTCTCGTCTGCCTCGCGAATGGCCTTGCGTGTGGCATCCGAAAGATTGGAATCATTGATTTTGCCTCGAAGCTTGTACTCGCCCTTCAAGGTGTAGAAATCACGTACCGAAGCCCATTGCCCCTCTATGCCCAATATGTGCTGCACCTCTGCACTTTTAATGCGGATTATCTTCTGTTGCTCCCATTCCGAATAGAATATCATCCAACCAGTGAAGACTTCATCAGCAGAATAACCATTCCATGAGGCTTTGCCGGATAGTTTGGTGACGAAGTCCGTGGCTACAGTGTTGATAGGACAAAGACGACCATTGTAAAGAACAGTGACCTTGCCAAATTCATGGGCTATCTCGGGGGAAATCGGAGTGAGTATCTGTGCATGCGCTGTATTGACGAAAAGAAGAACGAAGAGGAAAACTAACGGACGTGTAGCCATACGATAGAGCTGTCGAATGCGTGTGTGTCGTGAGAACATCGTCCAAAGCAGGCAGACAAAGAGCATGAGATAACCCACATACGTGACCGCGATGCCGTAAGGATCGTGTGCCACAAGAAGGTGTGTTCCCTGCCCGTCATCATCGTACGATGACTGATAAAAACGATAACCTGCAGCCTTGCCAATGTTGTTCATCGAAACAACCATCTGGTGACTTACATCATCGTTATCGTCATTTATCCTTATCTCACAACGGTAATCCATCACCGCATCCGTACCCGGATAGTGAACGATGCAGAAGTCCTCCAATCGCATAGTGAAAGGCAGATGCTGCACCTGCCCCTCATTATCTATGAATGTCTGCACATCCCTATCCATGCGCAGATGCACACTTCCCTCCTGCGAGGCGAGATGCGTGATCAATGCCCCTACAAGCATCACCACAAAAGAGAGATGCAACAGGAATACCGCCACCTTCCGATGTACCTTCATTCGCACAAGAAAAGCCAGCGACACGATGGCAAGCAATCCCCACAGGGTGATGAACCACCACGAGCCATAGATGAGCTCACCAGCATAGTCCTTGCCATGCATCTTTTCCACAATGGTGGCAGCCCCCATACACACTATGAGGAGTGTGTAGAGAAGCCCCACCCCGACCCTCCCCCATAGGGAGGGAGAAATGGATGATGTGCTATTGCCTATTTTCAAGTTCGTCATCGTTTTTCAAACATTGTTATCGTAGCGAAGCGTATCGTCATCGTACGAAGTTGTTTATATCGACTCAATGAAATACACTATCTGGTCGCGCTGCTTCTTTGTCAGCTTGCGGAACTTCTCCACCGTGGCGTAGGCATCGCTCTTGCCTCCCTCGCTGGTGCATCCGTGCCACATGATGGCTTCGATGACATTGCGGGCACGACAGTCGTGCATGCGCTCAACACCAGAACCACACTTGCTTGCCAATCCTCGCCCCCAAAGCGGAGTGGTACGGCACCAACCTGTTCGCAAGTCGTTCTTCATGAAGAGGCGATGCTGCACCATGTCTGTGTAAGGCCAGATTTTCTGATACGGATAGCGAGGCATGTCGGCGTTGGAGAAAAGC
Organism: Bacteroidales bacterium; assembly: GCA_045640225.1. Taxonomy (GTDB): domain Bacteria; phylum Bacteroidota; class Bacteroidia; order Bacteroidales; family UBA3663; genus Liminaster. The sequence continues at coordinate 2,172 of JAZUEP010000050.1, read as the reverse complement.
AGGTTAGGATCCTGAATGTCGTCCTTGCCCGTTGTCCACGAAGGACGGTGACACTGCGCACAACCAATCTGCGAGAAGAGTTCCTTGCCAGCCTTGAAGTCCTCGGTGGTGGTGTTGCGAGCAGCAGGTACGGCAAGTCCTCGATGCCAGATCATGAGGTTCTTATACTGCTCCTGAGTCATCTCTGCATCCAGCGTCTGACTGGTCAGGTAGGTCTTGATGTCCGACTCAAGATTGCCAGTATGCCACTCCGGATGTTTCATGTCAAGGTCAACAAGGGCGATGTACTCCTTGAAACCCGCCTGCACCTCTGGATCCTTGGATGAAGTCTCGGCATAATACTTGCCGGCAAGATCAAGGTAGTGGTAGCGACGGTCGGGACGTGTCACATTGGTGATGTTCCAGATGGCATTGGCTCCGGCAGCATCCATCAAAGGACCACGACTCATGGCGTAAGTGAAGCGACGCACGTACTTCGTGCCATCACCCTGTTTAGAGTTGCTGTAATAGCTTTTCCATGTGTCAGTTGCCTGATCCCACATGGCAGGATTGAGTGTCACGTAAGGCGACTCAGCCTTCCACTGGGCGGTGATATCCTCGTCGGGTATGGCATCCAGAAGACCTGTGCCATAGATGCCGATGGTCGATTCCAGACGCACGCCTATGTTCTCATCATGGTCGGCAGCAGCTATCTCTACATCCTTGCCGTCACGCTGCACCACTACGGGTGCATAAAACGCCGAGGCAGGAATGGTAACGTCGGGATAAGTCAGCTCGTATGTCTCGCCATCGGGAAACTTGTTGCCCCATTCGTCCGTGTACTTGTTCCATGCAATCTTGATCTGTGTCTCGTCGATAGGTGCCTTGAAAGGTTTCACGGCTCTCGTTTGTGGCATACCAGCCACCGAACGAATGTATGCATCCGTCTTCTTGTCATAGACAACAAGCAGATAGCCATTGCGCTGCAGATTGGCGGCGTAGGTATTCTGGCGTGCTCCATGACCATAACCGGGATGGCAATAGAGACAACCAGGACGCACATACACAGGTCCCAATCCCTTGAAGGCTCCCGAGGTATTCGTGTTGAAATCCTTCTCAAAGAGGTACTCACCCTCGTTAAAGGCAGTCACCATACCCGCATTTTCCACCGCCAGCGTTGGCTGCTTGTAGGCAGTCGATGAGTTGTTGGCCGTTGTACCAAGCTTTCCACCGGCATAGTAATCTTCAGGATAATCGATAGCATTGCCCTCGCCAATATCCCATGACAGAACATCCGTGGTATCATCAGAACACGATGAGAGCAATATGGCTATTGCAAAAGTGAAAAGTGAAGAGTGAAGAGTGAAAAATTTATTTTTCATTGTTTTTCAGTTGCTTAATTCATACTTCCTTCCCCTCCCTAATGGGGGAGGTCGGGAGGGGGCTTTATTTCTTGATTGCTTTTATTGAGTTATACAATTTTTCTGCATTATTACAAAGCGCGGTATAGGTCTTCACAACCACGTTATCTACATAGTTTGCGTTGATCACCTTACATTGGTTCTCTACTGTCTCGTTTCCGGCATACTTTTTGAGTGTCTCTTCCATCTCGTCCAATGCACTATCCAATTCGTCCAAAGCATCAATGGCTGCCTTTGCCGATGCGTCGGTGTAGTTCAAAGCGAAAGGCTTCTTCATGCTGTCGATGGCTTTGAGCGCAGCATCCATATTGCTCTGAACCGTCTGTGCCTGAGACTTGAGAGTGGCATTGTTAGCATTGAGGCAGAAGTAGATGAGCGACTTTTCATTAGGTGATTCTGCTCCTACAGCACCATAGAGAGCATACTTGCAACCAGCGATGTTGTCGTAGAAATCCACGATACTGTTGTAGGCGTATGGTGACTCGATGTACGAATCGTCCTCGCCCGACCATGGCAGACCTATCTTCGAACCAGCTACCTCGCTGATGATGTCGCGTGCACCCTCTATAATCTGGATGGTAGCATCAAGGTCGCTGTCATAATCGGCAGAAGGGGTGTTCTTGAAGTTAGAGCCGAAGTTCTTGTAGCTCAACGCCTCGCTCGTCACATCGCCATCATCATCGAGGGTGTTGTGAGAACGCAGATAGTTCATGGTTTCCTCATAGCGAGTACCGCTCTTAGCACCATCCCATGTTGTCTGAAGCACGCAAGT
>JAZUEP010000049.1:0-9698 GCA_045640225.1 Bacteroidales bacterium | reverse complement strand
TCTAACCTCTACACCTTCACTGGCTACACTGGCCTCGATCCTGAGGTAGGTAACGCAGGTGGTGGCGCTAGCTGGGCATCTGGTATCGACCTTGGCTTGTATCCACCTTCACGTACATTCACTGTAGGTGCAAGCCTCAAGTTCTAATTTATAATTGACAATTGACAATTGACAATTACTAATTCGAAACAATAAAATGAAGAAATATATATTTGCAGCAGCTGCTGCCCTGACAGCAGCTTCATTCACAGCTTGTGATGACATGCTGGATACCGATCCACGTGTGACAAGTGCCACTCAGGCTACATTCCCAGGCAAGATTGGCGACGTAGAGGCATTGAATGCAGCTACCTACTCAATCATGAATACCATGGGCGGTGGCGATGCCGACAACCAGAACATCTTCTACTGGTGGGAGGTAATGTCTGATAACTGCTACGGTGCTGGCGGTCTTCAGGACAACAAGGTTAAGTCGCTCCATCACCTCGTGCAGATGGACGTTAACCAGTATGAGACTCCATTCGTCCTGCTCTATGGTGGTATCAACCGTGCCAACAACATGATCGAGACCATCGACAACGTTGAGTGGACCGGTAACGAGAGCAAGCGCAATCAGCTCCTCGGCGAGGCCTATTTCATGCGTGGCCTCTACACTTTCTGGCTCACCCAGCTCTTCGGTGACGTACCTCTGATTACCTCTACTACCATTACTCCAGAGATGGAGGCTGAGGTAGATGCTGAGACTGTAATCTATCCACAGGTTCTCTCAGACCTTATGTCGGCTGGAAACCTGATGGGCACAGAGAAGAAGTCTGGTCATGCTAACCAGTATGTTGCAAGAGCATTCTTCGCTCGTGCATACATGTTCTGGGCAGGTTTCTACAAAGGTGTTTCAGAGCTTGCTACCGGCGATGCTGCTATCAATCTTGTTCAGCAGGAAGGCTGCGAGGGTAGCACCGTCAATAAGCAGCTTGTAGTCAGCATGCTCGAGTCGATTGTAAAGAGTGGTGAATACAAGCTCCTGAAGGACTATCGTTCACTCTGGCAGTACTCTAACAGCCTGGTATGGAAGGAGGCTCATGATGCTGCTCTCGACGAGCTGAGCGCCGAGGATCAGAAGGATCTTCAGAAGTGGTGTGCTTATGGCAACAAGGAGGGTTCTCACAGCTACGAGTTCATCAAGGACATGGATCCTAACAACTGCTTCGACATGCCAGGCATGGGTAACGGCAACGACGAGGAGCTCTTCCAGATTCAGTTCATGAACGCTTCACGCTGGGGCATCGGCAACGCCGGCGGTATCTACTCTACTGACCGTATGTACTGCAACTACCTCTCTTGCTTCTGGGCACTCCGTGTAAACGGTCACAATGGCGACCGTAACTTCACATACCCATTCACCCAGGGTTGGGGTCAGGGCGCACCTTCATGCAACATCTGGGACGACTGGACAAATGCCGAGCGCAATGGCGGCAACTCTTACACCGATGCTCGTAAGCTCGCTTCTTTGATCGACGGTTTCTCTGAGAACAAGGAAATTGACTACGACTACGTTAAGGACTGCTGCGAAGCTGCTGGTCTTGGTGTCAAGAAGTACAATGGCGTTACTACCGATGCTATGACTGGTGATACACCTTGGTGGCACCAGGCTGGTGGCGACGACTTCAAGGGTACCCTCGACAACCCAATGCAGGGCGAGCACTTCGAGGACTTCTACCTCATGCGTTATGCTGACGTTCTCCTCATGCTCACCGAGCTCACGGGTGTACCTTCGTTCATGAACGAGGTTCAGCGTCGTGCTGGCGTTCCTGAGACTGCATACTCGCTCAAGGCTGTTCAGGACGAGCGTCGTTGGGAGTTTGCATTCGAAGGCCTCCGCTTCAACGATATGCGTCGTTGGACCGGCAAGGACACCAAGGGTGGCTATGCTTCAAAGGCTCTTCAGGCTCAGCAGGGCAAGCAGATGGTCTGCAATGGCGACGTTGCCAACAAGCGCACCATGGAGCACATGACCTGCTCTTGGACCGAGCGCTACGAGGCTACCAATGGCTTCCTGGCTAAGCCACAGTCACAGATTACACTGATGAACGGCAATCTCAAGCAGAACCCAGGTTGGGATTCTGGAGATCCAAACATTCAGTATAAGACTCTCTATTAATTTTAATCAAAGCAAACAACAATATGAAAAAGTTATTTATGCTGCTTGCGGCTACATGTCTTTTTGCATCATGCGATCCTGAACAGGAGGATTTCAAGAATGATGGCAACATCACCGCAGAACAGCTCAAGAGTATGTCTTCGGTCACTGTCGACAAGGATGCCAGCGGCCAGAATGGCAACGTTGTTTCTTGTACAACATCTGCTCCTGTAAATGCCAAGTGGACCATTGCAGGCAAGGATCTTCTGGGCAATTACGCCTGGAAGAAGATGAAGCTGGGTGAGCACACCGTTACCCTTACCGGCCTCTGTGCTGACGGTACCGTTGTTACTGCCGACTTCCCAATCAAGTGCGAAGTTATCACCAACCCACTCGAGCGCTTCTATATCTATGGTGAGGATCCTGCTGCTCAGGCTCCATTCAAGCCAGGTGCATGGGATGCTGCTGCAATGCGTTTCTCAGACAACGAAGGCAAGTTCACCGACATCAACGGTAACCCAGGCTTCCTGCCATACCTCTCGGATGATGTATATTGGGGTCTGAAGACCCTTATCTTCGACATCACCGACGCTACCGACGACTGCTACGGCCGTGTAATGAATGGCTGGTGGAGCGCTCGCTACGATGGCGACAAGGATGTACACTTCACCAATGGCCTGTGGGAGCTCCCTCTCACCGAGGCTATCGCTAAGGACTGTGCTCGTGGTAACGGTGGTGATGGCAAGGACCTCGACCTCATGGTTACCTCTGGTAGCTGCCAGATCAACGCTATCTACTACGAGGAATAATCTTCCTGTAAGTACATAAACTTTATGATAGCAGGCCGACACATCAGTGTCGACCTGCTATTTTTATATCCTCCCTATTTACCGTTCTTTTACGTCAGGATCCATCGAAAGACTACGAAAGTTAAGTACACGTGCGAAGATTTAAAACGTCACACAGGCGAAATTTATGAATGGGCAATCATCCCAAATAACCTTTATAATCCTGCATATCCTCCATCATAGAGATCAAAAGACATCATACCTCCACGTAACACTTCATGAACTTCATCGACGTCATGAGCCAGAATGATCATGCATAGAGGAATTCCCATTAACTATCCCACACTTCTCCAAGATCCATCGAATTGACGAAGTTCGAGCAGGGAGATGATTAATCATAGGGAACTTTATTATAACTCCATTTTACTCCTTACACTCTGAGTGCAAAAAACTCCGGCAATGATTGCGGTCATACATTATTACTCCCAGCGTGTGAGGAGTTGAAAACTGGTAGAAACAAGAGGATTGACAGTTAACAGGGAACAGATAATTGTTAAACCAATAACCTTCGCCTGCCTGCGGATACCTAAACAAAAAAATGTGCCATAAGCCGAAACTTATGGCACACCATTATTTTATTGGATAATCTTTTGATTACTTAGCCCAACCGCGAACCTGGTGCATCTGCTTATTAACCTCGAGCACGGTCTGTGGGAGTGGGAAGTACTCGTTCTTGCCCTCCTCGAAGGTGAGCTTGATGCCGGCATCAGCAAATGGATGATGCATCTTGTAAACGAGCTTGTGAGGCTTGGTGCCACCTGACTGCCAGTACTCATCCCACTGGAGAGGAATGTTGTCGAGTACCTTGTCGTAGCACTGCTTAGCAATACCCCAACGTACGATGTCGAAGTAACGGCAGCCCTCGAACCACATCTCATACTGCTTCTCGTCCTGGAGAACCTGAAGTGTTGCTTCCTGAACATAATTCTCCTCAGGAATACCAGCACGCTCCTGGATAGCTTTGATATACTTCTTAGCCTCTCCACTGTTTCCTGTTGCGATACAAGCCTCAGCATAGAGGAGGTAAGCCTCACCCAGACGAGCCAGACAGAGGTTGGTGTTGTTGCAGTTATCACCTACAGAAAGGTCAGCATCGTTTGGATGCATCATCATCTTAACCTCCATTACGTCAGAGCGAGAGAATGAGCCAGCCTCCTTCTTGATACCACGGTTCTCGTCGAACTCCTTCTCGGCACGGGTAGCGAGAGTACCACCAGCCTCGACGTCGTTACGCCATGGGCAAAGGGTAGCGTCATAGAAGAACTCGTCAGAGGTGAGGAAGGTAGCCTTACGACGGTAAGAGTCACCATCATTCTCGAGCATCTTGTGAGCGAAGTCCTGGTTGATAGAGCCACCGCCCCAACCACCGGTTGAGCAGATACGTGGGTTGGTACCACCACCTACGATATCGTCACCACGCCAGTTAAGAACGTTAGCAACCATCCAACGACCACGCTGAATAGAACCACCCCAAGTACCGCCGATAGCGGTGTTGGTTGAGTAGTTGAACTCGAAGATCTTCTCCTCGCAGCCGTCACCCTCGATGTGGAAGAGGTCGCGGTAACGCTCGCCAGGAACGAGAGCGTAATTGTTAGACTCTACGAGTGGCTTCAGCAGCTGAGCAGCCTTGGCATTGTCGCCAGCGAAGAGAGCTGCCTTGCCGCCTACGAACTGAGCGAAGCCCTTAGTAGCATACCAAGCACCCTGCTTATCGCCCTGACCGTTGCGATCCTTCAAATCAGCCATAGCGGCCTCGCACTCACTAGCACACCAGTCATAGATCTTCTTCTGATAAGCCTTGGTCTTCTCTGCATTGGCAGTAAAGTTGCCATCAGCATCCAAGTCACCAGCCTCTGCATTGGTAGGAATGTCATCAATAATGAGATGATCGACGAGAGGTGGGCAGCAGAATACCTGAGCAGCAAACATGTGAGCCCAAGCACGCATTACGCGAGCCTCAGCGACTGCACGCTTCTTGACAGGAGTATCTGCCTTCTCGCCGTCAAAGTACTCAATAATGAGGTTAGCAGAATAGATTGACTTATAGATGTGGTTGTAAAGAGTATTGATACAACCAGATGAAGCATCATAAGAGAACTCGTTGAAGATACGGAAGTCAGCGTGGTCGTTGATGTCACCACCAGCAGCGAAGATGTCGTCAGCCGAGTAGTTGATCAGGGTGATATAAGCACTCCAGATACCTTCGTTGCCACCGATCTCACCGATGTAGGTTGCATACATGGCAGTAAGGGCAGACTCAGCATCAGCATCAGTCTTATAGAAGGTATCAGTACTGCTGGTTCCCTTCTGCTCGATATCGAGCATGTCCTCGCATGAGGTTGCCAATACCATGCCCGAAAGCATAGCTACGGTAAAAAATATCTTTTTCATAATATTCAATTCTGATTAATTGATTAGAATGTAACGCTAAGACCAAGAACCATCTTGCTCATGTTAGGATAAGCGCCCTTGTCGAGACCTGGGCAGTTATACTCCTGAGTACAGGTTTCTGGATCGAGGCCAGGATACTTGGTGAAGGTGAAGAAGTCGTCAAGTGAAACGTATGCACGTACGCTCTGCATGAATGCCTTCTGGGTGAGAGCCTTTGGCAGGGTATAACCGAGCTGGATCTGCTTGAGCTTGAAGAATGAGCCATCATAGATCATTGCAGAAGAACGCCAGAACTGACCGCTACCTGCTACAGAAGCTGCAGTTGGGAGCTTCTCTGACTTGAAGTCGTCATAGATACCCTTTGCGATGTTGTTCCAACCGGTACGATACAGACCGTAGTAAATATCGTTGCCAGCAGCACCAGCGCCGAAGATCGAGAGGTCGAGACCCTTATAAGCAGCGGTAAGAGTGATACCGTAGGTCAGGGTTGGAAGACCAGAACCGATGTCGCGGAAGTCCTCGTCGTGAGGATCGTTGGTGGTACCCTTCAGTACCTGCTCACCAGCCTCGTTGTACTCATAGTGGTTGTAGAGAGCGGTGCCGTCAGCTGCACGACCAGCGTACTCGAAGCCACGCATGTACCAGATTGGGTGATCCTTCTCGAAGTAGCAGCGAACTACCTCAGGGCTTGAACCCTCGACAGTAGCACCAGAGATGCGATCGATTGAAGGCTCAAGATCGGTTACCTTGTTGCTCAGGGTAGCGAGGTTAGCCGAGATGCCATACTGGAAGTCACCGATGTTGTCCTTCCAAGAGATCTCCAACTCGAAACCGCTGTTGGTTACCTCACCTGCATTCTTGGTGATATTAGATACACCAGACTCAGGCATTGCAGGAGCACTTACGAGGAGGTCCTTAGTAACCTTCTTATACCAGTCGAGGCCGAGAGACAGACGATCAGCGAAGAAGCGGAAGTCTGCACCAAGGTCGATCTGCTCAGAGGTCTCCCAGGTCAGATTAGGATTGGCAATACCGTTAGGCATTGAACCGTAAGAAGCTGCATTGCTCTCACCATACTGATACCACTGGCCATTGGTAGCGATACCTGCGGTGTAAGCGTAGTTGTTGAGGATGTTTACGTTACCGTTCTGACCCCAAGATGCACGCAGCTTGCCGAATGACATGATGTCGCGATCGATGTTGTCCTTGATGAAGGCCTCGTTCGAGAAGGTCCAACCTGCAGATGCAGAGAAGAACTGACCCCAACGGTTGTCTTTAGAAAGACGCTCAGAAGAGAATGCGTCAGCACGGAAGTTACCCTGGAGGCTATAGCGGTTGTCGTAGCTATAGGTTACACGGCCGAAGTAAGAGAGAGCGCGTGTTACGTTAGGAGCGCCGCTGAAGCCCTTGGTAGTGCTCTCGTTACCATTTACGTAGTTGAGGTAAATGAAGTTAGGAGCATAGTCGTTGAGGATGTCTGGACCAGAAGCGTTAGCGCTAACGCCGTTTGAGTTAGACTGACGGAACGACATACCAGCCATTGCGGTTACGTTGTTCTTACCGAAGTCCTGGTTGTAGTTGATGAAGTTCTCCCACTGATACCAGGTAGAGTTGTTGCTCGAACCAGAGATAGCGTAGTTATCGCCCTTGGTCTGGCCGTTGAGGTAGTATGGGAACTCCCAGTTAGAAGAGTTGCTGAACGAAAGACGATAACCGAGACGTGAGGTGAAGGTCACGTACTTGATTGGGGTGATGTTCATGAAGGCGGTACCATTGATGTTCACGCCATCGTTCTTGCCCATTGAGCGGTCACGCTGTGAGAATGGGTTACCACCCGAGAGACGCTGGTTGAAGTAAGAAGTAGCATAGAAGCCGTTCTCGTCGCCGAAGAGCTTATACTGGTCGCCAGCCTCATAGTGAGCGCGGAAGTCACCAAGCATCTGCTTAGGATCGGTCCAGTAGAGAGGAGTCAGAGGGTCGATGAGGAGGAGCATCTCGAATGAAGAGCCGTAGCCGTTCTCAGATACGCCGCGTGAAGCCCACTTCTCAATAGAGGTGTTGGTACCAACCTGCAGCCAATCCTTAACCTTGTAGTCAGCATTGATCTGTGCGGTAAGACGCTCGTAGTTATCCTTGTTACCAGCAACGATACCATCCTGGTTAACGTGGCTGATGCTCATGAAGTAAGCACCGCGATCGTTAGCGCCCTGGAACGAGAGGGTGTGCTGCTGTGCCCAAGTGTTCTCGAAGTAAGCGTCGAGCCAATCGGTATCAGTGTTAGGATTCCAGCCGTACATCTCCTGAGCATCCTTCATTGCACCATTGACAGCGTCAGCGCCGAGCTGCATGGTCATCCAATCCTTGAACTGACCAGCGTTGAGGAGCTGTGGCACGCGGCCGAGAGCCTGGTTGGTGAACTTGCCTTCGTATGAAACGGTACCCTTACCCTTCTTACCAGACTTGGTGGTGATGAGGATGACACCGTTACCGGCCTCAGCACCGTAGATAGCAGCCGAAGCAGCGTCCTTCAGTACCTCCATAGACTCGATCATTGAAGGATCGAGGTACTGGATGCTTGAAACCTGCAGACCGTCGACGATGAGGAGTGGGCCGATGTTGCTCGAGTTAGAAGAGTAACCACGAACGCGGATCGAAGCGCCCTGACCTGGCTTACCAGATGAGTTCAGGACCTGTACGCCAGGAGCCTTACCCTGAAGGGCAGCAGCAGCGTCAGTAGTAGAGCGGCTCTTGAGGTCCTCAGCCTTAACCGAAGCAACTGCACCGGTGAGGTCTGACTTCTTCTGAACGCCGTAACCAATCACGACAACGTCCTCGAGGAGCTTCTTATCCTCCTGCATGCGGATGTTGAACTTGCTGGTGTTTCCAGTCTTGAACGACTGGCTGATGTAACCTACGTAGCTGACCTCGAGGCTAGCTCCCTGGTTAATCTTGAGCGAGAAATTACCATCGATATCGGTCACGGTACCATTCTGCGTACCCTGCTCGACGATAGCAACGCCAGGAAGAGGCTCACTATCGGAATCCGATACCACTTGGCCAGTCACGACACGCGTCTGTGCTATAGCAGTCGTAACTGCAAGGAAGCACATCGCCAACAAAAACATGATTCTTGTTTTCATAAACTAGGTGTTGGTGTTAATGAATAGAAAAAATTAATAAGGTAATAAAAAATATCTGCGTTGGTGCGAAATTGAATACGGCTTTTGTTAATACTGACAATAATTTACACTTCCAGTGTTGTTCACAAAATGCGGTAATTACATTTTCACGTGCAAAGATGGCGAAAAATCTGCAATCTTAGCAAATTTTTGGTTAAAATTATACAAGTGAATATGTATTTTGTACACTAACCCCTCATTTTGTATTGTAGAGTATACAATATCGAGCATAATTATACCCATAGGTGGACAATAATCGCACGAAGAGGTAAAATAAATTCACGCTTGACAACCGAGTTTCTCTATCACTTCCGGACAATCATTCATCACTTTTTCGGAGCAGCAGGCAATAAAAAGCCTACACGCGCGTTATAATATATAATGTGTACAAAGAACACATACACTTATCACCCAAACACAGATTCATCATGAATAAAGTCTTTAGTTTTTCCGCCACTCTTGCCTGCCTCTGTCCTACTTTATCGCAGGCCCAGGAGACCGCTCGCTTCGTAGGAGGCGACATCTCGCTGCTGCCTCGTTACGAGCAGTACAATACACCCTATTACACCGAAGATGGAGCAACGATCGATGATGTTATCCTCTACATGCGCGACGTCTGCGGCTGGAATGCGATGCGCGTCCGACTGTTCGTCAACCCGAATGCCAACGAAGCCAAGGATGGCGTGGTGCAGGATCTTGCATACGTAACAGATTTGGGCAAGCGCATCAAGGAGGCCGGACTGCAATTTCTGCTCGACTTCCATTATTCCGACACCTGGGCTGATCCCGTCAACCAGAAACTGCCCGCAGCCTGGAGCGACTGTAAGACCGTCGACCAAAAAGCGGCACGGCTCTACGAATACACTTGTCAGAGCCTCAACACGCTCAACGAAGCCGGAGCCTGTCCGGACTTTGTACAAGTGGGCAATGAAATCTCGTATGGAATGGTCGACATCAAGGTTCATCCCTATGACAGCAACGGCGATGACTGGAACGGCCTGCTGCAAGTGTTGACCGAGGGTTGCAAAGCCGTTCGCGAATGCTGTCCGAAAGCCAAGATCATCATTCACACCGAGCGAGCGGCCAAAGCCAGCGACACCGAGTACTTCTACCGGAAACTCTCGTCGCTCGACTACGACATCA
>JAZUEP010000048.1:0-34838 GCA_045640225.1 Bacteroidales bacterium | reverse complement strand
CAAGCCGGTAAGGCAGGTTTTTTGTTCCGTACGACGGACAAAATCAAAGCGGATTATCCGGACATCCCGGCATTTACGGAATTTGACGAACTGCTTCAGGCCATCCTGAAGCCTTATCGAGGCAAGATTGTGCTAATCGATCTTTGGGGTACATGGTGTGGTCCTTGCAAAGATGCGCTTCGCCACTCACAGGAAGAGTACAAGCGACTGGCTCCCTATGATGTCGTTTTCCTCTATCTGGCCAACAATAGTCCGCAGCAGTCATGGGAGAACGTCATCAAGGCATACGAGGTCACAGGTCCCAATGTAGTGCATTACAATCTGCCAGCCAATCAGCAGGCCGCCATTGAGCAATATCTCGACATCCACGCCTTCCCCACCTTCAAACTCGTGAATCGAGAAGGCAACATCCTTGATGTAAATGCAGATCCGCGCAACCTCGATGCCCTTGAGCGTGTGTTGAAGCAGCTGTAAGTCTCATGAAATGGCAAAAATGCAATGTCATAATTTCAAAAGAATGGGTATCCGAACAAAATGCGGGGCATAACATAATTTTCTTGTGATTTTGTGACCAGAATGTGACCAGCAGCATTATCTTTGCACCGTGTTTGATAGGTGAAGTGCCTTGAGGACAAGGGAATAATCTATTGGGGTTGCAAATCCTGGTAGAGCAACTGTGGTCGCAAGGTATTTCCTTGCGACCTTATTTTTTTGTCTTTTCGCTTATCTTTTGATGCATAAAATACTGTGAATTATTTTGTATTAGATCAATGTTTTGCAAATTGAAAATCATAAAGGAGAGAGTATGAAATTACTCAGTCTGACATTGAACACAAAAGATCAGTCATCGATATACTGAATTCGTTTGAATTAGTCTCATTCTGTTTTAGTATCTTTTTCGCGACGTTAATAATACCTCAATTTAATGCATTATTCCTTTGTATTAACGTTTATAATGTAATATTGAAGTGACAATTTTGATTATAACTAGGAAATTTAGTTGTTCGAAATCAGTTTTAACTAAAAATATTCGTTATATAACTAAATAAAATAGTTACTTTGCACCAGCAAATAAATAATGACAGAAATGAAACAGGAACTTACAGCAAAGGAAGAAGAGGTGATGACAATCTTCTGGCAGCACGGACCTCAGTTCATCCGCGAGATGTTGGCTTTCTATGAAGAGCCACGTCCACACTTCAATACGCTTTCTACGGTGGTTCGCACGCTCGAGGAGAAGGGCTATGTAGCACACAAGAGTCTTGGAGCCACCTATCAATATTTTGCAGTTATCTCGGCCGATGAGTATCACAAGAAGACTCTTACCTCGGTAATCACGCGCTACTTTAAGGGTTCATATCTCAATGCCATCTCTGCCTTGGTCAAGGAGGAGAATGTCTCGATTGATGAACTCAAGCAACTGATTGACGAAGTTGAGAAGAACAAATAACAGGCAGCCATGGGAACATTCTTTGCCTATATGCTTAAATCGGCCTTGTGCCTTGTAGCATATTACTTATTCTATAAACTGCTGCTCAGTCGTGACACCTTCTATCGCTTCAACCGCTTTGCATTGGTTCTGCTGCTGGTGTGTTCGATGACTTTGCCGTTTGTGCATTGGAACTGGAGTGAACCATCAGGCGGAACAGTAGGTGTAGCGACAATCGAATTGCCTAAGGTGGCCGGAATTGTCAGTCCCGAGGTTTCGCTGTGGGACAAGTTGATGGCGCTTCTGCTCTTGGTCTATCTGGTAGGAATCGCTGTTTTCTTTCTCCGTACGCTGGTCTCCTATCTCAGCCTCTGGCAAATGATCAGACATTGCGAGGAACGTCCGATGCCCAATCCTGCCCCCTTGTCCGATGCACATCTCATGGTTACTACCGACAAGGTCTCGCCTTTCAGCTGGATGAGCTACATTGTGGTCAACGAACAGGATCTGACAGAGAACAGCCATAGCATTTTGTTGCACGAGATGGGCCATATTCGTCATCATCATACGCTCGATCTGGTTCTTACGGAGCTTTGCATCATCGTTCAGTGGTTCAATCCAGCCATCTGGCTGATGCGTGAAGAACTGCAGGCCATTCACGAATTTGAAGCCGATGAGGAGGTACTCAATGCGGGCGTCAATGCACGGGAATATCAATTACTACTCATAAAAAAAGCTGCTGGTAGCCGACTGCAATCAATTACCAACAGCTTGCACCAAAGTTCAATTAAAAAACGTATCACAATGATGCAAAAGAAAAAATCAAATCGTTGGGTACAGGCCAAGTATCTCTTGGCTGTGCCAGTCACGGCTCTCGGCGTTATGCTGTTTGCCACACCTGCTGCCTCTGCTATCTCTGCTGAGATTTCAGGGTGCAAAGTTAGTAATTTATTTCCGAATGACCAAGTTTTGGCCTCGGAAAATGCGAATCCATCGGCAGAATTGGCCTCAAATGAGGTTGATATGGTATTTACTGTGGTCGAAGAATTGCCGGAATTCACGGGTGGAACACAAGCCCTGATGCATTTTCTCGCGGAGAACCTGCGTTATCCCGCTGAGTGTGCCGACAGTGAGATCCAGGGCCGAGTGGTACTCAGTTTCGTGGTTGAGAAAGATGGTACAATATCCAGCATCGAGGAGATGAGATCGCCTGATGAGCGTCTGACCACCGAGGCAATTCGTGTAGTATCCCTGATGCCCAAATGGAAACCTGGCAGGCAACGTGGACAAGAGGTGAGGGTGAAGTATGCGCTGCCAATCAGTTTTCGTCTGAATAATGATAAAGATGGAATCATAGTTGCAGATGAAGTCAGAGCTTCACAATCAAGCAACGCTCCCGCCAAAGGTCTCTTTCTTATTGACGACAAAGTTGTACCATACGAAGAACTCAAGAATCGTCCCACAGGAGACATACAATCCATGGAAGTTCTGAAGGATGAAGCAACCATCAGCCAATATATCGATCAATATCCTGAGGCAAAGAATGGCGTAATCAAGATCACGCTGAAGAAATAAAAGAACTTGTAATACAAGTATTTGTTGAAACAGTTCCCCTCTTTTTGAATAATATGAAATACAAGACAATCATCTGGGATTTAGACGGCACATTGTTGGATACGTTACAGGATCTGATGGCATCTGTCAATTATGCTTTGGAGAAGCATAGTTTGCCCCTCCGCTCGTATCAGGAGATACGTAGCTTTGTGGGTAATGGCGTGAAGCGTCTTGTCGAACTCTCTGTGCCTGATGGATTGGCGAATCCTTCTTTCGACCAGGTCTTTTCGGATTTCAAAAGTCATTATGCCCTGCATTGTCAGGATCAGACCGGTTTGTACGAAGGGATTGCAGAGACGTTGAATGCGCTAAAGCTACGTGGAGTGCGTATGGCGTTAGTGAGCAATAAACTGCAATCTGGTGTTACGGCTCTGGTCGAATCACCCGTCAAGACTATTGGGCGCGAGGAGACAATCCGCCTCAGTGATTACATGGAAGTAGCTATTGGCGAGCGTCCCGACATCGCTCGTAAGCCTGCTGCCGATATGGTTGACAAAGCATTCGAAGAGATGGGTATTGATAAGCATGATGCTGTATACATCGGAGATTCTGAGGTTGACATTGCCACCGCGCGTAACTCCGGCCTTCCGTGCATCTCTGTGTTGTGGGGATTCCGTGACAAGGATTTCCTGCAGGCTCAAGGCGCTGAAATTTTCGTCGAGAAACCTATTGATATCGTTGAATACATAGCATAAGCATATAATTATGATTGAACAGATGCTTGAATACAACCGACAGTTTGTCGAGTCGAAGTCGTACGAAAAGTACAAGACTTCAAAGTTCCCAGACAAGAAAATTGCCATTGTGACTTGCATGGACACCCGTTTGGTGGAACTCCTTCCGGCTGCGCTTGGCATCAAGAACGGTGATGTGAAGATTATCAAGAATGCAGGCGGTACCATTACCAATCCGTTCGATTCTACGGTCCGTTCGCTGCTCGTTGCTATATACGAACTGGGAGTGAACGAGGTCATGATCATTGGTCACACCACTTGTGGCGTTCAGGGCATGGATAGCCAGGAGATGTTGCATCTGATGCGCGAACGAGGCATTGACGAGGAGCATATCTCGCTCATGAAGCATTGCGGCATTGACCTCGACTCGTGGCTGCATGGTTTCGACGATACGGAGGCTGCAGTTCTCGAAACCGTCGATCTGGTGAAGAACCACCCCCTCGTACCTCGAGATGTCGTAGTTCGTGGCTACATCATGGATTCTGAGACCGGCGCCTTGAAAACGCTGTCGTAAACCTTCGGCCTACAATTTGAGAAAGTCCTTATTTGGCAAAGAATCTTCTTTATCAAAACGAGAAGGCAGAATTTTGGCGAAGATTCTTCCTTAACAAAACGAGAAGGCAGAATGTTGGCGAAGATTCTTCCTTAATAAAATGAGAAGGCAGAATGTTGGCGAAGAATCTTCCTTAATAAAACGAGAAGGCAGAATGTTGGCGAAGATTCTTCCTTAACAAAATGAGAAGGCAGAATTTTGGCGAAGATTCTTCCTTAATAAAACGAGAAGGCAGAATTTTAGCGAAGATTCTGCCTTCTTAGTTTTTTTTGGGATGATTGGTTTATTTTGTAAACTGAATATTCCAAATAAGGGGGAATCTGAATGATAATAGAGGGAAAGTGAGAAAAAATGAGGAGAATATTTGGTTTATTTTGTAAACCTCGATACCTTTGCACCGACCAAAGACCAGAAAAAGAGTAGTCAAAGGCCAAGACGCAAGCAGCGGAAGTCGACAGCGCTGCTTCTCTTTTTCCGAATTTGGTTTATAATGTAAACTAACTATCGTTTAATCATCCTCATTAATATTTATATTAGGTGAGGAACAAAAAGATTCAAAAAAACTATGGAAGATAAGAAGATCAACGAGCAGGAGAGCCTGAATCTCATCTCGAATATGATTAAGCAGACCAATAATCACATGGCACTTGGCGCAGGCAATACACTTGTGGCATGGGGTGTTATTCTGTGTGTAGTGTCACTCTCGGCAAGCATCGTAATCGCAATGACACATAACGGTCTGTGGATGTGGCTGTATATGGCCATTCTGGTAATCGGTTTGCCTGTAGAATGGTGGATGAAGCGAAGTGTTAAGCAAAGGAACCATGGGCACGTTAAGACCTATATTGAGGATTCCATCGAGAAAGTCTGGAAGTGCATCGGTGCCATTCTTATGGTTTATCCTGCAATGGTGTTAATATTTCATGGTTTCGTAGAACCTCGTGTATGGATGACAATGTTTTTCCTAGGCATGTTTTTACCAGCTTTGGGTTCGTACATTACAGGTGTTATGCTTAAGTCCAAAGGTATAGAGCGTGTTTCGGTAGTAGCAGGAGGTATGACCCTAATGTACCTTGCTGCGATGGTTGAGCCAGATTATGTAATGACGCTTAACAGCACTTACATTTTTCCCATAAGTGCCATTTTCTCACTGATTATCCCGGGTATCTTGATCAACCGAAAGGCCGAGAAAGACAATAAATAACCGACGAAGATGACCGAACTTGATCCTTTATTGCATAGCCAGCTCCGACTGGCTATCATGTCGATTCTCCTGAGCGTCGATGAAGCCGACTTCGTGTATCTGAAGCAGAAGACCGAAGCCACGGCCGGCAACCTCAGCATCCAGCTCGACAAGCTTTCGGCGGCCGATTACATCTGCGTGACGAAGACTCAGGAAGGGAATCGTCCGCGCACCCTCTGCCGTATCACCGATACCGGACGCGGAGCAATGAATACGTATGTCGAGGCGTTGCGTAGCTACCTGACAGGACTTTAATCAAGCAATATGAAACAACATCTTTATACCACCTCGAACGACTCGGAGCAACAGCTCCATTACATCGTCTGGGAGCCTGCCGTGGCACCCGTTGCAGTGCTGCAGCTGACCCATGGCATGCAGGAATACATCGAGCGCTATGAACCGTTGGCACAGGCGATGTCCGCCAGAGGGTGGGTCGTGATCGGACACGATCACCTGGGGCACGGATTGTCCGGCAAGTGGGAGAGGGGATTCTTCACCGAGCGTAAGGAGGGCGCGCGCATCCTGATTGACGACATCCATACCATCAACCAGATTGCCCATCAGCGTTGGCCGCAGCTTCCGGTTTTCCTCTTCGGACACTCCATGGGATCGTTCTTCACGCGCAGATATCTGGCCGAATACGGACAGACGCTCCGTGGTTCGGTGATCTGTGGCTCGGGTTGGTACAGTACCCTCGAGACGGGGACTGCCTATTGGGCCGCACGTGTCATGGCCCGGCTGAAGGGTCCTCACAGTACGGACAAACTGCTTACGGCCCTCTGTTCGCTGCCGTTCCTCCACGCCTTCGAAGAGGAGGGCAGTGGAGCATGGCTCAGCAAGAACCGTCAGAATGTCGAGAACTACAAGGCCGATCCGTTGTGTGGATTCTGGTTTACATGCGGAGCCTATCGCCACATGTACGAGAACCTGAAACTTGTGTCGCAACAGTATCATTACGAACGTCTTTCGCCCGTTCCGCTGCTCCTCATCTCTGGCTCGGACGATCCCGTAGGCGGTACACGTGGCGTGCGTCGTATGGGAGCCAGCTATCGTAAGCTTGGGTTCGACGACGTTACGGAACACATCGTCGAGGGAATGCGACACGAGATCCTCTTCGAAGAAAATGCTGACGAGACCATCCGCTTCATTGGCGGATGGCTCGACAGCAAGATTCATTAACCTTATATATAATAATGTATCATCACCATGAGTAAATATATCGTAGCACTCGATCAGGGAACCACCAGTTCGCGCACCATCATCTTCGACCACGAAGGAAGCATCGTCTCGGTAGCACAGCGCGAGTTCACGCAGATCTTCCCGCAACCCGGATGGGTAGAGCATAATCCACGCGAGATCTGGTCGTCGCAGGCATCGACCATCATCGAAGCGCTGGTCAAAGGTGGCATCGATGTGGCCGACGTTGCAGCCGTAGGCATCACGAATCAGCGCGAGACGACCATTGTGTGGGATGCCGCGACAGGCGAACCGATCTGCAACGCCATCGTATGGCAGGATGGGCGTACGGCCTCGTTCTGCAATCAACTAATGTTGCTGCAGCATGAGGGACTGATACGGCAGAAGACCGGCCTGATACTCAACCCTTACTTCAGCGCTACGAAGATACGTTGGATACTGGACCATGTAGAGGGCGCACGTGCCAAGGCCGAAGCCGGAGAGCTGCGCTTCGGAACGGTCGATACCTGGCTCATCTGGAACCTGACGAAGGGACAGCGGCACGTGACGGATGTATCGAATGCCAGCCGAACCTTGCTGTACAATATCCATACGCTCGACTGGGACGACGAACTGCTTGCCTTGTTCGGCATTCCTCGCAGCATGATGCCGGAGGTGCATTCGTCGAGCGAGGTCTATGGCTACACGGCTACGGACATTGTCCGACGTCCCGTCCCGATTGCCGGCATCGCTGGCGACCAGCAGGCAGCCCTCTTCGGACAGATGTGCACCGAGGCAGGTTCGGTCAAGAACACGTATGGCACAGGCTGTTTCCTGCTGATGAATACGGGCCAGAAAGCCATCTATTCCGAAAACCGGCTCTTGACGACCATCGCGTGGAAGATAGGCGACGAGGTGACCTACGCCCTCGAGGGATCGATCTTCGTGGGCGGAAGCGTCGTGCAGTGGATGCGCGACGGATTGGGGATCCTGAAGACTTCGCGCGACATAGAAACGCTGGCCATGAGCGTAGAGGACAACGGAGGCGTGTACTTCGTTCCTGCGCTTACTGGCCTGGGAGCACCCTACTGGGATCCGGAGGCCAAAGGCACCATCACGGGCCTGACGCGAGGCACGAAGCTGGGCCATATAGCCCGTGCGGCCGACGAAGGCATCGCCTTCCAGACCATGGACATCGTCAATGCCATGCGTCGCGATGCTGGCATCGAACTGGGCGACCTGAAGGTGGATGGTGGCGCCAGTCGCGACAACTACCTGCTGCAGGTCCAGGCCGACGTGCTGGGAGCCAGGGTGATCCGCCCGACCGTTGTCGAGACGACGGCCAAGGGCGCTGCCTATCTGGCAGGACTGGCCGTAGGCTTCTGGCGCGATATTGACGAGATCAAGAAGCAATGGGCCGTAGACCGTATCTTTGTTCCGACCGACGACGAGGCAAAGGTCCGACAGCTGCGTGAAGGATGGGCCGATGCCATAGGCCGTGCCTTGTCACCGACCTCGCGTAAACAATAATCCCGACAGCCTACACTGCCGGGATTACATGGATAGAATACTCACACTATTATACAATAACACACACACAGAATTTTTTTATGAGAAACAAATGCAACAGAACGATGCGCTTCGTCGTGATGATCATGGCGCTATGCAGCATCCTGTCGTGCAGCCAGAGCCGGGATTCGGACATCCTGCAGGATTTCCCTGAAGTCCTGCCGACCGAGAAGTCGGGTTACTTCCCGCTGGCCGCCAGCACTGGCGTATCGGACATCTATGTCGACGAGGGCGATTACAAGGTAGTCCGTCTGGCGGCCGACATGCTGGCCGATGACGTAGAGCGCGTGACCGGAAAGCAATGCGCCGTACATGCGAGCAGCTCCCTGCAGGATTGTGGACAGACAGCGGCCGTCGTCGCCGGCACCCTCGGGCAGAGCCGACTCATCGACCCGCTCGTCGAACAGGGACTTGTGGACGTTGCCGGAATCCGTGGCAAGTGGGAAGCCAGCGTCGTGGCTACCGTCAAGCATCCCGATACGGGCCAGCCACTGCTCGTCGTCGTAGGTAGCGACCGTCGTGGTACCGCCTTTGGCCTTACGTCCCTGTGCCGTGCCATCGGTGTCTCGCCCTGGTATTGGTGGGCCGATGTAACGCCCCGACACAGCGACCGGCTCTACGTACAGGCCGGCATCTATCAGCAGCCGGAGCCATCGGTGCAGTACCGCGGCATCTTTATCAACGACGAGCGTTTCGGCGGTTGGGCGCAATGGGTCGAGAAGACGTTCGACACGGAGACCCATCGGGTAGGGCCGAAGGTATACGAACGCGTCTTCGAGCTCCTGCTGCGACTGCGTGCCAACTATCTGTGGCCAGCCATGCATCCCGGAACCCAGGCCTTCAACGACGATCCGCAGAATGCACGTCTGGCCGACGATTATGCCATCGTGATGGGTTCGTCGCATTGCGAACAGATGTTGCGCAACAACGAAGGCGAATGGAAGGCCGTAGACGAACAGGCCAGACGCGAGGGACGTCCGGCTCCGTTGGGCGATTTCAATTACATCACCAACCGCAAGACCATGCAGGACTATTGGGAGACACGCGTCCGGACCAATGGTCAGTACGAGAATACCTACACGCTGGGCCTTCGTGGCATTCACGATTACCCGATGGAGGGTGCGAATACCACAGCCGAGCGCGTCAAGCTGATGCAGCAGGCCATCGACGATCAGAGGGACATGCTGCGTCGCAATATCGACCGACCGATCGAAGCGATCCCACAGGTGCTCTGTACGTACGAGGAGGTGCTCGATGCCTACCACAACGGCCTGCAGGTGCCCGACGACGTGATTATGCTCTGGAGCGACGACAAGCAGGGATACACCCGCAACCTGTGCAATCCCGACGAGATGAAGCGCCGTGGAGGTGCCGGCATCTATTACCACCTGTCGTATCATGGCGATCCTGCCAGCTGGATCTGGCTCAGCCCGCTCTCGCCCTCGTTCGTCTCTACCGAACTCACCAAGGCCTATACGTTTGGCGCACGGAAGATCTGGGTGTTCAACGTGGGCGATATCAAGCCGGCCGAGAAGGAGATCTCGTTCGCCATGGACCTGGCATGGGACGTCGAACGATGGCAACCACAGCGGGCCAATACCTACATCCGCCAGTGGGCCGCCGAGACCTTTGGCGAGGCGTTTGCCGACGAGATTGCCT
Source organism: Bacteroidales bacterium (assembly GCA_045640225.1). GTDB lineage: Bacteria > Bacteroidota > Bacteroidia > Bacteroidales > UBA3663 > Liminaster. The sequence continues at coordinate 24,861 of JAZUEP010000048.1, read as the reverse complement.
CGATGCAGCAGACCTACTATCGCCTGATGGCATCGGGCAAGGATTCGCACGTATGGTTTGTGGAGTATAGCGAACAGGAGATCCTGCATCGCCTCGAACAGTGGCGCGACATCGCTCGTCGTGCCGATGCCCTTGCACAGCAGATCCCGTCCGAGCTGCAGGCTGCCTACTTCGAGCTGGTGCACTATCCGATCAAGGGGGCACAGCTGCTCAACGACTACCAGCTGCAGTCGCGTCTGAGCCAGGCCTATGCCACGACAGGGCAGGATGAGGCTGCACTGACTGCCGGAAGGAACGTCGAGCAGCTGTACGACGCGCTGAACGCCTGGACGCAACGCTACAACGAGGAGCTGCTCGATGGCAAGTGGCGCAACTTCTTCAACTGGCGTCCTTATCACTGGTATTATTCCAGCCAGATGGACGTGCCTGTCGCCACAGCGCCGTTGCTCGAAGCCTTGCATCGTGCTCCGGCACCTCGATCGTTGTCGGTCGATGAGGCCTTGTCGCCCGAAGGCGTCACTATCCGGTGCGAGAACGAAGGCGATATCGAGCTCTGGATCAAGGCACTTACGCCGGTACGCAACTTCTCGAAAGCGCCAGCGGACAACCTCTTCTGCCATGTCCGTTGCGGACAGAATTCCTTCGATGCATCTGCCACGCCTATCAACAACGTGTGGCATTCGCCGCTCATCGGACCGATGTGGAGCAAGGTAGGAACCCTGCATCTGCAGGTTGGCGAGAACCGCCTGCAGCTGTCGGACGTCGCTCCTGAGGCTCGCATCGAAGCTCTCTTCATCGGCCACTATCCTCCGTTGCCTGCCGAGCCTCTGCAGCGAATTGCTGCCAGCCAGTATGCCGCCAGGCACGACTGCAGCGGCGGACAGATCTCCGTCGTGCCGCAGTTGGGCTATTGCGATGGCGTGATGGTGCTGCCGTTCGATACGCCATCGTTCGACGTTGCTGAGGCTCCTTCGACCGAATATCAGCTCGACATTCCTCAGGGTGCTTCTTCGCTCGAGGTGCGCACGTTGCCTACGTTGCACGTCTACGAAGGCCGTGATGCACGCTTTGCCGTACAGCTGGACGATGCTCCGGTCGAGACATTCTCGATCCACGAGGGCGACTTTACGTCCGAATGGCGCCTCAACGTGCTGCGTGGCTATGCAACGCGTTCCATCACCCTTCGTCCGGAGGACAGCGGAAGGCATACCTTGCGTATCTACCTGCTCGATCCGGGCATCGTGTTACAGGAAATCCTGATTCGATAATCTCTTTTATACCTTTATATATATGAAAACTCACGGTATTAATCTCTCTACAATCATCCCGTTGGCAGGGGTGCTGGCTTTGGCTTCCTGCCAGTCGTCAGATAACGGACAGTCTACGCTGAACCGGCCTGCGGGACAGTATCCTGGCAATCCGGCCGAGGACTTTGCGCCTCGCGTACAGCGCAGCCAGAGCAACGAATATCGCAATCTGGCGCGTCTTCGTCCGGCCTATCATTCATCGAGCTACGACTACAACCTCACCGCACAGCTGGTGACCGATGGCATCGTATCGACCGACAAGCCTTGGTGGATCAGCGTCATCAAGCCCGATGGCGAAGCTACGAAGCAGGAGCGCGAATACCTGCTCGATGGCATGCCCTGGTCATCGATACGTAGCAGTGAATCGAGCGTAGCGGTACAGATCGATCTGCACAACTACGCGATGTCGTTCGACGAAGTACGCCTGCAGGGCCGTATAACCTTGCCTGTGGGCCGTACGCCTCGTCAGGAGGCAAAGGTGCTGACCAGTACGGATGGCAGCGACTGGACGACGGTCAGCCGTCCGGACATGAAGTTCGTTGGCAACGACACGGGTCGCGACAACTCGGGTGTCACCCAGTCGCGTGCCATCGACCTGCGTTGTCCCGTCGCTTCGAGCCAGGATATCCGTCATCTCCGCTTCGAACTTTCGGCCGATGTGGCACGCTATTGGGAGGTGACGCAGCTGCAGTTCTATCGCAATGGCGAGGAGGTGAACCTGATGCCTTCCGAGCATTTCTGTAGCGCCTGGCGCAGTGCCGGCAGTCAGGAGGAATGGGTATACGTCGACCTGGGCGACAGCTTCAGCTTCGATCGTGTGAAGCTCGACTGGATCAACCGCGCCCGTACGGCTACGTTGCAGGTTTCGGACGATGCGCGTACGTGGAAGGATCTGTACGAGCTGACTCCGTCCGACGCTTTGTCCGACGATATCGCCCTCAGCGGCAAGGGACGTTATGTACGACTGCTGTGCCACGAGTCGCAGGACGGACAGCCCTACGAACTGAGTGAGCTGCAGGTAATGGGACGTGGCGGAATGGACGTGATAGGTCAGACTCCATGGCGTCTGGAACGTGCTTCGGAGGTCAACGCTACGGGCGAGGAGATTGCCTCTGCCGGCTACGATGCTACGACGTGGTTGCCTGCCACCGTTCCGGGTACCGTGCTGAACAGCTACCTGCGTGCCGGAGCCTTGCCCGACCCCAACTATCGCGACAACCAACTGATGATCTCCGAGTCGTACTTCAACAGCGACTTCTGGTATCGTACGGAGCTCGAGGTCGCCGAACCTGCGGCCGAACGTACGTTCCTGCACTTCGATGGCATCAACTGGAAGGCTGAGGTCTATCTGAACGGAACGTCGCTAGGTCGCATCGAAGGCGCCTTCAGTCTGCGTCGCTTCGATGTGACGGATCTCATCCATAAGGGTACGAACTACCTGGCCGTACGCATCATCAAGAATGCACATCCAGGCCGTGTCAAGGAGCAGGATGCCTTTACGGCCGAGAGCAACGGTGGTCATCTGGGAGCCGACAATGCCACCTTCCATGCCAGCATCGGTTGGGACTGGCTGCCTACGGTGCGTGGCCGTAATATCGGTATCTGGAACGATGTCTATCTGTCGTACACCGGTGCCGTGACCATCGATCGTCCTTTCTTCGATACTTCGCTGCCACAGTTGCCCGATACTACCGTGGCCGAGGTCGTTGCCCAGATGATGCTCTGCAACCACACCGATCGTCCGGTGAAGGGCACGCTTCGCGGTACGTATGGCACGATTGCCTTCAGCCGTGACGTCGAACTGCAGGCCCACGAGCAGCGACAGGTCCTCTTCGGTCCTGGCGATACGCCGGCTCTCCGCATCGAGCATCCACAGCTCTGGTGGCCGAATGGCTATGGCGAGCCACATCTCTACGACGTGACGCTGACCTTCGAGGTGGATGGCAAGGTGAGCCATGAGCAGAAGCTGAAGTCGGGCATCCGCCAGATGACGTGGAGCGAGGATCGTTACGCCAAGGCCAATGTGCCTGCCGGTTCGTTCGGTACGAGCGACACGCGCCTCTCGCTCTTCGTCAATGGTCGTCGTTTCGTAGGCCTGGGCGGTAACTGGGGCCTGGCCGAACATAACCTGAACTATCGTGGCCGCGAGTACGATGCGGCGGTGCGCTATCATCGCGACATGAACTTCACGATGATCCGTAACTGGGTCGGACAGATTGCCGACGATGAGTTCTACGAGGCCTGCGATCGCTACGGCATCATGATCTGGCAGGACTTCTGGCTGGCCAATCCTTACGATGGTCCTGATCCTTACTACGAGGATCTCTTTATGGACAATGCCACCGACTTGGTCCGTCGTATCCGCAACCATCCGTCCGTGGCTCTCTACGTCGGCCGTAACGAGGGTTATCCTCCTGCCAGCCTCGACAAGGCGCTGCGTACGCTGGTCCAGACCGAACATCCGGGCATGCACTATATCCCGCATTCGGCTGCTGGCGTAGTGAGCGGTGGCGGTCCTTATCGTGCGTTGCCTACGCGCGACTACTTCGGCCTCTTCGGTATCGACCGTTTCCACTCGGAGCGTGGCATGCCTTGTGTGCCCAACTACGAGAGTATGGCGCTCTTCATGGAGCCTGCCGATATGTGGCCGCTCAATACGTCCGAGCATCCTAACCACATGTATGGCCTGCACGACTACTGTCTTACCTCTGCCCAGCATACCCGTACGCTCAACGAGATGTACGTCCAGGCCTTTGGCGAACCGTCCGATGCCCGCCAGTTCACGACGTTGGCCCAGTGGCTGTGCTACGATGGCTATCGTGCCATCTTCGAGAGCCGTAGCCAGCATCGTCGTGGCCTCCTGCTCTGGATGAGCCACCCGGCATGGCCTTCGTTCGTATGGCAGACCTACGACTATTACTTCGATCCTACGGCGGCCTACTTCGCCTGTAAGAAGGCGTGCGAGCCGCTGCACGTCCAGTGGAATGCCTTGACCGACAGCATCGAGGTGGTCAATACGCGTGCAGGGAAACATACGGGCCTGACGGCACGTGCCGAACTGATCAACGAGCGGGGAGAGGTGTGCTGGCAGAACGAGTCGTCGCTCGACATCGACGAGGACCAGACGCAGTACTGCTTCGCCTTGCCTGCCGATCCTGCATCGCTCGCTGGCCTCACGTCTACCTACTTCATCCGTCTGCGCCTCACGGATGGCGAGGGCCGACAGCTCTCCGACAACTTCTACTGGCGTGGCCTCGAGGAGGGCAACTATCGTTCGCTGCTGGCCTTGCCTCGTGCTGAGCTCGACGTCCAGACGCAGTGCCGCCAGTCGGGCGACGAATGGCTGGTCAACGCCCGTGTGACCAATCCGGGCGACGTTCCTGCCCTGATGGTACGCCTGATGGCTACCGGCAGCCGTACGCATCAGCGCATCCTGCCTGTGCTCTACAGCGACAACTACTTCTTCCTGATGCCTGGCGAGAGCCGCGAGATCAGCATCAGCATGAAGGTGGCCGACTGCCATGGCGAGGAGCCTGCCGTTGCGCCTGTGTACTGATTTCCCCCTGAGGACTCCGTTCCTCAGACCTTTAGTTTGCCCGCCATGATTCTGTTGCGTACAGATATCACGGCGGGTTTATAGTATGCTGTCTCCATGCCCTTGACGATGCGCATCAGCTCCTCCATCAGTTCGGGATAGAACGTCGACATCCGATAGGCCAGCTTCATGCACAGCGACTGTATGCCCGGGTATTCGTCCGGATCGGTCATGTGGTCCAGGCAGAAGTCCAGGAAGTCCGTACGCAGGTCTTCCTCCTGCATCTGCAGCCGTACGACGACGTTCAGCGACAGCCTTCGTACCGATGGATTCGTGGCCGACAGTGCCAGGTCGATCAGTTCGTGCAGGATGGGCTGTAGCTGGCTCAGCTCTTCGTCTGTGGCCTTGGTCAGGCTCCAGAGTGCATTGCGGGCTATCTGGTAGTCCTCGTCGTGCATGTAGCGTTGTGAGAAGCCTACGAAGGCCTCTGTGGCCTTCACTTCCTGATACAGGGCCTGTGCTTCGCCTTCGCTGTAGGCTCCTTTCAGTCTTTGTCGTGTGATGGACATCTTCAGTTGAACGGATATTAGGGATTTTGGGGATTTTAGGGACAAATGAACCGAAAAATTTGGAGAAGTAAAAAAAACAATGTATCTTTGCGCCCGTAAAAACCGATGCAAAGATACACAGCGATGCTATTACCTTACTTGCAGAAAGGCCGGCTCGAAGCCGGATGCGATGAGGCCGGACGTGGATGTCTGGCAGGTCCTGTCTATGCGGCTGCCGTTGTGCTGCCTCCCGACATCGAGCAACGTATTGCCGAGGGGACGAGTGGCCTGGCTGCCCTCAACGACTCGAAGCAGCTCACCGAGCGACAGCGCTACGAGCTGCGTCCTGTCATCCAGCGCGAAGCTCTCTCGTGGGCCGTAGGCGTGTGCGACAATCACGAGATCGATCGCATCAACATCCTGCGTGCTTCGATCGAGGCGATGCACCGTGCCGTGCGTGGCCTGGCTGCCGTCGATCGTCCCGACGTGCTGCGCGGGGGCCAGGGCGTACGTCCTGAGTTCCTGCTGATCGATGGCAATCGCTTCTATCCCTTCGAGGACGTGCCCCATCAGACCATCGTCAAGGGCGATGGCAAGATGATGGCTATCGCGGCTGCCTCGATCCTGGCCAAGACCTATCGCGACGATGCGATGACGAGCCTCCACGCCGAGTTCCCGCAGTATGCCTGGGACGTCAACAAGGGCTATCCTACCAAGGCGCATCGTGCGGCTATCGCCCTCCATGGCGTCACGCCTTACCATCGTCTGAGCTACCAGCTGCTACCCGTAGCCCGCCAGCTCGAGCTTGACCTGCGTTAGGCCTCGTCGCTCTTCTTGGCGGTGGTGTCTTCGGTCTTCTGCTCTGTCTGTGGCGCTCCGTCCTTCATGCCTTCCTTGAAGCTCTTGACGCCCGATCCGAGGCCACGCATCAGTTCGGGTATCTTCTTGCCGCCGAACAGCAGCAGTACGACGAGGGCGATGATCAGGATTTCCTGCATGCCGATGATTCCGAGTAAGATCATTGTGTTTGCTTTGTTTGTTTTGATTGATATTCCGTAACCCGTAGTTCGTACTTACGTCTGTGGGTATTCCGCTGCAAAAATACGCAAAAAAACGATACGTTGTACCACCTGACGTCCGTTTTTTGCTTTTTTCTTCGATTTTACACTGGTTTTGTTTCGAAATGACCACTACAACGACTGACAACCGTCCCAATACGCCTGACAATTATCAGCACCTTACCTTGCCCAACGGCCTTCGCATCGTACATCGCTATTCCGACAGTCCGGTGATGTACTGTGGCCTGATGGTCGACTGTGGCACGCGCCACGAGTCTACGCCCGACCTCTACGGTATGGCGCATTTCGTCGAGCATATTCTATTCAAAGGTACGCACACGCGCGATTCCTGGCACATCAACAACCGTATGGAGTCGGTGGGTGGCGAGCTCAATGCCTTTACCACCAAGGAGGAGACCACCTTCTATGCCATCGGTCTGAACAAGGACTTTGCCCGTGCCTGCGAACTGTTGTGCGACCTGCTGTGTCATCCTACGGCCCCACAGCACGAACTCGAGAAGGAACGCGAGGTCGTGGTGGACGAGATCATGTCTTATCGCGATACGCCCTCCGAGCTCATCTACGACGAGATGGAGAATCGTCTCTGGACTGCCGATCCCGTAGCCTCTGCCTTGGGTCACAACATCCTGGGTTCGGCCGATACCGTTCGTCATTTCGACCACGATCTCTGCATGCGTTTCATCGACACGCATTACCTGCCTCATCGCATGGTCTTCTTCCATCAGGGCCAGACGTCGTTCGACCGTGTCGTGCGTTGCGTCGAGCGATGGTTCGACCGTCCTGCGTCTCCTGCTCCCGTCTTGCCGTTGTCTCAGCCTGTCGCTTTGGCTGCGGCTGAGGCCTCGGCCGATGCCGATCGTATCATCCGCCTGCCTATGGACACGCATCAGGCACATGTCCTCATCGGTGCTCCCTCGTTCGCCATCGGTCATCCCGATGCGGCTGCCCTGGCCTTGCTCAACAATATGCTCGGTGGCCCCGGCATGAACAGCCGTCTGGGTCTCGAGCTGCGCGAGCGTCGTGGTCTCGTCTATACGGTCGAGAGCACCATCACCTCCTACACCGATACGGGCTACGTGGGCATCTACTTCGGGTGCGATCATGCCGACGTCCGTCGCTGCCTCTCGTTGGTCGATCATCAGCTCCAGCGTCTCTCGTCGTCCGAGCTCACTCCTCGCCAGCTGCTCAATGCGCAGAAGCAGCTGTGCGGACAGCTGGGCGTAAGTCGCGCCAATCTCGAGAACAACGCCATCTCCCTGGCCAAGAACCTGCTGCGCCTGGGCCACGTCGAGAGCCTCGACCATACCTGCCGTCGCATCATGGACGTTACGCCTTCCGACATGCTGCGTGTCGCAAAAAAGGTCTTCAGCAGCGGACTGCTGAAGACCATCGTGATCGAGTGATCGTTTCTCTTGTGCCGGGCGTTGTTATTTCTTGGCGCGCTTTGCGGCAGCTTCTACCAGGCGGATTACGCCGATGAAGTCCGTCACATGCTGGTCGCTCTCGCCGTATACGCGTGCGGCTGCGTCCAGTGCCTGGTGCAGGCGGTCCAGCGACAGGTCGAAGTTGTCCAGCTTATAGTCCAGCCATCCGCAGGTGTACAGTGCCTCGATGGTATCGGCATTGTCGTTGCCGTACTGCTCCTGCAGCAGTGCCAGTGCGCGATGATGCATGTCCAGCGAGTCCTGCAGCTGTCCGAACTCCTGGTAGATGCGGGCCACCTTGCGCAGGGCCTTTACCAGCTCGGTCTTCGTCGTGTGTGGGAACAGCTTGTCCAGCATGCGTACAAAGCCCTTCTCGATGCCGCGTCCCAGCTCCTCTACGGTCTCGTAGTCGTAGGTAGGTACGCCGTCCTCAAAGTGGCGTTCCTTCTGTGCGTTGCCGGAGGTGTTGCGCACAAAGCGGAAGGGGTGAGCGCTCTCTGCTACGTCGTAGCTTACCAGGAACTCGTGTGCATCGTCGATGCCCACGGCTGTGTTCCACATGAAGTTCACCGATACCTCGCGCTCAGCGGCCTGTTGCAGCAGGTGAGGGAATACCTGCGCCATCAGGTAGTTGCGTTCCTGCTCGATGTCGAGGGTGGTGGTGGGGGTGATCACAAGGCGGATCTCGCCGAAGTCGTTCAATGTTTTAGCCATAGTATGTCTTTTGTGTTGGTTGGTTGTTGTCTTTCTGTGCGAGGCGATAGGTCATGAGTTTTCACCTCTTTTGTGCTTTATTCGCTGCAAAGATAGCGTATTTTGCCCGAAAAAACAAAGCCTCGAGGGCAGAAAATGCAAAAAAAACGCACTTTTTTCGTTGTGCAATCGTTTTTTATGTTTTTAAACATATAAAAAAATTTGGTAGACCCGAAAAAAGGCCGTATCTTTGCACCGCCTTAAAGAACATAACCATAGCACAATACCTTAAATAGCACAACCTGATTAACCTGAAGTCTATTACTGCCCACAAGGCAATTGAAAGCACATGTAAATAATAATTCATTCCGGGTACGCAACCCGGATCAAGCGAAAAAGAAAGGGCGGATTGCGAAATCCCCCCTTTTTTTTCGTCTCTTTGCGTCCCGTGGCTCTTTACTTGATGTGGTAGGCGTTCAGCCAGGCATTGCCCTTCAGGCGCCACAGGAAGATCATTCCGCGGAAGCACAGCTCAATGGCCATGGCTATCCATACGCCGGTCAGTCCCATCGATCCTACCATCAGCAGGGCCAGGGGTATGCGTACCAGCCAGATCGATCCCAGGTTCATCGAGCAGGGCAGGATCGTGTCGCCTGCGCCTACAAACACGCCGTAGCTTACGATCGATGCGGCATACATCGGTTCGGCAAACGCCTCGATGCGCAGCAGGTGTGCTGCCAGCTGCTGTACGCCGGCATCGGTGGTCATGTATTGCATCAGCCAGGGCGAACCCACGAACATCACCACGGCCATCAGCGTCATCACTACGATGCCGCCGCTCACCGTAAGGTAGGCAAACCTTCTGCACAGGCCCTTACGTCCGGCTCCCAGACTCTGTCCTACCAGGGTCGTGGCGGCGTCTCCTATGCCGAATCCTGGCATGTAGCACAGGCTCTCGATCGTGATGCCGAAGGTATTGGCTGCCAGGGCTACGGGGCCCAGTGGCGCTACGATCCATGTGAGCATGATCTGTGCGCTGTTCATGATCACGTGCTCGATGCCTACCGGTCCTGCGATGTGCAGCGACTTCAGCAACGTGATGCGCGAGGGACGGAACGACCGTTTCTCGTCCTGCCACAGGCGTAGCTGCGGACAACGTGCAACGGCGTACCACGTCAGGGCGGCAGCGGTCACCAGCTCTGCGCAGCATGTGCCTATGGCGGCGCCTACTACGCCCAGATGGCATCCGAAGATCAGCCAGTAGTTGAAGCCTACGTTCAGCACGCAGCACATCACCTGCAGCATGGCCGGCACCTTCACGTGGCCCGCACAGCGCAGCGCTCCGCCCATCAGCGAACACAGCTGGTGCAGGGGCATCGACAGGCAGAAGATCGCAAAGTACATCGATGCGTCGTGCCACAGCTCCTCGCCGCCTCCCAACCACTGGGGTAGCCAGGGCGCTATCGCTACGCCTATGCCTACCAGCAGGCAGCAGAACGACATGCAGGCCGCCAGGCCCTGTCGCAGCACGCTGCGCGCTCCTACAAAGTCGTTGGCGCCTATGCAGTGTGCCACCTGTACGTAGAAGCCCGTCGAGGCCGAATGCGACAATCCTCCCAGCAGCCAGATGCTGGTGCTCACCAGGCCTATCGAGGCCGATGCCGCCGCTCCCATCTGTCCTACCATCATCGCATCCACGTATTCCTCTACGATGGTGCTCAGCTGCGACAGGATGGCGGGTAGCGACAGGGCCAGTACCAGGCTTGCGCACTGACGTCGCGACAGCTCACGGCCGTCGCGTATCATGCTCAGCAGTTCGTCCTTAGCCATCCGGTCAGTCGTTTTAGGGCTTCTTCCAGTCGTTGGCGCGAGGTGGCCAGGTTGATGCGCAGGCAGTGCTCGCCTTCCTGTCCGTAGATCTCTCCTTCGGCCATCCATACGCGTGCTTCGTCCATCAGGCGCTTGCGCAGCTCTGTGCTGGGCAGCTGGCACATCGTGCCGTAGTCCACCCACATCAGGTAGGTGGCCTGCATATCCGCAATCTTCAGCTGTGGTAATTCTTTATTAAGGTACGCACACGCATAGGCGTAGTTCTCCCAGATGTACTTGCGCAGGGCGTCCAGCCATTCGCCTCCTTCGTTGTAGGCGGCCATCAGGGCTTCTACGCCGAAGGGGTTCACGTCGCACGTCTCGTTCAGGTTGATGGCGCGGTCAATGCGTCTGCGCAGCTCGCTGTTGCCTACTATGATGTTGGCGTTCTGCAGTCCTGCTATGTTGAAGGCCTTGCTGGGCGACGTGCATACGGCCCATTGCAGCGCTTTGTCGTCATCGGTCAGTACGGTGCCCATCGGCACGTATTCCGTCCCCGGACGTGCCAGTTCGTTGTGTATCTCGTCGCTGATCAGCAGTACGTTGTGCTCCTTGCACAGCGAGGCTATCCTCCTCAGCTCCTCGGCCGTCCAAAGGCGTCCTACGGGGTTGTGGGGGTTACATAGCAGCATCGTCGTGGCTCGCTCGTTCTGCAGTCGTTGCTCCAGGTCGTCCCAGTCTATCGTGTAGTGCATTCGTCCTGCCTTGTCCTCGGTCTTTCTCAGGGTCGAGGTCGAGGCCGTAGCGCCCGCGTTGCGTATGCAGCTGTAGAAGCAGTTGTACACCGGTGTCATCATCACCACGTGGTCGCCTGTCTGGCAGTGTGCACGCAGTATGGCGGCGATGGCCGGAATCACGCCTGTCGTGTACAGTATGTGCTGTCGTTCGATGCGCCATCCGTGGCGTTCCCCGAACCATCGCACGATCGCTTCGTAGTACTCTTCGGGTACCAGTGTGTAGCCGTAGCAGGGGTGTTGTGCACGTTGCGCGATGGCGTTCTGTACGCATGGAGCCGTCGCGAAGTCCATGTCTGCCACCCATAGTGGCAGTATGTCCGCAGCCGCCTCGTCCCATTTCACCGAGCGTGTCCCGATGCGGTTGGGAAGGAGGTCGAATTCAAAGGTTTCTGACATTGTCGTGGTTGTGAGTAGTTAGCGGGTGCAAAGGTATGTATTTTTATCCAAAAAAACAATATTTTGTTTCTTAAAAGCCGTTAAAACTGACATATCAAAATTACAAAATCCTAAAATCCTTCACTTTGTCATTCCTGTGTGTCTATTTTTTTTATTTCTTGTTTGATTCTTGCGCAGAAATTCTTTAATTTTGCACGTGATATATCCTTTTTGTAACACAAAGAGGCCTGCCATTGCTAGGATGTCGTCATTTCTTGTGTGACGGGGTCTCGGGGCCCATTTTGCATTGTCCCGAAGCTTTTCTCTCGCTTTTGCAGCTTCTATTACATAGATTCGTTGTATGAACCTCTTGCGCAAAGCCACTCATTGGTATTTCTCTAAGTCGGCACTTCCTTATTGGTGCATTCTCGTACTCGATAGCCTTATCATCCTGTTGTCAAGTCTCTTGTCGTACTATGCCTACTTGGGTGGTAATTTCATCGCTTCCAACTTCTGGTGGCTTGTCCAGTTCTGGTTATGCACCTTGCCTGTCTTCCTCGTAGGCATGCGCCTTTTCCATACCTACAGCGGCATTCTGCGCTATTCGTCGTTCGCCGATCTGCTTCGTGTCAGCTGTGCTCTCGTCGTAGGTTATGGCCTTTCTGGCCTTGGTGTATGGCTGTTGCGCCTGTGTGGAGTCAATTTCTCTCATACCATTTCGCTTCGCGGCTTCATCATGGCCTTCTTCGCCTCCATGATTCTCATGTGGGGTGTGCGCATTCTTGTCAAGTATCTGTTCGACCGTAGCTACAAGACCAAGGACGCTGAACGTGTCTTCATTTACGGCATTCGCGAGGGTGGTATTGCTATCGCCAAGTCGATGCGCAGTGAGCATCCTCTCCGCTATCTGGTCAAGGGCTTCGTGTGCGACGAACCCGAGATGCAGGGCCGCTTCTTGGTGGGTACCAACGTCTATGCGCCCGATTCCGAGCTCATCCGTCACATGAATCGTTTCGGCGCCCGTATGCTCTTCGTATCGCCTACGTGTTCCGAGCAGTTCCGCGAGCATGACGAGCTCATCACCCTCCTCACCAAGGCTGGCATCAAGATCATGATGATGCCTTCGGCCGAGACGTGGGACGGTCATTCCGAGCTTCGTCATCAGCAGCTCCACGAGGTCGACATCGAGGACCTTCTGCCGCGCGACAAGATTCAGGTCGACCTCGATGCCATCGGTGCCATGCTGCGTGGCAAGCGCATCCTCATCACCGGTGCTGCCGGCAGTATCGGCAGCGAGATGGTTCGCCAGGTCGCTCAGTTCGCTCCGGCCGAACTTGTCCTCATCGACCAGGCCGAGACGCCTATGCACGACGTCCGCCTCTATATGGCCCGCCATCATGCCGATATCCCTTGCTGGACCATCGTAGGCTCCATCAGCAATCCTACCCACATGGAGCAGATCTTCCGCGAGCATCGTCCCGAGTACGTCTTCCACGCCGCTGCCTACAAGCACGTGCCTATGATGGAGGACAACCCCGCCATGGCGGTCCAGAACAACGTCTACGGCACGCGTGTCATTGCCGACCTTGCCGTTCGTTACGGCACCCGCAAGTTCGTCATGATCTCTACCGACAAGGCCGTCAACCCCACCAACGTCATGGGTTGTTCCAAGCGCATCTGCGAGATCTACTGCCAATCCCTCAACGCTGCCCTGCAGCAGGAGCAGGAAGCTCCAAGTTCCAAGTCTCAGGATCAAGCAGTTCAAGGTTCCAAGTCTCAAGCTGACGTTCCAGCCTTTTCGTCCTCTCAGGTAATTACTCCCCTCCATAAGGGAGGGGCCGGGGGTGGGTCTTCCTGTCAGTTCATCACCACCCGTTTTGGCAACGTCCTGGGCAGCAATGGTTCGGTCATCCCTATCTTCCGCGAGCAGATTCGTCGTGGCGGTCCTGTCACCGTCACGCACCCCGATATCATCCGCTACTTCATGCTCATCCCCGAGGCCTGCCAGCTGGTGCTCGAAGCCGGTACCATGGGCCAGGGAGGCGAGATCTTCGTCTTCGATATGGGCAAGCCCGTTCGCATTGCCGACCTTGCACAGCGTATGATCGATCTTTCCGGAGCGCGTAATGTCGAGATCAAGTTCACCGGACTCCGCGATGGCGAGAAGCTCTACGAGGAGGTCCTCAACGATGCCGAGCAGACGCGTCCTACCGTCCATCCTAAGATCAAGGTCGCTGCCGTCCGCCAGTATCCTTACGAGCAGGCCCTCGCCAACGAAGAGGAACTCTACCGACTCAGCTTCGGCTACGACGATATGGCCATCGTCCGTAAGATGAAGCAGATCGTCCCCGAATACAAGTCCCGTCACTCGAAGTACGAGGCGCTGGATTAATGCTCCCTTATAAGCGCAGAGGCAACTCTCATCCCTAGTTATTTGCCAATCTCGTGCAAAAGTATTATTTTTGTATCAAATTTATAACTCTTATATCCCAATTTTCCAAGATATGAAAAAAGTAGTAAGCTATATTCTGCTTCTTTCGGTGCTGCTTTGTGGCTTGTCCGCCTGCAAGGCACCGGGCAATATCGTTTATCTGCAGGATGTTCCCTACGAAGGCCGACTGCAGGTAGCCAACCTCCAGATGATCCGTATTCATCCTGGCGATCAGTTGTCCATTCTTGTGTCAAGCCGCAATCCTGAGCTCAGCAACATCTTCAATCTTGCCGTCCCCTTCCGCTATGTAGGTTCCACCAATGCCATGACTGGTGGTTCAAGCAGTCAGACGTGCTTTTTCAATGTCGACAGCGAAGGCATGATCGACTATCCCATCTTTGGCCAGATCGATGTCAACGGACTCACACGCCAGGAATTGTCTAACAAGATCAAGCAGATGATCATCGACGGCGACTACATCAAGGATCCAGTCGTCACGGTCGAGTTCGCCAATCTTGCCATCTCTGTCCTCGGCGAGGTCTCAAGCCCGGGCAAGTATGGCATTACCAAGGACCGTCTGACCTTGCTCGAAGCCTTAAGCATGGCCAGCGACCTTACGATCGATGGTCGTCGCGAGGACGTCCTGGTCCTGCGCGAGAATCCCGATGGCACCACACAATCCTACCATGTCGATCTTACTTCCAGATATCTGATGCAGAGCCCGGTCTATTACCTTCAGCAGAACGACGTCATCTATGTGTCGCCTAACAAGCAGCGCCGTCGTCAGTCGAGGGCAACGGGCAACACCATCATGACGCCTACCTTCTGGCTCTCTATCACGAGCACCCTTTGTACCGTGGCCACTTTGGTTTATTCTCTTACCAAGTAGTCGCCGTTCAAGGCACATCGTTCTGCCTCGGACAAATCGGTGGCGAGTCAAACTATGCAGATATTAAGTATAAGCCATACCCTCTTTTTTACACTATCTTTTCTAGTGGTGGCGTGTCTCACATTGGGTCTCGTCCTAGGGTACCTTTCGATGATGCTTCCCACCGCTATCTTATTGTATTTCGCTAGATAATCCGATGTTCGAAATGATCTCCATCCTTCTCATTTTGTTCACTTCCGCTATATCAATGCTCGCCGTGTCCTGGATCTATTTCAAGATGTTGCGTATCGCCCGCGAGAAGAATCTTGTCGACCAGCCCAACGAGCGCAAATTGCAGAAGCAGCCAGTTCCCCTCATTGGCGGACTCTGCGTGTTTTTTGGGGTCATTGTCGGCACCCTCGTCGCCAGTTGTTTTATGGACTGCACCGAGCTTGTCCCTATTCTGATGGCAATGAGCATGATGCTCTTTCTCGGTAGCATGGACGATCTGATCGGCCTCAGCCCCAGTCTTCGTTTCTGTTTCGAGATCTTCATCATGGTCGCCCTCATTTATGGCGGTGGCGGTTGCATCGACAGTCTGCATGGCCTCTGGGGCATCGATGCCTTCAGCTGGTGGATCGCCGTACCGCTCACCGTATTTGCTGGCGTCGGAGTCATCAATGCCATCAACATGATCGATGGTGTCAACGGGCTTTGCAGTGGCATCTGCATCACGTGCTGCTGTCTCTTCGGCTATGCCTTCTTCTGTGGTCACGACTACCCCAATTCCATGCTCTGCTTTTCCATGGCAGCAGCTCTGTGTCCGTTCCTTGTGCACAATGTGGTCGGCAAGACGTCCAAGATGTTTATTGGCGATGCCGGAACCATGAGTATGGGGGCTTTGATGGCTTGGTGCATCATTCAGGTTTTGCGTAGCGATAGCCATGCGCGCTGGGTAGATTATCAGGAACAAGGCATGAATGTCATAGCGCTCACGTTGGCCATCCTCTCGGTTCCCGTCTTCGACACCCTTCGTGTCATGACGATGCGTATGGTTCGCGGCGGCTCTCCCTTCAAGGCCGATCGTACGCATTTGCATCACATGCTTTATGACTACAGCCAATCGCATTCCATTACTTCTGTGACCGAAATCTTTCTCGATTTAGTTGTATGCCTCGTCTTTGCTATCGCATATAAGGCCAATTTATCCATCGACATGCAGTTGTATGTTGTCATTACCATGGGAGTGGTTTTCGTCTGGGGAATACATGCCTACCTTAAAAGAGGATTGCGCCTTGATACCAATCTTGCCTACTTGATGCGTCGCTCTATGGCCAAGGCTCGCCAAGGCGAGAAATCCTGGTGGAACAGACTCCAGCGTTGGATCGATACTCCGCGTATAGGCTCCAAATAATCCGATTCCTATTGCTTCGCAGAATTTATTCAATCGTCTAATTAGCAGAAATAAAACAAGATATAATAATGGAAAATAATTCTAAAAGTGATCAAGCTACAAACAATCCCACGTTGATCCAAATTCCTGCTTCGTTGCTTAAAGATGCCAATAAGAAGCAGAAAGACGAGGATATCACCTTGGGTGAATTGTGGTTCCTTTGTCTGGGACATTGGCAGTGGTTCCTGTTAAGTGTGTTCATTTGCTTGAGTGCAGCAACTCTTTATCTTCTTCGGACCCCTAAATCGTACACCAGAATGATGGCCGTACTGATCAAATCCGATCAGAAGGAGTATAATGGTGCGATGGGTGATTTCGCCGATATGGGTCTTATTCAGGGGACACGCAACGTAAGCAATGAAATTATTGCCATGACTTCGCCATCCATTGCGTTGGCTGTAACCAAGGAGATGGAGCTGACTACCAGTTATTATAAACCTGGATTTTTCAAGAACACCGCATTGTACGATGAGACGCTCCCGATTCATGCCGTATTCTGTGATTTGAAGAGTACTGCTTCTGCTTCGTTCAAGATGGAGTTGAATCAGGATGGAACATATCATCTATCGAATTTCAAGAATAGCGAGGTCGAAGAATCTATCAGTCAAGACTTCAGAGGGAAACTCTCAGCAGATACGGTAGTTACGCCCATTGGCCGAATGCTAATAATGCCTACTGCGTATTTTTCATCTATGGCCGAAGATGCTATCATCTTGGTTCGTCATGCTCCTGTCAAGGATGTTATGGCTCAAATAATGAATAACTTAGAGGCTCGCGTTGACGATAATCGTTCCACTGTCGTTAAGCTGTTTTACACAGACGTAGTCCCCCTTCGTGCAGAGCATATCCTTAGTTGCTTGATCGACAACTATAACCGCAATTGGGTGAGCGACAAAAACCAGATTGCCAATAGTACATCACTCTTCATCAACGATCGTTTAGCTGTGATTGAGCGAGAGTTAGGCAATGTTGATACTGACATTTCACAGTTCCAGTCTGAAAACCTTATTCCAGATTTAAAGGCTGCAAATACAATGTACATGGAGAGGGCAAGCAGAGCTAACCAGACTGCACTTCAACTCAATACACAATTGTCTTTAGCTAAATCTTTGCGCGAATATGCCAACAATCCGGCTAACAAATACGAGCTTCTCCCTGTGAATAGTGGAGTCGAGGGACTACGTATTGAAGAGCAGATTGGTAAGATTAACGAACTACTCCTTCAGCGCAAGACCCTCTTGCAGAACTCCAGCGCAAGGAACCCTGTAATACAGGAGATGGAGAAATCCATAGATGAATTCTACATTTCTTTTATACGCAGTATTGATAATCAGATTGCGGCGCTGAAAGCTGAAATTGCAGCCTATAACCGTTCGGAGGCGCAGAGTAATGCCCAGATTGCCATCAACCCTGATCGTTCAAAGTATCTCTTGTCGGTCGAGCGTCAGCAGAAGGTCAAAGAGCAGCTTTATCTCTATCTGCTCGAGAAGCGCGAGGAAAATGAGTTGACGCAGGCATTTACGGCCTACAATACCCGTATCGTCAATCCTCCAATCGGTTCCGATACTCCTACTGCCCCTAAAAGCCGTAATATTCTCATCGTTGCATTGCTCGTTGGTTTGCTGATACCTTTTGTTTATATTCACATGCGTGAAGTCTTTACCACGGTGGTTCGCGGTCGCAAGGATATCGACAGCATGAATGTGCCATTCGCTGGTGAAATACCAGAGAATCCACAAAAACCAAAGAATAAGAAAGAGCGTTATTGGACCAAGTATACGTTGCAGGTACGTCCCGATAGTCGTAACATCCTTAACGAAGCTTTCCGCATGGTTCGCACTAACTTGATGTATGTGGCCGGCCCAAAGAGTGAGAATCCTGCAAAGACCATTATGGTAACGTCGCTCAATCCAAATTCAGGCAAGACTTTCATTGCCATGAATTTGGCCGCCACCTATGCCATTGCGGGGCAGAAAGTACTTGTTCTTGATCTCGATGTTCGTAAGAGCTCTGCCAGCCGTTTTATAGGTCGACCCAGAGAGGGCGTCACTGCAGTCCTTAGTGGTGTTGCATCAGATTGGCATGAACTAGTCAAGCCGATGCCCGAGCGAGACAATTTCTTCATTTTGCCAGCGGGACATTCCGTTCCAAATCCGACGGAGTTGCTTCAGGGATCTCGTTTGGCCTCTATCATGGAGCAGGCACGACAGGAATATGATCTCATTATTCTTGATTGTCCTCCATACGAGGTGGTGGCCGATGCAAACCTTGTCAGCCAGTATGCCGATCTCACGTTGTTCGTCATCCGTTGTGGACTCTTCCAGCGAGCTATGCGCAAGAACGTCGAACAGCTCTATATCGATCATAAGTTCCCTCGCTTCAATATTATTCTCAACGGATCGGAGGCTGCCACTTCGCGTTATGGCTACAGCCGCTACGGCTATGGTTATGGCTACGGCTATGGTTACGGCTACGGCAACTACTATAGCAAGCCAGGTGCCGACCAGAAATAATCGGTCTTTTTGCGTAAGAGGTTGTCCGTCATCTCGCCCACTTACCTTATATCATATATATTATTATAGAATAAGGTTCGGCATCAATGGTGTGTTGTTGCACGACTCTATCAGGTCACCACAAGCGCTCTAAATCAAGCAGTAAAACGAAACGTTGATCGTTTCCCTGAGGATTTCCGATTTCAACTTACCGAAGATGAATGGATGATTATCTCATCACAAAATGTGACGACATCGGTCAATAAACGCCCCAAAGTATCACTTCCTTACGTCTTCACCGAAGAAGGAGTAGCCCAACTCTCAGGCGTACTCAAAAGCAAGATGGCATCTGATACTAGCGTACGCATCATGCGAGCATTTGCCGCGATGAGGCGCTTCATCTCTGCCAACGCAGGCATCTTTCAGCGACTCGAGCACATTGAGCGTCATCAAATCCTATCAGACCAGCGTCTTGAAGACACAAACACCCGCATTGATCAGATACTCGACCGAATGGAAGACGGCAGCCTAAAGCAGAAACTCGGCATCTTTTTCGAAGGCCAGATGTTCGATGCCTACGTTCTCGTCGAAGCCCTTTTCAAGCGCGCCACACGCCGGATTGTTCTCATAGATGACTACGTCAATGCCGATATCCTTCAGCGCATGCGAGTACCCAGGGCTCACTGCTACCATCGACTGCTATGTGCGCGACATTCATCAGACCACTGACATGCAGCACGCCTTCAGAAGCTACAATATCCAGTACCCCACCGAACACGTCCAGCTTCACACCTTCAACCGTTCACACGACCGCTTCCTCATCATCGATGACGAAGTCTATCATTTTGGTGCCTCCATCAAGGACCTTGGCAAGCGCTGGTTCGGTGTCAACCTCATCACCGAGCACACAGCTGATGAACTCATCTCCCGGCTGTGACGCTTGTACTCCGAAGGGTGTCCGATGTACCTATCCCTCCGTACTCTTTGATCATTAATCTTGGAACCTTGATCCTGGATCTCCGACCCATTAGCGCGAAGCCAATCACTAATCACTAATCGATGTTAATCATCAATCACTAATCACTAATCGAATATCCCTCCATAATCGCCATCCCTCCATCATCGATTATTGCCTGTCCCTCCGGACTCGCGATTACAGGAACGAGTCAATTCACAAGAAAAATCGCTCTCGGGAACAATAACCTGCCCGATTTAAAGAAATTATTCGTATCTTTGCACCCGTAAATGTTTCATTAGAATACGAATACCCACAAATATGGCAAACGATAAGAACAACATACAAACCCATCTCGTTCACACCCACGATGTGCAGCTCGATGCCGACTACACACAGTGGCTCGTAGAGCTCAAGGCCCGCTACCGCTCAGCTCAGATCAAGGCAGCCGTACGTGTCAATGCCGAGAAGCTACTCTTTAATTGGCAGCTTGGTCGCGACCTTGTTATCAAGAAGGCTGAAAGTCGATGGGGCGAAGGTATTGTTGAGCAGCTCTCGCTCGACCTCAAAGCCGAATTCCCAGGAGAAACAGGCTTCTCCAGCACCAACCTTTGGTACATGAAGCAGTGGTACCTCTTCTACACCACTCCCGAGGCACAACAACAACTAAACGAACTCTCACGACAGCTCGTACTCACCAATGCCACTTTCGCCCAGAAACTCCACCAACTTGGAGGAGAAACAACTGAAGCAATGCTCCCACAACTTTTGGGAGAAATACTCCAGCAGCCTGTTGGAGAACCCGAAAATGAAAAACTCCAGCAACCTGTTGGAGAATTCCCGTTGCCATTCGCTATGGTACCTTGGGGACATCAATTGCTGATTCTAGGCAAGTGCGACACACCCCACAAAGCACTCTTCTATATTCGCCAAATCATCATCGAAGGGTGGTCACGAAAACGATTAGAACAAGCCTTTACAGCACAATATTACGAACATCAAGGACCCGCTCTCAACAACTATGGGCTCATACTTCCCGATCAGAGTGGTCGCCTTGCAGCCGAAGTCACAAAGTCCAATTACGACTTCTCCTTCGCCACCGTCAACGTCCCCATCTATAGTGAGCGCGAACTAGAAGATGCACTTTGCGACAACATTACCCATTTCCTCCTCGAACTTGGCAATGGATTCGCATTCATGGGGCGACAAGTCGAACTCCCTATCTCAGGCAAAGAACGACTTATTGACCTCCTGTTCTACCATATACGCCTTCGTTGCTATGTAGTCATCGAACTCAAGGTCACACCATTCGAACCCGAATACGGTATGAAGCTCAACTTCTATGTCAATGGCGTCAACAAATACATAAAGACCCCAGACGACAATCCCACACTCGGCCTCCTTATCTGTTCGCAGTTCAATCAGGAGGAAGTAGAACTCGCCTTCGAAGGTGTCACCACACCTTTAGGAGTCGCCACCTACAATGGCATCAAGGTGTCCGATGTCCTACCATCCGAGGAACTCCTTCGCCAGCGCGTTCGTCAACTCGAACAAGAACTTCGTCTATCCCGCAAGCTCATCCATAAACTCACGGAAGGAAATGAATAAAATTTCTATATATGGATCCAATTGCTAAACTCTTCGGAAATAAGTAAGGAAAAGAGTAAGGAAAAGAGTAAGGAAAAGAATAAGGAAAAGGTGCTTGCCCTCATTAAGGACAATAATCAGATCACCACTCGCCAATTGATGGCTGAATGCCAACTCTCCGAGAATGCTATCTATAAGATTATCCGCCAACTTCGTGAGTCAGGTTACATCGAACGTGAAGGTGGTAGGAAGGAGGGCAATTGGAAGGTGCTGAAATAACTGCAGACCGACATAAACCGATAAGAAACCGATAACAAACTGAGTGGCGAATCACAATGATAGTCTTCCTGATAGTCACGTGACAGTCTCAATGATAGCCGCCAAACTCAAAGTATCAGTAGAACCCATTCATCGAGAGCTCCATACAAGTCCCTCCGGACTCCGAAGATGATAGTTTTTTAGTACAATTTCCAGACTATTAGAAATCACGTACTGTCCCTCCGGACTCTGGAAAAGTGGAGAGACGTACGATCCAACCAGGATAACCACTTCGACTCCAATGTCAAAGGCAGAAAACAGAATCGTCGACAAAGAAGGTCGGCTTCTCGAACCGCTACCGGATGTAATGCCAGCCTATTTAGCGTCAACTGATAGCCCCACAGGATATCCTCCGTTCTAAAAGAAAAAGTGGCTGCAGGCATAACCTCACAGCCACACGAGATAGTTTGACCGAAGCCAGTGACTTCCCTAGTTGGCTGCAAAGATATAGCATTATTATCAATAATCCAAATATACAGAAAGAAAAATGAATAATGGTGCTATAAGTAATCTTATGTGCCTGCTGGAATCAGCAAAATCCTAACTATAATATCAGATTTCGAGGTTGGGATCGCGAAGACAGCCCGCTGTCTTCGCACCCGAACGCGGCGCACCCGAACGCCAGATGCTGCATTATAATGGAATGTCTAATTACCAAAAGGGAACATTCCAAAAATATTAGTCAAGTGTAGAAGATTTTTCCACTCGAAAACTTGTTTTTAAACACAGTATCTGTCCCCCACCCCCTTAAAACTAACTTCCAGTCCTCCCCCTTGGGTGCCGCGAAGCAAATGCCCTTGGGGCAGGGGACCGAGAGGGTCTAATCATCAATCGTTTCTCTCTCCCTCCGGATTTCTTAACCTCTTAATCGACAAAATTACCGTAAAATATCCTTCTTAATCGACAAAATTACCTGAATTTGCAATTTCTAAAATTCTTAACTGACAAAAATGGCAATACGGAAAGATTTGATAAATGTGCAGGAGATAGTCATGGCATCGTCTGATAGAATCCAATCAGCACGGATTACTGCTATGATGAAGGTAGGAACAATCCGCAAAATTGCACCCAAGATCTATACGACCAACATGGATGATAGTCCAGAAGAGATTGTGAAAAGAAATATCTTTTATATCCTTGGTCAACTGTTCCCTCATGCCGTCATAAGTCACAGATCTGCCTTTGAACTAAAACCGACAACAACTGGTGACTTTTTTTTGACTTATACATATACTAAAAACGTGTCTTTACCAGGAGTAACAGTTCATCTCATGGATGGTCCCAATGGAACAGGGCATGATATGCCATTTATCGAGAACCTATTCGTATCGAGCAATGAAAGGAGAATTCTCGAAAATTTGCAGAAGGGTAGAGCAAGAAGTGGAGGTGTCTCAAAATGTATACCGAGGGAAACATTAGAAATTGTTCTCGAAAAAATACTTCAAGTAAATGGCGAATCAGGTATTAATTCGTTTAGGGACAAAGCAAGAGAGGTGTCTAAAGAACTTGGAATGGAAACGGAATTTGAGGTCCTGAATGGAATCATCAGTGCTTTGCTTACTACTAAACCTTCTGGAATTCTTCTGTCGCCAAATGCTATTGCAAGGGCAAATGGGCTACCATATGATGGCGAAAGAGTCAAACTATTTGAACTCTTGTTCTGCGCATTAAAAAACGATGTATTCCCATCAGTTGAAGAGCCAAATCAGACAAGTGCCGAATTTAGAAATTTTGCATTCTTTGAGAGTTATTTTTCAAACTATATCGAAGGGACAGAATTCGAAATCGAAGAGGCAAAAGAAATTATTGAGACTGGACAACCTTTGCCTGCCCGTAATGCTGATTCACATGATGTACTTGGAACTTATCAGATTGTAGCCAGTCGTCGAGAAATGCAGAGGGTTCCTCAAACTGCAGAAGAACTAATTGAGATATTGCAGGAAAGGCACCGTATTATGATGGCAGCAAGACCAGATAGGAATCCAGGCATGTTCAAGATGAAGAATAATCATGCTGGAGATACTCATTTTGTTGACTATACCTTGGTTCGTGGTACATTAATGAAAGGATTTGAATATTATCAGGCATTGGAAGATCCATTTGCTCGTTCATTATTCATCCTATTTATGGTAAGTGAAGTCCATCCGTTCAATGATGGTAATGGTCGTATATCACGAATTATGATGAATGCAGAACTGGTTCATGCTGATCAGTCAAAAGTCATTATTCCTACAGTATTCCGAGATGACTATTTGAACGCGTTGCGTCGTTTGACGCGAAAAAGTGATCCTACTGTCCTTATCAGAGCAATTTCACGTGTCCGTCAGTTCAGTGTCAACATAACTGGCGATGATTTTGAAGCTACCAAAGAATACCTTGATAGATGTTTTGCATTTAAGGATGGAGATGGATATATTCTTCGGTTCTGACATTCGTATAGGAAAGGTAAAATGTGGGAAGTCTGGAAAATATGCTTTGCTCAAGAATATGACCCTGATAATGATAGAATTGTAGGAAGAATCCAAACTGTGGTAAGAGAAGATAACTCAAATATCAACAGTACAGAAAGCCACCAACGCAGAGAATGAATGGCGTTACTATCAAGGGACACAAGTTCAGATTGCAGCCCCGAGGATGAAGAGTATTTGTCGTATCTTGATGCTGCTTCATTTTCTACCACACCAGACTGGTAATCACAAGGGTAGTCCGATGTACCTGTCCCTCCGGACTTGCGGCAAAGACATTATCTTGATGTGATTAACTCCTATGAGCAAGTGAACCTTGTAGAAGATGATAGTTTTTTAGAACACTTTCCAGACTATTAGAAATCACGGAACCTGTCCCTCTGATTCCCTCAACTTTATGGCAAAGCAGTATCAACCATCAACGAGCACCTGAAGAACATCTTCGCAGAAGAAGAACTCGATCCTCAAGTGGTTATTCGGAATTTCCGAATAACCACACAACATGGAGCTATTGAAGGTAAAACGTAAGCGTATCCGCAATTCCGTCTTGCCAATATAGCATATAGTCTTTATCTTTGCACCCGCAAAACATTTATATTATGAGTGCAATAGAACTGTATGAGAAAACGCTGGAGCAGTATAAAGCCCAGCTTAGGCATGGCAGAAATGTTAGTCTGACGGTATTCTGCAAAGAGCATCACGTGAATGGACGTGCCATGAACAAG
>JAZUEP010000047.1:0-30535 GCA_045640225.1 Bacteroidales bacterium | reverse complement strand
GCTATAAACCGGTTTTAAGCTCAAATTCGACCAAAATCAGAGATTTCAGCCTTGATGAATACTTTTCAATAAAGATAGTGGCTTGACATAAGAAAAGGACGTGCAAAAGTCTAATCATGGACTTTTGACACGCCCTCTTTTCTCCCATCATCCCGCCTTCTTCCGGCCTCGCTCCGCCTTTTTCTTCGGCCATCCCGCTTCCTCCCGTCCTCATTTCGCCGTTTTTCCCTCCTTCCCGTCCGCTTCCGTCATCCTCGCGTCTCTCGTTCGGCCTACTTCGCCAGGATCCGGGCAGCACCAGTAAATGCGCAGATCTGTTCCGCCAGCTTGTTGAGGTTATGGAAGCGTGCGTAATCGCTTTCGGCCGCTGCGCCGTTCGTCGCGCCCATGGCGTCCAGGTCCCATGGTGCGAGGATCAGCAGCGAGCCATTGCAGCACGCCTCGAACCGCTTTCGCTCCGGCTTCCAGTAGGGGCCGATGGCCTCCTTCTGCAGGTGGATGAGCGGAATGCCTCGTTCGAGGCATTCCGTTTTGATCAGGGCTTCGCCGCGCGAGATGCCCGGCGTCACCAGCACCGTCGCGCCTTCCATCACCTGATCCATCAGCCATTGCCGCTCCGCTTGGAAGGCCGTGGTGGTTTCGTAGGGGAGGGGCGTGATGTAGCGTTGCTCCTCCTCGTGGCTGAGGCGCAGGTTGCCGAGGCCGTTATCCGCACGCTCGGCTGGTGTCAGCGATATCAGCCTGGCCTTGCGGTGGCAGAATACCTGCAGCTTGCGCACCCAGCGCAGCAGGAACAGGTTGCCGAAGGCCGCATAGTCGCGTCCATCGATGCTGACATGCAGGCATCGTTGCATAAACTGTGGCAGCAGCTTCCGCATCACCGCCCTCCGCGGATTATCGGCCACATACGCCCGCATCGCCTCCAGATGTCCCTCATTCTGGCAGATCGTATCGTCGTAGTTATCGTCGAACAATGGGCGCTCGATGCGCGGGCGGGTAGCGTAGTAGGCGGCGCGTTTCTCGGGCCCCATGTGTATCAGCTGGCTCCTCAAGCTTGAGGAGTCAGCATACCCTGTCACCTCCCTTCGCCATCGCGCCGTACATGCCGATTTGAAGCACTGGATGATGTAGCCCAGGCTCTTGTCCATCCTTTCCTTCACGATGATCACGCCGTGCCAATGGTCGGGCATGCACACCTGGCAGCGCGTCTCGATGTGACGGCCGCGGTCGTTCTGGATGGCCTCTGTCTTCAGCCATTCCTCATGCACGATGCTGCCGACAGCGGTTAGCTCTACGGCTGGTTCGCGTGCATTGTTATTGAGAGCGCTGAGGCAGCGCTCCCGTTCGCTTACTACCAGCGTAATCAGATATGCTCCCGCTTCGTAGTAATCGTGGCCGGGGTTATGGGGACGGTAGGATGTCGCCATGGTCGGATTGGGTTTGTTTCTGCCGCAAAGATACAGCTTTTCTCTCATCCTTCCAAATTTTGGTGGGGAAATGTGGGGAGGGAGAGAAAAAACACCCGCAGCGGAAGGCTGCGGGTGCGTTGGTAAGATTGATTACCCTTTACTCTAAAGCGATTTTTTGCAAGGTAGCTGTACCTCCATCGCTCTGAATCTGGAGTTCTATTGTAAGATCTCCTGTCTTTAATACTGAAATTTGTGTTTCAGATAATGGAATAGAGACTTCTGTACTAGCAGCTTCTGATGCAACTTTGAATGAAGATGCATTTTGTCCCCATCCTCCTATATAGATATGGCAATCATTGCTGCCGGAGTAGAACTTGTCTGCAAAATACAACTTCATTGTTGATTGTGATCCAATTTGGTCTTTATTCTGGAAGGTTGAATTGCTAATGTTAAGCTGACCATACCATCCAGTGAAACTCTGTTCAGTACTCCAGATTGTTATTTCCGTAGTAGCTGGCTTCTCTTCGAACTCAACACGATAAGTATCATTTCCGCTTACTGTGATGGTAAGGGTGTTCTTGGTTTCTCCAGCAATGGCATTACCATTCTTGGTCCATTGTTTTACTTTGTACCCATTATCTGGGACAGCAGTGAAGGTAACCACGGTGCCCTCGTAGTATGATCCACCTGTGGTATTAACAGTTCCATTGTCACCAGCGGTAACAGTGATGGTGTACTGAGTCGCCTCTGCAAAGTTCGCAGTATAGTCGCCAGCGGTTGCCTCACTGAGAGTTACAGACAATGGGTTGTCATTTGAGGTGCCAGTAGGTGTCGTCCAAGAAGCAAACTTGTAGCCAGTGGCTGGAGTAGCCTTAAGCTGAACAGTACCTGTACCGGTGAATGAGGTGCCGGTCTTACCAACGATTTCTACAGAGCCTTGTGACTGATTAGCCGATGCTACGTTTATAGTGTAGGTTGTAATTACTACAACATCAATGCTTGTGACGTTACAATCGTTCCATGTTAGGATTCGGAAGCCTTCTGCATTGCTGGTAAGAGCCTTGAGATCTCTAAGCGTATATTCGTAAGTCCAAGAGTTGCCATCCTGGCCTTTCCATTCAGATAGACGGCCATTATCATTATTATTCGTAGACTTGTATGGATAAATACCACCATTGCCCCAGCCGTTTCTTCCTACTCCAGAAGTATTGCTGATGTTAAAGCGGATGATGTAGTCATCAGAGGTGGCTCCAGCTGCAACGAGCTGAGCAAAAGTGACGTTAAAATCCGTCGATGTGATATTGCCCAAATCCAGATTTTCATCGCCTCCACCTTGGTTGCCACCTTCCTCTGGCGAATCCATACTCATCCACACCTTATTAATAGTGATATAGAAGGTGCCTTCGCCGCCAGATTTGTCATAAGTGTGGCTTCCTCCGCTATTGCTCCATTCTCCATAGTCTTGGATGCCGAATGAAGGACTCTTGGTTTTAGCTTGCTCTTTATACCATGCGATTGTACCTTCTGTGGTAGCATCACCCTCGGGAATGGTGAATACAATGGGTCGGTTTGTAGGGTTAGAATGGTTGCTGAAATCGTGTCCAGAGAATTTCTTGTCTTCGGCTTGGTAGTCGGCACGATACAAGAAGGCGAACTCTGTATTGCATTTGCCGAACTCAACATGAATAGTGTTGTATCCGTTGTTCAAGCCCTCCATAAATCCTTCAGAAAGCCAGAGCGGTTCCCAGCGATCGAAGCGAGTAGGGGTATTCCATAGTACAAATTCTCCGTCGATAAGCTTTGGATAGCGGAAGCTTCGGTCGCTACCGATGCCATAAATGGTGCCATTAGACAGCTCGTTCGGTACTGCACCTGCAGGCATTGACATAATCTTATCGATCTTT
Source organism: Bacteroidales bacterium (assembly GCA_045640225.1). Taxonomy (GTDB): domain Bacteria; phylum Bacteroidota; class Bacteroidia; order Bacteroidales; family UBA3663; genus Liminaster. The sequence goes on along the minus strand of JAZUEP010000047.1, from coordinate 27,222 downwards.
GCCTTTTCTTCGGCGGACATATCTTTTGCTGGCTTCCAAATGTTCGGGAAGGTGACGTCTTCTGGTGTCCACCAAACGCTTAGGTCTGCAACAAATACACGAGGAATGTTGCTTCCTTGATTTCTCTCCTTGAACTCAGCCCAGACTCCATCCGTGTTTGCCTGACCGTCTTGAACTTTGTCTTTGTAAACGGTTGTCGAAGGATAAACTTTGATGGCAACGTTATTGTCCTTTGGACGCCAAGGGTAAACCTTGTTTGCATCGTATGCTTCATCGACCAGAGTGATTGTCTGATAATATTCCATTTCCTCACCCTTGTTGATGCCTTTGATATGCCCATCAACAATCAACTTGGGGTCGTCGAAGTTAAGCTTTGTGTACGAGCCATCAGTATTTTGTAAGAACAAATCGAATGGTGTAGTACCGCAACGATGCTTGATTGTAGCGGTTTGCTTGATTTTGGTCGTAAGTGTACTATTGGCATATTCTTGCGTGATGTCTTGCTTCATGTCAAGTACTGCATCGTTAAAGTCCCAGTCAACTACTGAACCCAGATCTTCAAAGAAATAACGTTTTGCAATTTCGTTTTCGTTGACAAGCTCAGGCAATTTCTTCGATACTTCGTCACCGATAAGCAGGAAGACGATGTCGTTCATGTCGTCATCGCCATAGTCATGCTTTTCTTTCTGCGCTTCGCCTGTTTCAGTGTAGGAATTATTCTTGCTGTTAGTCGTATAAACTTCAGACTCGTTGTAACCCTTACCTCCCAGTTGCGAAGAAAGCGCTGTCTCGCAGCCCATCAGCACAATTTCACGGTCTTCATATTCCTTGATGTCAACCTGCACCGGGAGCACCACCATGTTACTGGTGATAGAGCCAGGAGTTTCACGGCCATCAGACCAGAACTCATTTATGGTTCCGTTGACGTTGTCATTGTCTTTCAGAACATGAAGGTAGAAGTTAATGGTAGAAATCTTCTCAGGATAGCCAGTTACAGTTACCCATTGAGACTTGATATCGGCGGCCAAACGAGTGGTCTCGAAGCGAACGTCACCTTGAGGATCGATGTTTAAGGCTTTTCTGGCATCAGAGGCATTCGAGGCATATTTGATTCCAATTCCTTCTGGATCTTTCGCTAATACTGATGCTCTTTCAGCACCAAGAGCACTAACTGGCCAGAAAGAGCCATCATCTTTTTTGAATACGTAGTCTTGCAACGATTCTCCCATCAGATTGGGACGCTCACCTTGCATTGTCATGCCTTCTGACTTTTGCCAAAGTACAATGTCTGCTTGTTGATGTTGGTTACTTTCGTCAACCCATTCGATGACGGCATGAAGATCCCATATGGTGTTGTCGATACCTTGGAATACAGGCATGAGCTGGAAACTCTTCTCGGTAGCAATCATCGAGAAGCGCTGGTTGAACTCTTCCTTGTTCGTCTTGCCGTCGCCATAAAGGAAGCGGCGATCACCCTCTTGCAAACGTTTCTTTACCCACTGAAGGAGGTCATGCGATTCTGTAAATGAATTAGGTGCGCTCTTGGTAGCAGTAATAGTGTATCCTGCTACTGTTTCACTGGTTTTCTCAGTGCACCAAGTACCACCATCTGTGGCAAAACTCTCCGTTCCACGAGTCATTCCGGCTTCTCGAGCAGCAGCAATGCGGTCGATGAGGCCAAATGAGGAGAAATCCCATGACTGGTTTGGATCAATGTCTCCGTAATGAGCAATGAAGTTGCGGTCATAAACAGAAGCGCGGACTTCTTCGGTCATGTAGCCGAAGTCCTCGTCCTGACAACTGCCAAGAAGCATGAGGGAGGCAAGTCCTCCCAGTGCTAAGGTTAAATAATTTCTGTTCATCTTAATATTTAGTGTTTATTATTGTTTTTTCGTTTTACAAATGCCGTGCTTTTCGTACATCGTAAATAATTCCACATTAACGGGTACAAAAGTACTATATATTATAATAGGTGGAACGAAAAAAGTAAGAAAAAATCATATTCCGTTCCATGCAACAGTTGCGCAATAGGTTGCGTGGCATCTCGAGATTGCAAAATAGGGTTTCAAACTCTCTGTTCCTGATGTTTGTTGTACAAAATACATTATCTGTTTGCGCGTAACGTGCTAAAAATGATAGAAATGCGGCGGGGGAGATTGTATGGAAGGGGAGGAGGGGAAAGAGGAGGGAAAGGAAGGAGAGGGGTTGCTCGCATAGCTGCGCGACCCTTCGGACCACTCATGGAGAAACTATTATTGCACATGAAGAGAGAGGACTGCGTCCACTTCGCTCTTTGTATCGCATCCGAGGCTTGAGAACCTCCTTTGTCGGCTCTCCTTCCTCGGATACAATACAAAGAGAGCAGCCGATCGGCTGCTCTCTTCATGTGAAATAATAGTTTCATTCGTGGAGCTGGAGGGGTTCGAACCCTCGTCCAAACAAGGAACATCTGCGCTTTCTACATGCTTATTCTGGCCTGGATTGTCGGGAGCCACCAAGACCCAGACCACCAAGTGACTCCGTATCCGCTAAGATGTCGCCAGCGCAACGCGGCATACGCTGGTTAGTCCCGATTTACGTGCGCCACCGGTTCCTCAGTCTCGGAACAACGACCTTGGGGTGACGTCTTGTCAGCCGCGCCTAGGCGGCCGATTAAGCCAGTAATCTACTGTACTTCGATTAGGCAGCAAGAGCGTAGTTATTCTCGCCAATTATATTTCGCCATCGTGGATTATAGTGATAGGTGACGTCTCACTGCATGCTTACACAAAGGTTCATCTCGCTGTCAAAGCCAGTCAGCCCCTTTTTTGCGCGGCAAAGATAGGAGGTTTTTTCGTAAAATGCAAATTATAGATGCTTTTTTTGAAAGATTGAGTGAAGTTTTTTTCTGTTTCGTTGATTTTTGTCGCCTAAATGCGGCGTTAATTAGGAATTATGGCCGAAAATTGTTATCTTTGCGTCGTTAAAAAAGAAACTATTACACAATATAAGATATAGAACATGAATAGAGTGGTAATTACGGGCATGGGTATCTGGTCGTGTCTGGGCACAGACCTGGAGACCGTACGCGATGCTCTTTACAACGGAAAATCCGGCATCGTCTTCGACCCAGTCCGCAAGGAGATGGGTTTCCGCTCGGCGCTGACTTCGGTTGTCGAGAAGCCCGATCTGAAGAAGCTGATACCGCGCAACCAGCGACAGTTCATGCCTGAGGAAGCGCAGTACGCCTATATGTCGACGTTGCAGGCTCTCGAGCAGGCTGGCATCGACCAGGCTTATCTGGACGAGAACGAGGTAGGCCTGCTGTTCGGCAACGACTCGGTGGCCCAGGCCACGTACAAGGCCGTGAGCAAGATTTATGAGTACAAGGATACGGCCGCATGCGGTTCGGGTTCGATCTTCCAGTCGATGAATTCGACGGTGACCATGAATCTGGCCTGCCTGTTCCGCCTCCGAGGCATCAACCTGACAACCTCGGGTGCCTGTGCATCGGGCAGCCATGCGCTGGGCCTGGCCTATCTGCTGATCAAGGACGGCCTGCAGGACTGCATCATCGCTGGTGGTGCGCAGGAGGTGAATCCCGAGTGCGTAGGATCGTTCGACGGCATTCAGGCCTTCTCGGTCCGCGAGGACGAGCCTACGAAGGCCAGTCGTCCCTTCGACCGCGATCGCGACGGACTGGTTCCGGGCGGCGGCGCAGCCACACTGGTGATCGAGAGCCTCGACCATGCGCTGGCCCGTGGCGCTCAGCCTATCGCCGAGATTGTAGGATGGGGCTTCAGCGGCAACGGCGACCACATTTCGACGCCTAACGTGTCGGGTCCGCAGCGTTCGCTCGAGATGGCCATCCGTCTGGCAGGCGTCGACGTGCACGAGATCGGCTACGTGAATGCACATGCCACCTCGACCCATGCCGGCGACGGCCGCGAGGCACAGGCCATTGCCAACGTCTTCGGCGACTATCGCGTGCCCGTCACGTCGACCAAGGGACAGACCGGTCACGAGATGTGGATGGCTGGTGCCAGCGAGGCTATCTACTCGATCCTGATGATGAAGAACAACTTCATCGCCGGTTCGCTCAACTTCGAGAACCCGGACGAAGAGACGGCCTGCGTCAACGTCATCGGCCAGACGCAGGAGGCACACTTCGACATGTTCCTCTCGAACTCGTTCGGCTTCGGCGGAACCAATTCGACGCTCATCATCAAGAACTATAAATAATCCCATCGAGTTTTTGATTTGTCGATGTATCGAAGCATCGATTTATCGAATTATCGAAATATCGCAACAACAAATTAAAATACATAACAACTATGACAAGAGAAGAAATAATCGATCAGGTAAAGGAAGTCCTCGCTGAGGAATTCGAGGTAGAACAGGAAGTAATGGAGGACGATGCTGTGATCTACAGCACGCTGGAGCTCGACAGCCTCTCGCTCGTCGATCTGGTAGCCGTGATCGAGCATACGTTCAAGGTAAAGATCCCTGCAGCCGAACTGCCAACGGTCAAGACCTTCGCTCAGCTCTACGATTACATCGAGAGTCACATGAAATAATAGTTTAGAGAGGAGAGAAAAGAGATGCTTTACAGCGGAGACGAAATCAAGCAGCTCATCCCGCAACGCGATCCGATCGTGATGGTCGATGCGCTGATCGACGTGGAGGGCGACGTGTGTCACACGGCGCTCACCGTGGCGGAGGACAACTTCTTTGTCGAGGCCGACGACCGCCTGATGGCCGAGCCAGGCCTGATAGAGCACATCGCCCAGTCGGCCAGCGCCTTCGAGGGATATCGCTACGCGCAGCAGGGACTGCCGGCTCCGGTGGGATACATCGGCGAGGTGAAGAAGTTCCACTGCTACCGCCGTCCTGCCATCGGCGAACGACTCGAGACCACGATAACCATGGGCCCCAAGGTGAACGAGATAACCATCATCACCGGCGAGACCCGCGTAGGCGACGAGGTAGTGGCTGATACGCAGATGAAGATTGCCATCAGATAACCCAGAGCAAAACGAGGCTGATATTATGCTGCTGAAAGATAAATACTACAAGATTATGAAGGAGACGAGGCTGGATGCCAATACGGGCGTCTACCTCGTGTCGCTGCTTCCACAGGCCGATGTTTACCGCGGACACTTCCCGCAGAATCCGGTCTGTCCCGGTGCGTGCAACATCGAGACGATCCGCGAGTGCGCCGAAATGCTGACCGGCTACGACCTGGCCATCACCACCATCAAGCAATGTCGCCTGACGGCCATCGCCACACCACAGCTGTGTCCGCTGATGGACGTGACGGTGCAGGTGGCACGTGTGGAAGGAACCGAGACGTACAACGTCGTAGGCCGTATGTCGGACCAGGATACGACCTACATGGAGCTGAAAGGTACGTTCGCAATTAAACTGAACAACAGATAAAGACACAGACAGATGACACGGTTGTTTATTGAGATATATCGCTACCTGGCGTCGCACAGAACGGTGTGGCTGGTATCGATGGTGGCCCTGTTGGGCTTCTTCGGCTACTTTGCCAGCCAGATCTACCTGGAGGAGGACATCGCACGCCTGCTGCCTTCGTCGCGCAACGAGGACGGATCGGTGAAACTGGCCTTCTCGAGCCTAAGGATCAAGGACAAGTCGTTCCTGGTGTTCGAGGACCGCGAGGGCGTAGGCGTGGACTCGCTCTGCACCGTCGTCGATGCCTTCTGCGACCGTCTGCAGGAGCGCGACAACCAGATGCCTGAGGAGCGTCGCACTATAGGCAACCTGTTCAGCCGCGTCGAGATGGAGGACCTGATGTTCGAGGCTGTAGATTACGTAGAACAGCATCTGCCCAGCTACATCGATACGGCTTGTTATGCAGGCTTCGATACGCTGCTGACCGAGCAGAACATCGTACGCCAGCTGGCCGAGAACTGTGCGCAGGCCACGTCGCTGATAGGCGAGGCCTTCCCCGAGCTGCTGCAGATGGATCCGATAGGTATGCGCTACGTGCTGATGGATCAGCTGGGCGGCCTGCTGCAATCGGCCGGAGGTACCTACAAGATCGTGAACAACCACCTGTTCGTGCCCGATTCGACCGTAGCCATCGCCGTAATTACACCACGTTTTGCCAGCACGGACTCGGGCAACGGAGCCATCCTGTTCGAGTGGGTGAACGAGTATGTGGCCGATTTCGCCGCCTCGGTTCCAGGCGTGAAGATCGGTTATCACGGTACGTCGGCCAACGGCGCCTACAATTCGTGGACGCTGAAGAAGGACATCCGCAACAACATCGTGTGGTCGCTGGTCATCGTGCTGCTGGTCATCTTTGTCTGCTTCCGCAACTGGAACACCATACCGCTGCTGTGCCTGCCGGTGATCTTCGGCACGCTGTTCGGCCTGGCCATTATGTACTTCATCAAGGGACAGTTCTCGCTGCTGGCGCTCGGCATCGGTGCCGTGGTGCTGGGCGTGGCGCTGAGCTATGTGCTGCACGTAATCACCCATTATAAATATGTAGGCGATCCGGAACAGGTGTTGCGCGACCAGGTGAAGCCCGTGCTGATGGGCTGCGTGACGACGATCGGCTCGTTCCTGGGCCTGATCTTCATCAACACCGACCTGCTGCAGGACTTCGGTTTGTTCGCCTCGTTCGCCATCGTCGGTACGACGCTGTTCTCGCTGATCTACCTGCCCCCCTTCTTCGATGCCAAGAAGAACAAGACCAACCGCCACGCCTTCGCCCTGCTGGACCGCATCAATGCCTATCCGATCGACCGCAACCGCGGCCTGCTATGCGTCATCGGCGTGCTGACCGTCGTGTGCGTGGGCTACTACCTGGCGGGCGGCACCAACTTCGATGCCGATATGCGCAACCTGGGTTACTTCCCCGAACACCTTAAGGAGTCCGATGCCCTGATGCGCAACAAGACCTTCAACGGCAACCGCAGCCAGTACTTTGCAGCCAGCGGCGAGACGATGGAGGACGCCATCGAGAACTTTGCCGACCTGGCCACGAAGCTCGACTCGCTGCAGGAGGAAGGACTGGTGCGCAACTATACGCATACGTCGGACCTGTTCATTACCAAGCGCATGCAGCAGGAGCGCATCGACGCCTGGCATCGTTACTGGAGCGAGGAACGCCTGGCCGAGGTGCGTCGACTGATTGAACGTTGCGCTCCTAAGGCCGGCGTGAATGCGCAGGCGTTCGAGCCATTCTTCGAGGCTGCCACCCGTCCGTACGAGCCTGACGCGCTGTACGAGGCCGGCATCATCCCCGAAGGCTACGTGTCGACCATGATGGAACAGACCTACGACGGCTCGTACCTCTGCTTCTCGACCGTATATTGCGAGCCGGATTCCGTCCGCTCGGATTCGACCGACTATCATCGTATCTGCGACGCCATTGCGCAGGAGCCTAACCTGATGGTGCTCGATACCTATTACTATGCCACCGATACCCTGCGTCAGCTGGGCAAGGACTTCGACGTGCTGCAGTGGGTGTCGATGGCCTTCGTGCTGCTGGTATTGCTGGTGTCTTTCCACTGGAACCTGAAGCATGCCCTGCTGTGCTTCCTGCCTATCGTCGTCTCGTGGATCATCGTGCTGGGAGCCATGAACATCTTCGGCCTGCAGTTCAACCAGATCAACATCATCATCTCGACGTTCATCTTCGGCATCGGCGTGGACTATTCGATCTTCGTGATGAACGGCCTGATAGGCGGCGACGAGAAGAGCGGTGACCGACAGGCGCACAATCGCTTGCTGAACTACCACAAGACGGCCATCCTGTTCTCGGCCGTAGCGCTGGTCGTGACCGTAGGCTCGATGAACTTTGCGGTGCATCCGGCCATCCGTTCGGTAGGCTTTGCTACGCTGGTAGGTATGATTGCCGCCGTGCTGTTCGCCTATGTTGTCGAGCCGTTCCTGTACCGCTGGCTTTGCGGACGCAAGAAGTAAATGGTGCTTTGTACGAGGTAAATGAAACATGATGTTGTGATTGTAGGCTCCGGCCTCGGAGGCCTGCAGTGCGGCCTTATACTGGCGCGCCGTGGCATGAAGGTAGTGATACTGGAACGCCAGCAGCAACCCGGCGGATGCATGCAGAGCTTCGGCCGTCACGGCGAGATGCTCGATACGGGCATGCACTACGTGGGCGGCATCGGCATGGGCGGAAGCCTGTATGCACCGTTTCGCTACCTGGGCCTGATGGACCTGCCATGGCAGCACCTCGATCCGCAAGGCTTCGACCGTGTGACCATCGGCGACCGCACCTACAATTACGCCGAGGGCCATGAGGCTTTTGTCGAGACATTGGCCCACGACTTCCCACACCAGCGCGAAGCCTTGCAGCAGTATGCCTCGCTGATGCGCGAGGTGGGCAGCCATCTGTACGACTCGATACTGCCGCGCGACGAGGTGGACTTCTTCAGCCAGTCGCTGTTCGCTCAGGGAGCTTACGATTATCTGCACCGAACCTTCAGCGACGAACTGCTGATCAACGTCCTGTCCGGCTCGTCGCTCAAGATGGAGCTGGCGCGCGATACCTTGCCGCTCTATAACTTCGCACAGGCCAATAACTCGTTTGTCCAAGGCTCGTACCGCCTGAAGGGCGACGGCAACCTTATCGTACGTCGCCTGGTGGAGCAGATCGAAGCCATGGGAGGCGAGGTAATCTGTCGCGCCGAAGTGGAGGAGCTGATCGAAAAGGACGGACGCATCGTAGCCGCGCGCTGTACGAATGGCGAGGTGTACGAAGGCGAAACCTTCATCAGCGACGCACATCCGGCCGTGACCGTAGGCCTGGTGCGCGAATCGACGCGGATGAAGAAGGTGTATCGTAACCGCATCCAGCGTCTGGACAATACATACGGCATGTTTACGGCCACGTTGATCCTGCGACCAGGTGCGTTGCGCTACTTCAACTGGAATCAGTACGTCTATCGCAAGCCTAACGTCTGGACCTACTTCAATGAGCCAGGACCGGTGCAGGGCGTTCTCGTCTCGTGCCGCTGCCCGGAGACGATGGGCACGGACGGACAGACGACGCCCGATGCTCGCATCATCGACATCCTGACGCCATTGCCGTGGGACAAGGTCGCACCGTGGGCCGACACGACCGTCGGACATCGCGGCGACGACTACAAGGAGCTGAAGGAACGGCTGTATGCCGAGTGCGTCGACGTGGCCGAGCAGTTCATCCCCGGCCTGAGCGGCATGGTAGAGGCGCACTTCTGCTCAACACCGCTCACCTATCGCGACTATACGCTGACGCCTGATGGCTCGTGCTATGGCGTCCGCAAGGATTATCAGAACCCCATGATGACCCTGCTGTCGGCCAAGACGCCAATTCCGAACCTATTGCTGACCGGACAGAGCCTGACGCTGCATGGCCTGTTGGGCGTGACGATGACGTCGCTCTTCACCGTGGCCGAGATACTGGGCAAGCAAGCCGCATGGGAAATCATGCAACAAGACTGAAAAACGAAAACAAGCACGCATCTATGACGCTGAAACATATTTTGTGGGAAGGCTTCAAGGCCTACATCCGCTTTGTTCATGAAGCGACGATGGTACGCCACCGCTACGTCGTAGGGCAGGAGAACCTGCCGGCCGAGGGCGAACGCTACTTCATCGTCAGCAATCACCAGAATACGGCCAACGACCCGCTGAACATCATCTTCTCGCTGCCGCGCCATTATAACCTGACGGTGATGGCCCGCGCCAACGTATTCTCGATCCACCCGTGGCTGACACGCTTCCTGCACACGCTGGGACTGGTGCCGGCTTTCCGTGCCGGATGGGAAGGCATGGAAGGCGTGGCCAAGAATCAGGAATCGTTCGACCTGATTGCCGAGCGCGTCAACCAGCGGCGTCCGTTCCTGGTATTCCCCGAAGGCGGACACACGCAGGGCCATTACCTGGATCCTTTCACGACCGGAACGATACGCATGGCTTTCCATGTGGCGGCCAAGAACGGTTGGAAGGGCGACCTGAAGATCGTGCCTACGGCTCATCATTACAGCGATTACTTCGAGGTACAGCAGGACTTTGTGTGGAGCGTAGGCAAGCCTATCTCGCTCGAGCCTTACTACGAGGAATACCAGCAGCATCCCTATCCGGTGATGCGTCGACTGAAGAACCAGCTGCACGAGGCCGTGCGTTCGATGATGCTGGACGAAGGTGCCGACGATTACGAGGAGAAGGACTTCCTGCGCTGTTCGTACCTCAATCCCGCCACGGCGCAGCAGATGGAGCTGCCTGAGCGCATGAAGGCCGATCAGCGTTTTGTGGATGCCTTGCGCAACAATCCAGCCTATGCCGAGATCATCGGCCTGACACGCGAGCTGAAGGAGGCTGAGCAGAAGCTGGGCCTGACGGATGCCACTATCGCCACGCGTCCACAGCTGGGCGTACATCTGTGCAAACTGGTGTTGCTGGCGCTGCTCCTGCCGCTCTGGATCGTCAGCCTCTGGCCTAATATCTTCTGCTACAAGCTGCCGCTGCTCCTGCTGCGTACGGACAAGATGTTTACGAATACCTATCGCTACATCTTCTCGGTCCTGATCATCTATCCGATCTTTGCCCTGTTGACCCTCGGCGTGATGTGGGGATGCTTCGGTATGCCATGGCTCGCCTTGCTCTGGATCCTGTTGTGGCTGCCGCTGGGACGCTTTGCCTACTTTTATCGCCAGCACTACCGTAGCGTGGTACAGGCCATGCGTCTGGCGCGTCATCGTTCGGAGGTCGGAACGATCCAGGCGCTGCGTGAACGGATTGCACAGCTTTTAAACCAGACTGTCTGATCCGAGTCCTAACAAGTAAACAATTAGAACGTAATTGTATAAACAAATGAAATACGCACTCGTAACCGGAGGAAGCCGCGGCATCGGTCGTGCCGTGTGCGTCAGGTTGGCCCAGATGGGTTATCGCATCCTGATCAACTACGTGAGCAACACGGCCGCAGCAGAAGAGACGCTGGCCGCCATACGCGAGGCTGGGTCGGATGGCGAAATGCTGAAGTTCGATGTGGCCAATGCTGCTGAAGTACAGGCTGCGCTCGAAGCCTGGCAGGCTGCGCATGCCGACGCTGACGAATACATCGAGGTAGTGGTAAACAATGCCGGCATTCGTCGCGATAACGTCATGGCGCTGATGCCGGCACAGGACTGGCTGGCCGTAATCAATACGAACCTGAACTCGTTCTTCAACGTCACGCAGCCGTTGATTCCGCAGATGCAGTTCCACAAATTCGGCCGCATCATCAACATGGCCAGCGTGAGCGGCATCATGGGCATGCAGGGACAGACCAATTATTCGGCAGCCAAGGGTGGCATCATTGCTGCAACCAAGGCGTTGGCCAAGGAGGTAGCACGCAAGAATGTGACCGTCAACGCCGTGGCTCCGGGCTTTATCAAGACCGATATGGTGGAAGGCCTTGACGAGGCTGCGCTGAAGAAGACCATTCCGGCCAACCGCTTCGGCCGGCCAGAGGAAGTGGCTGATCTGGTGGCTTTCCTGGCATCGCCACAGGCCGGTTACATCACGGGTAACGTGATTTCGATTAACGGAGGACTATATACATAATAAATAATAAGAAAAGATATGCGACGTATTTTTGCAATACTTTCGATTCTCGTTCTCAGCCTTGCTTTTGTTGCCAACGCTCAGGACGACGTGATGCGTCAGGCCATGGAGGGATACAAGAACCTGACATCGGCAACGGCCAAGGTAACCAAGACCGTGCACAACGAGATGGTAACCAAGGATCAGGTGACAACGGGTACTTTCTACTTCAAGAAGCCTGCCAAACTCTGCATCAGCACCAACGGCGGCAAGGATAAGTTGCTGACCGATGGCGAGACGTTCACCCTCGTTCAGGACGGCAAGGCCTCGACCGCATCGGGTAAAGGCAACTCGGCACTGGGCCCATTGGTCGACGTGATCAAGGGTATCATCAGCGGCAATGCCAATACCGATTTGAGCGACGTGGCCGACGTGGATATGGAACGCGAAGGCAACCTGATGATCATGACCATCGCGCCCATCGTGAAGAGCGCTGCCGACCGTAAGAAGATGCTCTATCAGTCGTTCGTCATCACCATCGACCAGAAGGCAAGCCAGCTGCGCTCCATCCGACTGAACGGAAAGGGCAAGAACTACGATCTGTATGAGTTCTCGGCTTTCCAGCTCGACGCAAAGGTTGACGACAGCGTATTCCGTCCATAAACAGGATCGGCAAAACAACTCTGGAATACAGATGCTGGAAGAAATTACGCGTGTAACCGTCCGATTCAGCGAGATTGATTCGATGCGCCGCGTCTGGCATGGTTCGTATGTGAAGTATCTGGAGGACGGACGCGAGGCGTTCGGCCGGCGTTATCCGGGCATCGGGTATGCCGACATGGTGGCTTCGGGAATATTGGCTCCGATTGTCGACATGCACATCAAATATTACGGCCCTCTGGAACTGAATGACGTTGCTGTAATCTATACGCGCTACGTCTACAAGCGGGGAGCGCGTCTGGATTACGCATACGAGGTTCGCCGCGAACGCGACAATGCCCTTTGCATCAAGGCAACCACCACGCAGCTCTTCATCGACCAGAACCAGCAGCTCCTCCTCGAAGAACCACAGTATTATAAGGACTGGAAGCAGCGCAACGGCGTGAAGGAAGAGTGAACGGCGTGACAGAAGACACAGATATTAAATATTAAAGCATAAAATAATAATGCTATCCTCATTACAAGGCATTGTAGCGAGGATAGCATTCTTTAATATAGAGTGTTTATCATTTGCTGCGCTTTATTGACACAGCCAACGATTCGCGAATTTACTTCAGCATGGCCTGTGCTGCCAAGGCGATGAACATGTAGTGCGATGAGGCTCCGCCCAGACAGTATTCGGTCTGTTGCCAGAGGAATGGGAATTCGAGGAGTTCGGGGAAGTCAGGACGGATCAAAGCGGTGCCTGAGACTACACCACCAGGAATATACGACCAATCGGCACGGTTGGCACCATAGGCTGTGGTGGCCGACTGTGTGCCTACGCCCGAAGCAAATGATGCCTGATTGCTGCCCGGATGACAGCCGAGGACGAAGTTGAGCGCATTGAGCACAGGAGCAGCCGAAACGATATCAGGATAGGCCGAAGCCAGGAAGTAATGGCGGAAGCCAAAGTTCTGGATATCCCAGCCGGCACCCCAGATGGCAGGACGGTAAGGTACACCATAAGGAGTCTCGGATGCCTGCTGCTCAATATCGGCATTATACTTGGTCAGCGCAGCACGGAAGGCGCGGCTGAAGGCCTGCGCACGGCGATTCTTCTTCATCTGCGCCATGCGCTGCTCGGCGCGTGCGGTATACCATGCCGTAGAGCTGATGGCACCAACGATGGCCTCCTGATGATCGAGCAGATAGTTGAGATACTGCTCCTCGTCGGTAGTCAGATAGAGCTCGACGGCAGCCTGTACTTTGCCCAGTGCGCTCCATTGCTCGCGGCCAGGAACGGTTGGCATTTCGGTCTCGGCAAAGATGCGACGAGCGATATCGAGACAATGGACACTGAGCGTATCGTTGAAGCCTTTGAGTACGCGCGAAACACCTGCCAGCTGGGCAGCAGCCGAGAGTTCACGGCTTGGATTCTGTTCGGTGTAGATCCAGCGGTCGTCAGCATTGCCAGGAATTCCGTCGGTCATCGACGAAGCATCGCCCAGCAATACGTATTGGCGCAGAGTGTTACAGATGATACCACGATAGAGGCGTCCCAAAGCCAGATACGAATTGACGACGGTAAGCGCACCATTCTCGATCTGCTGCAGGTTGTCATTCAGTCCGTCAGGCTGATGGATCTCGGTGATATGACGCTGATGATCGATGGTAGTCACGTCGATATCTGGATGGAAGGCTTCCTGAGCCAGCGCAAGAATGTACGACTCGCCAATCTGTGACTCGATGCGCAAATCATAGTCACCGGCGTCGTGCCAGCCACCGATGTTGACACCGGGTACCTTTTCGCCGGCCTTGTATCGACCATAGCAATCAGGACGCTGGTCGTAGCCATCAAAGAGATTCTGTGCCGGAGCCATCAGCGCATCGTCCATGTGGCAGGCGTCGTGCCAGACGCGATACTTCTCGCTGACGCGCATGTGACACATCTGAACAGGCAGGAAGTATTCGAGCACAGGCTGCCATACGCCACGGTCGTAGACGTCGTCGGCAATGCGGAAGATAGGCGATGAACTCTGATCGTACTGCAGGCGATAGAGACCAGGCTGCGTGATGTTTGTGAAGTCGGCCGTCAGATAGTCGTAGCGCAGGAAGTGACCCCATTCCTGAGCCTCAGCTTCGCCAACCATGGTTTCGCCGTTCGCATCGATACGGATCAGCTGAACGGGATGACGAGCCTTGTCGCGGGTGTCGAGCTCAATGACGGCAACCTTCTGCTGAGCGGGATGATATCCTACCTGCGAGGTCTGGACAACCGGCTTCGACATCCAGCCGGCCACTACGTTCGGTGTGAGAGTCCAGCGGATAGCTCCACGAGTGGCACCGGCTGGTACTTCGCTACGAAGGACGAACCAACCGTTATTGTGATTGACGCGTCCGTCGTAGAGCTTCAGGTCGGCCGTGTGCGACTGAATGGTGACGCGGCTATATGGATCGTCAGGATAGCAGGTGAAGCAGCGACCCTGTGCATAAGGCGCACCGATGATGTCGTCGGCTACGATCGGGCTGTACCCTTGGTTGATGAAATGATTGGCATCGGCCAGCGACTTCTTGCCATCGTGATAATCTCCGATGTGCTTGTGGTTGGGCTCATGGAACTCGAGTGGCGCATTGGCCTGACGAGGGAAGACACCGGTCTGCTGGTCCATGATCCAAGGCTGGCCAAAGGCATAGCCAGGGAAGAACTCCATGTTGAAACCAACTTTGCCAACCAGATAATCGGGAATAGGCTGGTCAAGGTCGACGGTCACTTCGAATCCATTTCCTACACTCTCGACACGAACGGAGTAGGTAAGCTGCAGTTCGGGGTAGATCATAGGATTGAAGCCCGTAAGATGGCGCGACGAATCGGGATACTGCATAAAGGCAGTGATGCTGTTTGGCCCGAGTTCGCGGCGCAATTGTTTAGGCAACGGCTGCCACTGGCCAGGTGTGGCTTCGAGGCGGATGTCGCCGCTTGTGGCGATACGGCGGCCGTGCATCAGGATGCTGACGCCGCCTTGGTGGCCTTCGGGATAGATGTCGTCGAACGCCATGACGTTAACGCCTTCGTGGCTGAAATAGCCGGAAGGAGAAAGCTGAAAGTCCTGCGCATTGGCCATGCTGGCCGATGCCAGCATGGTAGTGAGGAGGGTAGAGAGGCTTTTCGTGTTCATGTGAATAATTCTGAAAAAGGTATGTGTTAAAGGTAAAAATGAGTTGCGTCAAAGACGATAGTATAGGCGTGTTCCCCCCTGGATCACGATCTGTCCTGGCTGAGGCTGGCTGATGCGCTGGCCTTGCAGGTTGTAGAATGGGAGGGAGACAGCATCGTTGCGAAGCTGACGAATAGCCGTCGAACTTGTGCCTTGGTCGACACCGGCTATGTACCATACAATATTGGAATAACATTCCTCGCCTCCGCTCAGGTTTACGACCTGAACGCCGATGTCGTCGGTTGCAGGTGCGTAGAGATATACGTAGCTGCCACCTCGGCCGAAGTCGAAGTCATCGGCGAACGTATATGGAATCATCTCGAGGCTCTCGCTGAGATTCTGATAATCGTCGGCATCGAAGAAGAATGGTTCAACCTCGCCTTGCGACTTGATGTACAGGCGATAGTACAGACGATCCAGACGGATCACATTGCCATCGACATCGAAAGGACGAATCTGCATATTCATCGAGCAGTAGCCTTCGTCGCGGAAATAGGTGTCGTCG
Organism: Bacteroidales bacterium; assembly: GCA_045640225.1. Lineage (GTDB taxonomy): Bacteria > Bacteroidota > Bacteroidia > Bacteroidales > UBA3663 > Liminaster. Next base: position 11,313 of record JAZUEP010000047.1, on the reverse strand, counting down.
AACATCAGTATAGTAGGATCCTCGGGAACGGCAGGGCGTTCGACATAAGCCGAGATGAGAGGCTTGTCCATTACGACTACATAGCTGACTGCGTATTCGCCAAGGCCGGCATCGATGAGCATAGATGTGCCCTCGCTGGCAGTTAACGTCTGTCGTGCAGCGTCGTATGTAAGTGTGATGGATGGTGCATAGTCGAAGTCGTAATACCATTCGTCGTCCTCGCGGTTATAGACCTCGATACGTTTGCCGGCGTCGAAGAAGCTGTAGTAGCCGGCGCCGTTGCCGATATACTGGCCACTTAGGAAGGTGACCTGATCACCGACAATTGTGCCTACGATTGCGCCTTCAGGATCCTTGTCGGTGAAATCGCGGAGATAGAACTTGTCTCCTACGATGGCTCCGGTCAACAGGCGGCCACCGTAGCTGCCATCGAAGTTGGTATACGAGATAGACCATAGTCCTTCTTCTGCGTCTTCAGGGATTGTGGTATATTCGGTAGGGGCAGGTGTATAGAATGTGTCAAAGTCGCCATATCCGGCCCAGGTGTAGTCGTCGGTGTAGATGACGCCATAGATTGTCTGTTGGTCGCAGCCATCGAGCACAATACGGTCGCCATCGATGGTAAAGGTTATCTCGGCGATATCCTCGTCAATATCGTATGACTGCTTCTGTGCATTGTAATGAAGAACCGCCGTAGCGTAGCCCCAGCCTTCTCCAGCCTCGTAATAGAGCTGCTGACCGAGGGGAACGGTGATCTTCTGTCCATCGTCACTCAAGCGTCCGCGCACCCATTTGTCCTCGGCGCAATAGCTGACAGGATTGAGCATCCACACGACATTGTCTTCGGCAAAGACCATACGAAGCGGCATGCCGCCTTGTGAGGTATAGCCGATGTAGTTGCCGTTCTGGTTGTAGTAATATGCCAGTCCGGTACGCATCATGGTGCGTACTTCGCCCACCGGCTGCTTGCTGACAATTGGGTCGGTCGAGAGCTGGTAAGCACCATCGTGCTTCGAGGCAGGAGTGAACTCGAGCGTCCGATAGTACGTGAAGTGGTAAATCTCGTCTTTTTTTGCATTGACGAACGAGAAGCCGTCGGCCGTATATGTCTGGGTAGATTCTTCGTACGACCAGGTTCCATCAGCTACGTCGTTGCCCTCGTTCGAACAATAGAATAGGGGATAACCTGCATAGGTGCCGATCAGCTGGTTCTTGGCCAGATGTATCTTATCACCTTCGCGCTTGCCATGAATCCACGCAGCCGGAAGCATCGACGTATAGCCTTTGAACCAGACGTCGTCGCCCAGCACGGCAACTTCGGCATTGATATTCTCTTCGTAGTCCTTATCCTGATTGGTAGCGCGGACAATGTAATGCTGACGCTGCGCTTCGGCAGGAACTGCGACCATTTCGTCGCCTTGGTAATGGCAGACGCTTTCGTAGTCGTTCATGCCTACGCAGGTATGATCGTCGGTATATACTACGCCGATGCCTTTGGTCGGACTGGTACCATTCAGTCGGATCTCATCGTCCACGATGGTATAGGTTACCGAGGTTACTTCGGGATCGTAGGTGGCGCTATAGCTGTTCTCGGTGATGTTGAGGTCGACCATGCCCAGCATGATGCCATAGCCGAATGCATCGTACCACCATAGCGGTTGAGGCAGGGGCACGGTGAGCGTCTGGCCGTCTTCGGCCAGTTCGCCTTTGACCCATGTGTCGAGGAAGGCACTCGAAATTGGGTTCTGTAGATACACGGTCTTTCCATCGGGTGCAAAACATACCATCATTGCCATGTCTGGATTCTGCTCGAATGGCATCGACGTTCCGCGGCTGGTAGACATGCCTGAACGGAAATAGGCCCGGATGGTTCCTTCGGGCTGCATGCTGATGGGTATGAATTGTTCTTCTTGCGAAAAACCGATGATGGCAACCCCTTGGATTGCCATCATCAATAGAAATTTCTTCATTTAGAAAGTATAGGATTGAAGCGGAATATCTTATCGGATTACAACTTTGCCATCGACAACGTGCAGACCACGTCCGATGTGGTGGGTGCGCTGGCCCATGAGGTTGTAAGCCGTGTGAGTCTTTTCAGCGGCAATCTGGTCGATAGCTACTGCATGCGATACGCTGAAGCGGCTGTATACATAGGCATTAGCCACGGTGTCGTCGTTGAAGAGGAACGTGCCGTCCATAATCGATACAAAATAGGTGCCCTCTTCGAGCTCGGTGGTAGGAGCCAGACAGATGAGCTGACCCTCGCAAGCGCTCACTTCAGCATTGCAGATGTAGTCCTCGCCATCGGTGATGACAATCTGTGCATCGTCAGCAACACTTGAGAGGGTATAGCCTTCAGGAATCTCGATAACGATCTGGCCATCGACAGTGTTGCTCTGAACGGCGAGATCGATCTTTGGAGCGGCATCGGCAATGACATCGTACTTGAGGATGATACGGTCTGTCTGTCCGTTAACATAGATCGAACCATACTCGATAATGACAACATAGGTGCCGTCTTCTGAGATCTCGTAGTAGTCAGGATGAACGGTTACGGTTGTGCCTTCGAGCGTCCAGGAATCGGGGAATCCATAGCCAACATAACTCCAGAAGATATCTTCTTCTTCGCTGGCTTCGTACGACTCCAGAGTCTTTATTTCCATATAGGCCCATTCGTCGATGCTCAGTTCGGTGCCTTCTGGCCAAGTGAGCGTGATGGTATTGAGGTCGCTGCCATTGATGGTTGAACCTTCGGCTGGTACAGCGGTAAAGTCCTGTGCACTGAGTGATGTTGCTGCAAATGCAAGCATAAGAGGTAGAAGTTTTTTCATGCGTAATATGTTTTAAATGTGGAAAAATGATTAATCAATCCTTGATGAGGTAGTAGATGCCGTTGCCGCAGCCAAACAAGGCGATGCAGAACATGATGCCGGCAATGACGCGGTTAATGGTACGCAAGGTGCGTGGACCGAAATTGTTGCGAACCTTGCTGATAGCCCAGGTAATGAGCAGCCACCAGCAGATGGCACCGCCTACCAGACAGCTGAAGCCAATAATATAGAGCCACCAGTTTTCAGCCGATGCCTCGAACAGAAAGTTGGTGCGTGCAAACAAGGCGATGTAGAAGAAGATGATGAGTGGATTGCTGACCGTGATGCCGAATCCCGAGAAGAAATTCTTGAGCACGCCGGACGCTTTCATGCGAGGCGACATGCCATCGGTTGTCGTATCCTTATTCGTGAGTGATGATGCCGGATTGGACGACCACAGATAAACCGCATAGACCGCTATGAAGAACGAACCTACGAACTGTAGCGTGGACTGATACTGCTCGAGCCAATCGACTACAAGACCGATGAAGAATACCGAGATGACAGCATAGAGGAAGTCCGACAGTGAAGCTCCGAGACCTGTGAGAAGGCCCGGAAGACGTCCTTTGTTAAGCGTGCGCTGAATGACGAGAATGCCCGTCGGTCCCATAGGGGCCGAGACGAGGACTCCGATTGCGAAGCCCCACAAGATGGTCAATATCGTCGTCTCTAACATCAAAAACTATGCTTTTCGGTTAAATTTTGGGCAAAGATAGTGACTTTTTTTGAATAATCCGCATTTATATCATTTTTTTTTATTAAATTTGCCGCGCAATTTAGGTTTTATTGTAGTTTTTGCACTCAATAGGGTACAAAAAAGTAAAAAACTCCGCTGTATAATTGTGGATGCACAGGCGATCCTGACACTCTGCAATAATGCGGTCGGCACCTCATAATTCGTAATTTGTAAATCGTAATTTACTTTAGTATATGATTTTTTTCTTCAAGCAACCTTCAGCCACCGTGCTGGCTGTCGATGTGGATCATCAGTTGACCGTCGACGAGTCGCAGCGTCTGTGCTGGCTCTTTAGTGATGCCGTCCTTCTGCCTAACGAGCAGCTGGAAGGCTGGTATAACGGCCCTCGTCGTGAGATGATCACGCCATGGAGTACCAATGCCGTCGAGATTACGCAGAACATGGGCCTCTCTGGCATCCGCCGTATCGAGGAGTATCATCCTGTCTCAGGTCCTGACTCGGAGTACGATCCTATGCTCCGTCGTCTGTACGAAGGCGTAGGTCAGGATTGTTTTACCATCGACAAGCAGCCTGATCCTATCGTATACATCGAGAACCTCGAGGAGTACAACGTGAAGGAAGGTCTGGCTCTGTCGCCTGACGAAATCAAGTACCTCAACGAGGTAAGCGAGCGCGTTGGCCGTCCACTGACCGACTCAGAGGTATTCGGCTTCAGCCAGGTAAACTCTGAGCACTGCCGTCACAAGATCTTTGGCGGTACGTTCATCATCGACGGTCAGGAGAAGGAGTCAAGCCTCTTTGCTCTGATCAAGAAGACTTCGAAGGCCCAGCCAGGCAAGCTGGTAAGTGCTTACAAGGATAACGTAGCATTCAACCGCGGCCCGGTCATCGAGCAGTTTGCACCAGCCGATCCTACCACCGCCTCTGAGTTCGAGGTAAAGGAGTTCGAATCGGTCATCTCGCTCAAGGCAGAGACTCACAACTTCCCAACCACCGTCGAGCCTTTCAACGGCGCTGCTACCGGAACGGGTGGTGAGATCCGCGACCGTATGGGTGGTGGCAAGGCTTCGATGCCAATTGCCGGTACTGCCGTTTACATTACCTCATATCCTCGCAATGACGAGAAGAAGACCTGGGAGGAAGGTATGGAGGCTCGTCCATGGCTCTATCAGACTCCGGAACAGGTGCTGATCAAGGCATCGAATGGTGCTTCGGACTTCGGTAACAAGTTCGGCCAGCCACTGATCTGCGGTTCGCTGTTGACCTATGAGTTCCAGTCTGACGAGACCGCAGCTGAAACTGCGGGAACTAAGTATGGCTTCGATAAGGTTATCATGCTCGCTGGTGGCGTAGGTTACGGCAAGATGCGCGATGCCCTCAAGGGTGAGCCTGAGCCAGGCGAGAAGGTTATCCTCATCGGTGGCGATAACTACCGCATCGGTATGGGCGGCGGCGCTGTATCGTCGGTGAATACCGGTAAGTACACCTCGGGCATCGAGCTCAATGCTGTTCAGCGTGCCAATCCTGAGATGCAGAAGCGTGCCTATAACGTGGTACGTGCCCTCGGCGAGAGCGACAACAACCCAATCGTGTCAATCCATGACCATGGCGCCGGTGGACACATCAACTGTCTCTCGGAGCTCATCGATGCTACCGGTGGTAAGATCTGGATGGACAAGCTGCCAATCGGTGATCCAACGCTGTCGGCCAAGGAAATTGCCGGCAACGAGTCGCAGGAGCGTATGGGCTTCCTTGTCAAGGATGAGGCCATCGACTACTGCCGCAAGATTGCCGAGCGTGAGCGCTCGCCATTCTATGTGATTGGCGAGGCTACCAACGATATGCGTTTCTGCTTCGAGCAGGCTGATGGCAACAAGCCTATCGACCTCGCTCTGGCCGATATGTTCGGTCATGCTCCCAAGACATACATGCACGACTCAACCGTCGAGCATCATTATCAGCCGGTAGAGGCTCAGAGCGCCGAGCTCGAAACCTATATCAATAATGTGCTTCGCCTCGAGTCGGTAGCCTGCAAGGACTGGTTGACCAATAAGGTGGACCGTTCGGTGACCGGTAAGATCGCTCGTCAGCAGTGTCAGGGTCCTCTGCAGTTGCCTTTGTCAGACTGTGGTGTCGTGGCTCTCGACTATCGTGGAAAGGCTGGTATTGCTACCTCTATCGGACATGCACCTGCCGTTGCCATCGTTGATGCACCTGCCGGTTCGGTTATGGCCGTAGCAGAGGCCTTGACCAACATCGTTTTTGCTCCTATCGAGGGAGGTTTGCAGGGCGTTTCGCTCTCGGCCAACTGGATGTGGCCTTGCCGCAATGCGGGTGAGGATGCTCGTCTGTATTCTGCCGTCGAGGCATGTTCGGACTTCGCCATCGCACTGGGAGTAAACATTCCTACCGGTAAGGACTCTCTGTCGATGACCCAGCAGTATAACAAGGCCGATGGTACTTCGGAGAAGGTTATCAGCCCAGGTTGCGTCATCATCAGCGGTGGCGCTGAGGTTACCGACGTTCGTCAGGTAGTCAGCCCTGTACTGCAGAACAACCGTTCGACCGATCTCTATTATGTTGACTTCTCGTTCTGCGAGATGCGACTGGGCGGTTCGGCACTGGCTCAGACCATGAATCGTGTAGGCGACAGCGTACCTACCGTCGAGAACCCAGAGTATTTTGCTGACGCTTTCGACGCTGTGCAGAAGGCTATCAAGGAGGGTCTCGTACTGGCTGGCCATGATATCTCGGCTGGCGGTATGCTGACCACGTTGCTCGAGATGTGTTTTGCCAATACCGAGGGCGGTCTGCGTATCAACCTCACCGATCTTGCCGAGCAGGATCTTGTCAAGCTTCTCTTCGCCGAGAATCCTGGCGTCATTCTTCAGGTCAAGGACAACAAGGCATTCGAGCAGTTGATGGAGAAGGCTGGTGTGGCTGTCGCAAAGATTGGTTATCCTTGCGACGAGCGTACCGTCAGCGTTCGCAAGGGCGACTTCCAGCAGGCTTTCGACATCGACATGCTTCGTGACGTATGGTACGAGTCATCGCACCTGTTGGATCGCAAGCAGTCGACCGTCAAGAAGGCTGACGAGCGTTTTGCCAACTATAAGAACCAGCCACTCTTCTACAAGTGGCCAAAGGGCTTCACCGGTACCTTGGCACAGTACAAGATCTCGGCTGACCGTCGTAACAAGACCGGCGTCAAGGCTGCTATCATCCGCGAGAAGGGCGTAAACTCTGAGCGCGAGATGGCTTACTCAATGTGGCTGGCTGGCTTCGATGTGAAGGACGTACATATCACCGACCTCATTTCGGGCCGTGAGGACCTGAAGGATGTCAACCTCATCGTCTTCTGTGGCGGCTTCTCTAACTCTGACGTTCTCGGCTCGGCCAAGGGTTGGGCTGCAGGCTTCCTCTACAACGAGAAGGCTCGCAAGGCTCTGCAGGACTTCTACTCACGCCCTGACACCATGTCGCTGGGTATCTGCAATGGTTGCCAGCTGATGATCGAACTCGGTCTCGTAGGTTCAAACCTCGATGAACAGCTCGCTGCCGGCAGCCTCGACATCCTCAAGGCTGCACAGAATCCTAACCGCGTACACATGCTACACAATGACAGCCACAAGTTCGAGTCGAACTTCGTCAATGTTCGCATCCCTGAGAACAACAGCATCATGATGAAGTCGCTCTCTGGTTCGCGTATCGGTATCTGGGCAGCACATGGTGAGGGTAAGTTCGGCCTGCCAGAGGGCAAGACCGTAGCCGACTACAACGTGGTAGCCAAGTACGGTTACGAGGCATATCCTGCCAATCCAAACGGATCGCCTGAGGGCTTGGCTGGTATCTGTTCGGCCAATGGTCGCCACTTGGCCATGATGCCACACCCAGAGCGCGCCATGTTCCCATGGCAGTGTGGTTATTATCCTGAGGATCATAAGCAGGATGAGTGCACACCTTGGATCGAGATCTTTGTCAATGCCCGCAAGTGGGTCGAGGCTCAGAAATAAACCCGTGACGATCGTGAACAACCGTTTTGGTATTACCATACAACGTACAATACTGGCAGGTGTCTTTTCGACACTTGCCAGCCTTGCTATCGCCGAAGTGGTGACCGACGGTGTAGGTAACCGTTTTCGTCTGGTAGCTGATGGCGCAGCTGCCGAGCTGACCTATCTGGCCACGGACAGTACCAATGCTGTGGCCTATGTCGGCGATCTGGAGGTGCCAGCTACTGTGATCAAGAGCGGCAAATGGCTGCCTGTGACGGGTGTGACAGCGCTGGCCTGCGTTAATTGCGACGCGCTTACCTCGGTAATATTGCCCGATGGCGTGACGACAATCGGTCTGGGAGCATTCTCGGACTGCCCGTCGCTTGTCGAGGCGCAGCTGCCGTCATCGCTCGCTGAATTGCATGACCTGGCTTTCTATCGCGATGCGTCTCTGCGTCAGGTCGAAGTGCCTTCGTCTGTGGCTCGTCTGGGTTCCAGTGCTTTCGCCTTCTGTGTGCAGCTCGATTCGATTGGTCTGAAACAGGGCTTGCAGAGCATCGCCCGCCAGTCGTTCTACTATTGTACGTCGCTTACGCACGTCTATGTGCCAGGATCGGTCAATGCCATTGGTGAATACGCTTTTGCCTATTGCACGGGTTTACAAGAACTCATGATAGCCGGCGCACCTTTGGCCGTAACTCCCGATGTGTTTGAGGGCGTGGATGTCAGTCAATGTCGCCTGATTGTTCCGAGCGACGAAGTCGAGGCCTATCGTGCGGCTGAAGTATGGTGCGATTTTCAGATTGAGGGTGGGTGTGAAGGCTTGCCTCAGATTGAACTGGACGAATCGGACTTCTTCAGTTATCGTATCGATGGCGACGAGCTCTGGCTCGACGTCAAAGGCGACGCTCCAGCCTTGGTCTATGACCTGATGGGCCGATGCATCGCCGTAGCAGCCTCGCGGAGTGGAGAGAATCGTATCTCTATCGTGCGCGGGCGTAATTATATAATAAGGTGTGGAAGGATTACAAAGTCGGTAATCACGCTTTAGGATGCCAATGCGCGCAACGTGGGCAAATGCCCTGTATGACGTATTGGATGTGTTGGATCTGGAATCCCTCGGGTACTTCTACCTGGGGGATTTGTTCGTTTTTCAGGCAGTAGGTGTGGCCACATTTCGTGCAGGTGATGTGCACGTGTTCGCAATGTAGGTGATGATGATGGCCGCTTTCATCGTGTTCGTCGGCTTTGCAAGGATCGTCATCCTCTTCGCAGCAGACGCAATATTTCTGTTGCCCTGATCCATCGTCGAGAGGATGGAGTAATTCTTTTTCGGCAAAGAGTGTCAGTGCGCGGAACAGCGTACTGCGATCCACCGTCGGCAAGATTCCTTCAAGGTCGGCCAGCGCAAAGGCGTAGTCGAAGGCCAGTAAGGTCTTCCATACAAGAATACGCACGGCCGTGGGACGAATCCCACGGTCGTGCAGAAGTTGAGCTATCTGATCATTATTTATCATGATGCCCATTAGGGTAGCTTATTGTTTAGATGCCCAGCGAAGCGCAGATCTTCTTCAGATTCTCCTCAGCAGCAGCGCTTGCCTTATCGTAGTCGCCATCGAATTCGGCAGGAACCTCGCAGTAGAACTTGATCTTAGGTTCGGTACCTGAAGGACGGACGCTGACCTTAGCACCATTCTCGGTGAAGTACTGCAGAACGTTCGAAGTTGCTGGCATATCGATGTCGGTAACCTTGCCACATTCGGTGCAAGTCTGCTTCAGGGTCTTGAAGTCCTTGGCCAGAACGACCTTCGAACCACCGAGCTCCTGTGGAGGATTGTTGCGGAAGTTCTCCATCATAGCCTTGATCTCGTCAGCACCTGACTTGCCAGGCTTGGTTACGCTGACAGCCTTCTCCTTCTGGAAGCCATACTCCTTGTAGATGTCGAGCAACAGGTCGAACAGGGTCTTGCCCTGATCCTTAGCCCAGGCAGCGATCTCGCAGATGAGGCAGATAGATGCCGGAGAATCCTTATCGCGTACCTTATCGAATGGCAGGAAGCCGAATGACTCCTCGCCACCACCGATATACTTCTTCACGCCCTCGTTGACGCGGATGCGATAAGCAATCCACTTGAAGCCGGTGAACTCGTCGAAGATCTCGACGCCATTCTTCTTGGCAATCTTGGCGATGAGCTCAGAGGTAACGATGGTCTTCACCATGAACTCGTTGCCCTTCAGCTGGCCGAGCTTCTTCTTGTTGGTGATGATGTACCAGTAGAACATCATTGCAGTCTGGTTGCCGTTCAGGATCATCCACTTGCCGGCAGCATCGCGGCAAACGATGGCCAGACGGTCAGCATCTGGGTCGGAAGCGATGACGAGGTCTGCACCGACCTTGTCGCCCAGCTTCATGCCGAGGGTCATTGCCTCAGAGTTCTCTGGGTTAGGACTAACGACGGTTGGGAAGTTGCCGTCGATCTCCATCTGCTCGCGAACGACGTGGATATTCTGGAATCCCCATGAACGGAGTGCCTCAGGAATGATCACGCGACCAGTACCGTGAAGTGGAGTATAAACGATGTTGAGGTCTTTCTGGCGGAGGATAACATCCTGGTCAACCATAGCCTCCTTAACAGCCTGGATGTAATCCCAGTCCATTTCGCCACCGATGATCTCGATAAGCTCCTTGTTTGGCTCGAACTTAACGTCGTCGATAGTCACCTTGTTAACCTCGTCGATGATACCTGTATCGTGTGGAGCAAGTACCTGAGCACCATCGTCCCAGTATGCCTTGTAACCATTGTATTCCTTTGGATTGTGCGAAGCTGTCACGTTGACACCAGCCTGAGCACCGAGCTGACGGATAGCGAACGAGATTTCTGGAGTAGGACGGAGGCTCTCGAAGAGATAAACCTTGATGCCGTTAGCCGAGAAGATGTTGGCAACAGTTTCTGCAAACATACGTCCGTTGTTGCGGCAGTCGTGACCTACAACTACAGCAGGAGTGATATTAGGGAATGCCTTGTTGATATAGTTGGCAAAACCCTGAGTTGCCATACCGACAACATACTTATTCATTCGGTTAGTACCAGGACCCATGATACCACGGAGACCACCAGTACCGAATTCGAGGTTCTGATAGAAAGCATCGATGAGAGGAGTCTTGTCCTCTGCTTCGAGCATTGCCTTCACTGCAGCTTTTGTCTCTTCGTCAAAGCCGTCACCGAGCCAAGCCTGAGCCTTAGCTGTACATTCTTTCAAAAGTTCATCATTTGCCATAACGCTGATGTGTTTTTGTTTGATATTGTTTATATTCTTGTAATAATTATTTTTGATGTCATGGCGCAAGCAATCATACTTGCGTAATTATATAACAACGAGCAAAGATAAATAAAAAGGACAATCTCGCAAAAGAAATTGTCCTATATTTTATTAAAAGATGCTGTAAAGCATAAAAAAGCATTGTTATAGCAATAGCCTACAACTCATGTCTTCCGTCACGCTCTATTTCGTCGATGACCTTAAGCAGATATTGACCGTATTGGTTTTTGATCATTGGCTGAGCCAACTCTCTCATTTTTTCTGTCGAAATCCAGCCCTGACGGTATGCGATGCCTTCGAGACAAGCAACCTTAAGACCTTGTCTCTTCTCGATCACTTCGATGAATGTAGAAGCCTCAGAGAGCGAGTCGTGAGTACCTGTATCGAGCCATGCAAAACCGCGTCCGAGTGTCTGTACTCGCAATTCCTT
>JAZUEP010000046.1:0-5577 GCA_045640225.1 Bacteroidales bacterium | reverse complement strand
CGCAACACCATGGGCGGACTCGTCAAGATCTACACGCGCAATCCTCTGTTTTACAGCGGGACTGACGTCAAGCTGAGCTTTGCCTCGGCCGATGCACACCGCAGTGCCTCGCTCACCCATTATCACCGCTTCGCTGACCAGTTCGCCCTCTCAGCCGGCGGCTATTACGAGGGGAGCGACGGCTTCTTCCGCAACGATCTCACCGGCAAGAAGGCCGACAAGATGCAGGCCGGCGGTGGCCGTGTCCGCGCCCTCTGGCTCCCGGCTGATGCCTGGACGGCCGACCTCACCCTCGGCTATGACTACTCCGACGAGGGAGCCTATCCATATTATTACGAAGACAAGATCTGTAACAACCGCGAGAGCAGCTATCGCCGCAGCCTCTTCAACGCTGGCCTCAACCTCGGCTACAAGGCCGACCGTTGGCAGCTCAACGCCATCACCGGCTATCAGCACATCGGCGACCGTATGTTCATGGATCAGGACTTCATCAGCGACGATATCTACACCCTCGAGCAGCGCCAGCGCATCCACACGCTCACCGAAGAGGTGACGCTCAAAGGCACGCGCCAGGGTCACTGGCAGTGGCTCGTGGGCGCCAACGCCATGTACCAGTGGCTTCATACCGATGGCCCCGTCACCTTCCTAGCCGACGGTGTAAGCAGCCTCATCGAGGACAATACCAACCTCATCTTCAAGCGCCTCCAGCAGGCCAATCCGAAGATGCCTACTATGGGTATTGCGCTGCAGGACAAGGAGTTCGTCGTCTCAAGCCTCATGGACACCCCTACCCTCGACCTGGCGCTCTTCCACAACTCCACCTTCTCGTGGCGTCGCTGGAAGCTCACCCTGGGCCTTCGCCTGGAGCACGAGCAGCTGCGCCTCGACTACTACTCCAACGCCGACCTGCTCTTCGACTTCAACATCAAGATGTCGCCCGCCATGTCGATGAACTATCCCGACCTCAAGGCCTCTCCGCTCTTCGACGGCCGGATGGACGATGACTACTGGCAGCTCCTCCCTAAGTTCAGCCTCATGTACGAGCTCTCCGACCACAGCAACCTCTACGCCAGCATCAACAAGGGCTATCGCAGCGGCGGCTATAACGTGCAGATGTTCTCTGACCTCGTGCAGGGCGAGATGCGCACCCAGATGATTACCGCCATCAACGAGGCAGGCAAGGGCGTCGTGCAGAAGATGATGGGCGACGAGGCTTACCAGTCGCTCCTCACCCAGGGCGATGTGAGCAGCGTGGCCTACAAGCCCGAGTACTCGTGGAACTATGAGCTCGGCAGCCACCTCACCCTCGCCGAGAGCCGCCTCACGATGGATCTGGCTCTCTTCTACAACCGCATCTACGACCAGCAGATCTCGCGCTTCGCCCCTTCTGGCCTCGGGCGTATGATGGTCAATGCCGGTGAGAGTGAGAGTTATGGTGGCGAACTGTCGGCACGCTTTACTCCTGACCGGCACTGGTCATTGACAGGCAGTTATGGCTACACCCACGCCACCTTCCTCGACTATGACGATGGCAAGGGCAATGACTATTCGGGCAATTACGTCCCTTACGTACCACGCTACAACCTGGGCCTCGACGCTGCCCATACCTGGTATCTCGGCGACAACCGGCTCACCCTCGGCGCCAATGCCACCAGTGCCGGCCGTATCTTCTGGACGGAGGATAACCTCGCCTCGCAGAAGTCCTACTGGACCACCGGTGCTCGTCTCTCCTACGACGCTCGACGTTTCACCTTGACGCTCTGGGGCAAGAACCTCACCGACACCCATTACAACACCCTCTACTTCATCAGCGCCGCCCGTGGCTTCGAGCAGCACGCCAAGCCTCGCCAAGTGGGAGTCGATGTGACACTGCACTTCTGAATGCTACATCGCTACAATGCTATAGTTGTTTTTAGAGGTCGCACCTATTGATAACTATCGCGACATATCAACAATAGCCCCTTTACAACTACCAAATCGGGAGTTATCAACAAAATATTGCTGTAATATTGACGTTGTGTACGCAACGTTGAAATCTTACATCAAAGAAGGTCTCGCAGAAACTCCTGACATCCCTTCCTCGGCCGTGGCATATCTTACACGGTACCGTGGAAGGGATGACAACATCTCGGCATCTCCTACACTGTACAATGTAGAGGATGCCGAGACGTAAGAACGGACGCCTTGCAAGCAGGACGTCCGTTCTTTTTTGCACGAAGCCACAAACAGGATCCGGGTGAAGGTTTCGTCCAAGTAACATAGTATCTGTTACCTAAATGTGAGACTATCCCCCATGTCCTAAAAGTCTATTATTATAATAATAGAACATTACAACGCCTTACCCCCTCTGTGTTTTTAGTAACTGATACTATGTTACCGCAATGAGGCGGAAGAGGATGGTGTTCTGGAAAGTGATGGATTTGTTTCGGGCGAAGAAGACAGCGCCAGAGACAGGGGCCTTGACGGTGGCTACTACCCTACCTTCGTAAGGATGCATGATGCGAGCAATGACTTGCCCCTTGGCGACGTGCTCACCGGGATGTGCATCGACGATGAGGATGCCAGCATGAGGGGATTGGATGGAGACGAGCTGCTCGGAGGTGACGACTTGTGGATTGGTTTCGCCCTCGGGAACTTCCAGCACTTCACCCAGTTCCTTGTTGGCAATGAAGCGACAGATGGCCTGGATGGACACTTCGGCCATCTCGTGGTCAATGTAATCGGTGGAGCCGGCATAGATGGAGAAGGCCTGCGTCTCCCAGATCTGCCAGTTGTAGTTGAGCAACACAGTGTCGAACGGCTCTGGGGTGCGGATGGCGATGTATGGGAAACCGAAGCAGCGGGCGGCGCTGACGTCTTCGAAGCCGGTGTGGATCATGCGGACGTGCGGCAGGAACTGACCCGGCAGGTAGTACGATGCGAGCTGAATGCCATAACGGAAATCCTTGATGAACTCAAAGAGACCGGCGGCAATACGCTGGGTGGTCTCACCCTGGTCGTAACCCGGGAACATACGGTTGATATCAGTGCCATCGAGTGCCCAGAAGCGTTTCTCGATGTTGATGCTGAATGGATTGGCCGACGGGATGACCGAGATGGACTTACCTTCAGGGATCTTACCCTGCGCCTCAGCTTCCTGCAACAACGCCACCAGGCGGCTGGCCACGTACTGCTGCTGGATCTCGTCACCGCGCATGGAGCCTACGATGCAAAGGCTCTTCTCGCCATGTCCGAAGGTGTAGGCGCGGATGCGGAAGTCGTCACGATAAGGGGACGACATGTGGAATATGGTCTGGACTTTCATTTCAGTTATTAAGGGAGTGAAAGGGACTATTTTTTATAAATTCTGGCCAGCAGCGAGCCTTCATAAACCATCGGATAGGCGCGGATGGTGAAGAGCAGGCCGTCGCATGGAGCTTTGACGTCGCACAGGACATCGCCCGTGAGTGGAGAGATGATCTCTCCGATAGTCTGGCCGGCCTTGACCTCCATATCGTTGTGAATACCAGTGACAAACACACCGGAAACAGAGGCGTTGATAAAGGCTACTGCATCGCCCTGGCAGATGACGCTCTCTTTGATCTTGGCTGGATCGGGCGCCTCGCTCCAGATACCCATGTGATACATAAGGTTCTGAATACCATCGACGAGGTGCTGGCACATCGGGCGGTTGATACGGCCACCCACACCCATCTCGGCGACGAGGCAAGGGGTGCCGGTGCTGTTGAGCGAGTGTGCCAAAGTAGACTCAAGGACGGTGGCCACCTGATGAATCCAGATGAAGTCAATACCCATCAGCTTGGCCGATGGGACGAGCTTCTCGGCGGTCATCTCGGAGATGCGCACCTGGGGAATCTCGCGAAGGAAGATGTTGGAGGCGTGGATATCGATGACCATCTGCGCACCCGAGAGGTCGGTATAGATGTCGTGTGCGACTTTCTCGATCATCGAGCCACGAGGATGACCCGGGAAGATACGATTCATATCGAGGTCAAAGGCAGGTACGCCGCGCTGCATGGAGTCAATACCCAGCGGGTTGAGGGCCGGATAAATGTCGATGGTACCCGACAGGCGCTCGGGATGCTCGCGCACCATGCGGTTGAGCAGGTAGCAGACGTACTGTCCTTCAAGCTCGTCGCCGTGTGTACCCGTCACGATGCAGATGCGCTTGCCTTTGCCGTGGGAGAGGTGGTTCTTGAGGATGCGGAATTCTTCGTCGACTGGCATCTCAAGGGTGGTAACATTCTGTATCACGATACTATGATAAATAATTACAAACTACTAATTACAGATTACAGGTCAGAACGACCTTCACTGATTGTTGCTCAGACGTCCAGGAATAGAAACGTCCGCGGTTGGTGGGACAGTCGGCCGCGTCACGACCATGGGCAATCTTGACATAACCCCATTGTGGCATTACGTCATGGGTCGGATCGAAAGGGAGCCAGACCTGACCGTCGGACACTTCTACCCAGGCATGTGTCTGGCCTTCGCCGGCGATGAAGCCGTTAGCATAGCGGGCATAGATACCTACGCTGCGGCAGAGCGCGATGAGGAGGTGCGCATAGTCCTGACAGACACCACGGGGATCCTGATACACATCGAGTGCCGTGGTGGCGGTGGTGGTGTGGCAGGGGGTGTAAGTCAGGTAGTTATAGACGTAATGCATCAGCGACTCGGCCAGAGAGAAGACGGTGAAATCACGGTCCTTCACAGCTGTCAGGTCATGAGCCACCTGCTGCATATCCTCATTCCACTGCGTCAGCTGCGTGCCGGCGAGATAGTAAGGCGCAGGGGATTCGTGCAAGGCGTAGAGGCGCTCCTGCACGACTTCACCCTCTGAGACAATGCGGAAGGTGTCGTGGTCTTCGCTGATACATCCCCACTGCACGGCGTTGCCCTGTCCGTCGAGGTTATGATGCAGCTCGCAGTCAGGGTGTATGGTGAGCGAGGAGCGTCGCACGCGCTGGAATTCATTCTCGCACGGCAAGGCGCGCAGCTTGAAGAAGTGCCACTCCACCGCCGGCAGGAATGTCGACTCGGTGACGTAGCTATACTGATAGATCATACACGCACGAGGCTGTTGAAGTACTTCAGCAGGCGGTCCTTATAGGCAACATCAGCATGATCGTAGGCCTGCTTGTCGGCCAGCTGCTCCTTGATGAGTGTCCAGATTTCCATATCGACCATCGCAGGGTCGTTGTAGATGACTTTCTCGAGCTCGAACATGGCCTCTTCGATGCGGTAGTACTTGTAGTCGAAACGAATACACATATCGAGGTGTTCGATGAGCTTGCCGAGGTAGAGAAGGCTACGTGGCTGGTCGTAGACACGCTCCTGGATGGAACCCCAGAACGAGAGCAGCGCATCGGTGATAGGCTGCAGGTTGGTGATGTTGGTGTCGCGCATGATAGACTTGGCGCGGATCAGGTCTCGGCAGATCTCGATGTAGGAGAACGACTCGGTACGAATCTCGGTGCGCAGGACGATGGCGTTGTCCATCATCAGCTCAATGATAGAGCGCAAGGAGGTGACGGTCTCTGGATTATAGAGCTGATCCATAATCTGATAGGATGT
>JAZUEP010000045.1:0-2100 GCA_045640225.1 Bacteroidales bacterium | reverse complement strand
TTCCGTGTCAGACAAGTTGCTTGTATCTTCTTCAAAATGTTCATTCGAACTGTCAAAGAACGTAATTTATTGACCAATAACGAACAATAAAATCAAATTCTATAGTCAATCCTTGGATTGCAACATAGAAGGAATGAAAGGGAATTAAAAGAAATATCAGAGGTTAGGATCTTCCCTTCATTCCTCTTCATTCCTTGTTGATTGATCTCGTTTAGAAGTCGGTCACATTGCCGCTACCGCCAGTGTTGCCGCTACCGCCCGTGTTAGGCTGTGGGTTAGGCTTCTGCTCAGGCACCTTGTCGCCCGATGGCTGCTGGTCGTTAGGCTGCTCGTTGCCGCCCTCGGTGTTACCCTCGCCCTCGGCGCCCTCGCCGCCGTCCTCGCTGCCTCCC
The DNA here is from genome assembly GCA_045640225.1 of Bacteroidales bacterium. GTDB lineage: Bacteria > Bacteroidota > Bacteroidia > Bacteroidales > UBA3663 > Liminaster. The sequence continues at coordinate 1,708 of JAZUEP010000045.1, read as the reverse complement.
GTCTTGTTCAGGCGCTGATCCAGGCGCTTCTTTGCGTCGGCCACGATGACGTTGAGGTTCTTGATGAACTCCTGGCAGGCTGCGGCCTTCTCGCCCGTGCCGTTGGCATAGAACTGCAGGGTGATGCAGATCTGCGCGTAGAGATCGCAGAGCTCAGCGCGGAGCTTCAGGGTGCGAGCCGTCTCGCCCTCGGCCTTCTCGGCGGCACGCTGCTGGTAGGCCTCGATGAAGGCGTTGTTGGCCTGCTCCAGGCGGGTGATGTCGCCCTCGATGCCAAGGAGCTCGAGGTCATCGTCGTCGAGCTTGTCGTGCAGGTCGAACAGGAAGCCCTGCAGGATGGCGGTCTCCTCCTGATATGGCTTCTGCGGCACGCCGCTGCCGTAGCGCGCCAGGAGCATGGTCTGCACCTTGTCGGCGATCTTCTGGAGCTGCGAGCCCTCCTCGGCCACCTCGACGGCCTGGAGCTTCAGGCGGATGCGCTTGTAGATGAGGTCGCGCTTCTTGTCGGCCTCCTGCATGGCCGCGGTGTGCTGGCTACCCTGCGTGGTGTACACCTGGTCCACAAGCAGGCGCAGCGCGTCGTTGTACGCGGTGTTGACCGTGGTCTCGATGCCCAGAGCGGTAGCGGTTGACTGACTGATGAGTTTCTGAATGTTGATCAGAAGTCCGGTGATCTCGGCGTTGTTCAAGCGAGAGATGCTGAAAGAATTTACGATGTACATTCTTTTGAATTAAAAATTAAAAATGAAAAATTAAAAATTGAATGTGAAAGGTACCCTCATCTCTTCGTCACTGATGTTCGAATTTTCCGGACAATCCGCGCATGTCGTTCTGAAAAGATGGTGCAAAGATACGCACTTTTCCCGATACACTTCCGACATTTGACGAGTATTGAAAACTAAACTTATTTTATTTTAAGTCAATACCGTAATGGTCGCAGATCCAGCGGACAGCGAGGGGATTAAGTATATGGGCATTGCGACGAACGCCCAAGGTCTGCAGCTGTAGTTCGTTGCTATGTAGCCAACGTGAGAACGTGCTGAGCGATACACCCGCTGCCTGGGCGAGCTCAGATTTGGTCATACTCTTCATGTTTGATAATTCATAATTCATAATTCATAATTCATAATTCATAATTCAGAATTCATAATTCATAATTCATAATTCATAATTCAGAATTCATAATTCATAATTGGCTTCGCGTTAGTCGCCATAAAAACTCCCGGTCGATTGCTTTCATCAATAACTCTCCCAGAGTGTAAGGAGTGGAAGGGAGTTAGAAACAAGAGGAATGATTTGCCGGTATCGAGCGGGGAGATACCTTTCTATCTCTTTATCTTTTCAGCGTGGACGTAGGACCATATCTCTTTACCTTTTTGGCGGGGGGCTTTTCCAGTATTCTCCAAAGTCTTTCACTCCTTCCGGAAGCCTCTCATAGATCAGCCCCAGCAACACCCCCTTCAACTCCTCAAACAGCCTCCGTCCCGGCTCGTCTGCATCAGGCGCCATGTGGAACCTGATCGCTTTCTCCTGCGCCAGCGAGGCAAGGAGTTGCTTGTCGGGCGGTGTGAGCAGCGTTGCCGACGGAATGGCGATGGCCACACGCCCGGGCACCGACATCAGCGCCCAGCAGTCCGAGCAGCCTTCGGCAATCCATACGTCCGAGCCAGGAGCGACGTCGCCGAGCACCTGCTGGTTGTACATCGTT
>JAZUEP010000044.1:0-4040 GCA_045640225.1 Bacteroidales bacterium | reverse complement strand
TGTCATGTTCATCATGCCCAGCATCGCATCCAATTCCGTCTGAGGGATTACCGATGCCACATACTCCTGAACGTCGTCAGATGGAGTAACGGTGAAGCCGTCGTTGTCGCACTCGAAGGTGAAGGTCAATGGCTCCAGATCTGGATTTTCATTGCCGCCATTGATGGTGATTGGCATAACCGTAATCTCGCCAAGAGGGTTGATGGCTCCCTCTTCGGTCTTTTCGGCTGCACACATCACCAGCGTATTGTTACCATCCACACATGTCAGCGCCGTTTCGCCGGTGAAGAGATTCTCCGTGTTCAAGCCTGAGGCGACAAGGAAGAGATTCAAAGGCGAAGTATAGTCGATGTCCTGCTCCTGGGCTACCTCCTTGAATAAGTTGATGGTTGCCTCGTCGACAGCGGCACAGAAATAGAGCACGTCATCAGCACTTGGGGTTACAGTCACGGTGTTGCCCTGAACCTCTACCCCGAAGGTTAGCTCATCGGCAAAGGCGCAAAGTGCTGTGCACATTGTCACCAGTAGAGTAAGGATTTTTTTCATAATTAAATGTATTTATCGCTTGAAGTTTCGCAGATACAAAACTTCAAGCGATAATCGTCTAAAGTTCGTTACTTCCCAGCCTTATACTCGAAGCCCAAGCGTGGAATTGTCATTTCTACACCCTCTTCGAGGTGATCGCCATTAATATCATCGCGACTGAAGAAATGAAGATTGACCTTAAGATTCTCGAAAGAGATATCGCGGCCCTTTTCGTCGACGATGACATAAATGCCAGCGCAATTAAACTCTTTCTTGTCCTTGACCAGCTCCTTCCAGTTCGACTTCAGTTCGACGGACACCTTGATATCTGCGGTCTTGGCCTGCTGACCAGTGAGCTCCACCAGATCGCATACTTTGCCTTTGACTCCTTCGAGTTCGAGGTTAGTATTGAACTTCAAGTCGCTGATACCAGTAACTTTCACGTCTGCCACCTCGAGCACATCGTTCGACAACCAGTACTTGAAGGCTACGTAATCCTCCTTCTTTACTTCTTCTTCCTTCTTGACGATTTCGTCATCGTCCTTCTCGCATGACACGAATGCGGTCATGCTCAGACTTGCTACTGCCAGGAGCAGTACAAAGTGAAAAAACTTCTTCATCTTAAATACTTTTTTAGTGTTTATAAAGATTGTATTGCTATTGTTTACTTATTGCCTTACAGAGTTCTGCAAACTCTCAAAAAAAGCGCGCAAAGATAAACAAAAAATAGCAATACCACCTTGCAAAACTTACATTTTTTCGAAACACCCCCAAAATTGAATGTTTTGCAAGCTTTTTCGTCCACTTTTAGCAAGTGAGGGTATAAAACGTGCAGCCTATTGAGCGGAATACTTAATACACCTGTACCGCAATCTCGGCACCACGGTCGAAGGCTTCCTTGATCAGATTGCCATTACGGAGTACCTTGCAGAGGCTGATGTCATTGCCCTGTACCTCGACGACCTGGGCTGTGCCGATCTGCTGACGGGCAATACGGCCGGCGATGCGCTTGACGGTGTAGACGGTGACATTGGCACCATTGAACAGACGATGGTCTGAACCGAGGTCGATGTAGAAGTCCTGCAGTTTCTGCTTCTTACCCTTCTCGAAGCCCTTCTCGAGCATGTGGCCACGCAGAGGATAGGCACGACGCATCCTGGCGGCAGCATCGACCCACAGGTTGTTCTGTGTATACTCGCGGCACTCAGCCATGGTGCTGAAGACGCTGAGCCAGCAGCTGCCCGACACCTGCTCGTTGAAGTAGACGCGCTTGGTCTTAGGATCGGTGAGCGTGATGTAAGCCACGATGCGTGATTCCTTGTCCATGAAGTCGCGGTTGAGCTTCTCGGTGAAGTTACAGAAGATGATCTTGGCCGAGAAGACCAGGCAGCGGCCACTCTCCAGATCCTCAGGCGAGGGGTCGCCCACCTTAATATCGAATCGCTTGACGTCGCGCAGACAGCCAGCGAGGGCCTCTTTGGCACCTTCGACCATCGACGCGTCCTCAATGCTGACCTCATCGGCTGCAAAAAGGCCCGTCAGGAGGTTGGAGGTCTTCTGGCCCTTCGTCATAGGCACATATGTGATGTCGCCTAAATAGACCGGGAGTGTAGGATTCTCATAAACGAGCAGCTGCTCCTGCTGCGAAGGCACTGCCACGGTAGTAGTGTCTATGGTAGCCTCCTGAGCCATAGCTGGCAGGAAGAGGCAGGCCATTAAAAGCGAAAGTATCTTTTTCATCGTTAAAGTAAATATTTTTTAAGTTTCTGTCTTTACATTATCGTATCAATCTTCTTGGGTCGCGAAGTCACCACCATCTCAACACCCTTGGCAAGGCTCTTGGTGATGAACGAATCGCCCTTCACGATCTTGCAGGTGCAGATATCATCACCCATCACCTCTATAATACGGAGCTCAGCCTTATATTTGCCGTTCACAGTGACATAGAGCATCATCTCAGGCACCACGCCGTGCATCGTTCCGAGGTCAACGTAGCACTGCTTCTCCTTCACCTTGCCGTTGGCCTGCTCCACACCTTTCTCGAGGATATGGCCCGTCACAGGCAAGGCTTCGAAGATAAAGCACTGCATGTAATACGCAAAGCTCAAGGCAGCACGAGTCTTCTTCGTGGCGGTATTATCCCAACTGGTGTTATACGACGACGATCCATGCACGACCTTCGTGCCCACCTCCTTGCCTGTCTTGTTATCGACAATCGATGCACGCGCTCTGACCACAACCGACCCCGGATCACCCTCCAGGATCTCCAGCTGGGTAAAATGTCCTTTCAGCGTATAGTCGGACTTCCCTTCCTCGGCATTATCGACCCACGGGATGTTCAAAGCACCCGAGGCTACTGCCTCATTCATCTGAGGAGCCATCGACTTGTCCGGAAGCATGAGTCCATTGGAATCAGAAAACACCGACATTATTGACAACGCCGTACTTGCCGTACTGGGCTTGTACTCAAACTCTTCGATGTTGAGGGTGATGTGTTTAGGAGCGGTCTGCGCTAGGACGGTCATGGCCGTCATGGCAGCAATAAGCAGGCAGAAATGTTTCATTATCATTCTCTTTTCTAAATATGGATATTACTTTTGACCTATGGCATCATTCAGACGGTTGCCACAGCGGTTGATGAAGTATCACTTTTTTCGCTGCAAAGATAGCGATTATTACGATACACTCCAAATTTTTCCGCTTTTTTTTCGAGAAATTCTTCCTCGCTGTGAGCAAGCCCAGTTTTCTGGCGGATTACCCTTCCTCGTTTTGTGGAAGAGTAATTTTCTGCCGGAATACCCTTCCTCGCTCCGAGCAAGCACAGTTTTCTGGCGGATTGCTCGCCATAAAATCGAGAAAGACCATTTTTCTGCCAGAATGCCCTCCATAAAATCGAGGAAGTGCATTTTTCTGCCAGAATACTCTTCCACAAAACGAGAAGGAAGAATCTTCGCCAACATTCTGCCTTATCAAAACGAGGAAGCATATTTTTCGCCAGAACTATTCCTTCGCAAAATGCAAGGGCAAGCTGATGCACCAAATCCGTGCATTGTTAAATTTCACGCGGCAAAGATACGAAACGAAAAGTGCGGTTTCGCACACACCATCAATTTTTTTCTTTTTTCTGTAAATTTTTCCTCGCATACCATTGATCGCTAGCCTGGAAAGTAAATTTCGTAATTAGTAATTCGTAATTCGTAATTTGACAACGCAGGTTGTCATCTTGTCAATTGTCATGATTGTCATTAAGAAAAATCAAATCGAAATCGGCTCAGAAGAATAAGAAATATATATATTTAGTATTTATAGGCATACAAACAACCAAGAATAACCACTAATAACCATTGGTAATCTGCTGAATATCAGTGGTTATTTCTTTTTTAACACTTTCAAGGCTGTTTTTGGTAGTTTCGCATAATCTTCATAATTTTGCCACGTATTTCTACCGCGATGTATTTTCGGAATGCTCCAAAGTGTTACCTTCGTTACATGTTTGAACCCAGTTGACAAGGGAG
>JAZUEP010000043.1:0-4553 GCA_045640225.1 Bacteroidales bacterium | reverse complement strand
GACGACGACGACCTCGAGCTGCTGGGCAACGAGGGGGACATCACCCGCCTCGAGCAGGCGAACAACGCCTTCATCGAGGCCTACCAGCAGCGTGCCGCCGAGAAGGCCGAGGGCGAGACCGCTCGCACCCTGAAGCTCCGCTCCGAGCTCTGCGACCTCTACGCACAGATCTGCATCACCCTGCAGTTCTATGCCAACGGCACGGGCGAGAAGGCCGCTGCCTGCCAGGAGTTCATCAAGAACCTCAACGTCATCGTGGCCGACGCGAAGAAGCGCCTGGATCAGCGCCTGAACAAGACGGGAGGCAGCGAGGAAGGCGGCGAGAATGAAGGCGGCGAGGGTAACAGCGAGGGCTCAGAGGGCGGCAACGGCGGCGGAAGCGGCGAAGGAGACGGTGGAAACACCACCGTCAACCAGGGCCCTACGGGCAGCGGTGGTAACCAGGGCGGCACGAACCAGCAGCCGGGAACCGGCACGGGTTCCGGTGGTGCTTCCACCGGAGGTCCCGGCAATGTGACCGACTTCTAAAAAGCCCCCCTCAATCCCCCCAAGGGGGGATGACTGGAGGTTACCTAACATTCTCCGTCAAAGGAATCCAAAGGAGATCATTTTGTGGCCACATTTTGATTGCTTTTGATTTCCTTTGATGGAGGCAAAACTTAAAAAAATGAAAAGATGGAAAAAACTATTCGCAAAAGGGGACTCTCCCCCCGCCCTCCCTTTCCGGGAGGGAGCTCTCCGGCTGCTAAAGAAGCTGGCTGCGAGGATCTGGAGATACCTGACAATGAGGAACCGACCTGCCCCTGTCCCTGCCCTATGCGTCAAGGGGGTGGCTCCCTCCCTGACAGGGAGGGCGGGGGGAGAGTCCTTTGGGCCGAAGTGCTGCGAACCATTGTCAAGATCGCAGGTGTTATCTTGGCTGCGTTCGGATTGTCGAGCTTCGGAGAGGACGATTGACCTCCTGGTGGTGCATTGTTCGGCTACATGGCCTTCGATTAACTACACCTATGAGCGGCTGCTTCGCGATCATAAGGCACGAGGGTTCGGAAACTACCCTGGCTACCACATCTACATCCGCAGGGATGGCACGCTGTACTACTGTCGGCCTGTCTCGATCGCTGGCTGCCATGTGGCGAACTTCAATCGGCACAGCATCGGGATATGTTATGAGGGCGGATGTTCGGATTCGGCAGGCCATAAGCCGGAGGACAACCGTACGGCTGAGCAGCTGGTGGTGATGCATGAGGTGCTGTCTCTCCTTGTCGAGGAGTATCCGGAGGCGAAGCTGGTGGGACATAGAGATCTGAATGGCGGGAAGAAGGCGTGTCCTTGCTTTGATGTAAAAAGCTATTACGGATACCTAGACCCCCCGCCAAAAAGGTAAAGAGTTAAAAAGGTAAAGAGTTATGGTCCTACGACCACGCTGAAGAGTTGCTTCGCGCTAAACCCGATTGTTAGTTGAGATTTTTAGTCGGATTTTTAGTTGAGATTATTAGTAGGATTTTGTGGCTGACTGGCTGCGTTGAGAAATCTGACTTATCGCTCGAACTAAAAATCTGACTGAAAATAAGGAAGGGATCTCCGAAGAGGGTCGCTACGCTCAAAATCCTTACTAAGAATCGGACTGAAAATCTTTACTAAACGCTGATTCTCGAAATGCGCTTGCTCGATTTGTGGAAGGGTATTTAGGCAGGAAAATGCGCTTCCTCACTCCGAGCAAGAGCATTTCGCCAGCAAATTACTCCTCCTCGTTTTGATGGAGAGTTTTTTGCCAGCTAATTGGGCTTCCTCGCTCCGAGCAAGAGCAGTTCGGCAGAAAAATGCGCTCCATAAAATCTCGGAAGAGTAATCCGCCAGAAAATTGGGCTTCATAAAATCTCGGAAGAGTAATCCGCCAGAAAAATGGGCTTCATAAAATCTCGGAAGGACAATCCGGAAGAAAAATGCAGTTCCACAAAACGAGGAAGTGAAATCAAAGAAAGAGAAAGCACTCATAAAAATGAAAAATTGGGGTGGCAAATTAAGGAAGAAGAGAGGGAAGATAGGGAGGAAATGAAAAGATTTGGAGCGGATATTTGTTTTATAAATATTAATAATGTATATTTGCCGCGCAGATGGGTCAGGCACCTGTCCCATGACCCTCCCTACCCTCTCGGTACTTAACAAAACAACACAATATTTTATAAATCAAGATGAAAAAGATTCTATTTTCACTCCTTATGCTCTGCTGCATGACTGCGGCATGGGCGCAACCATGGCCTCCTGCAGTATATGAAGTAGGAACGCTTGAAAGACTCAAAGAAGTTATTAGCCACAGAATGGCTGATGATAAATGTATTGCTGAAATCAAACTCACAGCTGATATTTACATGAGTGATCTGGGCGAAGGTGAATCAGGTCGCCATACTTTATGCAGCACATTCAGCGGTACGCTTGATGGCAATGGTCACACCATCTGGGCTGCTCGACCTGAAGTAACGCACAATAGCACCGGCCACTACCATCGTCAATACCTCTTCACCTATTCTGATGGCGCAACATTCAAGAATCTTACATTCAAGAATTTCCGTGTACAGAGTGTAGACCATCACAACCAGGCAATCATCACTTCGCAGGCAAAGAACGGATGTGTCTTTGACAACATCACATTTGACCATATCAGCACATATGTTGGCGATGGTCATGACAATACAGGTGCTGCTGCTGGCTATGCTACTACTAATTGCACCTTCAAGAACATTACGGTTAAAAATAGTGATTTTACAGCTGATCGAAACCAGGCAGGCACTGTAGTTGGCCACGCCATGAATTGCAGCTTTGAGAACATCAAGGTAGAGCACTGTGAAAGCACTTCGAGGGGCGAAAAATCGGGCGGTGTCGCTGGACGTACTGACGATTGCACAATCAATAACGTGGAGATTCTTAACAGCTTCATCAAAAACAGCGGCAAACATGGAGGTGGCGTGACAGGATTTTCTGTCAATTCTCAGTATAGAAACTGTACAATTGATGACCAATCTTGTATTTGTACGCAAGGAGCTTCATATACAACACAACATCACACTTTTTACAGAGGCGACGCTGGAGGTATTGTTGGATATTCCGAAAGCGATAATATTTATGATTGCATAAATTCCGCCTTGATTGCAAGTAATGGTCGAGGTGCAGGAGGTATAGTCGGATATTCTTTAGGAAGCACTATTGATGGATGTTTGAATACAGGCATGATTATATCTATGCGTATTGCAGATGTTAAAGATTGGTTCTACAATAACTACAAAACCAAAACGGATATGACCTTTGTCACCAAAATTTATCAAGGAAAAGAGTATGTGATAAGGAACTACGATGGTGCAGACTCTCACCAGGCTTTTTTTGGTGGAATCGTTGGTGAAATTTTGAAAGGAAGTAAAGAAGGTAAAGTGTCTAAATGTGTGAATTTTGGTTCTGTTTTGACAGAAAGTTCTATTCATCCGACAACTTATGATGTAACTTGTGGTGGAATCGCAGGTGGATTTCCTTACGAAAATGGTGGATCAATCATCGATTGTCTCAGTGATTTTACTGGTAGAAGTGTCGTCAAGGGAATTTGCGGTGAAGTAAATGAAGGAACCTCCATTGATAATTGTCTGAATATGACAACATATAAAGACTTTGCTGCTAAAGGAAATGAATGGGGCGACTTTAAAGGAGAACACAACTATTCGCTGACAACAGCAGAAGATGCACATCATACAACAAAGACGACAGCTGCTAAGATAGAGTCTGGCGAGATCTGCGCTCTTCTCGGCGCCAACTGGGAGCAGAACATCGGTATAGATGCATATCCTTCTCCTACAGGCAGCAAGAAGGGCATCTATCACACCCGCACTGTCAGCAACCAGTACGGCACCGTGTGCCTGCCATTCGCGCTGAAGTCTGACGACGCTATCCGCTACTACACTTTCAATGAGTCTTCGGATGCCAATGGCGAGACCAAACTGAACTTCGACTACGCTGAAACCGTAGCTCCGGGCACTCCTGTATTGTTCAAAGTTGCCGAAACGGGTGATGTCACCTTCAGCGGCGGCGGCGAGGGATGGGCAGCCAGCCCAGTTGCACCTGCATCTGCTACCTGGAACTTCACCGGTACCTACGAGGAGTGCATCTTCGAGGGTGACGCAGCAAAGACCATCTACTACGTCTCAGGCGGCAAGATCAAGCATGGCACTAAGGCTACCATCGCTCCTTATCGTGCTTACTTCTCTGGCCCAAGCATCGACGAGCTTACCAGCAATGCCAGCGCCCCAGCCCGCGTCCGCATCGTCATCGATGGCGAGGAGGGCGAGACCTCTGCCCTTGAGTTCGTTTACGATTACGAAAACCATAACGATAACCGCAGCTACACCCTCTTCGGCACCGAAGCTGGCGAAGGCTATCGCGGCATCGTGATCCGTGGCGGCAAGAAGGTGATAGTTAACAATTAACAGTTAACAATTAACAAGTTTCGCAAGTAACGCCTTGTGAAACTTGAATAAACCCTAAAAACAATGAAGAAGAACTATATTAAGCCA
>JAZUEP010000042.1:0-3857 GCA_045640225.1 Bacteroidales bacterium | reverse complement strand
GGCTATAAACCGGTTTTAAGCTCAAATTCGACCAAAATCAGAGATTTCAGCCTTGATGAATACTTTTCAATAAAGATAGTGGCTTGACATAAGAAAAGGACGTGCAAAAGTCTATTCATGGACTTTTGACACGCCCTCATTCTTTTTATACAAAGCGGGTATAATTTGGTACAAAGTATGGTTTATGAGAGAATAGTTTGCTCCAAAGGTGCGATAGTTTGGATAAAAGTAAGCGACTTTGGTAAGAATAGGCAAAAACGATCAAACCAGAGTCCGAGGAATTTGAACAAAAGATAAATTCCGGCATATAAAAATGGGGAATCATGTCAAACTATAAATGATTGTAAATCAAAAGAAATAGTTGCACGTGTGAAAAGATATGTGTAAATTCGCAGCAGAAATTTCGACAACGGAGTTTCTGCTGTATTCTTTTTAAGTCAGCAGTCAAAAACTGAGCACGGCTCCGAGCACGAGATGAAGAACGCCATTCTATATCATCGTGAGTGCAAGATTGGCATTTTAATACCTATATATTATGACAAAGGTATTATCTTCCAAAATGGAGGCAGGGTCTAAAGAACCATACGACCCTCGCCCCATCGGAGCAATCCTCACAGAGATGCTCCATAGTGATTCACCTCTCGCCAAGGGCTACCGCAAGTTCGTGGCATCAAAAGAGAGTAGCGCGGAGAAAGGAGATCAGAGCGATGAGTAATCCACAGGAACAGCTCGATGCCGCAGTAGAGCAGGCTGTGCAAGCAGTGAAACAGAAGCCTACGAGCTTCATCCGAGTTCAGCGCTTTGGCAGCTACGTCAAGGAAGGTCTGGAGATGGAAGAGCCTAAGGAACTCATTCCTCACGTTGTCGTGGAGCACGAGACCACGATCCTCTTCGGCGATACCGGCTTAGGAAAGACAACCCTCTGCATGCAGATGGCTATTGAGATCGCTGCTACAGGCAAAAAGGTGCTCTACGTAAATTTCGAGCTCAGCCAGCAGCAATTCTCGAAGAAGTATCCTGCGAAGGAGATCTCCGAGTCGCTCTACATCGCCAACATCGACTACACCCTCATGCACGATGTCACCGATCAGAGCTTAATCCTTGTAGAGATTGAAACAAAGGCATTGGAGTATGAGGCCGACGTCATCATCATCGACAACCTTACCAACCTCTGCATCAATTCAAAGGAAGGTGGCGAAGCTGGTAATGTGATGCTCCGTCTCATCGGCCTACGCATGACTCACAACTGGACAATGCTTATCCTTGCCCATGTGCCCAAGCGTAAGGCCGGCGATCCTCTTTCGCTCAACGACCTTGCCGGCAGCAAGATTCTCTCTAACCTTGCTGACAACGTGGTAGGCCTGAACAAGTCAAAGCTTGGTAAGGAGAAGCGTTACCTCATTCAGTTGAAGTACCGCTCGATGCCCATCGAACTTGACTACAAGAACGTACAGGAACTTACCCTCCAGATGAGCGAAGGCTACCTTCATTTCGAGTATGGCGGGTATGACGAGGAGCGTATGCACCTGCCTCGCAGCCGTGACGAGAAGGCAGAACTTGAGGCTGACATCGTCAAGGAGTTGAAGGAGCCGAACGGTCTGTCCTATCGTGACATCGCTGACAAGCTGGGTACCAGTCTCAGTACTGTCCAGCGCGTGGCCAAAGGTCATGGTTTGAGCCGAGGCGGCGACAAAAACAAGGTGTCGAAGAACAAGGAGTAACGGGGTGATGTATCAGAAATGTATCATTCCGATTTTTGATACAAAATGATAGTTATTAGTATATATAACAGTTAGTTATGGTGTATCATGCCTGATACAGACGATGCGTATCAGAACGTAAATCTGTATCAGCCGTGATACAAGATAAAGAGCTGATATTACAATAGTTATCTATTATCTTGTATCACTGCGGAAATGATACACTCTGATACACACATAAAAGATGATACAGATGGAAATCAACTTCATACTCGAACGATACCGCCCAGGCGGTGGTAACCGTTACACTTGTCCCTTCTGTGGACGGAAAAAGTGCTTTGCCCGCTATATCGATGTACGGACTGGCGAATATGTGGATGAGACATGTGGCATGTGCGATCATAAAAACTCGTGCCCTGTGGTGCATTATCCGCCTCATGATTTTTTCAGAGATCATCCCGAATGCGACAGACAGAATACGTGGGAGCCATGCGTGGTCAATGGCAGGAAGTCTATTCTTAGCGATGCAAGGAAACCTGCACCTTACCTTCCTGTCGTTGTCGCTCAGACAAAGTTCTTTGATATGCAATGGGTCGAGAAGGCTGCTGAGCGCAAGAGTACCTTCAGAACGTGGTTCGAGAGTCTGCCTTTTGACCGCGAACTCATACTGCAGGTCCTTGCCGACTACCATGTAGGAGCGACGCAGAAGGACACTGTCATTGCTGGCATCAACTATGGCCCGGCAGCAGTATTCTGGATGATTGACGAGCAGCAGCGTGTGCATGATGCCAAACTGATAGCTTACACCTGCGATGGCCATCGTGTACAGGGCTGGGGCAACTCGATGCGCTCTATCTGCGAGAAAGCCAACGTAGGTCCGCAACTGGTACAGACCGAGAAGGTGCTGTTCGGCTTGCATCTGGTTTCCCGCTATCCCGAGAAGACAATCTGCATTGTCGAAAGTGAGAAGTCTGCCCTTGTCTGTGCTCTGCGATACCCGGAATATCTATGGCTTGCAACTGGTGGATGCAGCAATCTGCAATCGACTAAGCTCCGTCCTCTGATGGATCGACGTCTTGTGGTATATCCCGACAGTGGCGAATATCTGAAGTGGTGCGAGCGTATGAAGGACAGCGGACACAAGCAATACACCGTGGTCAAGATGCTGGAAGACTATGAGCCTAACACAGATATTGCCGATGTTATACTGGGTACTGCCAGGAAAAAGGACCTAACCACAGCGCTTGCGTAAACATTTAGTTTAGCAGAACTGAATATTATCTTTAGCTATCGAAAATAATATGGATACATTTATAATCCGTGCCTACAGCAAGAAGGAGCTGGCGCTGGACTACTTCCCAACGGCGTCGACTCCGCATGCTGCCGTGAATCACCTCATGGCGTGGATCAAGCGGTGTACCGAACTCTACGATTCGCTCGTGGAGATCGGGTATCGGAAGAATTCGAAGTCCTTTACGCCTCGCGAGGTTATGCTGATCGTCAAATACTTGGGCGAACCGGCTAAGATCTACGAGTAAGATTGGCCCCAAAAACATAGAAAAAGCTTGCTATTCGATGGTGGATAGCAAGTTTTTTTTGTAACATGTTCCGCTATCGCACGTATCGTACGGAAACGCCTGAGCGTTTACAAAAAAAGCCGTATCTTTGTACCGTCCGAACAAGCAAGGCGGCGACCACCGCGGGGTCAAGGCTGAGGGAGTGACGACGCAACAGAGAGTGTGTTAAGTATATAAACGTCAAACAAAAAAACTTTTTTCTACAGTTATGATTCACAGTATCAATTTGTATTCGTTTACGAAGTACAACAATCAGGAATTCAGCGCGTTGATGATCAACGGACAGCGCCTGATCTCGACCCAGACGGCTTCGGCTTTGGGCATCGAGGCAGAGGTGAACACCGCCTTCAACGATCGCCTGCGCGAGCTGAACGACCAGGTCTACTCGCCCGCAGCAAGCGCCGTGACCGCAGCCATGCGTGCGGCCGACGACAAGCGATGCACCATCTTCAAGCGCATGCGACTGAAGCTCCAGACTATCGAATACCTCGAGGAGGGCTCGTCGCTGCTGAAGATTGTCGACAAGGTGCGCACCGAACTGCTGTCGAAGTACACGGGCAAGGTTCCGACCATGCCTTAC
>JAZUEP010000041.1:0-28535 GCA_045640225.1 Bacteroidales bacterium | reverse complement strand
TATTCGCAAGGTGATTGACTTCATTAGGAATACTGCATTGGAGCTATGCCCTGATATGGATCCTGATAGTATTATTCTTTCGGCTTTCGACGAGGAACTTGCCCGCAAGTACAAACTGGAGGACAAGCTCAGCAAGCAGGTGACGGCCTTCACGCTCGTGGCTATCATTCTCTCGCTCATGGGTGTGTTCGGGTTGGTGCTCTTCGAGACACAACATCGTTGCAAAGAGATTGCTATCCGTCGTGTGATGGGAGCTGAGGTGAATGACGTCCTGCAGATGCTCAGTCGCAAGTATTCGGTCATCGTGCTCCTCTGCTTCGTGATTGCCGCTCCGGTCAGCTATCTGATCATTGACCATTACTTCAGCACCTTCGCCTATCATAGCACCCTCAGCTGGTGGGTCTTCGCCCTGGCTCTGGTCATCGTCCTCATTGTGACTCTTGCCATTGTGGTGGTGCGCAGCTGGAGTGCGGCTACGAGTAATCCGGGGGAGGTGATTAAGGCAGAATAAGGTTAAAAAATCTCCATTTGGTGCAAAATACAGTTAATAAATTTCTTCATTTGGTGTTTTTCCTGTATCTTTGCATCTCAAATTATTGTTTGTCAATCTAAATCCAAATAAATGAAAAAACTTTATGTTTTGCTATTGTGCCTGATGGGCATGATTATGGAGAGCTGTTCGGATGAGACAGAAGTGAACATCAGCAACCTGCAAGGCAAGTGGGCAGAATGCTATGATGATCCTAATTTCAGTTTCGACAGTTCTGTAATCTACGAGTTCAAAGGTGATGAGAATAGCGGATCATACACCATTGTTTCGAGTTCTCCTCTTGACCCTACTGGTAAAGAATATGTGACTACAGGAATGTACATTATCGAGGATGGGATGATAGACCTGAATGCACTCAGTTCAGTATGGGGTACACCTCGTTTCTGTATTGAGAAACTTTCAGGCTCCGAGATGGAATGGCAAAGGGAAGGGACAACCTACTCGCCAGGCACCATGGCTTCTGACTACAAGCACTTTGTCCGCATATCAGACAAATAACTATGAAGCACGGAAAAATCCTCGTAGTAGATGACAATCAAGGCATACGAAGTGCCTTGAAGCTGCTGTTGACACCTCAGTTCGCTGAGGTGGAGCTCATCGCATCGCCTAAGACGCTGGTAAGCACGATGGAGAGCTTCAGGCCCGATGTGGTGCTGCTGGATATGAACTTCTATACGGACATCAACACGGGCAATGAAGGATTGTACTGGACGAGCGAGCTCCGGAAAATGTACCCCAATGTGCAGGTCGTACTGTTCACAGCTTACGCAGACATCGCACTCGCCGTAGAAGGGATGAAGCGAGGAGCCTTCGACTTCATCGTGAAGCCCTGGGACAATGAGAAGCTGATTGCGACGCTGAGAGCTGCGGCCCCCTCCAACTCCCCCAAGGGGGAGAGATGGCACTCCAAATCATCCACCCTTGGGGGGAACAAGGGGGGCTTCTTTTGGGGCAATAGCCAACAGATGCAGGAAATCCGTCACAGCTTGGAGAAGATAGCCCCAACGGATGCCACAGTGCTTATTACCGGAGAGAACGGAACGGGCAAGGATGTGCTGGCACGTGAGATTCATGCCCTGAGCAGCCGCCGTCATCATCCGATGGTGTGTGTCGATGCAGGAGCCATTACCGAAACACTCTTCGAGAGCGAACTGTTCGGCCATGTGAAGGGCGCATTCACCGATGCCCATACCGACCATGTGGGTAAGTTCGAGCAGGCAAACGGTGGCACATTGTTTCTCGATGAGATTGGCAACATCCCCCTGCACCTTCAGGCCAAGCAGCTACGCGTATTACAGAATAGAACCGTGACCCGAGTGGGTTCGGAGAAGCAGATTGAGATTGACATCCGCCTGATCTGTGCCACGAACATGAATCTGGAAAAGATGGTACATGAGGGTCATTTCCGTGAGGACCTCTATTACCGCATCAATACGATGCAGTTGCACCTCCCTCCTCTCAGGGATAGAGCCGAAGACATCCTGCCATTGGCCGAGATATTCCTGAAGAAGTATGCCGAGAAGTATCATCGACCGGTAGAAACACTCTCTGCCGAAGCAGCTCAACGACTGACCTCCCACGCATGGAGTGGCAATATCCGTGAGCTTCAGAATGTCATCGAGAAGGCGGTGATACTGTCGGAAGGGAAGACACTCGACCCCCTCCCGACCTCCTACCCCAAGGGCATTTGCTACGCTGCTCCGGGGGGAGGAGATTATAGTAAGTTTAAATATCAAGGAACGATGGGATCCCTTCAAAATGGCAACCCTCAGAACATACCTTCAACCCCTCCCCTCGGGGAGGCTGGGAGGGGGTCGCTTCAGGATGCCGAAGAGAAGACCATCCGTGACACATTGATCCGCTGCAATGGCAACCTCAGCATGGTGGCCAAAGAGTTGGGTATCAGTCGGCCGACACTGTATAGCAAACTCAAGAAATACGGAATCTGAGGTGTGAGGGTGTGAAGGTGTTAAGATGGGAAGGTGTTAAGATATTAAGATGTTAAGGCTTATGGGACGTAGTATTGTCTTTTTGATAATCGGATTTGTAGCGTTTTTGGCGATTGCCATCATCGCTACCGCTGTCTATGTCCGCGAGAAGGATCGCAAGAAGCTGGAATACATGCTCGATGCTTTTGAGGATGAGGAATACAACTTCCGCTTTCAGGAGAACTCCAAATTCAACCGGACACTGAACCGTATCAAATGGATTGTGGAGCGCCGTCGTCAGCAGCACGAGCAGGAGTCATGGACCAAGTTGATTCGTGTCCTTACTCACGAGATCATGAACACGGTGAGCCCGATTGCCTCCTTGAGCGAAGCCTTAAGTAAAGACCCCCTCTTATCCCCCTTAAAGGAGGAAGAACCCAACGTGACCAATTTAAAAGAGGAAAAGAAGGCGATGGATGTGAGGGAAGGACTTCGGACAATTGCATCTTCAGCCAAAGACCTCATCCGTTTCGTGGAATCTTATCGCGAATTGGCTGGAGTTGCCAAACCCATACTGAAAGCGCTGATGCTGGATGCTTTAGTTAATAAGGTAATAGAATTGACCAGTGAGCAATGTGCCACTACCGGGGTCAGCTGCTCCTATCAGCCCAAGACCGAAGACATCCTCATCTATGCCGACGAGTCGCAGATCAGCCGCATCCTTATCAATCTGATCAAGAATGCCATCCAGGCAGGAGCCAAACATATCTGGATCACGGCTGAGATAGACAGCAACGAGCAGACGCATATCCACGTAGCCAATGACGGATTGCCGATTACGCCCGAAAGTCAGGAGCAGATCTTCATTCCTTTCTTCACGACCAAACCAGAAGGGTCAGGTATCGGCCTAAGTCTTTCCCGTCAGATAATGCGTGCCCACAATGGCACATTGGACCTCACCAGGAGTGACGGTCAGAGCACAGAATTTACTTTAGTATTCAAGTAACGAAGGATCATGCCCGAAAGGAAGATTATACATATTGACATGGATGCATTCTTTGCTTCGGTAGAGCAGAGAGACAATCCGGAATTGCGAGGCAATCCGATGGCTGTGGGTGGCACTGGCGAACGCGGGGTCATCGCAACGGCCAACTATGAGGCTCGCAAGTTCGGTGTGCATTCGGCCATGTCGAGCAAACGCGCGAAGACCCTCTGTCCACAACTCATACTGGTGCCCGGCCGGTATGAGGTCTATCATGAAGTGTCGAGTCAGATGCACGAGATCTTCCACGAATACACGGACATCATTGAGCCTATCAGCATGGACGAGGCTTTCCTCGACGTCACGGACAACAAGCAAGGTATCGAGCTGGCTATGGATATCGCTAAGGAGATAAAGGCCAAGATACGCGAAAGGCTGCAACTGACGGCTTCGGCGGGCGTTTCGTACTGCAAGTTCCTGGCCAAGATTGCCTCTGACTATCGCAAGCCCGACGGGTTGACGGTCATCCATCCCGCTCGCGCACAGGAGTTTATTGACCGGCTGGACATCAAGGTCTTCTGGGGCGTGGGCAAGGCAACGGCCGAGAAGATGCACTCGATGGGCATCCATACAGGAGCTGACCTGCGCGAGGTGCCGTTACCGACGCTCATCCGTGAGTTCGGCAAAATGGGCAAAATGTTCTACAACTTCGCCCGTGGCATTGACGAACGACCTGTGGTGAGCAGCCGTATTCGAAAATCGGTGGGTTGCGAGACAACTTTTCTGCACGATACGAGTGATACAGAGGAACTAAACCGCATTCTGGAGGACGCCATTACGGAGCTGCATCGACGCCTCACGGACGAAGACTTCCGCGGCTATACCCTCACCCTGAAACTGAAATTTCACGACTTCCGTGGTATTACCCGCAGCGTGACCCAAGAGGAAGAACTGACCACGGTAGAGCTCATCCGACCTTTGGCACAGCAGCTGCTCGACAGTGTGGATTACAGCCAGGACCCTATCCGTCTGCTGGGTCTCTCGGTTTCGAACAGCCATGAGGAGGATCCGAATCAGGAGGATGACGATCCGCAGCTCAGGATTCGCTTTGCTGAGTTTGAAAAGAAGTAGTGCCGCTGACGAAAGCTGATAAGGCCCTTCTCTACCAAACCATCCTTCCTCGATTTGCGGAAGTGCATTCTGCCAGCGAATTACGCTTCCTCGATTTTATGCAGAGTAATCTGTCAGCAAAATACGCTTGCCCGTTTTTATGGAGAGCATTTTTCTGGCGAAATACGCTTCCTCGTTTTGATGGAGATTATTCCGCCCGCAAAATACGCTTCCTCGTTTTGATGGACGATAATCCGTCAGCAAAATACTCTTCCCCGTTCTGATGGCGTTCAATCCGCGAACAAAAAACTCTTCCTTGTTTTCATAAACGTCGTTTCGGGTTCAGACTTCCACACGACGGATCGTAGGTGCTGTGTCGCTAGACACGGCTCTTTTTTCGTCTCTCATGACCACGAGGCTTACGATGCCGAACAATAGCAATCTGCATTGACAGCCGAATCCAGCAAAAGGTGCTGATTGGAAAATGAGAAAATGTGAAGTATTTTAGTTGACCAATGTTGGCATTTCACTCCTATCTGTCCTATTTTCGGAGAGCACCAAATTGAAACACTAAATACATTACATAGTATGAGCAGAACCTATTCGGAAAATATTGATTTGGAAGATACGGTCGTTGATGATTTCGGAGAACTGGAGAGCGACGAACCGTCGAACCACAGCACGTCATCGAAGCCAATGGTACGCCCTATCCACGCCAAGTGGACAATCGTCGATGCCTTCAATACCATCAACGAGTTCGCCCCCAAAAGCCGTCTGTGCAACGATCTGTTTATCAGATGCGCCGAAGTTCATGAGAGCGGAATGAAGGTCAATGCTGACAAAAGGACGTCACAATTGGTAAGAAAAAAGAAGGGAATGTAGCCAGAAACGACAGTTTGTCGGAGGGATATTTGGAATTGTGGGAAGAATTGAATATCTTTGTACCCGTAATATACGATCAGAACCACAAAAACGATAACTAATAAATCCTTCAAAGATATGAAAAATGTAACCGAAACAATCAAGTATATCGGCTGTGATGATGCCGAAATTCGACTCTTCGAGTCACAATACGTTGTGCCCGATGGCATGTGCTACAACTCGTACCTCATTCTGGACGAGAAGGTGGCCATCATGGATACCTCGGATCGTCGCACGATGGAACAATGGAAGAAGAACCTCGCGGAATCCCTGGATGGACGTCAGCCAGATTATCTCGTAGTGCAGCACCTGGAGCCTGATCACGCCAGTGGCATCGGCGAGGTTCTGGCCATGTATCCCGAGCTGAAGGTAGTGTGCTCGGCCAAGGCTCAGACGATGATACCGCTCTTCTTCCCAGAGAGCGACCTTACCCATCGTGTCATTGCCGTCAAGGAGGGCGACACACTCTCGTTGGGCCAACACGTGCTCACCTTCGTTATGGCACCAATGGTGCATTGGCCAGAGGTAATGGTGACCTACGACAGCACGGACAAGGTACTCTTCTCGGCCGACGGATTCGGCAAGTTCGGCGTGATTGATGCCGATGCTGACGACTGGGCTTGCGAGGCACGTCGTTATTACTTCAACATCTGCGGCAAGTATGGAGCTCCAGTATCGACCTTGCTCAAAAAGGCATCAGCCCTGGATATCCAGCAGATTCTTCCTCTTCACGGCCCAATCCTTACAGGCGAGAAGATGGCCGAGGCCTTGCGTCTATACACCATATGGAGCAGCTATGGCGTAGAAGCCGAGGGTGTGTTCATCGCTCATGCTTCCATCCATGGTTGCACCAAGGTTGCTGCCGAAAAGTTGGCCGAGATACTTCGCGCCAAGGGTTGCAAGAAAGTTTCGGTGGCCGATGTCTGCCGCGATGATATCCACGAATGTGTTGAAGATGCCTTCAAGTATGGCAAGGTGGTACTGGCAGCATCGAGCTACGACGGAGGTCTCTTCACTCCGATGTACAATCTCCTCCACTTGCTGCAAGCCAAGACGTGGCAGAAGCGCGAGATAGCACTCATCGAAAACGGTAGTTGGGCACCCTGTGCAGCCAAGGTCATGAAGCAGATGTGCGAGGAGATGAAGGACGTCTGCATCAAGGGTGAGACCGTCACGTTGCGTGGCACGATGAAGCACAGCGACCTACCAGCCCTCGAGGCGTTGGCCGACGCTATCTTGGCATAAGACATCTACAGGCAGTGGGGTTCGACCAGAACAAAACACAATTGCTGTACGAAAAAAAGAAGCATCGAGGCTTTGTTGTCCCCGATGCTTCTCTTTTCTGGAGTAGCTCTTCTTGGAGCGGTGAATACGGTTCATACTGTGGAAACCTGGTCCCAGAAGCTGCATTTCAGCTTCGCGATCGGCCTTACGAACGGCTTTGATGTAGTCGTCCATACCGATGACGGTCTTTGCTTTTCGGATTTTCTTCATGATTGTCTTCTCCTATGAAATAAAATAGAATGGTTCAAAAATCGGGTGCAAAGATACAGATTTTTTCCCGAATCTGCAACAGTTTATCGAGGGAAAAGTAATAATTGTGCCGACAAAAGCGGATTAACACGCAATATTTTTGGATTTTCGCCTAAGATTTGGTATATTTGCACACCATTTATATTATTATATAGAAAAACATTATACCCGAAATGAAAAATCTTTCTTTACTCACAGTCACTGCCTTGCTGGGCATTCTCTCTTCATGCTCTTCCGAGCCACAGTCTTCAACCGAATCCCCTCGTGGTGCCTCACTCGCCGAGGTATCGGGCATCAAGTACAGCGCCACCACCGTCAATCCGAAAGAGGGTAAACGTGTGCTCGTCATCAGCTCCAGCCCACGTCGCGGCGGCAACACCGATTTGCTAGCTGACGAGTTTGTGCGTGGTGCGCAAGAAGCAGGCGGCGATGTTGAGAAAATTTTTCTGGCAGACCTTGACTTGCAGTTCCTGACCGATCAGGGTGCCAACGATCCCCATAGCGTCGACCGCAACAATCCAACCGGTATGCTGGTCGAGAAGTTCCTCGCTGCCGATGTTCTCTGTCTGGCCTCACCTACCTATTATATGAATGTCAATGACCGAATGAAGACCTTCATCGATGCCACCTTCCTGGCATGGGGCGACGAGCGTATGGGCAACAAGGAATATTACTACATTACAGCCTGTGCGCAAAGCTCGACCGAAACAGCGGAATGGTGCCTGAATGGATTCCGCGGCTTCGTGATGTGTACGGAGAATCCTACCGAACGCGGATACGTCAGCGCCATCTCCATGGGTCGCGCCGGTGCTGTAGCCGGCACTCAATACATGCAGCAAGCCTACGAACTGGGATTGAGCATCAATAAGTGACGATTGCCCAAGCTATTAATCTGGCAGGCTTCTGGTAGTTCTTGCCCAAGAATGTACTTTGTCCGAATATATAAAGGATGGAATTGTTTACATTTTGACAATCCTGACATTATTGATTGGAGACCTCAAAATAGCGAGGTGAATAAAAAATGACAGCACTTGACATTGAACGTTTTGTTGAAGCACAAGAAAGCGAGTATGCAGGTTACTCTCAGGCATTGCAAGAAATGAGGCATGGAGAGAAGCGCAGCCACTGGATCTGGTACATCTTCCCACAGTTGCGAGGACTAGGACGCAGCGGAAATGCACAGTTTTTTGGTATCGAGGATGCAGCAGAGGCCCGTAAGTACTTGCAACATCCTGTACTGGGAGCCCGTTTGCGCGAAATTACACAGGCGGTGCTCGACCATGCCGATGACAGTAACGCCATCGAACTGATGGGATGGGACGTGGATGCTATGAAACTGAGGTCTTCTATGACCCTGTTTGATTACATCTGTCGTGACGATATCTTTGCCGATGTGCTCGAAGCCTTCTTCGACGGTGAACGATGCCGATACACGCTCGCGATGCTGAGATAGTAAATGTAGAAAAAACATTTGACGGATTGTTTACATTTCGACAAATAATACATCTATTATTGCAAGCACGAGTTACTAACACTTAAAAAACTATTACTTTTATGCTGACACAAAAGAAGACGCTGACCTTTAACAAAGAGAACGACAACCGCTGGTACATCGTATGTAATGAATACGAGGAGTTGTTGACCAAAGAGTTCCGCGAGACTTTCACTTATGTCGATGCAGAGGGACACACGCAGAAGTATGAAACCGAGCAAGACCTGAGCAACCCGCTCGATGACCACACCAAGCATCCCGCTTGGCCTAGCTGCAATCCGCACAAGGATTTGGTGATGGACGAAAGCTTCGAGAAGCTACTTGAGAAACTGGCAGACGGCAAGCCACAGGTTGTGATTGAGGTAATCTCCTATGGTTGGGTGGCAAACACCTTCACGCACTACCAGCGCTGCACAATCGACGGCAAGGGAGCCGAGTACGAGCTTCGCTTCCGCAACGACCTGCCACAGCACATCCGCCTCACGCCGATTTGTCGCTTCCTCTTCGACGGTCTATACCCCGAGCATTTCCATGGCAAGGTGATCAAGTGATCACCTTGCCATGCAGGAACGAGGCTTCGAACATTCTGGAAACAACATACATTATTAATATATAAGAATGAACTACCGAGAAATCAATTTCCGCGTGATGACCGACACCGTTGAACAGTGCGAGACACAGCCTGCACTGATGGATGCCATCCAGAACTCAATCGACAAGCAATATGTCGTGAAGGAGGGAACAGACATCGAGATTCCCGAACGCCCAACCATAGAGACAAACGTAATCCTGACCGGCAACCGTACCTTTGAGGCTGCACGTCAATACAAAGGAAAGCGAGTGTCAGTGCTCAACTTCGCCAATAACCACAGCATCGGAGGTGCACCCTACAGTGCCGGAGCTCAAGAGGAATCTCTTTGTCGCTGTTCGACGCTCTATCCTTGTCTGAAGGCCAACTATGAAACTTTCTACAAGCCGCACACCGAAGCTTTACGTCACAAAAGAATGAATGCAATGGGCAATGATGACCTGATCTATACGCCAGGTGTCATCGTCTTCAAAAGTGACGAATCCGAACCGCATATGCTGTCACCCGAACAATGGTATCCGGTTAATGTCATCACCAGTGCCGCACCTGAATGTTACGCCTTCCCTACCTTGCCCGTCAACTACAAGAACATCATCCGAAGCCGCCTCAAGCAGGTGCTCGATGTGGCAGCAGCCGAAGGCAACGAGGTGCTGATTCTCGGAGCCTGGGGGTGTGGCGCCTTCCGCAATCCGACCTACACTGTAGCAATCGTCATGCTAGAATTGCTTAAGAAATACACATGCTTTGAAACCGTAGAATTCGCCATCGGAGATAAATCCGGCAAGAACTACGAGGCCTTTGAGAGAGCATTTGCAAAAACTTTACCTTAAAGACCTGTTACTTTCTAATTTTTTTTCCCTTCAGTATGTTTTTTGTTTACATTTTGAAGGTTTTTGCATATATGAATGTAGGCCCTCTCGTTGGAGTGGTTAATGAGATGAAGATGTATAATTAAAAAAGAGAAGAGTATGATTGTAGTAGAAAGTAAGAGAAAGAAGATTGAGAGTCTTGAGAAGAAGTATCCTGGTGCTGTGATTATCGACGTAACGAGTCATGCCAATGATGAGTTTGTGAAACTGAGTCCGTTCTATCCTCACGGATCGATCCCGATTCCTGACAGCGACGGATGGATGGGTGCTTCGGTGGAGGGCATCTGGCAAGGTCTGAAGGTATTCGAGCGCGAAGGCGTGGATATCAAGACGATGCACAACAAGACGATGTCGGGCATCAAGCGAACGGTGAAGAGTCATGGCAAGGTGCTGGGTCATCGCCGAGGTGTGACGGGAGAGCTGATGGATTATCTCACGGCTCGTCAGGAACTCTACATCCCATGTTACAACTGGGTGCTGGAGAACAGATGTCTGGAGCTGATTGCCAAGCTCAAGGCATTGGCTGCCGAAAAGACCGTGGTGTTGCTCGACTACGAGACCAACGGTGACCCGATGGATGCATCGAAGCCGCTGAGTCACGCCTCGCTGGTCAAGGCGTTTGTCGAGAGGCAATAAGTAACTCCGGTCTCGCAAGTTTTACTTGCGAGACCAGAATAAGTAATATAGAGGAGATTCGTTCAGCGGAATTATCAGGATCTGTTAGTCTGAAAAAGTTACAGGGCAGCGAGTGGCGAACACTATGCGCAAAGGCATTAATTAGCCTTTGGGTAAATTGCGGTGCTAGAGTAAACTACCTGGATGTTGGAGCAGCCTACTTCCAAAGAACGCATCTCCTCTTTTATATATAGACTATGGACGAAAGAATACTACGACTGAAAAGATGGTTGCATCGAACCCGGTTAAGAGAATACGAGTTTCAGAATGTCCTCATGAAGAAAAGATGTGAAGAACTGGTGAGAATTGCCAAAGGTGATGGCTCTGCAATCAAGAAAGGTCAGTTGCCAGATGCCCGAATAATCTGTGATGAGCGACAACCGTGGAGTCTGGATTTCGGGGAAGTAGATGACTATCGAATGTTTCTGCATTTGGATGGGGGGTATGAACTTTTACTATGTGGCAACAAATACGAGCCCCACTATAGGTTTTCTCATGGATGGATCTCTAGTGCAGAGTATGATACTAATTGGCCTTATTACCCTTTTGGTGTCAATCCCTATTGGTGGCTGAAATTCACCGGTTGGCCAACGGAATACCTTGAACGGCTGATGACCGTCTTGCCCGACATGGCCAAAGAATGGAAACGTGAGGATGAATACATCGAAGCAGAGTTCGTGAAGAAAGAGAAGATTCGTGCCATTCGGCAGAAGGTCGAGTATCTGAAGGCACAAAGAAAGAAGATGTGAAGGTATTTGTTTACCTTTTGAAATCTCCCTCATATATAGATGGAGGCCCATGTGTGGGGCTCGGATATTGAACCAATAAATAATACTATGCGCTTAGAATTCGAAAAAGAAGAAAACGGTAAGTGGTATGCAGTTATCCCTGAGTGGCCATACGACCACGAGGAACTGGAAATGGTGGATGGAGCCGACGATCTGCTCGACTGTCTGACCCAGGACGGCCGGTTGGTGACGCTCGATGTCGAAACCGATGAGCCATCGGCTGACGGATACGCCACCTTCACGCTCATCGACCATGATGACTATGGCGGCACTTACGTCACAGAATCCCCGGAGGTCGAGGTCAAGCAGATCTGGCTGTGCAACGTCATGCACTTCGTGTTCGACGGCGAGCATCCAGAGGTGCTGTATGTCAGGTTCGAATAAATACATAAATCAAAAAAAGATATAATAATGGAGATTCCAGACGATATTCTGAATCAGTGGATTGTGAGATTAGATCCTGATTTATACTATGTGGTTGAAGAGCTCCAGTTAAAGTATCCAGTCTGATGGTCTGATGCAGGAAAAGTCCCAACCAGTTATATTTGCAAAACTACAAATGTTTACCTTTTGGAGTTTTTTGACATATTTAGATGAATCCACCAAGAAAGGAGGCTATAATGAACCAATAATTATAATTTACACAGAACAAACAACACAAACAACGATCCATAGATTAATGACATAATATTTCTCGCATAGCCGAGCTGTATTATAACTTCGTCCAGTGTATCATTGGTTACGCATGATGACCTTATGATGATATCTAGGAGTTATTAACCCCAGCCAAGGTTCCTAATTTTCAATAGTTTATAAACTGGAGAATATGGGTATTTACCTTCCGCGAGTTTTTTGGGGTTCTGGCGAACTCTCTACTGTTAATTGTTCTGCGAATAATACGAACATTTTTTAGAAGAAAACGCTCAATGTGTTTACCTTTTGAGTTGGTTTACATATATTGATGCAAGACCGTTATTGAAAATCGTAACAATTTTTATACTTTCATTAAAACTAAAGTTTTCTACACTTGTTTTACGCAAGTGTAGAAAATGGAAACGCCCTAGTTGCCTTTCGCTGGCGACTGGCATACGATCTTTGAAATACTGAAAGTAAAATGGGTAGATAATATGGTAAAAAATAAAGTAATAAAAATTGTCATGGTAAATTCAATTTCGCTTTTCAACGTGGCTGTCAAGGGCCACACTACACCACTTCTTCAAAAGAAGTGTACTGAATATGCAGCCAAACTTGGTTATGCAATTCATCCTGATGCTTGTACAGAGGAAACTCTTGCATGGCTCAAGTCACAGCAGGCAGACTTTAACTCTACATTCTACCAGAAATGGGAAGATGTAACATCTAAGAGTCGTGCTGAACTCCTTATCGACCAGTTGTTGCACTATGCATCTACGTATGGAACCGGCTATACACAAGGAAATGGTTATGTGCCAAATCCCGGTGCTGAAGATGTTCCAGACATGAGCATCTATAAGGTGATCGGTGTATGCACACTTCGTGAGCTTGCAGACCGCTGTCTTGAGCTTGGTTGCTCTGGTATTAATCTTTCAACAGAGGTTGTAAACTTCTGTGGTGAGACTGTTATTAAGGAGTATCATAAGTATAACACTCAAGAATGGCGAAAGGTTATTGAGAAGATCACTAACCGCGAGCTTCAGGCATACTTGTATGCCAAGCTTGACATTTCTCCACTTGAGAAGTTTGCTCTCTTGCGCTATATCTGCAACAAGCAGCTTGATCAATCTATGATCATTCAGAACAAGGATCAGATTCGGGCTATCAAGCAGAATCCTAACAAGTTTGACTTTACTACTCTTACTAAGCAGCAGGTCATCAACTTGTCTTCTATTTTCCTTCGATACAAGAACTGGCTTCTTGCATTTAAGGATAAGAAGAATGCTCCTGTTCTGAACAAGATGCGTCGTCTCGCCAAGCACACACATACTCCTCTTAAGCCAGGTTTCTGGGAGACGATCTTGTCTGCAAAGCCTTCAATGGATGTTGTTAAGCAGCATCTTAACGAGATTTCTGCCTTCAAGAAAGTACAGATTTACATGGCTTGCAAGGAACGTATCCTTCAGTCTCCATTCAGAAGCTTCTTGATTCGTAATCAGAAGTTCTTCTGGAAGGAGAATGATATTACACCAGATGTTCAGTATCTTGGTCAGTTGATGTATCACATTGGTATGTCGATTTGTCCGGATAAGAAGGTTCGTCTGCCTAAGAACTTCCGTCTTGCTGTTCCATCTTCTGAGAAATCCTTTATAGGAAATCTCCCACTTGGTACTGCATACAAGTTCTCGGATAAGGATGCCTTCATGGGCATTTATTGGCGTAATGTGTGGGGCACCCGCGACTTCGATCTGCATTTCTTCGATAAGACTGGTCAGCATATTGGCTGGAATTCTTCTTATAGAAATGCAGAGAAGTCAGTTGTGTTCTCAGGGGATATGACTAGTGCCGATCCAGAAGCTACAGAGCTAATGTATATGGCAAATGGCTGTCCTGAAGGATTCCTGTCTGTTGCTAGATATAATGGTCTTCAAGGTTCTCGCTTTGATATCATCCTCGGATCTCAGCATATTGTCAATCTGAGTCACAACTACATGGTTGATCCGAATAACATTCATCTTCGTGTTGAGTGTACTTCAGATACTTGTGAGCAAACTTGCGCCTATGTAAAGGATAATCAGTTCGTGCTGATGTCCTTTAAGACTGGTAATAGTCGGGTTCCAGGTAATCCAAGACTTGTGAACATCCTTGCGGCCAAGGCTCAGACGTTCTTGTATCTCGATGAAATATGCGAGGTAGTTCCAGACGATTACGAAGGTGATGACTTTGTAGATCTCTCAGGAGAGCTTGCAAAGGACGACATCATCAAGTTGTTGTCCTAATTCTAATATATCTACTAGCATAGAGGGTTCCTATTATATTTCATTTATTATATCGAGCTACTCTCAGCTAGTAGATTTTATTACAATTCCCTATTTTCATAGACATAAAGTGTTCCTATTAATCAATGATCTTTTTTATAGTACACTTCGTCTATTTGTTTACTTTTTGGAGTTCTTCTCATATATAGATGAAGTTCCAAGAGGGGTCTTTATGTAAAACCAATAACACTAACTTATGCAGAACAACACAAACAACAACCAACCAGTGATGAACGATGAAGAGATGGAGAAGATGAACGAGCAGGCGGCCAACGGCCTCTCGCTCTCGGATATCCGCAAGGTGGTGACAGAACAAATGCAGGGTTACGGCAAGGTGGATGGCATGAGCATCACTAAGCTCGTAAGTTTGCTCAGTTCGGCCATCACCGGTAAGAAGAAGGAATATGAGCTGACCTTCGTGAAGGATGACGGCACATGGTACATTGATATGCCCAACTGGCCTTGGCGACGTGAGAATCTGGCCATGGTATGCGGGGCAGACAAGATGCTCGACCTGCTTGCTGCCACACCTGAGAACGACAAAGGTCAGAACCGCGTGAAGGTCCTGGTGAAACCCGCTAAGGAGCCTGTGAATCAAAACTCCCTGCAGCAGCTGCTCCGCGAGGATTGGGTAGAGCTCACACAAGTCAGCAGCACACTCACTGGCGGTGCCACCTACACGCTCAAGGGCAAGATCGGCAAGGACTTTGTTCGCAAGGACTATTGGACAGGAGAACCCAAACCCCGCACGCTCTGGCTCTGTCCCGTCACCCTCTTCGTCATGGGCGAATATCCCAAGTACTTCTATGGCAAGGTCATCAAGTGACCTTGCTCTCCGTCAAGAGCACACATTTACAAAAAAACTAAAACAATAAACTATGAACATATTTGACATTTTCCGCAAGAAGCAACCTGAAAAAACTGCAACGCAAACTGGCAACAACTCTCAGCCGCATATTGGGCAACCCGTTAGCAACCCTCAGCCTCAAACCGAAAAACCTAAAGCCCAGCCACAAGCAGAAGAGCCCCAAAGCGCACCAACGCAAGTGCCAGCCGATGGCAAGGCTCATATATACAACCTGATCATCATCGATGAGTCTGGCTCCATGGGCCATCTGCGCAATGCAACCCTATCAGGTGTCAACGAGACACTCAACGCCATCCGTCAAGCCAAGAAGGATTATACCGACACGCAGACGCACTTCCTCACGCTCGTCACCTTCGACGCTCCTGGTCCACGTGGCATGGCTGTCCGCACGCTCATCGATACCAAACCTATCGGCGATGTAACAGAGTTCACAGATTACCATCCTAACGGTGGCACTCCACTGTATGATGCCATGGGTCAAAGCATCAATCACCTGCATCAGCTCATCAAGGAAGACTCTGACGCATCGGCCATCGTCACGGTGATGACTGACGGACTAGAGAATGCCAGCCGTGAATACAACGCACACCAGCTGAAGACTCTCATCGAACAGCTCAAAGAGGAGGGATGGACCTTCAACTACATGGGCTCGGCTCACGACGTGCATTCGGTATGCGACCTCCTTTCGATCGAGAATGTAATTGAATTCAGCCACGACGAAGCCGGCACTGACGAGACCTGGCGACGTGAACGGATGTCGAAAAAACGAATGTTCGCCCAGATGAGTCTGGATTGGGATGGCTTGAAGTCCTGTTCGGACGAAGAGAAGCGAGAGTACCGCAAGCGCAATTCCAAGGGCTTCTACGACCATATTTGACGTCATTTAGTACAATTTTCCACCTATACAGGAGCATAAAATAAGGTTTGTTTACCTTTTTTATGCTTCTGCATATTTATATGATTATTTCTATGGAATCATTGTCGAATAAAAAACTATACTGAATGAAAGAAACAAGAACCGAAACAAACATCTGGCAAAAGTGCATCACAATCGCTGTTGGCAAGAACAGATTCCAGCGTACCATCATCTGGATCTTTGCTGTCGTGGCAGCTGGCTTGATGTGGATGACCCGTAAGATGCATCTCACTTACAATGCCATCAACGTGCTGGCCTATTATTGGTTGGTGCCTGCCTCATGGACCTTCATGATAGACTGGAAGCTGGATTGTCACTTGGTCACTCCGCTATTCTATGTGTTCGTCCCCGTGCTCACCATCCTGCTCTGTGCAGCCTGGATGGGCATCATCTTGGCCACCTGTCGCTTCTTTGGTAAGTGGTGCGACTTCGTTTTCGATGTCTCGGTCGACTTCCTCAATTACTTCAACCGATGGGGAGGCAACTATGTACTGAATTCGGTGATCATTTGTGTTGCTATACCTATCATAATATATATAATGTTGACGATAATGCTTGTTTTGTAACACACGGTGGTTTACTTTCCTGATGGAATGGCATTAATTATTGAAAAGAATCAAAATCATCAAATTATTATCTACATGCAGACACAACCACAAGTCACAACAGACAAAAACGACTACCAGTATCAACCCGAGTTCCGCCACGGCCTAGAATTGCTGGAACAGCAAAAGTACCAAGAGGCTTATGCTCTCTTTGTGGAACTTGCCAAGCAGAACCCAGACAATGGCTATGCTCAGTACGAGCTTGCCATCCTTTGCCAGATGAACGAGCAATACGGTTTGGCATTGCAGTCAGTTACCCTTGCTATCCAGAATCTGCAGAACAACTCGGTCTGGCTGGCAGCGGCCTATGTGCAGCGATCGCGTATCTATGGAGCATTGGGCAATACAGAACAACAGCTGCAAGACCTGAACAAGAGCATCCTAATCTTGCCCAATGCAGGTAATATGTATGCAAATCGCGGAGACTTCTATCATACTCAAAAACAATATGATCTCTCTGAGGCAGACTATTGTAAGCAGGCAGAATTGGAGCCAGGCAATGCCTATCCACACGCAGCGTTAGGTATTATTGCAATAGAAAAAGAGAACTACCAGGAAGCAGAAATGCATCTATCCTATGCACTGAAACTCGACCCTAATTACTATCAGGCGTACACCTTGATGGGGGATTGCCACCTTGCCGGAAGAAACTATGTCAAGGCCATTGAGTGCTACACCAAGACGCTTGCCATCAGGCACGGGGAAGAAAGAGCAGAAGATGCCTTAATCAATCGTATGCCTCGCGAGTTCGATACCCAGATTATAGCAAGCCTCGAAACACTAAGCCGAGAACAGAGTAACAATGGCTATTGGCCCCAACTGCTGGGACATCTTCATTTCTTTCATGGTAGATACGAAGAGTCCATCTCTCAGTATGAGGAATCCTTCCGCCGCTGCGGAAAACCCGTGGAACTGGGCAATATGTCGCGAGCATACTATGAGTTACACGACTATTATAAAGCCCGATACTATGCCGAGAAGTCCATTGACATGGATCCAACCGATGATAATCCGCATTGCGTACTAACTAATTCGCTGATGGAGATGGAGCAATTCGAAGAGGCAGGCCATGTACTGAGACGATATCTAAACATCATGCCCCAGAATGCAACTGCCCATCAGATGCTGGCCGATGCCTATCGTTTCATAAGTGAGCTTGACAAGGCACTGGAGGAAGCTAACACCGCCATCAGCCTGGCATCTGAAAATCCGACCAACCTCTATACACGAGCTAAGATTAAACATGATCTCGGAGACCTCGACGGCGAACGCTGTGACTTGGAGGCAGCTCTTCGATTGCTTCCAACCGCAGTTTCTCAGTTTATCTCGCTCCGATGCCAGATATTCCAAATGCTGAACCGCATTGATGAAGCCGACGAAGAACTGGCTAAACCTCACGATGAAACCTGGCCATACTACTTGAACCTATCAGTCAATCGTGCACTTCAGGGCAAAGAGGAAGAAGCGACAGAGGCATTGAAACACGCACTCGACCTCGGACTGATTCGTTTTGATATGCTACGAACGAATCCGCTGATGGAGCCGCTCAGACAACTGCCACAGTTCGACGCTCTTATAAACGATTCTGAATGTGAATATCATGCCAACCTGGCACAAGAGGCCTTGAATCCAGAGAATGGAGAATCTGAATCTGATGAGGTACCTATCACACGGGAAGGAGATGGCTTGATTTGTGTGCGAGGCGAGATCAACGGACTGCCCTTGAAACTCGTGTTCGATACTGGAGCATCTGACATTTCTCTCTCGTCGGTCGAAGCAGCTTTCATGCTCAAGAACGGCTACCTTGAGGAACGAGACCTAGGGGGAGTGTGCAACTATCGAACTGCATCAGGCGAACTTGTAGAGGGCACCATCGTCAATCTGCGTGAAGTGAAACTAGGTAAAGTCGTTTTCCGTGATCTACGCGCTACAATCATTAAGAACCAGGAGGCGCCGCTTCTTTTGGGGCAAAGCATGATGGCTCGCCTCATGAAGTACCAGATTGACAATGATAAAAAGACTCTCTACTTCATGACATATAGCAGACCGGTCTTTCCCTTTGATCTCTATTGTTTGGCATTGGCATCTGTAGATGCGCACAACTACAAGAAGGCGGCGATTTGCTATAAAATGCTTTTCGAGATGATGGAGAATTATTCGTCTGGTTTCAATGCGGCATATCTATATTTACTTGCTGGCGAACTTGACGATGCATTGTCAATGCTGGACCTGTTACAGACTTTCCTCGACCAGCACCCAGACCAAGACTCAAAAGATATGAGAGTACAGATATGTATTCTACGTGGTTATGCACTTCAGTGCGCTCATCGTTTTGAGGAGGCATGTGATGCTTATACTCTACTCGAGGAACAACAACCAAACGAAGCCATCTACCCATATTCGCATGGATGGACTCTTCGTCGCATGGATCGTTTGGCTGAAGCAGAACAGATACTACTACATGCTGAAGCTGTCGATCCTCAAGGCATCGGACAGAAACTTGACCTAGGCTATGTCTACAGAGCACTCGGCCGAGAAGAGGAAGCACAGCGTATCTGGTCACTGGCGGCCGACTTATCACCCAATGCCACCAGTATCATGGCGCAAGCCGAAGCGCTTCTCAGATTGGGACGGACAGAAGAGTGCATCAGTCGAGTGAACGAAGGTGTGTCGATGGCAAAAAGTGAGAGCGAAACATTACAACAGGCAGTCATGTATCTGGACGCTGCTACACTTTCCGCCGAGCTAAAGGATTACGATATCGCCCATGAATATCTCCGAACCTCACTTAGCTACTCCATAGCCCCTTACCATTCGATCTGTGGATTATCTGAATATGAAATCTTGAAGCAGATACCAGATTTCGATAAAATAGTGGCAGAATACCTATAAAAAAGGCAACAGGGGAGAGCCCGTCGCCGAGGGCTCCCTCCTGTTGCTGGATTCCGGTACGCAATTTCTTCATGATGCGAGACTTGAGCGTGATGGCTACTCGGTCAGAACTGTATCCCAACCTTTGGGCCAACTCATGCATCGAGGTCTTGGAGCCATCGGTGGCATAATAGCCCATCAGCAAGGCAGTCTCCTTGGGAGTGAGTTTTTCAAGCTCTTTCTCCATCATGTCGAGCTTTTCGTGCTCGGCCCTATTGCACTCCTCCAAGTAGTTGTCCCAAGACTGGGCTTCCATCTCGAAGGCGGTGAGTTCCTCTGGGGTGAAGGCGGCATCGTCGAACGAAACGTTGCGGATGTCTTGCTGCCTCTTGCGGAGGTACTCATGTGCCTTGTAGCTGCATACCCTAGTAAGGTAAGCCGGCAACTTTTCTGGCACATCGTGCATTTCACCAACCGTGAGTTTGTCCAAAAGGAACACCCACGCGTCTTGCAAAATGTCATCGGCATCAAACTCTGGAATAGAGTAATGGTGCGTCAGATAGTTCATTACTGCTGAACGGTTCTTGCGATTGAACTCGTTCATAATCTTCACACTCTCATCTTTCAATAAGATCATTAAGATTTTGACTGTTGGTTATCCCAGCACCCCATAGTCGTTATGGGACTTTGGGATGGTGCAAAGGTACACATTTTTCCTGAATCCAACACTATTATCACCTAAAAAAGTAAAAAAAACTTCAACAAAAGTAGTTTAATACGCAAGAATTTGGATAATTGACTGAGTTTTTGTATATTTGCACCAAACATTTGCGGCATTATTGCAAAGTAGTGAATTCCTTTGCAGCGAATTGCGCTTTGGCGTAAAATGGATTTCCTTCGCATTGAAAGAAAGGGAGCTGACCTGAAGATGATTCCTTACAAATGCAAGTTTTTTCAAAAAAAATATAGAGACAAGACATTCGAATTGTAGCAGTAATAACGAAATGAAGAAAAGTATAAAAACAACATGCTGGGTTGCGGGTATCGCAATTATCGCAGCCATTGGAACATATTTCTATCGGCATCGCTATGACAAGTATGAACTGACGCAGGAAGAACAACAGACGGTGATGCTCGAAGCCAAGAAGCAGGGCAAAACCCTTGTTGCCTACTTTTCGTGGCCAGCGACTGAGGAGGTTGATGGCGTGACCTGCGCCAGTCGTGTCAACATCGATGGCATGACCATTGGTAATACTGAATATGTAGCCAAACAGTTTGCACACGTACTTGGAGCAGACCTCTTCCGTATCGAGACAGAAAGAACCTATCCCCTATCACGTGGTGCGTTGATCGAAGCTACCAAGGAGGAACAGGATAAAAATGAGCATCCTGTACTGCAGACACATGTGGAAGATATGGAGCAATACGACATCATATTCCTAGGCTATCCTCTGTGGTGGTACGACTTTCCGATGCCTATCTATTCCTTCCTCGACGAATACAATCTGGAAGGAAAGACCATCGTGCTTTTCACTACACATGCTGGCAATCGTTTCTGCAAGACGCTCCGCACAGCACAGGAATTGCTACCCTCCTCGCCTATCGTTCAAGGACTCGCTACTCACGAGGATGATGTAGCAGACGCAGAAGCATCGGTCAGGAAATGGCTGCATGACAATGGCTTCGTGACTGATTGAACAGAGGTTCAGAATTGATTTAGTAGTGTTTTTTTCCAAAAAAAGCAACAAAAAGACTTCTTGGCCTCTATTTTACAAGAGAAAAAACATTTTTCATCTCAAAGATGCACATTATTTAAAATAATAATGTATATTTGCACCATCGTATAAACAAATAACTCGCAATATGAAGAACCATAGATTGCTGACACTCCCATTGCTGCTGATGGCCTCGGCAACGATGGCACAGACCATCAGCGAGGGCGAGGCTCTCGACAAGGCCCTACAGTTCAACTCCTCTGTCCGACGCGCTCGTGGCAACCAGATTCAACCCAAGGTGAACCTTGCCTACAAGGCTGCCACTCAGGACGAGACCTACTTCTACGTCTTCAATTATGCTGACGGAGGTTTCGTAATCGTTGGTGGAGACAAAGCTGCTCACGAGATCCTCGGATATAGTGATGAAGGACAGTTTGAATACGAGAAGCAGCCTGAGGGTTTGCGTTGGATGTTGGGAGCCTACGAGCGACAAATCAGTGCTGCAATACGCGATGTGAAAGCCGGAATCAGAACGATTGATAATAACGAGAACGGGCCTCGCAAGGCACCAGCGACATCGGTAGCTCCGCTGTTCGGAATTGATGGTGTGGACAATGCTATTGCATGGGATCAGGATAATCCATATAACCTAGCCATCGACGAAGGAAAAGGCAAATATATGACCGGATGTGTTGCTACTGCAGGTGG
Organism: Bacteroidales bacterium; assembly: GCA_045640225.1. GTDB lineage: Bacteria > Bacteroidota > Bacteroidia > Bacteroidales > UBA3663 > Liminaster. Next base: position 6,464 of record JAZUEP010000041.1, on the reverse strand, counting down.
ACAGGTGATGCGCTACTATAACTATCCAAGTAGCGACACAGGTATACGTTTCGAGCGCAAATATCTGGGTAACGTCAGTGGAACTGATTACTACTGTCCTGCCATCACGAGCGACTATACCTACAACTGGTCTATGATCGGTACTAAGTACGACTATTGGAAAGAATACTCGTTAGAGGACAACAATGTAAAAGATGTTGCCAATCTTCTCTACCGTCTAAGTCGCCAAATCAACGCTGACTACGGAACTAACACGACTTCGGCAGGCTTTGCAGTACTAGGAACAGCAATGGTTAGCAACTTCAAATACGATAAGGGTATGATGGAAATACTTCACGAATATTTTCCATCAGAATCGGAATGGGAAACAATAATCTGTGATGAACTGAAGGCCGGACGCCCAGTATTGTTAGCCGGTCAGGAAAAAACGCGAAAGATGGGTCACGCTTTTGTGTGCGACGGATACAACGCCTCAGACAATACATTTCACATAAATTGGGGCTGGAGCGGTAGGTACAACGGATACTTCAAGATGAGCGGTGACCTTGCATTGACACCCAACGGAACGGGCAATGGTGGCGGATCGGCAAGCGATTCGTATGCATACGACCTTGAAGCTCTGATCGGTATCCAGCCCAGTACCATGGGCAAAAACGAGTTACCTCCCCTCTTTACCGATCCTTACACGCTTGACGTTGACTATGCACAACGAGGCGAATACATCAAATACGACGGCTTTGTGCATAATCAAGGCTTGATAGATTTTACTGGCTATTTAGGATTGGCCTTTGTGGATGTAGATAACCCTTCGTCAATTCTCTACTCTGAGTATGTGTATGAAGAACTCCCAACATGGTGGGGATATGATTATTACTATGTCCCAGTTCCAGACGATGCCGTCGTAGGCCATAAATACTATGTATATCCATGTTCGACCACAAAACAGGATAAGACCGGTTGGCAAATTGCTCTGCATAGTGCAAGCATCTGGATTCCGACACTTACTGTAGTAAGCGACAATGGTTCGCCTGCTAAGGGCGATGCCAACAACGATGGTCGAATCAATGTAGGCGATGTAGTAGCAACTCGTGCACACATGAAAGGCTCATCGCCAGCCGGATTCAGCAAGGTTGGAGCTGATGTCAATAGCGATAATCAGGTAAACGACACAGATGTCGAAAAGATGCGTCAGATGATCCTAGGCAAATAAGCAAGACAAAACAGAACCATACCGAACTATTGACAAATATTGAGTCATAGCACAAAAGAACTCCACTCTTGTCGCAAAACAACGAGAGTGGAGTTTTTTTCATAAGTACTGATACCCTGCTTACACGTCGAGGTACGAATCCTTGAAGCCCAGGAAATAGAGGACGCCATCGAGACCGATGGTATTGATGCTCTGCTTGGCATTGGCTACTACGCGAGGCTTGGCATGGAACGCGATTCCGAGGCCTGCAAGCGAGAGCATCTGTAAGTCGTTGGCACCGTCGCCTACTGCGATTGTCTGCTCGAGGTCGACCTTCTCGACCTGAGCAATGAGACGCAGAAGCTCTGCCTTACGCTTACCATCTACCACCTCGCCACGGTAGTGGCCAGTCAGTTTGCCATGATCGTCGACCTCCAGATCGTTGGCATAGACATAGTCGATACCAAATTTGCGCTGCAGGTATTCGCCAAAGAATGTGAATCCACCCGAAAGGATAGCAATCTTGTAGCCATACTTCTTCAGGACGAACATCAAGCGCTCAACGCCTTCAGTGATAGGCATATGTTCGGCAATATCGCGCATTACGCTGATGTCCAATCCCTTCAGCAGAGCCACACGACGCGTGAATGACTCCTTGAAATCAATCTCGCCACGCATGGCACTCTCGGTAATGGCACGCACCTCGGCACCCACACCTGCACGTTCGGCCAGTTCGTCGATGCATTCCGTCTGGATAAGTGTCGAATCCATATCGAAGCAGATCAGTCGGCGCATGCGACGATACATATTGTCGCGCTGGAACGAAGAGTCCATCTCCATCTCGGATGACAGTTGCATCAGCCGGCTATGCATCTCGTCCATGCTACGTGGCGTGCCACGAACCGAGAATTCGATGCACGAACGTGTCTTCTCGTTCTCGCCTACCTCGAGTGGCGGACGTCCTGACAGTCGCTTGATGGCATCGATATTCAATCCTTGCTCGGTAATGACACGCGAGATGGCTTCGATCTGACGAGCCTGCAGACGTCGACCCAATACGGTAAGGATGTATCGGTTCTTGCCCTGGCGTCCGACCCATGCATTGTAGTCGTCGGTCGTAACCGGGAAGAATCCCACGTTGACGTGCAGTTCGGAGCTCTTGAAGAGCACTTCCTTCATCACATTTCCACTCAGATGCTCATCCACGCGGATGAGAATGCCGAGCGACAACGTATTATGAATATCGGCCTGACCGATGTCCATAATCTTGGCGTCGAAACGTGCCAGAATGGCCATGATGCTGGCGGTAAGGCCTGGACGATCCTCGCCAGTAATGCGCATCAGGATGAGTTCTTCACGCGATGCAATCTCTGTTTCGTTCAATGTTTCCATGAAAAAATGTGTTATTTAGTGGCGCAAAGATACTGATTTATCGTTGTTCTACAAAATTTATCTACAAAAAAAGCACTTTTTCCGGTATGGTCTTGTTACTTTGAACTAAAATACCTATCTTTGCGGCTGATAATCCCCAACATTACCTTAGTCAATTATGTTTTTCATCCTCCTCCTCGTCATTGTTCTCCTTGTTGTGCTGAATACCTACAACAAGCTGGTTAAGTTGCGCAACAGGGTAGATAGCACCTTCGCTGGCATCGATGTGCAACTAAAGAAGCGCTACGACCTGATTCCGAACCTTGTGGAAACCGTCAAAGGTTATATGCAGCACGAGCAAAGTCTGCTGACACGCCTTGTGGAACTACGCCAGACGCCCTTCAAGGAGATGACCATCGAGCAGAAGGACGAGATGGATACCACGCTGCACAACCTGATTGAAGGCCTGCATGTCAGCATCGAGCGGTATCCTGACCTGAAGGCATCGACGCTGGCCCTCCATCTGCAGCGCACACTCAACGAGACGGAAGAGCAGATAGCAGCTGCCCGGCGTAGCTTCAATGCCGCCGTCCTCAATTACAACGATTCGTTACAAGTGTTCCCCAATAACCTCATGGCCAGTTGGATGGGCTTCAGCAGCCGTTCGTTCTTCGAAGCAGCACTGGATGAACGCGAGAATGTCAAGATCGGATAATACCACTACCTAACAATTTAAGGAATGACCATAAGTCAAGAAGTTTGGCAACGCATCGAGCCACGGGTTGTCGAAGCGCTCGAACAGCTGAAAGCATCGCGCAATGCGACACGTGGCGAAGAGATAAAGTTCAGCTTCGTCATGGCTCTCGTAATAAGCCTGCTGCTATTTGGGTTGTTCTATGCCATGAACATTGGCGATGATGAACCATTGATCGTCTTCGCGATCTGTGCCATCTTGTCGATCATTACTGCCTTCATCATCGTAAAGAGCATCTATCGCAACCGTCGCAACAAGAAGTACAAGGCCGAGGTAATACCTACCCTACTCGACGCAATCTGTCCGGGTGCGACATACGAGCCGCAAGGCACCTTGACCAAGGAGATGATCGGTGCCTCGAAGCTGTTCGATACGGGATGGAACGAGAAATTCAAGAACGAGGACGGCATCCGTGGTAAGATAGGCAAGACAGATTTCGTATACGGCGAGGTGGAACTCTACCACATGCAGTCAACCGGCAAATCGGCGGTGAAGGTTGTGGACTTCAAGGGTTTTGTATTCGAAGCAGACTTCAACAAATACTTCCAGGGCTTGACGATGTTGTCGTCGCAGCGCATGCGCCTGGCCACAACGGTAGGCCTCTTCTCGAGCCTGAATCGCATACATCTGGAAGATCCCAACTTCGACGAGCAGTATCGCACCTATACCACCAACGATCAGGAGGCTCGCTACATCCTTACCCCTGCCCTACAACAACGCATCCTGGAACTGAACCGTATATTCGGTCAGGAGTTGGGCGACAAAGAGATCAACATCTCGTTCCACGATGACAGGATGCTCGTCATGGTGCCATCGCAAACCGACCGTTTCGAGCTGAAATATGATGTGGAGGGTGTCAAGAAGGATTTCCTGGCCCTGACTTTGATGATAGACATCATTGAGCAGCTGAACCTCAATCTTCGCATCTGGACAAAGGAATAGGATTTCGACCACCCGATAGGAATCAACTCATTAACATACTACCGACATGAAACTGCAAACTATCCTGCTGACAGCAGCCGTGAGCCTCTCACTTACCGCATGCTCAGAGAAGAAAGAAGACAACAAGAACGCGTACCTCCTGGCGCTGAACGAACGAACCGTACACAATGGTGCCCGCTACGATGCGGACAAGGCCGGACAATACGATGCCCTTACGGTTACATTAGCTACCGATAGCAGCTACGTTGACCTCACGATGGGTTCATTGCTGCCACAATTGAAGGACTACACGATATCGGTATTCTACAACGTATCGAGCGAAAACGAGCTGGATGGCTACGGACACTTCCTGTTCGCCTTCTCGGCATTGGCCGAAAACAAGGCCACCGAAGGTCCCTACATGGCCATGCGCCTCAACGAACAACGCTTCGAGGTATCGACCGGAGGTTGGGAGAACGAACACATCATCCAACAGGGCGGAAAACCCGAACGCGACGTATGGCACCACGCCCTCTATCGTCAGACGGGAACTGTGGGCGAACTCTTCATCGATGGCGTGCTGATCGGTACCAATCCTGACATGCCTATCCTGGCCGACATCTTCACCGAGGCTCCGGCTTATTGCTGGATAGGTCGTGCACCTTTCCACGGCGACAAATACCTCACGATGACCGAGGTTGCAGACTTCCGCCTTTACGATTATGCCGTGAGCGACGATGAGCGCAATGCGCTGGGAAACAAGAAATTCTAATAGGCGCTAAGAAACAATAAGAAATTCCAAGTGGGGCGTGTCAAAAGACACGAAATAATAAATAGTAGAGCATAAATAATAAGGCTGTCCTCGTTACAAACCATGTAGCGGGGACAGCTATACTTATTTGTATTTAGTAGCCCAGAATATTGAGAAACACTGAAGAATACATAGAATTAAGTGGTTGATTTTCAAGACGGATTAGTTTTTAACACTTCTTGTAGCGAATTTGGTGATTCCAAATTTTCCGTGTAATTTTGCAACGCAATTCTACCACGGAGAATTTAGGAATCACTTTTTTGTGAATTTACGTCATTTCGCGGACTCAGTTTACATAGGGTTACAATGATTGACGAAGGATGACATAAAGATTTGATATAATTGGTGGCAGGATTGGCAGCAATTACTAACTAACAAATGGGCTGTTCGCGCCAATATATTTATAAGATCGTGCGCGAGGGAAAACTGCCAGCTTCCCGACTGAGCAGCCGCATGTCTTTGATCCGCAAGACTGACATCGAGAAGATGCTTGAGGCCAATCCCTATCACAGAGTCCTGCCGACCGATGGTTATACCAGTCCCAGCATATATACTGGAAGCAGGATAGTCTGCTCGTCTTTGCGCAAATCCTTGGTATAGACCAGAAGGCGTTTATCGATACGCGATGAGAACTTCTCGCAGAAAGCATCCAGCGAAGGATGTGAGTTGTAACCCTCAGATTTTACCTCTATCGGCCACAGTTTTGCTCCGCGTGACAGTAGGAAATCTACCTCATAGTTATGCTTCTCGTCCTTCGGGAATGTATAGTAGAAGAGTTTATTTCCTGCTGCACGCAGCATCTGTGCCACCAGATTCTCATACACATAGCCGAGGTTCACACTCAGCTTGTCACTCAGCAGTTTATTGTAGATAACATTGTCGGCATATTTCTTGTCCCAGAAACACAGCGTTACCATCAACCCAGTGTCACCGACATACATCTTGAAGCGGTTCTTATCTTCTTCTATAGACAACCCCACATTAGGGTCATCAGCATGATAGCACATGTTCACCGTCTTGCTGTCTTCCAGTTGCAGCAGCAAGTCTGACATCTTATCTGCAGGTACACCTTTTATGACGGACGAAGGAGCAAAGCGCGATACACCTCTACTCAACTGTGCAGGGATGCTCATGAACAGTCGTCCCAACTTACCTGTCTTATCCAGCTTGCGGAAATCGTCCTCATACAGCTTGAGGATTTTTCTCTTGACGGCATCTACTTCCTTCAGCTTCTTGGTGTCAAGGTAAGTATTAACAGCCTGTGGCATACCACCTATCAGCATATACAGGCGAAGATCTCGCATACGAGTGCGGTTCAGGTCATCGCCCATGCTCAAACGTTTTTCCCATATCTGCTGCAGGAGCGGGATAGTTGCCTTATCGCCCATGGCCCATCGGAACTCCTCATAATCCATCGG
>JAZUEP010000040.1:0-20060 GCA_045640225.1 Bacteroidales bacterium | reverse complement strand
AATGAGAGGGCGTGTCAAAAGACACGAAATATTAAATAATAAAGCATAAATAATATGGCTACCCCGTTACAAAGCACTGTAGCGGGGGTAGTTACTCGTTATTATTTAGTTATTATTTGCTGTGGCTTTTGACACAGCCTCATTATGGCAGCTTGCCCGGTATTTAGTAACATGCAAAAAAAACTTGGTATTTTTTGCATGTCATCCTGAGCAACGCGAAGGATCTCGTAAATAGTTGATTCATCTACGTGTGAGATGTTTCGCTACGCTCAACATGACAAGTGAAAAAATACCAAGTTATTTTTTCACTCTCACTTACGGCAAGCTTGATGGATTATAGTTCGATTGTCAAGTCTTTCATGCCCTCGGCTTTGAGGGTCAGGGTGACGGGTGCATCGCCTTGCTCGTGCTCCACCAGGATCTGTGCCAGGCCGTTGAAGGCAGGAATGGTCCATTGCTGGCAGTGCAGATCCGTAGGATGCTCGTCTCCCTTGTATGCCGAGTCGCCATTGCCGACGCCAAGGATGTGGGCAGGGCCGTCGACGGTAATGGTGATCTCATTGCAGGCTGTAGGCACGAAGCGCTTCTTGGCATCAAGCAGCGAAGCGGTGACGATGCTCATGCCGAGCGAGCGGTCAGCCTTAGCCTGCAACTGGGTGGCATTTCCTGTAGTCTCGACGGCTTGGCGCATCACGCGTTTGCCGTTCTTGTAGCCGATGGCCTCGACACGGCCTGGCTGGTAGACGGCATCCCATGTCAGGTGTCCGTTCTGTGGCATCGGTTTGCGGCCCAGATTCTTGCCATTGACGCGCAGTTCTACCTCGTCACAATTTGAATAGGCCCATACGCTCACCGTCTCACCTTCGTGTCCCTGCAGGTTCCAGTGTGGGAAGATGTGGAGCACTGGCTCGTCGGTCCACCAAGAGCGCAGATACCAGGCTTCATCCTTCGGGAAACCGCAATAGTCCAGTATGCCGAACTGAGAGCCTACAGCAGGGAAGCCCAGTGGATTAGGTTCGCCGCGGTAGTCGAAACCTGTCCAATAGAACAATCCCTGTGCCCATGGGCGCTCAGCGTAGAACTTCCATCCACGCTCGATGATGTTCTCGTATGTCGTGTCGGTGCGGTTGATCGAAGGCATTCGTCCCTCCTCGGGGTAATAGATGCCACGAGTGCCACAGGCCGTGGTCTCCTCGGTTCCTACGATGATCCATTCCGGGTGATTGCGGTGACGGTTGTCGACGTCGTTCTGTATGATGTAGTTGTAGCCATGCACCTCGAGCGCTTCGATCATCACGTTGCCACCGGCATTCGCCATACATACCGGACGCGTCGGATCCAGACGATGCGTATACTCGCGCATCGAGGCGGCAACGCGTTTGCCCGGCTGGCTGTTCTCCATGCCCCATTCCTCGTTGCCATCGCTCCAGAGGATGATGGAAGGATGATTACGGTCGCGTCGGATCAGGGAAGAAAGCAGACGCAGATGCTCGGCGTTGACGCCCGAGAGGCGCTGCTCGTCGATTACCAACAGACCCAGCGAGTCGCACATGTCGAGGGTTGCCGGAGTCATAGGGTTATGCGAAGCACGATAGGCATTGCATCCCAAGGATTTGAGCTGGCGCAGTCGCCACAGCTGCAGTCCTTCGGGCATGGCTGCGCCTACGCCAGCGTGGTCTTGATGCATGTTGACGCCTTTCAGTTCCACGTTCTTGCCGTTGACCGAAAGTCCAGTCTCAGGATCGAAGCGTACCTCGCGTAATCCTGTACGGGTACAGGTAGCGTCTGTGTCGTCGCCGCTCGTCACTTCTGTGCGCACGCTATAGAGATAAGGATCTTCTACGCTCCAGAGATGTGGGGTTTTGACGGTAAGCTGCGTTGAGGCCTTCATCGTCTCTTTGGCTTGCAGACGCAATGTCTGCTGTGCCGAGCGAGCCACTTCGTTGCCTTCCTTGTCGACAAGGATCTGCGTTACGCGAGCTTCGCGTGGTGTTATGTCGCTGTTCTCTACTTCTGCCTCGACGGTCAGCGTAGCCTGGCTGTAATCAGGACTGAGGGTGCTGTATGCAAAGATGCCGTGGGTAACGCTATGTACCATTGGCGTGCGGTGCATCCAAACGTCGCGGTAGATGCCGGCACCTTCGTAGAACCATCCTTCCTCGAGCGAAGCGTCAGCGCGTACACAGATGACGTTCTTCTCGCCTTCTCCGTAGTTCAGGTAGTCGGTGACGTCATAGACCTGCGTTGCGTAGCCGCTGGGCTCGTTGCCCATATAGAAGCCGTTGACCCATACGATGGCATTGCGGAAAATGCCGTCGAATTGCAGTTCGAAATGTTGGCCTAATTCCGACTGTGGGACCGTAAATGTGTGGCGATACCATCCGATGCTGTTCTCGGGATATCGCCAGCCTACCATCTTGTAGCCGTGGCTATGGCTGGCTTGATGGTGGTAGGGAAGCATTTCGACCCAATCGTGAGGCAGACGAACGTCCTGCCAGTCTGAATCGTCGAACTTCTCAATGTAGGGGCCTTCATTATGGATCGATTTGGCTTTGGTCAGGTAATTGAAGTATTCAGTTCCCTGCATAAAGTCTTTGGTAGGGTCGGCTGCATGTCCGAAGTGGAACTTCCAGCCTTCGTTGAGGCACGTAGTGGTGCGTGCTGCAGCTCCGGCGACCGTACAGAAGGCGGCCAGGGCAAGCAATGTGGTGGCATGAGTGTGTTGCATGTATCGTGTGTGTTTAGTGTTGTTTACAGGCGCAAAAATACATATTATATTTTAATATACCAAATCACATAGAGCATTTTTTTGTTTTTGTCGGCCAAAGTGTCAGTATTAGGCAAGATTCTGTATGCCAATCGACGTCGTGCTGCCACAAAACAAAAAAGGCCGCCCCCCACTCTCTCAATTCCAATTCAGAGTGAAGGGCAAGCCGTATAATACCAATCAATAACAATTACTGAAGTTTCGCAAATGCTCAACTTCTTAGGATTTTAGGATATTAGGATTCTAGGATTTTAGGACGAAAGTATCGGTCGTCACAGAATTTCGGACCAGGTTTGTCAGTCGATTCTGACAGCCGTACCGCTGCAGGTGACCATCAGCATCGAGCCGGCTTGTCCGACCGTCTCGTAGTCGAGGTCGATGCCCACGACGGCATTGGCACCCATGGCTTCGGCGCGCTGAGACATTTCATTCAGTGCTGCATCCTTGGCTTCGCGTAATACGTTCTCATAGGTTGTTGAACGTCCACCGAAGAAGTCGGTCAGGCTGGCAACGAAATCCTTGAATACGTTGGCGCCGATGATGGTTTCGCCGGTTACTACTCCGTAGTATTGTGTGATGTTGTGACCTTGTACGGTAGGGGTTGTAGTGAGTAACATAGTAGCAAGTAGTTTAGTTGTTGATAGATTTTTTTCTGATACTGGTGTTGAATGTTTGAAGGGGAAATGCCTGTTGTCGGTTATGCCTTGATTACTCCGTTATCCTTGTCTGCATGGCCTGTTTCGACAGCTTTGTAGGTTCCTGCAGCCGGCATGGCAATAGCCAGGGCAATGTAGAGCAGAACGCCAGGGAAGCATGAGCAGGCAAACGAGAGCACTGCGTAGGCGGCACGTACGATCGTTGGATCAATGTCCATGAATTCGGCAATTCCGGCGCATACACCGCAGATGCGCTTGTCGGTTGACTTGGTCAATTTCTTCTGCATAGCTGTATAGTTTTTAGTGGTTATTATTCGTTTTTGTTGGTGCAAAGATAGGGCCTTTCCTCCGTATCCCGTATCATACGACAACATTGTCGCATATTATCGAATGAAACGATGTCGCAATACAGGTAAGGTTGTCAACGTTGTCCGAAGTCGTTATAAAATGACAATGTCGGCTGACATTCTATACCCGCGTCGAGTTTTTTGAGGGGAGAGACTATGCTTTTTGAGTCTAAAATTTGGGAAAGCGATAAAAAAACTGTATTTTTGCGCCGTTTTCATACGCGCGTTGTACATTGCATATAATAAATGATTGAGAAAGTTATTCTTTTGGATCAGGTCGATCCGGTGACCTTCTACGGTACCAACAACTCGAATATCCTGTTGCTCAAGACGCTGTATCCCAAACTGCGTTTTGTGGCTCGTGGCCGCGCCATCAAGATATACGGCGACGAAGGGGACATCGAGATGTTCCAGGCTTTCATCGATCGTCTAATTGCCTATTGCAACGAGTACAACAAGCTCAACGAGGATGTCATCCTGGGCTTTTACAATGGCGAAGGTCCCGTAGTCAAGCGGCAGGACGGATTGATCATTTATGGCGTCAGTGGCCGGCCTATCACAGCCCGTACGGAGAATCAGCGTGCCCTGGTCGATGCGTTTGCCCATAATGACCTCTGCTTTGCTCTGGGCCCAGCCGGTTCTGGCAAGACCTATGTGGCTATTGCCCTGGCCGTACGTGCCTTGAAGAATAAGGAGGTCCGCAAGATCATCCTTTCGCGTCCGGCCGTCGAGGCAGGCGAGAAATTGGGTTTCCTGCCTGGCGAGATGAAGGATAAGCTCGATCCTTACTTGCAACCGCTCTATGATGCCCTCGAGGACATGATTCCGACCGCCAAACTCAAGGAATTGCTTGAGACGAATGTCATTCAGATCGCACCGCTGGCCTATATGCGTGGCCGTACGCTGAGCGATGCCGTAATCATCCTCGACGAGGCCCAGAACACCACGGCTCCACAGATCAAGATGTTCCTTACCCGCCTCGGCCTTGGTGCCCGCATGATTGTGACGGGCGATATGAGTCAGGTAGACTTGCCCCGTAATGTGTGCTCCGGTCTGGTGCAGGCGCAGCGTATCTTGCGGGGTATCCCGGGGATTGCCACAGTGGAGTTCGACAAGCGCGACATCGTGCGCCATCGCTTGGTGCAGAAGATAGTGGACGCCTACGACAAGTATGAAGACCGTGTCAAGGCTGAGCGAGCCAAGGAACAATCGGCTGATCAGACTCCGGCTTGACATACTATGGTTTATTAATAAAAAGAATCAACATGCGTAAGTTTATTCTTTCAGTAGCAGCCATCTGCATGGCTGTGAACCTTATGGCCAACGGACCAGAGGTGAATCAGGATCAGAAAACCGTCCAGCAGGACGTGGCAACCGACAGCACCCGCACCCGTGCTGGAGTAATGGTGGATAGCCTCGCCCTCAAGAGTCAGCGCCTAGGTCGCAAGATAGCCGATGGAACAGTCGAGACAGTGGATAGCATCGGCGTCGCCCTCAAGACAGATAACTTGAGTCGCAAGATAGCCGATGGAACCGTAGAGGCCATAGACAGTATCAGCGCCGCCAGCAAGCGCTTCGGCAAGAAAGCTGCCGTCTGGGGAGACTCAATCTCAGAGCGTTCGCGTCGTGCCTGGAAGGCCTGGAACGCGGGCAAGGAAGAGACACCTGCCCAGCAGAACAAATAAGTATTGATAAACAAACAACAACATAAATCAGAAACAAGAATATGAGCGCACTTACTCGCACCGACTTCAACTTCAAAGGTCAGAAGTCAGTATATCACGGCAAGGTTCGTGACGTATATAACATTAACGATGAACTGATGGTCATGGTCGCTACCGACCGTATCTCGGCCTTCGACGTAATCCTTCCCAAGGGCATTCCTTTCAAGGGCCAGGTGCTCAACCAGATTGCCGCCAGCTTCCTTGATGCTACGGCCGATATCGTACCTAACTGGAAGCTCGCTACTCCCGATCCAATGGTTACCGTGGGTCTGAAGTGTGAAGGTTTCCGTGTCGAGATGATCATCCGTGGCTACCTTACTGGTTCGGCATGGCGCGAGTATAAGGCCGGATGCCGCGAGCTTTGTGGCGTCAAGCTCCCTGATGGCATGCGCGAGAACGAGAAGTTCCCAGAGCCTATCATCACTCCAACCACCAAGGCTGACGAAGGCCACGACGAGAATATCTCGGCCGAAGAGATCGTAGCTCAGGGTCTCGTTTCGAAGGAGGACTGGGAGACCATGGTCAAGTATACACGTGCCCTCTTCCAGCGCGGTTCGGAAATCGCTGCTTCGAAGGGCCTTATCCTTGTCGATACCAAGTACGAGTTCGGCAAGAAGGATGGTAAGGTATACCTTATCGACGAGATTCATACTCCTGACTCAAGCCGTTATTTCTATGCCGAGGGTTATCAGGAGAAGTTCGAGCAGGGTCTGCCACAGAAGCAGCTTTCGAAGGAGTTCGTACGTCAGTGGCTCATCGAGCACAACTTTATGAACCAGCCTGGACAGGTAATGCCTGAGATTACCGACGAGTATGCTCAGTCGGTCAGCGATCGTTACATCGAGCTCTACGAGCACATCGTAGGTCAGAAGTTCGAGAAGGCAGCTGATAGCGCTGATCTGGCTCAGCGTATCGAGAAGAACGTAAGCGATTATCTCGCTACTCTCTAAAACTGCAGAATGTTGTCATCGTATCCCGATTGGGTAATTGCGTTAGGTATTGTGTTCGTTGTGGCGTGGCTAATTCAGCTCACGCTGCAACTGACCGTATGGATGCGTATGATGCTTCAGGCACGGCGACAGGCTCATCACGATCCTGCCGCCGCGTCATCGTTTCGTCCGGGCGTCAGTGTACTGGTCTATAGCCATAATCAGGCTGATGCGCTGGCACGTAATCTGCCTATTCTCCTCTCGCAGGACTATCCGGACTATGAGGTCATCGTGCTTGACGATAGCTCGGTCGACGAGACTCAGGATGTCCTGACCATGATGGATCAGCGATCGGATTGCCGTCTTATACATACCCGAATCGATGGTCGCACGCGTGCCATGAGTCATCGCAAGCTGGGAGTGCTGCTTGGAGCCAAGGCTTCGCACCACGACATCCTGCTCATGACCCATGCTGAGTGTATGCCTGCTTCGGCCGACTGGATCAGCCGTATGGTCGAACATTTTGCCAGCCCTCATGTCGAGGTCGTACTGGGCCCTGTGGTCTACGAACGTCGCGCAAGTCTTCTGTCGCGTTTCTGTCAGTTCGACCTCTTCCAGCGTCTGCTTTTCCTGATAGGAACAACGCTGGCCGTGCGTCCTTATGCCGGATGGGGCCAGAATCTGGCATTCCGCAAGTCGACCTTCTATGCCAATCGCAGTCAAGGGTTTCAGCGTCACCTCAAGATGCAGCCTGGCGAGGACGATTTGTTTGTGGCCGGCGTGGCTCGTGCCGACAATGTAGCCGTCGAGTGCCGTCCGGAATCGATGATGTCCGATCAGTCATCGCCTCTGTTCCTGGCATGGTCGATGGACCGTCTGAACCGTGGCTTCACTTCGCGCATGTATGCCTGGCCTCCGGTTATGGTTCATGTCGTCGATGGTGTTACACGCTGGCTTACGGTAGTGCCGGGTCTGTCTGTCGTGGCCTACACATTATATAATATTATAACAAAGCAGGGCAGCATGAACCTCCATCTGACACTCCTTTCGGTTTGTCTCGTCCTGTTGTTGATTCGCCTGGGCTTGATGCTCTATACACACATCGCCTCGGCTCGCGCATTGCGCCAGCGTCCACAGTGGTTGTGGCCGATTCTGCTCGACCTCTATATTCCGTTGGTAGATGTGTGGTTCAGATGTAAGGCTTTGCTGCATCGCAAACGTTTTGCCGTAGGTCGTATTGGCTTGTTGTAGGGTGGGGACGATGTCCTTCAGGTCTTCTCCTTTTTCGGATAAGTTCGTCAGGCCTTCCACTTCAGGCTACGTACCGTGTACCATGTGGCTAACCATCCGATAGCCGCCACGCTGATCAATGTAAGGACTACATCGCTCCACTGCAGAACCACCGGATAATCGGCCACCACGTAACGTGTCACGTCGCCATCGCCCAATGTAATGAGTCCATAGTGTTCCTGTGCCAGACAGAGAACAACGCCCAGCACGATGCCTCCCAGTGCGCCAAGCCCTGTGATGAGCCATCCTTCGTAAATAAAGATACGGCTGATAAGCCGCTGTTCAGCACCCAGGTTGCGAAGCGTCGCAATCTGGGCTTCTTTGTCAATTATCAGCATCGACAGGGCGCCAATGGCGTTGAACGAGGCAATGACCAGGATGAAGACCACCAACAGGAAGGTGATCCACTTCTCGATCTGCATGATGCGGTAAGCATCGGCCTGCTGTTCGTAGCGTGTCAGGATGCGGAAGGCAGGTGCTGCCTCGACGGCCTCCAGTCGGTTGGTCAGTTCTGCCCTGACGCGTTCGGCTTTGGCTCCTTTGCGGAGCTCCACTTCGTAGGCCGACGTCAGCAAACTGTCGCCTAGCAGTCCGCGTGCCACATCCAGTGCACACAGGAAGTATTGGTTGTCGTAGTCGGCCTGCTGTACCATGAAGACGTTGCTGCAATACAGATGTGCTTCGGCAAAGGCCTCGTCCGGATTCAATAAATCGATCTTGGCTACGCGGCGGGGACAATAAACTGTCATTGGCCTGATAAAACCTCGGTTAATACCGATGGCACTGGCCAGACCGGCCCCGGGGATGCAGTAATCCACTACCTCGTCGCGAAGCAAGAAGCCCTCGGTGCCCAGCAGGATGCTGTCGATCTGCGTTACTTGTGCAAAGCTCGAGTCGACGCCCTTCATACGAGCCGGAACCTGCTGTCCGCTGTAGCTCATCAGTACGGTCTCCTCGAGTGTGGCATTGACGGCCGTCACGTCGGGGTGTGAGGCTATTGCATGTCGCAGAGCCTCGCTGTCACCAAACGTCTTGCCTCGCTGTGGCTCGATGCGCAGCTCGGGATCGAAGCGCGACGTAAGGTCGCTCACCAGTCCCTCGAATCCATTATAGACCGATAGCATACACACCATTGCTGCCGTGATGACGCCTACGCCACAAGCCGCCACCAACGTGATGAGGTTGATGGCGGAATGTGATTTGCGCGAAAACAGGTAGCGCAGTGCTATCTTGAAGGCAAGCATGGCGATGGTGGGGAGTGAAGATTATTTCTTCAGCAGTTCGTCGATGCGCTCCAGGTAGTCGAGCGAGTCGTCGATGTCGAAGCGCAGCTCAGGGATGACGCGAAGCTGATAGCGTACCTTGTTGCCCAGAGCCCCGCGAATGCCGCCTACCTGTTTGTTCAGGTTGGTGACGACGTCGTTGCCTTTGTCCGATGGGAAGACGCTCACAAAGACCTTTGCGAACGACAGGTCCGGAGCCGTGCGTACGGCACTGACGCTCACCAGCAGTCCATGGGTCTTGGCAGTCTCCTGACGGAGTATTTCGGCCAGCTCCTTCTCGAGCAGGCGGTTAACTTTGTCTAATCGGGTATTCTCCATATTTAGGAATGTTGTTTGTTTTTGTTATTTCACTCTAATCAGTGTCAGTCCGTCGCGCATCGGCAGTATCACTTTCTCTACGCGCTCGTCGCGGGCAATGAGGTCGTTGAAGCGCTGAAGTCCTAACGTCTGGGTGTCGCTCGGTCGGGGCGAAGGGTCCAGCACTTTGCCGTCCCATAGGGTGTTGTCTGCGATGATCAGTCCTCCGGGTCGCATGCGCGGCAATATCAGTTCGTAGTAACGGTCGTAGATGCGCTTGTCGGCATCGATGAAGGCTACGTCGAACGGACCGTCCAGCTGCCCGATGAGCTGGCAAGCATCGCCGAAGTGTAGCCGGACGCGACGTCCCAGTTCTCCGGCTCGCTGCATCACGTCGGTCAGGAAATCCTCCAGCTCATCGAAGACTTCGATGGTATGCAACTCGCAGACACCGGTCTCGGGATCTGGGGTCAGTGCTTCGGCCATTGCCAGGGCGCTATAGCCACTGAAAGTTCCCAGCTCCAGGATGCGATGGGCATTGGCCAGCTGGCATAGCATCTTCAGCAACCGCCCTTGCACGTGTCCCGAGCACATACGAGGATAGGTCAGGCGTAGATGCGTGAGCCGCGTCACCTGGTGCAGCAACTCGGGTTCAGGGTCGATGTGGGCGCGGACATATTCGTCCAGAGCGTCTTCGGTCTCTTCGTAGTTCAAGGCTATCTCTCCGTTGTAGTTGTTCTTGCCTCTTATCTTGCGGCGTCTCAGGCCTGCATCTTGCGCAGGCCCTCGATGGCCAGTCTGTATCCGTCAATGCCGAAGCCAACAACGATGCCGCTGGCGGCGGGTGAGATGTATGAATGATGGCGGAAATCCTCGCGCTGATGTACGTTCGAGATGTGGACCTCGATCACCGGAATCTTTACGGCCCTGATGGCATCGTGAATGGCAACCGATGTGTGCGTGTAGGCACCGGCATTGAGCACGATGCCGTCGTAGCGCTGTGCGTCCAGGGCCTCCAGCTCGTCGGCCGAGCATCCTGCCAGGTTGGCCTGGCTTCCGTACCCGGCCATGTGGATGGCGTCTACGATGTCGCCTTCGTGGTTCGACTGGTAATAGCCAATCTCCACATCCTCGTACTGCTGACGCAGTTCCATCAGATAGTCCTCGAACGTCTGAGCGCCATAGATTCCTGGCTCTCGACGGCCTAAAAGATTGAGGTTTGGACCGTTGATGATCAGAATTTTCATCTTTTATTTGTTTTTTTCGAAAAAATGCATTATTTTTGCCGCGGCAAATATAATACTTTTTTCTGGAATGTCCAACAATTCATTCACGAAATATTATTCTTACCTCAAATTTGAACGCAACTTTACCGAAAATTCCGTCAGCGCCTATCTCAGTGACATCACGAAGTTGCAGAAATTTGCTGAAGCCGAGGGTATGACGCTTCTCCAACTGACACAGTCGGATATCGAGCGTTTCCTCTGGAGCCTGCACGATGTGGGTATCTCGCCTACGTCGCAGCATCGCATCATTGCGGGTTTGCGCTCCTATTATAAATTCCTGCGTCTGGAGCGTCTGATTGACGACGATCCCACCGAGTGCATCGACTCGCCGAAGCTGCCCGACCTCGTGCCGACCATCCTTACGGTCGACGAGGTGAACCGTGTCATTGCAGCGGCCGACCCGTCGACGTGCGACGGACAGCGTAACCGTGCGATCCTCGAGACACTCTATTCGTGTGGCTTGCGCGTCTCCGAACTGACCGGTCTGCGTATCAGCCATATCTATCCCGAGCAAGGTTTTATCCAGGTGTACGGCAAGGGCCGCAAGGAACGCATCGTACCTATTGCCGAGAGTGCCTTGCAGCAGATCGAACTTTACTTTCGTTTTCGCTACGAACTCGACGTCAAGCGCGGCTTTGAGGATTACGTCTTCCTCAACCGCTTCGGCCGTAGCCTGTCGCGCATCATGGTATTCAACATCGTCAAGCGCTACTGCCGTGAGGCCAATATCCAGAAGGAGGTCTCGCCACACACTTTCCGTCATACCTTCGCCACCCATTTGCTCGAAGGTGGCGCCAACCTGCGTGCCATTCAGATGATGCTCGGCCACGAGCAGATCACTACCACCGAGATCTACACCAAGGTCGACCGCCAGATGCTGCGCGAAGAGATTCTGACCTATCATCCGCGCAATAAGGTGCACTGAAAAGACAACTGATACCCCCTGAAACCTCGTTCTGAGTGCAAAAAATGGCCTTTTTTGCAAAATAATTGCCCAAAGATGTTTGGGATTCGAAATTATTTATTATCTTTGCACCGCAAAAATGTGGACATCTCTTACTAATTCCAAATTTTATACAATTATGATTAAAAAAATCTTTTTGACTGTCTGTGCAGCTGTGATGCTCGCTGTCGTATCTTCTTGCGGCAAGCTCGATCCACTCACTGCAGACAATTTCGTTTGCAACCCTAATCCTCTCGTCGAGGAGGGTGGCCAGGTCAACGCTACTGTTACCGTTACCTATCCAGTTAAGTACTTCAACAAGAAGGCAACCCTCACCATCACCCCAGTACTCGAGTACGCTGCCGGTGAGACCAAGGGCACTCCTGTAACCTTCCAGGGCGAGAAGGTTTCTGGCAACGACCAGGAGATCAACTACAAGTACGGCGGTACCGCTACTTTCCGTTGCTCATTCCTCTACAACGACGATATGGCTAGCTCTAAGCTCCGTCTCGACTTCGTTGGTAACCTCAAGGGCAAGGAGGTAATCCTTCCTAGCGTATACATCGCTGATGGCGTTATCGCTACCGAGAGCCTCTGCTCAGCTTATGGCAACACCCCTGCTTATGCTAAGGACAACTTCGTCAAGGATACCTTCGACAAGTACATCGCTACCATGATCTATCAGTATCAGAGCACCAACCTGCGCGCTACCGAGAGCAACAAGAAGGCTGAGGTACAGGCTATGCAGGATGCTATCACCGCTACCAAGGATCAGGAGCGTCGCCAGTTCGAGGGCCTCGACATGGTCAGCACCGCTTCACCTGAGGGTAAGTACGAGCTCAACGAGAAGCTCGCTGCCGGCCGTGAGAAGTCATCTGCTGCTTACCTCCAGAAGTTCCTCAAGAAGGCTAAGATGGAAGGCCAGATCACTCCTGAGCAGATCGCTGAGGATTGGGAGGGCTTCAAGGAGCTCGTTGCTGCTAGCAGCATCCAGGACAAGCAGCTCGTGCTCAACGTCCTCAGCCGCATCAGCGACCCAGCTCAGCGCGAGCAGGAGATCCGCAACCTCTCGGCTGCCTATAAGGAGCTCGAGGACGAGATCCTGCCACAGCTCCGTTATTCTAAGGTTACCGCTACCGTTCGCAACATCGGTCACACCGACGATGAGATCGCTGGTCTCTGGGCTAACGGTAAGGACGAGCTTACCCTCGAGGAGCTCCTCTACCTCGCTAACATGAGCAAGGCTGACGTCAAGGAGGCTATCTACAAGTATGCTATGGGCAAGTTCGCTGCTGATCAGCGTGCTGCTAACGACCTCGCTGGCCTCTACTACATCCAGGGCAAGGCTGCTGAGGCTGAGAACCTCTGGAAGGCTATCCTCGCTAAGGACGCCAACAACGCTCAGGCTAACATGAACATGGCTCTCGTTGCTATGAACGCTGCTGATTGGCAGGGCGCTCAGAACTTCCTTGGCAAGGCTTCAGCTTGCGCTGAGTACGCTGAGGCTATGGGTACTCTCCTCACCAACAAGGGTCAGTACGCTGAGGCTGTCAAGAACTATGGCGACGTCAAGAGCAACAACGCTGCTGTTGCCAACATCCTGAACAAGAACTACAGCGCTGCTAAGTCGATCCTCGACCAGGTTGCTGACAAGAACGCTATGACCTACTACCTGCAGGCTATCGTTGGCGCTCGCACCAGCAATGCTGCTGCTGTAGCCGAGAACCTCAAGAAGGCTGTCAGCATGGATAGCGCTCTCGCTGCCAAGGCTAAGACTGACCTCGAGTTCGCTAAGTTCGCCGATGCTGTAAAGGCTCTCTAATCCGGCGCTTCGACCGATGTGCCTCTGTGTGCATCGTCATGTGTCAGACATATAATACATAATGCTCCGGATGGAATCCCCCATTCGGGGCATTATGTTTCCTTACGTTCTCTTATTACTTTAAATACTATCTATGAAAAAGGTTTTTCTTTCCCTCCTGTCCTTCGTCCTGGCCTGTAGTGTCAATGCGCAGCAGATCGATGCTTTGTCACAGCTCAAGGCCGATCCGCAGAAGGCCTATGGCACCGACTATCCCTATCGCTTCGTGATGACACCGCTCACCCCGTCGCCTAAGGGCTACAAGCCATTCTACATCAGCCACTATGCCCGCCATGGCTCGCGCTATTACTGGAGTGCGGATCTTTACAAGAATCTCGACAACCAGCTCTCTGCGGCTCACGAGCAGCAGATCCTTACCCCCGAAGGCGAAGCTTTCTACCAGCGACTGAAGGAAGCCTTGCCAGAACTCAATGCCGGATGGGGTGAGCTTACTCAGGTAGGTTGGGATCAGCATCAGAACATCGCGCGTACCATGTACAACCGCTTCCCCGAGGTCTTCCGCAAGGGCGGTACCATCTCAGCCATCTCGTCACTGTCGGGTCGTTGCATTATCAGTATGTCGGCCTTCTGTCAGGAATTGGCACAGTGCAATCCTGCCCTCGAGATCACCGAGAAGTCTTCGCGTTCGACGCTCCATGGCGTTGTGCCGACCGACAAGGAGAACCCTCAGCGGCGCGAGTTCCCTCGCGTCAAGCCTCGCTACGAGCAGAGTGGCGTGCGTCTGCCTTTCGATCCTTCGCGTTTCCAGACCATTCTCAGCCGTCTCTATACGCGTACCGACAGCCTCGGTCGTGAAGGCTTCATGATGGTCGAGAACCTCAAGAACCTCTACACATCGCTGCCAAGCATCGGCCACGAAGGCATGATGGGCAACCTCTATACCGACGAAGACCTGGTGGCCAACTGGGAGCAGTCGAACCTCGGTTCGTATTCGTGGGTATTCGGCCCTCAGAAGGAGATGATCCCTATCCTCGAGGATATCCTGCAGCGAGCGCTCGACGTCATCGAAGGCCGTAGACAGGATGTGGCTTCACTTCGTTTCGGTCACGATACGTGTCTGGGCCCACTCACCGTGCTGATGGGCGTCAACGGTGCCGATCAGGATCCTGAGGATCCATACGAGGTGAAGAACATCTACCAGAACTGGCAGACCTGCAAGGCTTCGAACCTCCAATTCATCTTCTACCGCAGCAAGAAGTCGGCCGACGACATCCTTGTCAAGTGCTTGCTCAACGGCTCGGAAGCAACCCTCCCTGTACCGACAACACAGGCGCCTTACTATCGATGGAGCGACTTCTACAATTTCTATAGCCAGCGTTGCAAGGAGTGAGGACAAGCATTTCGCTGTCCGGACAACGTCCATAAAAACGAGAAAGAGCATTTTTCTTCCGGAATGAGCTTCCACAAAACGGGGAAGTGCATTTCGCCAGAAAAATGCTCTTCATAAAAACGAGGAAGCGCAATCTGCTTCCGGATTACTCTTCTGCAAATCGCGGAAGAGTATTTTTTTTGTAAAAATGAACACCCTCAAAACGAGGACCACCAGTTTTCTTCCGGACAGACCTTCCGCGAATCGAGGACGTTTTTTTTCGGGCAAAAATAAAAAAGATTAGTCTTTTTCTTGCACATCCCGCCAAAATGTGTTATCTTTGCACCCAGTAAACTGATATTATACCGATATGCTACAGCTGAAAGATACTAACTTCACCGACCTGATGCAGCGACGCATCTGCAACGTCCTGATCGTGGCCAATCCATACGACGCCTTCATGCTCGAAGACGACGGGCGTGTGGACGAGAAGATTTTTGCCGAATACACGCGTCTGGGACTTCGTTTCCCTCCGCGATTCATTCAGGTATCATCGCGCGAGGAGGCCGAGGCTCACATGGACGGTGGCGACATCGATCTGGTGATCGTGATGCCTTCGCGTACGGCCAATGCGCAGGACGAGGACGTCTTCGAGATTGCTCGAGGCATCAAGCTCGAACACGAATCGGTGCCTCTGGTAGTGCTTACGCCTTTCAGCCACGGCATTACGGCGCGTATGCAGGAAGTCGATCTTTCGATCTTCGAATACGTCTTCTGCTGGCTGGGCAATACCGACCTGCTGGTTACCATCATCAAACTGCTCGAGGATAAGATGAACCTCGAACACGATGTGACGGCCGGTGTGCGCATGATCCTGCTGGTCGAGGACAACATCCGATTCTATTCATCCATCCTGCCGAATCTCTACAAGTTCGTGCTTCAGCAGAGCCTCGAGTTCGCCACCGAGGCCCTGAATGCCACGCTCGAGACATTGCGAATGCGCGGCCGTCCGAAGATCGTGCTGGCGCGCAACTATCAGGAGGCGTGGGAGCTGTACGAACGTTACAGGGAGAATACTTTGGGTATAATTTCGGACTGCCGTTATCCTATGACACCTATCAAGGGTGCTAATCCAGAAGAGGAGGAGAAGGAGGCACGCGCTGGCTTCATGTTGCTCGATGCCATCCGTAAGGAAGATCCTTACATGCCGCTGATTATGGAGAGTGCCGAGAGCGAAAACCGCGAGGAGGCCGACGACAAGGGTTACCACTTCATCGACAAGAACTCGAAGAAGATGGATGTCGACTTGCGCGATATGGTGCATTCGTGCTTCGGCTTTGGCGACCTGATCTTCACGATTCCCGATCCTTCGTTCCCCGACATGCCTGAGTTTGCCAGCCAGCTGCATGTCCACAATCTGAAGGACCTGCAGGACAATATCCTGACCATCCCCGAGGATTCGTTGCTCTACCACGTGAAGCGTAACAATGTGTCGCGTTGGCTGGGATCCAGGGCTATGTTCCCAATCTCGGACTTCCTGAAGCACGTCACCTGGGACTCGCTGCAGAACGTCGAGGCTCATCGTCAGGTGATTTTCGACGCCATCGTGGCTTATCGTCGCATGAAGAACCAGGGCGTTGTGGCCGTCTTCCAGCGTGGCCGCTTCGACCAGTATTCCAACTTTGCGCGCATCGGCGACGGCTCGTTGGGCGGCAAAGGCCGTGGCCTGGCTTTCCTGGATCATATCATGGGTCGTCATCCCGACCTGCAGGAATGCCGTACCGAGCGTTTCCTGTCGAAGCATCCGGCTCGTAAGGCTGACGATCTGTCGGCCGAACTGGAGCTGCCACAGCAGGCACAGGTGGGAATTCCGAAGACGGTCGTGCTGTGTACAGACGTCTTCGACGAGTTTATGGATCAGAACCGCCTCTATCCGATAGCCCTGAGCGACGCCTCGGATCGCGAAATCTTCGATGCCTTCATGCATGGCCATCTGCCACAGCATCTGCTGGCCGATCTTGAGGCCTTCATGGATGTGGTGCGTGGGCCGATTGCCGCCCGCTCGTCATCGTTGCTCGAGGATTCGCACTACCAGCCATTTGCCGGTATTTATTCGACGTATATGATTCCGTACGTTTCGGACAAATACAAGCGCTTGGGTATGCTGTCCGATGCTGTCAAGGCCGTCTATGCTTCGGTGTTCTATCGTGGGTCGAAGGACTATATGACGGCAACGAAGAATGTGATCGACCAGGAAAAGATGGCCGTAATCCTGCAGGAAGTGGTAGGCCAGGCCCATGGGCAGCGCTTCTATCCGCACATCTCGGGTGTGGCGCGATCGATCAATTACTACCCGATTGGCGACGAGCAGGCCGACGAAGGAACCGTTTCGCTGGCATTCGGCTTGGGCAAATACATCGTCGACGGTGGTACATCACTTCGTGTCTGCCCGGCACACCCTACACAGGTGCTGCAGATGAGCGAGATGGAGATTGCGCTTCGCGATACGCAGACGGCTTTCCTGGCCCTCGAGCTGCCCAGCGACGATCAGCTGGGTCAGTTGTCGCACGATCAGTTCTCGCCCGACGATGGGTTCAACTTGCGCAAGTGGCCGGTGCGTCATGCTGAGGCCGATGGCACGCTGCCGCCTATCTGCTCGACCTTCGATCCGGTAGACAATTGTATCTACGACGGATATTACGAAGGCCGCAACCGTAAGCTGATCAGCTTTGCGGGTGTGCTGCAGAACGGACTCTTCCCGCTGCCTGAACTGATGCAGAAGGTGCTTCGCTATGGCCAGGAGGAGATGCGTAGGCCAGTGGAGATTGAGTTCGCGGTCGATTTGCGCGAGGGCGAGACCGGTAAGTTCTATCTGCTGCAGATCCGTCCGATGGTGGACAACAACATGAAGCTGGATGAGGATCTGACCGAGATCCCGGACAGCGATTGTCTGTTGCGCAGCCATTCAGCCATCGGACATGGTATTATTACCGACGTTGAGGACATCGTGTATGTCAAGACGATAGAAACCAGCCTCCCGACGGCCGAAGATGGTCAGCAGCCAGCTTCGAGCAGTTCTGCAGCTTCTGGTTCAGCCGCTCTAAAGATCATATACAATGCCGGCAATAATCAGCAGATTGCCGAAGAGATTGAGCGCATCAACCGCTCGCTGCTCGACGAAGACCGTCATTGCGTCTATATCGGACCAGGCCGATGGGGTAGTAGCGACCCATGGCTGGGCATTCCGGTGAAGTGGCCACATATTTCGGCCGCTCGCGTGATTGTGGAGGCCGGACTTGACTCGTTCCAGGTCGATCCGTCGCAGGGAACGCACTTCTTCCAGAATCTGACGTCGCTCGGCGTTTCGTATCTTACGATCAATGCCTTCCGTGGCGATGGCGTTTACAATGAGGCGCGGCTTAACGCCCTGCCTGCAATCGCTGAGACCGAGCACGTCCGACACGTGCGTCTGCCACAGCCGCTGACCATTAAGGTCGATGGTGTTCATCGTGAGGCTGTAATTCTGTAAACTTCGAACCAAAAGCTTTTCCGAGATGTGTGAAGCTTGAATTTGGTGTTAAAAAGTGTTCACAAATTACCTTCTGGTGTGAAAAAATATATCTATATGTGGCTGTAAAATGTGCAATATGTTAAAAAAGATATATTCTACGAAAAAAAAGACCGAAAAATTTGCATAATCCAAATAAAACCTCTATCTTTGCACCGTGTTTTTCATGGTATTAGATTTAAGGTTAACGGAAGAAGGACGTCGTGAGATGGCCTTCTTTTTTTTGTGCCTGTAAATAGAGTGCTCTCTTCCTTGCTTTTCCAGATGCTCTGAATAACGGAAAGTATAGCGATACTTTCATTGATCCTTTGTCTCGTCTTCAATAAAAGCACAACGCCTGAGCCAGATGGCCCAGGCGTTGCTGTGATATTCTCTTGAGGATTCGGATTACAGCCACTTGGTGTAAGCGAAGTCCATGCGGTGAGGCAGGTTGGCGTTCTTTGGATACATACGGAAGCCATACTTGTAAGCACCACTATACTTAACGTGATAGTTGGTCTGGAAGGTTACAAGTGTGCCCTCGCGCTTAACAACCTCCATCTCGACAGTGCGATAGATGTGGTTGGTACCGTCGCCTGACTTGGTGACAACGAGGTCGATGCCCAGGTCGTCGGCAATAGCCTTGCCGTCGACAACTACCGAGCCAACATATTCGTCGCCTACAGCTGAGTCGTTGAGCTCTGAAACTGGGAGCTTGATCTCCTTGAGCTCTACGCTATCCCAGTTCTCGGCAACCTTCTCCTTCCAAGCAGCGATCTCCTTGGCCATAGCGTAGTTGTTGGCAGCAAGCTTCTTGGCACGAGCGCCCTCCTTGGTGTAGAAGCGATCGTAGTAGTCGTCGAGCTGACGCTTCATGGTGAAGTTAGGAGTGATCTTGGCGAGGCAGTCCTTGATAGCCTTAACCCACTCTACTGAGTAGCCCTTGCGGTTCTTGGTGAAGTACATAGGAACGATCTCAGTCTCGAGCATGGTGTAGATGGTCTCAGCGTCGAGCTGATCCTGCAGAGCCTGATTCTGGAAGGTGCGCTTGTCGGTAAGAGCCCAGCCTGCGCCCTCCTTGTAACCCTCGTACCACCAGCCGTCGAGGACTGACAGGTTGAGGACACCGTTCTGGATAGCCTTCTCGCCAGAAGTACCTGATGCCTCAAGTGGACGGGTAGGAGTGTTCATCCAGATATCTACACCTGAGACGAGACGCTTGGCAACGTCCATGTCGTAGTTCTCGACGAAGATAACCTTGCCGAGGAACTCTGGCATGCGCGAGATCTCGACGATGCGACGGATGAGGCCCTGGCCACCGCCGTCAGCAGGGTGAGCCTTGCCGGCGAAGATGAACTGTACTGGACGCTCAGGATTGTTGACGATCTTCTTGAGACGCTCAAGGTCGGTGAACAGCAGGTGCGCACGCTTGTAGGTAGCGAAGCGACGAGCGAAGCCGATGGTCAGTGCCTCTGGGTTGAGAGCGTT
Source organism: Bacteroidales bacterium (assembly GCA_045640225.1). Classification (GTDB taxonomy): domain Bacteria; phylum Bacteroidota; class Bacteroidia; order Bacteroidales; family UBA3663; genus Liminaster. The sequence goes on along the minus strand of JAZUEP010000040.1, from coordinate 312 downwards.
GACAGCCTGAAGGATCTTGGCAGGATTCTCCTGCTTCTTGCGCAGGTTGTTGGCAACCTCCTCCTTGATGAAGGCGAAGAGTTTAGCCTTAAGGCCCTTGCGGATCTTCCAGATCTCCTCGTCGTCAGCCTCGTAGATCTTCTTCCACATCTCCTCGCTGGTCTGGTTAGCGTAGTAACCCTCACCGAAGAGCTTGGTGTAGAATGCCTTCCACTCTGAAGCTGCCCATGATGGGTGGTGTACGCCGTTGGTGACGTAGCCTACGTGCAGCTCGTCAGGAGCATAGCCCTTCCAGACTGGCTGGAACATGTT
>JAZUEP010000039.1:0-10200 GCA_045640225.1 Bacteroidales bacterium | reverse complement strand
TGAGACTAATGCTTCGGCAGAATCACTCAACTCCAAAATCAAAGCTTTCCGAGCTCAACTTCATGGTGTAGTCGATGTCAAATTCTTTCTATATCGGCTCTTTACCATTTGGGGCTAAACACAGGGTTTTGCAGATGCGCCGAAAAGACTTGAGAAAATCGTGCCTAAAGTGTTCGTTAATTGCAAGGGGGAACCTATAAATTTAACCAAGAATAAGCACGTCGATAGCAATGAATCAGATTCTATTCGCGATTTTTTTACTAATATTTAGCGATATCTTATAACTTGTTGTAAAATAAGATGTTTGAGCCATATAGCGACTTTCAGCGACTATGCTGAAGGTCGCTTTTTTCTGTTCGTTTCTTTCTTATTTTACAATCAATTTCCCTACCTTTGCACCACGCATCCGAACCAATGCACAATTTCATTTGGGGGTAGTTGCACGTTATTTACGCAAAATGATAGATATTCGTTCCCCCGCGTTTAGTCTTTGCCTTTCGGGCTCGGCTCAAATCCTTCTGATAATGCAGCCATGCTTGCATTATTAACCTAACTAATTTTTCAACCTTAACCCTTTTACTCCTATGACAGAGAAGAACAAAGAGACCCTTCGCTGGGTTATCAACCTCTTGGCTTCGATTCTTACCGCTCTTGCCGCAGCTCTTGGCACATCGGCATGTGTGGCATTGATTTAATTCGAGCCAATATCTATTGAACGTATGAAATCATGTGCAACCCGACTCCTGCTCACCCCAGTGGTGATCGTCCTGACGCTCGGCCTGCTGCTCCTTGCATGGGTCGATGAGGACACGAGGAGAGAGGTGACCAGATGAGTCGATGACGAGGGCCGCGTCAGAATGGCCCTACCTGCCGTGCGAGTCGCGAATCGCTCTGCAGGGAATGATGGTACTATAGAAAAGCAGCTGGGAACCTCTTCGAAGGCTGCTGTACCAAAGAGGCTTTTTTTATTTTATAAAAAAATGCCAACCACAATTCAACAAAAACCAGTGGCAGGTTCAGGCAATTCGAACGCTCCACGCCACATCAAGGAGATTATCGACGAGATAATCCAACGTAATTTACTTTTCAACAACATCTTCCCCAACACCGAGTTGGATGTTGTACTGAAGCTACTCACTCGCACACCTGGTCGCTTAAGTATTGGCGATTGTATGCAGGGCGCTATCGTACGCGATGAGGAGTATCACTACACCTTCATCGAGGATGCTCATGAGGCAGATGCTCCTGAAGCCGTTGTGCCAGAGCCTAAGTATGCTCCTTCGTCAGGAACTACTGATGCCTCTGCGCCTGTCACGCCCGTAGCCCCGGAGAAGAAAGGTACACGTGAGAAGCGTAACCCGATCGTCATTCCAGGCAATTGCGTCAATCTGCATCGCAAGGATGACGGAACGTTCTTTCTGACCTTCCGTTACCCAGTGTTGACCGAGCACTACACTTGGAAGAACTTCTGCATCGAGGCAGCACAGGAGATCCTCTCGCTGACTGGCCTTGTAGTGAAAAAGTCATCGAAGGCGAGAACCTAAACCAGCTTGCCGTGACGTGACAGCGTGACATGGGGTGTTTTCTTTTTCGGAAATTACATCCGCCTCTATATATAACTATCTAATAATTAGTATATTATATATAGGAAAGAAGAGATTCGGAAAAAAGGGAACACCCCCTCGTCACGCTGTCACGTCACGCTTGTCTATTAGTGCAGAACTGCTAAAATCTTAAGAAACAATGAAATACGATATTACAAAAGCCACGGCTCCTAAGATGCCAAACCTCGGAAAAGGCCTCGAAGTGATCAGATTGATCACCAGCCAGGTGTCGCCCGATATGCGTCAGGCCGTTGTTCCTACACTTTTCCCTCCTCTGGCCGCACACGTCAGCAACACTACTTTTCAGTACTCAAGCAATGCTTTCCTCGAGCTATGCGGCCAGATGAGCCACCTGTGTGGCGTGACAGGCATAGGCAAGGGCCAGATGGACCTATGTGTGAAGGCCATCAATCGCGACCTGAAGGAGCATGACCAGAAGGAGCTCGCTAAGGTCGAAGCACAGCAGCAGGAAGGCCAGGCCAAGGGCAAGAAGAAGGGCAAGAACGAAGGTGAGGAACGTAAGCACAACGACATCTGCCTCTTCTGGCCTCCGAGCGACGTTACCAATCCGGCCTTCAAGCTCAACGCAAGGGCTTGTGAACTGGCAGGTAACAGAACGCAGTACTACGAGATATCGGAGATTGAGATGGCCGACAACATGTGCGGCGGCCATAAGCGTATCAGCCTGGTGATGCGCAAAATTTATGATGCTCAGGATGACGGAGCGCTTAGAGCTACCAGCGACGGCATAACCTGCAACCCTGTGCTCCGTGTCTGCATCAACTTTGCCTCGACCCCGATTGCTGCCCGCAAGTTCTATCGCTACGAGCTGTTCAACGGAACGCTCGGTCGCATCAACTTCTCCTATAAGCCACGCGAGGGCCGTAGCGGCAAGATTCCTCGTCTGGGCTCGTTCGATGGCGCCTTCCTCGAGAAGCTCGACGTCTATCTGGGCCGACTCAAGGAGTGCAAGGGTCAGTTCAAGGTACCTCAGCTGAACAAGCTGGCCGACCAGCTGGCCGATGAGATGGCCAAACTGGCCGACCTGACGGACGACGACAATCTGTGGGACATCGCCAAGCGCTCGATCGTCTATGCATGGAAGTGCGGCTGCCTGCTCTGGATCATGAACGATATGACATGGACTCGCGCCATCGGCGAGATGGTAGAATGGCTGGTATACCACGACCTATGGTCGAAGATGCAGCTGTTTGGCGACATGCTGAAGGATGATGGTGCCGCAACTGTCGATTCGGAGAAGAACACGCCTCAGAACATGCTCGACCTCTTGCCCGATTCCTTCTCCGAGACTCAGCTCGAAGCCCTTCGCACCAGCATGGGCAAGTCGGCCAATGCCAAGGATCAGCTGCGCCAATGGGTGCATCGCAAGTTCATCGAGCAATCGGCTCAGACGGGTATGTACAGCAAGACCAAGGACTACTTTAATCGCAACCGCAAATGATTGACGATCAAGAACTACAAAAGCTCCGCGACCTCTCGATTGAGGGGGTCGCAGAGCGACTCGGTATCACGATCCGACACCGACGCTTCTGCTGCCCGGCCCATGACGACCATACGCCGAGCGCAAGTGTATCGAAATCGGGTACACGCTGGAAGTGCTGGTCGTGCGGCGCAGGCGGTAATGCTATCGACCTGACGATGTCCGTGCTTAACAAGTCCTTCAAGGAGGCAGCAGAATGGCTGGCCAATGGGAGCCTCTCCCTAACCCTCCCCCAGAGGGAGGGGACTGGAAGTCGCCAGAAGCCTGCCGCTTCGACTTTTGACCCGTCGCGTTATGAGCGGTTCTTTGTCCGCCCATGGTTGTCGCCCGATGCTAGCCATTTCCTCTACGTGCAGCGTAGGCTCGACCCCCGCGTCGTCAGATGGTGCCGCATCACCTCGTGGCATGACCGCAACGGAGTGAGCTGGCTGCAGACTCCCTACTACGACGTGGAGGGCAAGCTGATCGGGGTGCAGAATCGGAATTTGGGACCCTCCCGACCTCCCTTAAAGGGAGGAGACCAGCCAGGCGAAAAGTCTCCCTTTAAGGGAGATTTAGAGGGTCTTCCTCGCTTCCGCTTTCCGTACGGCAGCCGCTGCTCGATCTACAACCTGCCGGTACTGAAGATGCTGCGCCCGGGCGAGGAGCTATACATCACGGAAGGATGCTCGGATTGCTGGGCTATGCTCTCGGATGGTCATAAGGCGCTGGCCATTCCATCGGCTACGCTGCTGTCGCCCAAGGATAAGGAGCTGCTCGTCAGGGTCGGCAACGAGTTGTCAATCCGGTGGAAGATGGCGCCCGATCAGGACGAGCCAGGACGCCGTCTGGCAGCACAGCTGAAGGAGATTCTGCCCACCCTGCAGCTCTATGATTTGCCCGACGGATGCAAGGATTACAGCGACTTCTACCTGCTGAAAAAGGCGCAAAAAGCGACGGATAATCCCCCGGAATTAACTCTTGTAACCTAAGGGTGACAATCTGCGAAAATATGCGGTAAAATATTGTTGCTGAATGAAATAATGGTCGAAATATTTGGAAATACGAAGAAAAATGCGTATCTTTGCATAGTCGGATGAAGAATCGGAAAGGTGGCTGACCGCGGAGCTGCCCGGATGGTGGGATCATCGGACTAACGGAGATTTTCAAATATTAACCTAACCCTTTTTTTCTATTCAAACTATGGTATTTACTGTAAACAAATTTGCGATTTCGCAACTCAACAATCAGGAGTTCTGTGGCTTCATGCTGAACCTGCAGAAGCAGATTGCGTCGACCACCTCGGCAGCCATCGGCATCGAGGAGGCAGTCAACACAGCGTTCAACGACAGCATGCGCAAGCTGGTGGACCAGGTGTACACCGCGGCTTCGAGCACGCTGACCCTCGAGATGAAGGCGGCCGACACGAAGCGTAGCGTCATCTACCGCCGCCTGCGCCACAAGCTGGGCGTGGTGAACATGGCCGAGGAGGGCTCGTCGCTGCTGAAGCTCACTGACCGCGTGAACAACGACCTGCTGGGTAAGTACGGCACGCGTGTGGCCCAGATGCCGATGCAGGAGAAGACGGCCGTTTTGCAAGGTTTCCTGTACGACCTCCACTCGTGCCTCGACGACGACGAGACTGAGGTTTTGGGCATCGAGGGCGACATCACCCGCCTCGAGCAAGCCAATAACGCATTCGTGGCTGCATACCAGGAGCGCGTGAATCAGCGAGCCGCTGACGAGACCGAGAAGACCGCTCGCCTGCGCGCCGAACTGACCGACCTGTACCAGAACATCGTCTTCACGCTTCAATATCTGGCCAACTCGACCGTCGAGGCCAACGCGGAGAAGACGGAAGCTTGTCAGCAGTTCGTGAAGCAGCTCAATGTTTTGCTCAACGAGGTTCGCAGCCGTTATCTGGCGCGCAAGAATCGCGGCAACGAGGTTACCGACGACGAAGGTGCTTCGGGCAACGACGATGCGCCATCAGCGGACGGCGAAACTCCTTCGGGCAATGACGGAGGCACCCATACGGGCGGCGGAACCCCTTCCGGCAACGGTGGGAACACCAATACGGGCAGCGGAAGTGGTTCGGGCAACGGCGGAAGCACTCCATCGGGCAGCGGAAACGTAACGGAGTTCTGATCAGGACGATTTCAACGTTACTCAGCTTTCGCAAGCTTCAGTTGAAAGGATATTAGGATTTTAGGATTTTAGGACAATACCCATGTGTGTCCGAAATTCTGTGACAACCGATACTGTCGTCCTATGAAGTGATTCAAGAGATTCAAGGGATACAGGGGATACAAGTGACGAATGTTATGCTCGTCGAAAAAAACTTTGATCTATTTTCTGGCAGGCAAGAGTATCGTCCCTTGTATCCCTTGTATCCATTATAGCCCCTGTATCCCTTGTTTCGTATTTGCGAAACTTCAGTAATTACGGAATAGAGAGAGGGGAGAGGGGGAGTTATTTCAGCACGTCCATCAGGAAGATTACGCCGGCCAGCTTCTTGTCTATGCCCTGAGCCTTGCCGATGCTGTTGCCGCGGTCGTCGCGGATGGTGCCGTCGCTCTCAACCTTGCCCATGCGGTTGCCCGAGCTGTTGCGAACCGTGCCGTCGCTCTCTACCTTGCCTACGCGGTTACCCGAGCCGTTGCGCACGGTGCCGTCGCTCTCAATTTTGCCCACGCGGTTGCCCGAGCTGTTACGGATCGTTCCATCTTTCTCGATCTTGCCCGTGCGATTGCCCGAAGCGTTGCGGATGGTGCCGTCGCTCTCTACTTTGCCGATGCTGTTGCCCGAACTGTTACGCATGGTCTGGGCATACGAAGTTCCGCCCATCAGGCAGAGGCCCATCAGCATCATCATGATCCATTTCTTCATAGTCATTTTGTTTTGGGGGTTATTAATAATAATTCAACTTTCGCCGTTTTATCGGTCACACGTCGGCCGCCCAGGTCGTAAAGCAGGGTAGTGGCGTTCGTGGTGGCGTGTTCGCTTACCTCTTCGATACCCATCACGTCCTCTGTTTCGATGCGGAAACGTGCTGCTCGTACTTCCGTCGGACCGGAGAAGTAGGCACGGAACGGATTGATGGTCAATGTGCCTGTAGCATGCCAGAACTTGTTGTTGGCTATGTAGTACATCTCCGGATTAGTCTCGGCACTCAGTTCCTGTGGCTTCTGGAGGTTGCCATAGAAGTTCCAGCCCTCAGGCACCTTCTTGCTCAGGTTCTTCTCCATGCCGTCGGTGGTCTTTACGGTGATGTAGCCGCTTTCTTGGGCAGCGCCAGTCATCGTAACCTCGGTCGAAGCGCTGTTCACCTTACGGAAGGCTAATGGCGTGCCACCGCCGGTGCTGGTTGCGGGTCCGAACGTCATTGTGTGCTCTTCGCCTTCACCACTCACGTCCGTCAGCTCGTAGTAGATGACCTGGTCGTCGCTCATCACCTTGAAAGGCAGACATACTGTGCCCCATTCGGTTGCGGCGTCCAACGTGCGTGTATAGGTTGCCTTTACGGCCTGGAACTTCAATGCCTTGTTGAAGAACGGATGTCCGTCGGTGATTACCAGCTCCTGGCAGATGCCTGCGCTCACCACGTTGCGGCCCTCGATGCCTGCTGCGTCGGTCACGAACAGGGTGTTAGGCTTCTGGCTCACGTCCTGCTTGCTGGCCCATGCAGCGTCGGTGGTGTAAGTCGTCTCGGCGGTCTTGCTCTCGGCGTATACGTCGAAGCGGTAGTACACTTCGCCCTCCGTCTCGGCCTCGCCGCATTCGGTGCAGACATGACGATAGGTGCCATCTTCGACCTGTACGAAGGTCTCGCTGTCGTAGCTGTGCGTGTGGCCGCCTTCGCCTTCTCCGCCTTCTTCGCTATCGCCTTCCTCGGGTACGGTGCAGGTGATGGTCATGCTGATTTCCGTACCGCCGCCCACGCGGATGTACAGTCCTCCTGCCTTGCCTTTGGCCAATACCTCGCCGTCGATGTCGAAGGTCACGCCTGCCATATTGGCTCCGTTGTAGCTGAATTCCTTGATAATATCGTTTTCATTATTACTGTTCAGCAGGCGAATGAATGATGCTCCCACCACCTTAATCTCGGCAGCCGTAGCCTTCTTGTTGAAGGCAGATGCTGGTATCGGCGTGTTGCTCCATTCTCTCAGTGAGGCCTCGTACGGGCCAGTAGAACCGCTCTCTTCGTCGCTTCCGTCTTCGCCGCTTCCGCCTTCACCACCGACCTGCTGTTCTGGCAGCGTGGCGCAGCCCATTGCCTTGTACATTGCGTCAATCTCGCTTACCACGTAGGCGGTGTGCTCGGCCACATAGTCCGAGAGTTCCTTAGTCTTGGCCGGGTAGTCCGCAGCCGTCCACCAGAGCTTCTGGTTCAGCGCTTGCGATTCGGTCAGCATCTGGCACAGTTCTGTTACCTTGGCCTGCATCTGGGCTACGAAGCCGCCGTCCACAATCTCGTGTAGCTTGTCGTGAACGGTTCGCACAAAGTAGGGGTCGGTCATCATGCGTGCCATGTGGTCGCAGAAGGTGTAGCCTGTCTGATATTCCTCGCACAGCTTGCCATGATTATCCCAGTTGCCGTAGGCCAGATCCTTGTCCCACAGCGGACCGAACTGTAGTTTGCCGTCGGCCTCGCGATACATCTTCACGGTCATGAAACCGTCGTAGTCGTCGGTCAGGTTGATGCCGATGTAGAACTTGGCCAGCGACTCCTCGTCGATGTAGGCACGCCATCCCGTCTTTGGATTCTGGAATTCCTCGTCGCTGCATGGTGTAGAATAGATGCCCCAATAGCGGTTCAGGCGATTGAAGTAGTCTTTTACCTCGGCCTTCAAAGCGTCGGTAGCTGCCTCGTCGGCGGGTTCTGGGTTCTTGATCGACATTCTCAGGCCCGCAGCTTCGACCAACGGTTCCTCAACCATGTCGCCACGTGCAGCCTCGATGAACCAGCCGGTCTCTTCGTCAACATCGATGCGGTGCTTGCCCACCTCGCAATGATCAGACAGCATGTAGTTGCCACGATACTCGCCGTTGATCACCAGGTCCACAAACCGATAGCCTGGGCAGAAATCCATGCCTACGGCCTGTCCCACGTGGTAGGTCAGCGCATTTCGCAGCAGCGAACCGTCCTTGTGGTTGGTCAGCAGTGTCCAGTTGCGCTTGCTGTAGCCTTGGCCCAGCATGTCGTGCTTGTGCGTCTCGATGACGTTGCCTTCGGCATCCTTCTTGTCCTTGCCGAACTTCAGGCGGTAGGGTTTCTTGCTGTCCGCGGCAGTCGAATTGCCGCGCACCTTTATCTCGAGCTTGTCGTCGGTAAACTCTGACAGCTGCCCGGTCTTGTCCACTACCTTGATCGTAGCCTTGTGGTATTCGGCCACGGTGCCCGTCTTGGTCAGCACGCTATTGATGTCCTGACCGATGGCATCAGGCACCGTCAGGTAGACGGTAGGCAGATTGGTCAGCTGCTGCTCTGCCTGAATCTTCGTAGCATATTCTGCCGGTATATTACTATTGTTGTTTTGGGCCGACAGTTGTGCTCCTGCCATCAGCAGTGAGCATGCCGCGATTGAGAAAAAGAGTTTTAAATTCATCTATCTGTGTTCGTTTTTTGTTTTGTGTTACGATGGGCTCGTTCTGTTGAGCCCGATCAGGATCATGCACGGATGTGTGTGCGTTTGTTTCGGCCGCAAATTTAGCCATTTTTTACCAAACCACCAAACATTGCCTCCTTTTTTTACTACTTCTATACATTTTAAATAATTATATTGCGGTTTCTGTTACGGTTTCGCCTTCTTTTTCGTCAGAAAACTTGCTTGTCTCGAAATTATTGCCTATCTTTGCAGCCAAAAAGTTTCAACTATGTCACAAACTACTTCACAGCCTCGCCAATTCTCCACGCTTGGCCTCCAGCTCGGCCAGCGGCTCAAGGAGCGTGGCCTTACCGTATCGTGCGCCGAATCTCTGACCGGAGGTACCATCGCCTCGATGATAGCCCAGATTGCAGGTTCGTCGGCCTATTTCAAAGGTTCGGTCACCAGTTATGCCGTCAGTGTCAAGGAAGAGGTGCTGGGCGTCGACGTCAGCGAAGGCGTTGTCAGCCAGAGTACGGCTCGGCAGATGGCGCTTGGCGTTTCGCGTCTGCTTCGGAGCGATTGTGCCGTGGCCACAACGGGCATTGCCGGTCCTGGTGGAGCCGAGCCAGGTAAGCCTGTCGGTACGGTCTGTATCGCCGCCATGATTCGTGATCTGCGTCCGCTTTCTGTCGCTTCGGCCGCCACGGATGCAGTAGGGGTCGAAACACCTTCCGCAGCCCGAGTTATTAGCCGAATCTATCACTTCGAAGGCGATCGCGAGGCTGTTATTTTGCAAAGCGCAGATGCCGCTTTACAGCTTTTGCTCGAAATTCTGGCATAAAAACGAAAAAAGTCATACCTCGATTTGCTTACACGCGCGAAAAGTAGTATCTTTGCAGCCGTGTTTTGAGGGGTGAAACTCAAACCACAACGATTTTAACTTCCAAGCTCTACTTTAGTAGAGTGAGGTAACAACCAAGATTAAAATCGGACCGCCCGACTGTCAGGGTTTCCATTAACCAGTCCGATTTTTGCAAAGGTGGCTTCCATCCGCCTTTCGGCGGTTGGAAATTAAATTTACAAAAAACTAAAAAACTAACAACAATGTCTAAAGTTTGTCAGATCACTGGTAAGGTGGCAGGTCGTGGAAATAACGTTTCACACTCTAAGCGCCGCACAAAGCGTCTCTTCAATGTTAACCTTCAGGTTAAGAAGTTCTATGTTCCTGAGCTCGATGATTATGTATGGCTCAAGGTTTCTGCTGCTGGTATCCGTACCATCAACAAGAAGGGTATTTCTGCAGCCCTGAAGGATGCAGGTTATGTTGTTGAATAATCTTAAGCTACAAGAATAAAGTTATGGCAAAGAAAGTTAAGGGTAACCGTGTACAGGTAATCCTCGAGTGCACCGAGCAGAAGAATAGCGGCGTTCCTGGAATGTCTCGTTACATCACCACCAAGAACCGCAAGAACACAACCGAGCGTCTTGAGCTGAAGAAGTACAACCCATTCCTCAAGCGTTACAC
>JAZUEP010000038.1:0-4152 GCA_045640225.1 Bacteroidales bacterium | reverse complement strand
TGCCACAGCTGGAGGGGACCAGCCTGCCATACCATCCAGACCAACAGGGCGAAGCAGAGCACCCCTGCAACGGTCGAGACGACGACCTTCCAGCGAGGCTTATGATCGGCAGAGGCGACGGCAGACTGACTCATGCTTCAGAACCATGTAGATACACAAGGCATTGAACACTGTGAGCTCGGCCACCCAATAGAGCCACGGAAGACCCAGCATCAGCGAAACAAAGAGCGTGATGGCACGACAATTGAAGGTCAACGCGTTGGCGATAGGCATCAGACGACGGCTGATGTCGAGGGCCCAAGGCTCAGGCAGCAAACTACCCTGCGAACCACGCTGGCGACGCAACAGCTGGAGCTGCGGCGACAGGCGTTCCTGTCCACGAGTATAGTTGCGGTAGAACCAGAGGAAGACCTTCTGTACCGGATTGTCGGCAAAACGTAGTGCTGCATATTGTTCCGAGACATCGGCAGCGCTTTCGAGTTCGGAGCCGCTACGTCCCTTGACACAGAGCAGATGTACCTGACGGTAGAGATCGGCCATCGCCGACTGCTGTGAGTGACAGGCTCCGGCAGCAATGGCAAGAACCCAACACCAGATACCCCATTCGGGCGTTAGACGAAGCGCGAGGCAAACGTAAATGGATACGAACCAGAAGTCGCCTGCTGCACCATCGAGGATGCGTCCCAGCTGGCTGTACTGCGAGGTGAGACGTGCCAGCTGTCCGTCGGCAGAATCGCAGATGTCGGCCATCACCAGCAGCACGATGCCCAGCAGGTTGAGCCAAACGTCGGCCGGATAGCACAGCAAACCACAGCCAATGCCCAGAAAGATGCTGGCCACGGTAATATGGTTGGGCGTCCATCCAAAGTGACGGCCCAGCATGGCCAGCCGGAAGCCGACGGGACGATAGAACCAGAGGTCGATGGTCTCCTCGACATCGGGGTGCTTGAGCGAAGCCCGGTATTGTTCCTTATCTTGTAGAGTCACAAATTTCGAATTACAGTTTACGAATTACAAGTTTTGCAATTTCCTCGGCTGCCTCATCGACACAGGACGAGAAGCTGGGCCAGTCGTTGACGTCGATTACCACCAGCGAACCATCAGGACGAACAATAGCATCGAAGCCAAAGACCTGCAGTCCTAAAGTGCGGGCGATGGTAAGTACGAGAGCCGAAAGATCGGTCAGACGGAACGGAATGCGACGCAACGGTGTGTTGTGCTGTTCGGCCGCACCAAACTTACTGTAGCCTGTAGCCTGCGGATAGCGGGTGTTGAACCATGGTTGCGTCTCTGCACACGAAGCATCGTCCACCACACAATAGACCTTGAGCAGATCACCTTCCACATGGCGCGTGACAATAATGTCTGGCACCTGCTGTGCAGCCAGTTCGATGACTCGACTATCGGCCTCAAGAGGCGTCTGTACCCACAGAACATCGTCAGAAAGGGCGCCATCGGCACGCGTAGCCTTCACCCATCCAGGCAGCAACGCGCGAAGCTCGTCATCGCATTGGAACATACGGTCGTCTTCCGGATCGTATGCCCACCAGGCTGGCACCTCGACTCCGGCCTGCTCGAGCAACGAAAGCGTATACTCGCGGCTATGAGCCACGGACATAACGCGATCAGCACAGTTGACAACCGGCACAGACAAGCGACTCAGGCGAGCCAGAGACGGCAAACAACGAGCCATATGGAATACCGATGTAAAATCGCCATCCGAATCCTTCAGGAAGGCCGACAAGTCCTCTTCTGGTACAAAATCAACGGTATATCCGTCGGTCTTGAGACGCGTTGCTACAGCATTGAGTATGGCCGCATCCGACGCCACATTATTGGGCGAATGCTGGGGTGCGCGTCCGACAGCCAGCAAACGTCGTGAGGCTCGAAGCCAAGCATTGGCCTTGTCTACATCTGCGGCATGGTCGATGTCCATAATATGATCGAAGACACAGGCACGGACTGTAACACCGGCTGTCAACAAGGCTCGCTGGAAGTTGCGCATGCGATGCTGACCTTCGCCGATGCAGCGATGAAGCACTGGCCATGCCGTATGCGTATCAAAGCCATAGATACCACCGCTGACCACAGGACTGCCGTCGGCCGGACGAACATCGGTAAAAGCTGCTATGGCCGGATAGTTCGAGGCATCGGATGGCGACAACGAGATCCAGAGGGGTTTCTCATCGTCGACAAAAGGCGTAACGGCAAAGAGCGAATCGTCCGAACTACGGAAGGCCTCGACGTATGCGGCGAAATCGTCCTCACGGAAGATGGTATCGACCGTAGTTACGATGACCTTACCCTCAGGAATCTGATGCGACAGGAGGGCCAGGCTATGCATCGAGCTGGGAGTCTGCGAGGCAATGAGATGCAGCGGTATACCCAGGCTCATTTGTTCGAGGTGACTGCAGACATCGGGCATGGCACTGTTGCAGATTACCGAGATGCTCTCGGCGCCACAACGCACCATGATAGCCATCAGGCGATCAATCATCGGCTGTCCCTCGATGGACACCAACGGTTTGGGCTGAGGTATGCCCTCCTCGCGCAATCGTGAACCCTCGCCAGCGGCAATAATGGCAAAATGCATCGTAACTATCTATTATACGTAAAAGCGCGGCAAAGTTACTCTTTTTTTTGCAATATGGGTGTGTTTTAAGCCTTAAAAAGTATAAAAAAGGCCAAAAACAGCAAAAAATGAGGCGAAAATAGCTTTTTTTCAACAAAAGTTTGTGATTTATCGAATAATATTCTTACATTTGCAACGTCAATTCGGCCTCAGCGAAAGCTTTTGGCCTATACAGAAGAACATCAACCCTCATAACATATTAAACATTACTATTATGGAAGAACTGGTTAAGAAGATCAACGAGCTGGCTGCTGCGTTCGATGCAGATGCTACCGCTCAGGCTGTTAAAGGAAACAAGGCTGCTGGCCTCCGTGCCCGCAAGGAAGCCCTCGAGCTGATCAACCTTCTGAAGGAATTCCGCAAGGAATCAACCGCCAAGGCAAAGGCATAAAACCTACCTACCTTAATCGCCATTCCCCACTTAGAATGAGGCATCCATGGGCACCAGAAATGCACGTGGGTGTCTTGTTATGCGGTCTATGAAACATACCTTACTGACAGCGCTCGTTGCGCTGCTTATTTTAACGCCCGCGCGTGCGCAGTTGAACTTCTCAGATTCGCTACGCATCAGTCTGCTGACCTGTACAGCCGGTCCCGATGCCTACGAACGCTTCGGTCATGCCGGCGTGCGTATCAAGGACCTGAAGCAGGAACCTCTGGACGTAACGTTCCACTACGGTGTGTTTTCGTTTAATGCGCCACACTTCGTATATCGCTTTGTCAAAGGCGAGACCGATTATATGCTAGGTGCTCTGCCGACCGCATATTTCGTGGAGGACTATCGCGAACGCGGCCTGGGCATGACCGAGCAGGTGCTCCGTCTTGATTCGGCCCAGGCACAGCAGCTGACTGAGCGATTGCTGATCAATTACCGACCAGAGAACCGCACCTACCGCTACAGCTACTTCTTCGACAACTGCTCAACCCGTCCCTATCACTTGCTGAATGCTTCGACCGACAACGTGATCCGTTACGATTCGACGTGGGTGAATGCCATCAGCCTCAGAGAGATGGTGCAGCAATGCACGGGACTGGACAACTGGCTGAACTTCGGCATTGCGTTGGCTGTAGCCGGACGTGCTGACCAGCCTACGGCGTACGCAGAGCAGCTATTCCTTCCCAAATACCTCAGCAAGGCAGTCGATCACGCTACGATACCCGTCACGGTAGGCGACGAGACGGTTGAACTCCCGCTTGTAACCGACAGTCAGACGCTGCTGACCTTACGCAACGATGTAGCAGAAGCCATTGCGGCCCCTGATCCTATACGTCCTCGCACGGTGCTGGCCCTATTGCTGATGGCCGGAGCATTGCTGACAGCCATGACAGGCTGGAAGAATCGTGCCGGAGCAAATAGTGCCAAAAGTTGGGGGATTGCTTTACGCAGCTACGACACACTGCTGCTGACGCTCGTGGGACTGACAGGTTGCATCGTATGGTTCCTGAACTTCTGGTCGCTGCATCCGGCCGTCGACCACAACCTGAACTGCCTCTGGCTGCTGCCTACGCATCTCGTAGCG
>JAZUEP010000037.1:0-5165 GCA_045640225.1 Bacteroidales bacterium | reverse complement strand
TACTCGTATCGGATTGCTTCGATAGGATCGAGGCTGGCTGCTTTTTTAGCTGGTATGTAGCCGAATGCAATACCAATGATGGTACAAACCACGAAACTCAGAATAACCGCCCAGCCAGGAACTGAGGTGGGAAGACCTATCAATGTAGCAAGGGAAGAAAGACCGTAACCTGTGAGGATGCCTAGCAATCCCCCGGTAACGCTTATCAGTACTGATTCGATGAGGAACTGAATGCTAATATCTATGCCACGTGCACCGACCGACATGCGAAGGCCGATCTCCTTGGTTCGTTCGGTCACTGATACAAGCATGATGTTCATAATGCCGATACCTGCCACGAGCAGCGAAAAGGCCGCAGCAACGACGAGGATGATGGTGATACTATCCATTGTCGAAGACATGGTTTCCATCATCTCTGCCTGCGAACGGATGGTGAAGTCGTCTTCAGCATCGTCTTTGAGTTTGTGCGACTGACGAAGCGCTGAGGTAAGTTCGTCAATTGCCTGATCGGTCACTTCTTCGGTGAGTGCTGAGCAGTTGATACTGCTGTAGTGTGTCTGTGCCAACAGACGTTTCATGACTGTGGTATAAGGCATGATCATCAGGTTGTCCTGATCCATGCCGAATGAATTATAGCCTTTTGACTTAAGTACACCGATGATTCGAACCGGAATCGATTTGAAACGGATTGTCTTGCCGACAGGCTCCTCACCATTCGGGAAAAGGTTATCGACCAATGTCTTGCCGATGATACACACCTTGGCTGCCGTCTGAATGTCCTGCTCTGTAAAGCATACACCATCTTCTACCTCCCATTGCTTGATATCAAGGTAATCCAGATTTTCGCCATAAACTGATGTACTGTAGTTATTGGCACCGTAGATGGCCTGTCCACTGGAGGTGACCTCAGGCGAGATATGCTGCACGAACTTGCACTCGTTACGAATGAACTCCAGGTCCTCGGGCTTCAACGTCTGCATTGATGACGGATCCTGACGCACACCGCCCATACGGTCGGCTCCCGGATGGATCATGATGATGTTGGTGCCCATCTGTGAGATATTCTGACGTACCGACTCCTTCGAACCCTGCCCGATGGCCATCATGACAATCACTGCTGCCACACCGATGATAATGCCCAGCATAGAGAGGAATGATCGTCCCTTATTGTTTGATAACGCTTTGATTGCCACCTTGAAAGTCATACCCAACAGGCTCTGTTCGCGATAGCGGCGGTAGAGGATGATCAGGATGGCAAGCGTAACAATTAGTATGATAAAGTTCATGATTGGTTTGTGTTATATTAATCCTTCGGTTTCGGCAATTGCGCCAGAGCTTCAGCAGCATCGAGGATATTCTCATTGACCGTGTCTGACTTGATCTGCCCGTCACGTAGGAAGATGTTGCGCGATGAGTATTGAGCAATTTCCGGATTGTGCGTTACGAAGATGATTGTATGCCCCTCACGATGCAGCTTCTGAAAGAGAACGAGCATCTCGAAAGACGTGCGTGTATCAAGGTTGCCCGTTGCCTCATCGGCCAGGATGATGGTAGGGTCATTGACCAAAGCACGGGCAATGGCCACGCGCTGCATCTGTCCACCTGACATCTGATTCGACTTATGATCCAGTCGATCAGCGAGGCCTACGTCCGTCAGCGCTTTGATGGCACGCTGGCGACGCTCTTTGGCCGACACCGAGCTATTGTACATCAGCGGCAGTTCAACATTCTCAACAGCAGTGGTTTTGGACAACAGATTGTAGTTCTGGAAGACAAAGCCAATCTTGCGGTTGCGAAGCTTTGCACGCTGGTTGCTGCTCATCTGGCGTACTGAGACACCATCCAGCAGGTATTCGCCCGAAGTGGGCGTATCGAGACAGCCGAGCTGATTGAGCAACGTGGATTTGCCCGAACCAGACGTGCCCTGGATGGTCACGAACTCCCCCTCGTAGATTTTGAAAGAGACACCACGCAACGCATGTACCAACTCTTCGCCTACTTGAAAGTCGCGACGTACGTCCTGCAGTTCGATGACTACTTTCTTTTCCATTATATAATAGTTTATTGTTTGTCGTTGAATATTACTTCGTTTTCTTCTGACCAGGAGGGCCTGGCATGAATGGATTGTTTTGTTGCTGAGGCATCTCTGGCCCTCCTGTCCGCATGGCTTCTATATCGCAGATGATCTCTGTGCCTTCTTCTATGCCGCCCTTGATCTCTGTGACTACACCATTGCTGACACCTGTCTGCACGCTTACGGCACGGAGCACATTGTCATCGCGTACCCATAGCTTGGTGCGAGCATCATTGTCCATGATACGGTCACCAGGCATCAGCGCACCTTCCTTTGGCTGGAAGCGAAGCGCCTTGGCACTTACACACAGCGCATCCTTGAGTTCGAGCGTATAGATGCTTACGCTGGCAGTAAGTCCTGGCATGAGCTTGAGATCCGGGTTAGGAGCTGAGATAACTACCTGATAAGTTACGACGTTGCTGGTGGTGGTGGCTTGCTGGCGCACCTGAGTGACGTTGCCTTCGAACTCATCATTAGGATAGGCATCGACCGTAAAGATCACGCGTTGGCCTGCCTTCACGCCACCGATATCTGCTTCATCGACATCTGCAATGACACGCATGTCTGTGAGGTCTTGTGCTATGGTGAAGAGGGTTGGCGTGGTCATGGCAGCAGCCACTGTCTGGCCTTCCTCCACCTCACGTGAGAGAATTACACCATCGATAGGTGAATAGATTGAAGCATAGCCGAGGTTAGTTTGAGCTTCATCCAACGAGAGCTGCTGAGCCCGATAGTTAGCTTCTGCCTTGTCGAAGGTAAGCCGTGCTGACTCAAATTCATCGTCGGAAACGAACTGCTTGTCGTGCAGTTCCTTCATGCGGTTGAGGTTCACCTTCTGATATTCGTACTCGCTCTTTGAGCTTGCCAGCTGAGCCTGAGCCGACTTCAGACGGGCAATAAGATTGGTCTTGTCGAGCTCTGCTATGAGCTGGCCTTTCTTCACTTCGCTGTTGTAATCTACATAGATATGATCGATGATGCCGCTCACCTGCGTACCTACCTCTACCTTTGTTACAGGTTCGATGGTTCCGGTAGCGGTGACCGATGTCACGATGTCAGCACGCTGCACACGCTCTGTCTTGTAGCTGATCTTTGCTTCTTTATGGGCGCATGATGCTAAACTCAATGCTAAAACGCCTGAAAGGGCAAACAGAAATGTCTGGGTTCTCATATAATATATAATATTTGTCATTTACGATTTGTACGACGTTATCTTTCCTGCCCGGTATAGCACTTCAGCAACTCCTGATTGAGCAATGAGGTGTACTTGCTCTGTAGTGTCTCTTGTTTGGCACGCAGGTAATTGTTTTTCTCTGTCAGCAGGTCGATGACCGATTCCAAACCTACACCATAGCGCTCATCCATCATTTCAAAGCTCTGACGTGCCGCCTCTTCGCTGGCTACAGCACTCCGATAACGCGATTGAGCCGATTCGATGTCGAGGTGTACCGAGGCAATGGTGTTCTGGAGGTCGAGCAAAGTGTTCTCCTGCTCGAGCAATGTATTTGAAAGCTGAATCTTGGCTTTGTCAACCGAACTGCGTGTCTGACGCCGGTCATAGATAGGCACCTGCAATGACAGGCCTACTGAACTGTTGATATGATCGGATAGTTGTTTTCCGAACGATCCTTGATAGATGTTGCCATTGCTGGTGTTCACACCCGCGTTGAGCGAGACGGTTGGCAGATAGCTTCCTCGGGCAATTTTTACTTGCATCTCAGAGCTTTTTACCCTGAGGTCTGCCGCCTTCATGTCTGGCAGATTGGCAATAGCCATCTGTTCTGATTCTGCAACGGTTGGTATCAACGACAGCACGTCATCGTCGCTGAACTGGGCCATTTCAACCTCAAACTCGCTGTCTGGCGGCAACTGAAGGATCTGCTTGAGCGAGAGCAGGTTTTCGGCTTCCTGTACCTTGGCTTGGGTCAACTGATAACGGTTCTGCTGTAGCTGACTCTCCATCTGCGCCACATCTACCTTACTGCTTTTGCCAACCTCCTGACGTGCCTGGGTACGCTCCAGTTCCTTCTCAGAAACTTTTACAATTTCCTCGTTGGTCAATACGCTCTCATGTGCATAGAGTACCTGATAGTATGCCTGAATGAGGCGGATCTCTATATCATTGGCAGTCTTCTCATTCTCGAGCTGTTGCGCCTGTAGCGACAATCGGCTCTGACGAAGTGTATTGATATTTGCACCGCCATTATACAGCGTCAGGTTTCCCTGAAGGCCATACGACCCATTGTAGCTCGGATTCGTTGCTTTCGAGTCATACGAACCGTAGTTCTGAGTCTCTACCTTCTGGAATCCCAACTGTTGCTGTGAACTGAATGTAAGTGACGGAAAGAGCTGAGACTTAGCCTGCTTTACATCTACTTCTGCACTCTGGAGTGAGTTCTGCGACTGCTGAATCTGTAGGTTATGCTCCATGGCATAGTCGATGCATTGGCGTAACGTCCATTTCTGCTGAGCCACAGTTTCTGACCATCCCAGGATAACCACTGAAATCACACATAATACTCTTAATATCATTTTTTCTTATTTTGTTTATTTCCCACCTAAAGTCCTCTGATTGATGTACATCATCACTGTATCCTTATACATATCGCTGATGGGCAGATATGTGTCGGCATCAATCATAATTCTCATTTTTGAAATCTCCTTCACCTTATTCATATTGACGATATAGGAGCGATGCACTCGCATGAAATCCTTAGGCGAAAGCATCTCATCGAGCTTTTTCATAGACATGAGAGTCATCAGCTTCTCTCCGTTGTCGAGGTGAATGCGCAGATATTCGCTCATTGTTTCCACATATTTGATGTCGCTGACATTGATTCGTATGGTGCGGTAGTCGCATTTCACAAACAGCGTTCCATTGGCCGGCGTTTCCGGCGTCAGTTCCTGTTGCCCTTGATGCATCAGTTCATACTGGCGTCTTACCTTCTCAGCCGATTTAACGAACTCTGGCATACCGAAAGGCTTCAGCAGATAGTCGATGGCATTGACCTTAAAGCCTTCTACCGCATATTGACTGTAAGCTGTAGTGAACACTACGAGTGGCGGGTTGGCCAACGATCGTACGAAGTCC
>JAZUEP010000036.1:0-52564 GCA_045640225.1 Bacteroidales bacterium | reverse complement strand
TGCATGTGACTGAACAATCAGTCACTCTTTTGTCAAGATTTCACTCTTTCAAAGATCGTTGCTAATCCGATCAACTTAGCGTTTCATCGTTTTAGCGGGTGCAAAGATAGGGCATTTTTCGCATCCCTCCAAATTATTTGACGACTTTTTTCGAAAAAAGTGCGAATTAGGGTATTTTTTGCTGTTC
Source organism: Bacteroidales bacterium (assembly GCA_045640225.1). Lineage (GTDB taxonomy): Bacteria > Bacteroidota > Bacteroidia > Bacteroidales > UBA3663 > Liminaster. Next base: position 52,377 of record JAZUEP010000036.1, on the reverse strand, counting down.
TACTCCCCCGATTTGGTAGCTGCGGCTTTCATTTTAGCCGTATTATACTTGCAGAAAGCAGAGATTCCGCACTCACGACACTTCGGATTGCGTGCAGTACATACGTATCGACCATGCAAAATCAGCCAATGATGAGCTGTAGGGATGTACTGCGATGGGATATTTCGGGTCAATTCTACCTCAGTTTGCAGAGGAGTACGGCTATTATTGGTCAATCCGATACGATTTGACACACGGAACACGTGAGTATCGACTGCCATACGAGGCTGATTCCATACGACTGAAGCCATAACATTGGCCGTTTTGCGCCCGACACCAGGCAAAGACAAGAGTGCATCATAGTCAGATGGCACTTCTCCGCCGAACTCTTCCACAATGCGACGCGCCGAGGCCAACAGGTGGCGAGACTTATTACGAGGATACGAGACCGACTTGACGTACTCGAAAATCTCGTCTTCGGTAGTCTCGGCCATCTTCTGTGCATTAGGGAAGGCTCGTAGAAGTTCCGGTGTGACCATGTTGACGCGCTTGTCTGTACACTGTGCTGACAGGATTACGGCTACAAGCAGTTCAAATGGTGTATGATAATTCAGTTCGGTTGCCGCATTAGGATTATTGGCAAGGAACCAGGCAATGATGCCTTCGTAACGTTCTTTCTTTGTCATAGAATACCAATCTTATTGAGTCGACCATCCCATATCTGCAGGATTCGGTTGTTGCTGTAATACCAGAGTTCGATCATTCCGTTGCGCGAATTGAGCCGCTCGACACGAGAAGGACGTCCCCATGACAGACGCACTTCTTCGGCCGTCATATCGACCTGCACCTGGCTATATTGTATCTTTGCCCAAATGGCCGGCGTGATATCGGGATGCGCCACGTACGGATCGACAATCGACAGGAAGCGAGTGACAGGAGTAGATGTAGCTACCTGACGCGATCCTGGCAATGAGGCAAAGAAGTGGCCCTGCAAAGAATCTGCTGAAGAGAAACAGATGCGTAGAGGTGACAGGATGTTACCCATACAAACCGAATCGATACGAACCGGCACGAACTTTGGATGCACGACGTGTACCGAATCAGAAGGAAGGGTATAGAATACACGCTCATCATTATACAATATATATAATGTACGCGCACGAAGAATGGAGTCGGTCTTTGCAATCAGTTCGGCCGGATAGAGTACCTCAAGTGCTGGATGAAAGGTAGTATCGGTCATTGCCGACATAGGCCGGCCGGTACTATAGCGATAAGCGCGACCTTGAGGGGACAAGAACCGGAGCTGAAGCAGTTGCTGTCCCATCCAGTCCTCCTCGGCCACCATCGAATCGTAAGTCCATACAGAACCTCGCATAGACATCGTGTCAGCCGAAGCCATAGGAGCCTCGGGGATAAGCGAAAGGCCTATCCGTTCGTCGAGGAAGACAAATGGCATTCCCTGGTGCCATTCAGCCGGAGAAGTATGCTCGAGTCCGGACAACAACTGTTCAACGGTTGAAGGAGCTCCATCGGCCTGCTTACGAGTTCGTCCCTCCAAGGAGAAGGACGTCACGATGAAGAAGGCGAAGAATAGAAGAAAACGATTCACCTGATAGTGGAAATGTATAGTGTTTAACATCGAATTCAATAAAAGCCTCAGCATTTATGACATTGGAGCAACATTGGACCAGAGCCATGGAGCTGGACACCAAAAAGGTAGACTTCACCGCCATCGCGTATGCCAGTACGTTGTCTGAGCTGATCGGCCGTAAGCGCGAAACCTCGTGTCGCAATATTGGCCTGAGGGACAAGTGTCCGCAACCGTTTTAATGTCTTGGACGAGAACTCGATCTGACGATCAACTACAAATGTCCGCCCTGGGAAATCAGGGCAAAGGCTATCGGACGTAAAGTAATGACAATCGACATCGAACATCTGAACGCCGAAACGCTCGGTAAGTGCGCGAAATGCCTGGCACTTCATGATCGAAACATCTGGCTCGTAAAAATAAGTACCGACCACTGTAGCCAAGGACTCGAGCGACGAAGACGACAACTGCGAGGATGAGAGATCGAACTGAGCCGTTCCTGAGGCAAGGAAATCGATGCAATGCAACTGATAAGCCTCCTGAAAGTCGGGAGCCGAAGCCTGCAAGACAATCAACAGCTCCTTGCATTCATTGCGCACCGACAGCACATAAACATCTGTTACATGATGCAGACGTGAAAGCGTGCGTGTAATATCGGCCATCGGCGACACCTTGACTATCAGCTGTCTGCAATGCGCCAACAGGTCAGTCTCCCATGCAACTACATCGGGTTCGCAATCGCTGATCTCGTAGATACGCGAACCATCGGACGAACGTCGTGCCGGATCGAGATAAATGACATCGACATCCGGAATCGGCAATTCAGTAGAAAGACCTTCGCGCACCTCGACAGCCGCGGGACTATCAGCAGGGAACGAAGCACGAAGCACCTCGAAATTATGGCGTGCTGCCTCACATAGCAATGGCTGTCGTTCGGTATAGATGGCATGCTCAAGGCCTTGCGACATGTACCAGAAATCGACGCCCATACCACCGGTCATATCGCAAAGCGAACGCGCATCCGAGAGGAGTATCGTACGCTTGAAGCGTGCGGTCTGTTCGGACGAACACTGTTCGGCGGGAATACGTCCGCTCATCACCAGATCTTCTATTGCATACCATTGTGGCAACTTATTGCGCAGACGGCGACGGGCCTCGATCTGCTCGACGGCAAAGGGGACATCGATGCCTGGATAACGATGTCCGGACAGCAGCAGACGAGAGGTATCGTCCGCAAGATGTTCAGCGACGAACTGCCGCATCGCAGGGTTCCATGTCATACGCAAAATGCTCTAGTTAGTGGGCAAAACAAAGATAGATGGATAAAAACGCTGCAAAAATAACGTTTTTTTCGCATATTTGGACCGACATATCGAAAAAAAAAGTAAATTCGCGCCGGAAAAACTGTAATTGAGGTAGAAATAGAGTCAAAAGCCGGACTTTTGGCGAAGAATAGACGCAAAGACATGACAGAATACTGGAAGTGCAAAGAAGGATTCAGGCAGCTGCCTGAATGGGAGTCAGACTGCTGGGTGCAGGTGACTCAGCCAACTACCGATGAACTGGGCGACCTGGAAAGTCGCTTCGGAGCGCCAATGGACTTCATCCAGGACGTAGAGGATACCGAAGAACGTCCTCGTACTGAAAGCGAATCCGGCTGGTTGATGACCCTCATCCGCGTGCCTAACAAGGAGGTTGATGAGGATGGCAACTCGATCTTCTCGACCGTTCCTCTGGCAATCCTGGTACATGGCAAGGTATTCATCACCATCTGCTACTACAAGACCGAGATGATCGACGACTTTATCCGCTACACCATTCGCAAGCAGATCGAAGAACGCCAGCGCTACGACCTGATGCTCTCGCTCTTCCTGAGCAGTTCGGTGTGGTACCTGAAGTACCTGAAGCAGATGAGCGTGCTGATGAAGTCGGCCGAAGAAGCCCTCGAGGAATCGATGGACAACGATCAGCTGCAGCAGATGATGCGCATCGAGAAGTTCCTCGTATACTTCGTCACCTCGATCCGAGGCAATGAAGTGGTAATGGTCCGACTGAAAAAGCACCTTCGTCACCTGCCCTACGACGAGGATCTGCTGGACGATGTAGAGATCGAGCTGCAGCAGGCCTATGCTACCGCGAACATCTACAGCGAGGTGCTCGAGCGACAGCGCGAATCGTACGCGTCGATTATTTCGAACAACCTGAACGTGATCATGAAGCGCCTGACCACTATCACCATTATCCTGACCATCCCTACGGGCATCAGCGGATTCTTCGGCATGAATGTTCCGAACGGACTGGAAGAATGGATGTGGGCCTTCCCTTCGATCATGGTCCTCACCATCCTGGTATGCACCATTGGTGTGCTGGTGTTCAAGAAGAAGAATATGTTCTGACCATCTTCAGTGCCAGTCAGCTTGACAGCCTTTCCGGACGAGCCCAAGCCAACCAAAAGGCTGTTTCTGACAGACAAGAGGGCGCTCAACTACTTATAGCAGACGAAATACGTCGGCATCCAACGAACTCGGGAACTTCTGCCGGAAGTCTCCGAGTTTTTGCATATCCGGCACGAACGAGCAAGTCGTCTCCTGTCCATCAGGACACTGTGCCAGAATATGACCATAAGGATGGATGGCGCGCGTACCGCCATCATAGGTACACATCGTATCCTGTCCGACACGGTTCACCCCGATGACGAAAGCCTGATTCTCGATAGCGCGGGCAGCCAGCAACGTATCCCATGCCAGACGTCGCTGTTGTGGCCAGTTTGCCACACAGATCAATACGTCGTAGGGTGAATCGGCCGTATTTCGGGCCCAGACAGGAAAACGTAGGTCGTAGCAGACGAGCAGCAGGAAGCGGATGCCACGCCATTCGACCACCACACGCTCCTTACCGGGCTTGTATCCCTTCCCTTCTCCACCGATGGCAAAAAGATGATGTTTGTCGGCATGATGCAACTCACCCTCGGGCGTAACGAAGTAGCAACGGTTGCGATTGGTTCCGTCGGGCAATGCAACGGCAAACGAGCCACACAAAGCGGTCTGATACCGAGCGGACAGGGACAGCAAACGCTGTTCGACATCGATCACTGCTTCGACATCCGTAGGACGAGGGTCGGTAACGAAACCCGTCGAGCACATCTCGGGCAAGACCAGCAGATCGATCGTAGGGTCAGCAACAAGGACTGACTCGACCTTGGCATAATTTGCCGAAGGATCGAGCCAGTCAAGATTCTGTTGAAACAGGGTTATGCGCATTACTTCTTGAAGTAGCGGTTGTAGAGACCCTCAAAGCCCTTGCCGTGACGAGCCTCGTCCTTAGCCATCTCGTGAACGGTGTCGTGGATGGCATCCCAGTTGTTCTTCTTGGCATTGGTAGCGATGCGATACTTGTCCTCGCAGGCACCAGCCTCGGCGTTCATACGCTTCTCAAGATTGGTCTTGGTATCCCAGACAACGTCACCGAGGAGCTCTGCGAACTTGGCAGCATGCTCGGCCTCCTCCCAGGCATAACGCTTGAAGGCGTCGGCAACCTCTGGATAACCTTCACGATCGGCCTGACGGCTCATGGCCAGATACATGCCGACCTCAGTGCACTCGCCCATGAAGTGAGCATTGAGATCCTTGATCATTTCTTCGTCAACACCATATTCCTTAGCGATACCGATTACGTGCTCCTGCACGAAATTGATTCCGCCTTCTGTTGACTCGAGCTCCTTGAACTTAGAAGCGGGAACTCGACACTGTGGGCAACGCTCGGGTGGAGTTGGGCCCTCATGTACGTAGCCACAAACGGTACAAATCCATTTCTTCTGCATAATAGTAAAAGATATTAAAAGTTGGAAATGAGGCCTGGCTCCTGGGCCAGGCCAGTATGACGTGAATTGTTTAGCTATGGGTTACACGATCCTTGAGCTCGGCCAGCTTGCCGCTGTTCCAGCGATCAGTGGTACCTACCAGATAACCCGTAATGCGCTGTAGACGGTCGAGGTTGTGACCACCGCACTCAGGGCAAACGCGCTCGTCCTCGATGGCATCCTCGTGACCGCAGTCCATGCAACGGTTACGGTTGTGGTTGACCGAACCGTAGCCCATGTTGAGCTGATCCATCAGGTCGACAACCTTGCAGATGGTATCAGGATTGTGGGTAGCATCGCCGTCAATCTCGACGTAGAAGATGTGGCCACCGCGGGTCAAGTCGTGGTAAGGAGCCTCAATCTCGGCCTTATGGCGAATCGAGCACTTGTAGTATACCGGGACGTGGTTCGAGTTGGTGTAATAATCCTTGTCGGTAACGCCAGGAATGATGCCATAACGCTTCTTGTCGATACGGGTGAAGCGGCCAGAGAGACCTTCGGCAGGAGTAGCCAGAATCGAATAGTTGTGCTGATAGCGGTCCGAGAACTCGTCGGCCTTCTTCTTCATGAACGAGATGATCTTCAGGCCGAGCTTCTGTGCCTCGTCGCTCTCGCCATGGTGCTTGCCGCAGAGGGCCTTCAGGCACTCGGCCAGACCGATGAAACCTATACCGAGGGTACCCTGGTTGATGACCGAGGCGATGGTATCATTGGGCTTGAGCTTCTCTGCGCCATTCCATAGGCACGACATGACGAGTGGGAACTGCTTGGCAAGAGCCGTCTTCTGGAACTCGAAACGCTGATGGAGCTGCTTGGCCGTAAGTTCGCACAGCTCGTTGAGGCGAAGCATGAAGACGTCGATACGCTTCTCGAGCGAAGGCTCGCTCATGCACTCGATGGCCAGGGCCACGATATTGATGGTCGAGAACGAGATATTGCCACGGCCGATCGAAGTCTTCTTGCCGAAGCGGTTCTCGTACACACGGGTACGGCAACCCATCGTAGCCACCTCGTTGAGGTAACGCTCGGGATCGTCAGAACGCCACTCCTCGTGGTAGTTGAACGTAGCGTCGAGGTTGAGGAAGTTAGGGAAGAAACGACGGGCCGAAACCTTGCAGGCCAGCATGTAGAGGTCGTAGTTAGGATCCTCAGGCAGATAGTTGACGCCACGCTTCTTCTTCCAGATCTGGATTGGGAAGATAGCCGTAGCATGATTGCCTACGCCCTCGTAGGTCGAATGCAGCAGCTCGCGCATCACGCAACGACCTTCAGGCGACACGTCGGTACCATAGTTGACTGACGAGAATACCACCTGATTACCGCCACGCGAGTGGATGGTGTTCATATTGTGGATGAAGGCCTCCATGGCCTGATGCACACGCGATACGGTGCGGTTGATGGCCTGCTGCTTCACGCGATCATCGCCCTGCAGGTCACCGAGCTCCTCCTTCAGATAATCCTTGATCGGAGCGTTGTACAGGTGCTGGAACGAGCGGTTCTCGTACTTCTCGAGGTTCTTGAGCTCCTCCTGATAGGTAAGGCGTACGAAGGGTGCGAAGTAGAAGTCGAGGGCAGGGATGGCCTGACCGCCGTGCATCTCGTTCTGTGCAGTCTCGAGCGAGATACAAGCCTGAACCGAAGCGGTCTCGATACGCTTGGCCGGACGCGACTCGGCATGAGCGGCCTTGAGGCCATGCTGCAGGATGGTGTTCAGCGGATGCTGTACGCAGGTCAGCGACTTGGTAGGATAGTAATCCTTGTCGTGGATGTGCAGGTAGCCTTTCTTCACGGCCTCGAGCACATCGTCGTCGAGCAGGTAGGCATCGACGAATGGCTTGGTCGACTCCGAAGCGAACTTCATCATCATGCCTGCCGGTGTATCGGCATTCATGTTGGCGTTCTCGCGGGTGACGTCGGTATTCTTGGCACCGATAATCTCCTCGAAGATAGCACGGGTCTTGGCACGACGTGCGGTGGTGCGGTTATTGCGGTATGAGATGTAGACACGAGCTACTTCCTTGCGCTCCGAGCCCATCAGTGCCTCCTCGACCTTGTCCTGGATAGCTTCGACCGACATCAATGCATTTCCCTCCTTGGCAATGTGGTCGGCGATCGTAGCAGCCAGAATGGCATCGATACCCTTCTCGGTCTGGGCCATGGCCTTGCGGATGGCTTCCTCGATCTTATTGAAGTTAAAATCGACGGTACGTCCGTCGCGTTTGATTACTTTCTGAATCATGGTGAATGTAAGTTATATCCTATTATTTATATATACAAAAATAACAAATGCATGTGGCAAATCGTGAGCCGAAGGGCCTTTTTCGAATTGCGGGTGCAAAAATAGAGAAAAGTTTTGATACTTGCAAATAGATTTTTTCTATCTTTGCATCGATAAAAATCAATAATGGCATCCACACGCCAGCAGAACGCCGATTTCCAGGTCGGGCATTAAAGGTATTTTAACAGAAAAAGCTCCTTTTTTCAAACAGAGATGACATTTCAGCAACTGGAATACATAGTAGCAGCCGACACCTACCGGCACTTCGTCAATGCGGCAACCGCATGTGGCGTGACCCAGTCGACCCTGAGTACTACGATTGCCAAGCTGGAACAGGAAATCGATGTGGTAATCTTCGACCGTTCGAAACACCCTATCGAGCCCACCGAACTGGGCAAACGCATCATCAGCCAGGCCAAGGTCATACTTCATAACTCGCAGCAGCTCAGGGAAATGATACACTTCGAGAAGGAATCGGACGTCGGCAGTCTGCTGATCGGAATCATTCCTTCGGTCACGCCTTGTATCTATCCGAAGATGGCTCGCTTCATGCGCGAAACGTGTCCCAACATCCACACGACGGTGACCGAGGACTATGCCGAGAAGCTGATCGACCGCCTGCAACGTGCCGAACTCGACATGGCCGTCGTGTCGAATACCGAGATCAAGGATACCAACCTCTACGAGATCGAACTCTACACCGAGCGCTTCGTCATCTATGTCTCGCCTGCCTCGCCCTTGTGGCATCGCGAGTGGCTGCGACCCGAGGACCTGCAGGACGGTGGCATCTGGGCCATGCGTGCCTTCCACGACCACTATCCACAGCTCTCGTCGGTGACTCACCGCGAGTCGTACCACAATACGACGCTCGAATACGGCAACCTGCGCACCCTGATCGATCTGGTCGATGCCAATGGCGGCTATACCATCCTGCCTGAGCTGTTCCGCAATGCGCTCTCGCCCGAGCAACAGAAGAACATCCGTACCATTCAGGGCCCGAAGTTCTATCGCACCATATCGCTGGTCATCCGTCAGGACTACATGCGCGAACGCATGCTCAACATCGTGGCCGATGCCGTGAAGCGTGCGGTTCCGGCCGAGATGATCAGCCAGCGCCTGCTCAAGTTCAAGATCACACTGTAACCCTTCTACCCTACTCTACATCCCATCGCAATGATAAAGCAATTCTTCAGCGTCATGGGGCGCTATATACGTCCATACCGGAAGTTCCTGATCGGTTCGATCCTGCTCAATTTCCTCAGCCAGTGGCTCAACGTCTTCTCGTTCACGGCCCTGGTGCCTATCCTGAACATCCTGTTCCAGGTCGAGGAAGGCCAGTACAGCTATCAGGAGTTCAGCGGTGTCGACAAGGACGCCATCATCAACAATGCCTACTACTATGTGCAGGAGCTGATCGTCCAGCACGGACAGCTCAGCGTACTGATTATCATGGGTTCGATCCTGATTGTCATGACGGCCCTCAAGACGTTCTGCTACTTTGCCTCGTCGGCCATCATCATTCCGTTCCGTACAGGCGTCGTACGCGACATCCGTCTGCAGGTCTACGACAAGGTATTGCGCCTGCCGCTCTCGTTCTTCAGCGACGAACGCAAGGGCGACATCGTGGCCCGTATGTCGAGCGATGCCCAGGTGGTCGAGACCGCGCTGACGTCGTCGGTCGACATGCTCATCAAGAGTCCTATCGCCATCGTCGTCTACTTCTTCGTGCTGTTTGCCATGAGCTGGGAACTGACGCTCGTCGTGCTCATCTCGGTACCGCTGTTCGGCTGGCTGATGGGATCGGTCACCCGCAAGCTGAAGCGTAAGTCGAAGTACGTACAGGAGCAATGGGGCGAGATCATGACCGAGCTGGACGAGACACTGGGTGGCCTGCGCGTCATCAAGGCCTTCCTGGCCGAGCAGAAGATGATGGCACGCTTCACACGCACGAACAATGACTATCGTAACGCGATGACCGAGGTGGCCACGCGTCAGGCATCGGCCCATCCGGCTTCCGAGTTCATGGGCACGGCCATGATTGTCTTCGTGTTGTGGATTGGCGGTTACTTCATCCTCGAGAACCACGTCATGGATGCCGCCATGTTCATCCTCTACCTCGTCATGCTCTATTCGGTCATCAATCCGCTGAAGGAGTTCTCGAAGGCATTCTACAACGTACCGCAGGGTCTGGCCTCGATGGACCGCATCGACATGATCCTGAAGGCCGACAACAACATCACCGATCCGGCACAGCCCAACCGGCTCGACAGCTTCGAACAGGGCATCGAGTTCCGCGACGTCTCGTTCCGCTATGCCGGGGCCGAGAACCTCGTCCTGCAGCACGTCAACCTCCGTGTGGCCAAGGGCAAGACCGTGGCGCTGGTCGGACAATCGGGTTCGGGCAAGTCGACGCTCGTTGACCTCCTGCCTCGCTATCACGATGTGACCGACGGTCAGATACTGGTCGATGGCAACGATGTGCGTCAGGTCAGAATCAGCGACCTTCGCGCCCTGATCGGCAACGTCAACCAGGAGGCTATCCTCTTCAACGACACGATCTACAACAACATCACCTTTGGCGTCGAACACGCCACGATGGAGGAGGTCGAGGCTGCGGCCCGTATTGCCAATGCCCACGACTTCATCATGGAGACCGAGCAAGGCTACCAGACCATGATAGGCGACCGTGGCGGACGTCTGTCCGGAGGCCAGCGACAGCGCCTCAGCATAGCACGCGCCATCCTGAAGAACCCGCCGATCCTGATTCTGGACGAAGCCACCTCGGCTCTCGACACCGAATCGGAACGCCTCGTACAGGAAGCCCTCGAACGCCTGATGCGCAACCGCACCACCATCGCCATTGCCCACCGCCTGTCTACCATTCGCCACGCCGACGAGATCTGCGTCATGCACGAAGGTCGGATCGTCGAACGTGGCACGCACGAGGAGTTGATCGCCCTGGGCGGTTACTACAAGAAACTGAACGACATGCAGTCGCTCTAAGCAACGATAAATGCCGAGTACAACTACAAAAATGTATCGTACTCGGCATAATTATGTCCTTTTAGCTGCAAAAATACCGAATAAATTTGGATTTCTCACGAGTTTTCACTAATTTTGCGCGCTCAATAAAATAAAACCAATACACTTCAGATGAAACGAACCCTTTCCATCCTGATGCTGCTGTGCGGCATCTTTGCAGTGGCACAGGCCCAGATGGTCAATCCCGTGAAGTGGGTGACCACCACCAGCCAGGACGACAACACCCTGGTCATCACCTACAAGGCCACGATCGACGAACACTGGCACCTCTACAACATGTCTGTCCCTGAGGGCGGACCTGAGAAGACCAGCCTTACCTTCGAGAAGCTCGAGGGCGCCAAGCTGCAGGGCCCTGCCCACTTTGTCAGCGGCAAGCCCATCACTACCTACGACGATGCCTTCGACATGGACCTCACCTATTACGAGGGTTCGGCTTCCATCCAGCAGAAGATCAAGCTGACCGGCGGCGACTATATCATCGAGGGTTACCTGACCTATATGAGCTGCTGCGACGGTATGTGCACCCCTCCTACCAACGAGGAGTTCTCGTTCAAGGGCACGTATGCTGCCGCCTCGAACAGCCAGCCCGAAGCCGCTGCTTCGACCAGCGACGACACCGCTACCACCGAGCCTGAAGCCGTAGCCGGCACCGAGGACGATGCCCAGGCTGCCGACAGTGTGGCCAATGCTCCTGCTGCCGTCACCGACCTCTGGACTCCGGTCATCGACCAGCTGCAGGCCTTCGAGAACGGTACAGCCTCGAGCGACAACTCGGGCGAGTCGCACTCATGGTGGTACATCCTCATCGCTGGTTTCATCGCCGGCCTCCTGGCCGTCGTTACCCCTTGCGTATGGCCAATGATCCCTATGACGATGAGCTTCTTCCTGAAGCGTAACAAGAACAGCCGTGGCGCTGCCATCCGCGAGGCCCTTATCTATGGTGGCTCGATCATCGTGGTATACGTCGGTCTGGGCTTGCTGATCACCGTCATCTTCGGTGCTTCGGCCCTCAACTCGCTGGCCACGAATGCAGTGTTCAACATCATCTTCTTCCTGCTGCTCGTAGTCTTTGCCCTCTCGTTCTTCGGAGCCTTCGAGCTGACGTTGCCCGAGTCGTGGACTACCAAGCTCGACGAGAAGGCCGATGCCACCACCGGCATCCTGTCCATCTTCTTCATGGCCTTCACGCTGTGCCTCGTCTCGTTCTCGTGCACCGGTCCTATCATCGGCACGTTGCTGGTCGAGGCTGCCACTTCGGGCTCGATGCTCTATCCTGCCATCGGCATGTTCGGCTTTGCCTTTGCGCTGGCCCTGCCGTTCGCACTGATCGCCATGTTCCCACAGATGCTCAAGTCGATGCCTTCGTCGGGCGGCTGGCTCAACATGGTCAAGGTCGTCCTGGGCTTCTGCGAGCTGGCGCTGGCCCTCAAGTTCCTGTCCGTGGCCGACCTGGCCTACGGCTGGCACATCCTCGACCGCGAGACCTTCCTCTGCCTCTGGATCGTGATCTTTGCGCTGCTGGGCATGTATCTGCTGGGCTACATCCGTCTGCCTCACGACGACGATCCTGATCCATCGGACCGCGTATCGGTTACCCGTCTGATGATGGCCCTCATCTCGTTCGCATTCGCCATCTATATGGTACCAGGCCTCTGGGGTGCTCCTTGCAAGGCTATCTCGGCCTTCGCTCCTCCGATGACTACCCAGGACTTCAACCTCTACAACGACGAGATCCATCCCGATTCGCACAACTACGAGGAGGCCATTGCCAAGGCTCAGCGCGAGGGCAAGCCTCTGATGATCGACTTCAGCGGCTTCGGTTGCGTCAACTGCCGTAAGATGGAGGCTGCCGTATGGACCGCTCCTGAGGTGAAGGACATCATCGAGAAGGACTACATCCTGGTCGAGCTGATGGTCGACGACAAGACTCCGCTGCCTGGTGGCACTGAGGTCGTAGTCGAGAACGGCAAGGAGGTGAAGCTCCGCACCGTAGGCGACAAGTGGTCGTACCTGCAGCGCTACAAGTTCGGTGCCAACGCACAGCCATTCTACGTGCTGGTCGATGCCAACGGCAATCCGCTGACCGGCTCGTACAGCTATAACGAGGACGTACCGGCCTACGTCGACTTCCTGCGTAGCGGCCTCCGTGCGTTCAAGAAGTAAACCCCTCGCCCATCGATATGGAACAACACCATAACGTACCCAACCTCGACGCCAAGACTGCGGCATTTGCCCGCGCTCTTGGCGTCATGCAGACCTTGCGCAAGGACTGCCCCTGGGACGCCAAGCAGACCAACGAGTCCATCCGCCAGAACTCCATCGAGGAGATGTACGAGCTGTGCGAGGCCCTGATCAAAGGCGATCCCAACGAGATCAAGAAGGAATGTGGCGACGTGCTCGAGCAGCTGTTCTTCTACGCCATGTTTGCCGAGGAGCAGGGCCAGTTCGACATGGCCGACATCTGCAACTCGATGTGCGACAAACTGGTCTTCCGCCATCCGCACGTGTTCAACCCCGACGGCTCGCTCATCAGCCAGGTAGGCACCCGTGGCGGCGAGGACGTGAAGGATGCCGACGACGTGTCGCGCCTCTGGGAGGTAGTGAAGCAGAAGGAGAAGGACGGCAACAAGACCATCCTCGCGGGTATTCCCGCCGGCCTGCCATCGCTCATCAAGGCCTACCGCATGCAGGACAAGGCCCGCAATGCCGGCTTCGACTGGGAGCAGCGCGAGGACGTCTGGCAGAAGGTACGCGAGGAGATCTCGGAGTTCGAGGCCGAGGTAGGCTCGATGGACCGCGAGAAGGCCGAACAGGAATTCGGCGACCTGCTGTTCAGCCTGATCAATGCCGCACGCCTCTACAAGATCAAGCCCGACAATGCCCTCGAGAAGACCAACCAGAAGTTCCAGCGTCGCTTTACGTACGTCGAGACCGAAGCCCGCAAGCAAGGCAAGCTGCTCAACGAGATGACACTGGCCGAAATGGACGCCCTCTGGGACGAAGCCAAAGCCAAAGGCCTGTAACCAGCGCTACTTCCTGCCCCGAAACATCGAAAACTCGAAACATCGAAGCATCGAAAACTCGATTCATCGATCCATCGACGCATCGAAACCCCGAAAAATCGAAAAAACACCCTATATTAACAATGAAAAAAGTACTTGCCATGAGCGCAATCTGCGCCGCAGCCCTTGCCGGCTGCACAAGCGAGGCCCCCAAGACCACAGGCCTCAACTACGCCAACATGGACACCACCGTGCGTCCAGGCGACGACTTCTTCCAGTACGCTACCGGCCACTGGATCGACAACAACCCACAGCCTGACATGTTCCCACGCTGGGGTTCGTTCACCAAGCTGGGCGACGACAACACCAAGCAGCTGGCCGAGCTCATCCAGGGCATCGCCTCGCAGCCACAGGAGGCAGGCAGCATCAAGCAGAAGATTGCCGACCTCTACAACCTCTCGATGGACTCGGTTCGCCTCAATCAGGAAGGCTTCGAGCCAATCCGTCCTTACGTTGATCGTATCAACGCTGTCCAGACCCGCGAGGAGCTCCTCAAGATGATGGCCGAGGAGCACGACGACCTGCTGTTCGGCATCGGCATCGGTGCTGACGAGAAGGACGCCAAGAACAACATCATCGGCATCGGTCAGGGCGGTCTGAGCCTCGGCCAGCGCGACTACTACCTCAGCGACGACGAGCAGATCGTCAAGGTGCGCGAGGCATTCAAGGAGCACGTCGTGAACATCTACAAGCTCACCGGTGCTACCGAGGAGGTTGCCAAGGCCAAGATGGAGAACCTGATGAAGTACGAGACCGAGATTGCCAAGGCCAGCTACTCGATGGAGCAGCTTCGCAACCCTGAGGGCAACTACCACAAGATGAACATCGCCGAGCTCTCGAAGACCTGCGGTGGCTTCGACTGGGACGCTTACCTCAAGACCTACGGCTACGATCAGACCAACGAGGTAGACCTGGGCCAGCCTGAGCCAGTAGCCAAGGCTTGCCAGATCCTGATGACCGCACCGCTCGAGGACCTCAAGTCGATCTACGAGTGGCAGATGATCAGCGCCCTCTGCGGCCTGACCAGCGACGAATTCGTCGACGAGAACTTCCGCTACAACCAGAAGCTCACCGGTGCCAAGGAGCAGCAGCCACGCTGGCGTCGTGCCGTGAACCGTGTGGACGGCCTGATGGGCGAAGCCGTCGGCCAGATGTACGTCGAGAAGTACTTCCCTGCCGAGTCGAAGCAGATGATGCTCGACCTCGTTGCCAATCTGCAGACCGTACTGGGCGAGCGCATCAAGGCACAGACCTGGATGAGCGACGAGACCAAGCAGGCCGCACTCGAGAAGCTCTCGACCTTCTACGTCAAGGTAGGCTATCCCGACAAGTGGGACGACATCTCAGGCCTCACCGTCGATCCTTCGAAGTCGCTGGTCGACAATGTCGTTGCCATCAGCAAGTTCTACTGGCAGCTCGACAAGCAGAAGCGCTACAACAAGCCTGTCGACAAGGACGAGTGGGGTATGACACCACAGACCGTCAACGCCTACTACAACCCAACCACCAACGAGATCTGCTTCCCTGCCGGCATCCTGCAGCCACCATTCTTCTCGAAGGACTTCGACGATGCCTGCAACTACGGTGCTATCGGTGTCGTAATCGGTCACGAGATGACTCACGGCTTCGACGATCAGGGCCGTCAGTACGACAAGGACGGTAACCTGCGCCAGTGGTGGGCCGATGCCGATGTCGAGGCATTCGAGATTCCAGCCGAGCAGATGGCACAGTACTTCGACAGCCTCTGGGTGATCCCAGGCGAGCTCCACTCGAACGGCCATCAGTGCCTGGGCGAAAACATCGCCGACCATGGTGGTCTGAACATCGCCTTCCAGGCCCTGCAGCTGGCTCGTCAGAACGGCTCGAAGACCTGCATGGGCGACGAGAACGGCTTCACCCCCGAGCAGCGCTTCTTCCTGGCCTATGCCAACGTATGGGCTGGCGTTTCGACCGACGAGATCCTGCGTCGTCTGGCACTTACCGACGTTCACTCGGCTAACTTCCTCCGCGTCAACGGTGGCGTTGCCCAGTGCGAAGAGTGGTACAAGGCCTTCGACATCCAGGAGGGCGACAAGCTCTACATCGCTCCTGCCGATCGCGTAAACATCTGGTAATGCCATGGCGTGCCGAATGGCACGTAATAGCTACATTAAAGCATAAACTCGAAACTGCCCTCGTTACAATATTTGTAGCGAGGGCAGTGATTCATTAATAAATACTCCGATATACAATCTCCCAACGTAATCGAATCAGTACCTATTGTCGATAATGGTCTTCCTACCATTCCTTATCATGATTCCACGGCCAGAGTCAGGACGTGATTGGCGACCCATCAGATCGTAGCATTTCGACCTACTCTCGTCTGCATCGTTTATGACGCTATCAATTCCGGCCTCACTTCGATCCTGGCCCTCCTCCAGAATATTGAAGTTCCAGCGCCACCAATCGGCAGCCTCATACTTTTCTGTTTTGGCCTTAAATGCCTGATTATTTCCTTGTCATTATCTTCAAGCCTATTGCTGACAAATGTAAAGAGAGTCGTTTTATTGCAATAGGAACTGAGATGCCGAGTATGGCATACAGAATCCATAGGCCTGACACATAGTTTGGGAAGAATTGCTCGTTCATGTGCTCTGACGGCATCCGAAACAGAAAAACCATGACCACATTGATTATGCGTATTACAGGAGCATGTAGTGCTAGTATTATGAGGGTGTTGTCCCCGATGTATTCCAATAGGTGAGATATTTTTAGCTGACATAGTTTTTTCGATATGCCAAATGTACAGATTGTTCCTGAAACTGCAAAGAATATCCCAGAGATTACCATGTGCAGGCTATCTGCTTCCAGAAAACCGTGACCTCTGTACAATCTCGAACCGATAATGGTTGTTGAAAAAAGAACAATGATGGCTACCCAGTTGGTCGGCAAAAACGCTTCAACTCTTCTGTAATAATAACCTATTAGCATGTAGATGCCAGCATACACTGCGCCAAAACAGGTTTTGTGAAAAATCGGTAATTGCCAATATGAAAGGCAACATGCCGCGCAGACCAACAAGGGGAATATTGTCCATTCAGGAATTGCCTTGATCTTCTTGCAAGCATACATCAATAGGGAAGTCAGTACAGACGCGTGGAAAAGAGTTTTCAGAAACCAGAATCCTGGTTGAGCTTCGCCATAATGATGATCCATAAGAAAGATCATTTGTAGCAGACGCACCAGAAGTTCCTTGCTGTTGTCCCAACCGGCATCCTCGTATCCAAACCCCACCAGGCAAGGGGAAATGAGCAGGAAAGGAATACCCCAATACAGATATGGCCACCAGAGTCTTTTCAGCTTTTTGCAAAAGTATGTCTTAACTTCAATCATACTGGTTTGTGACTTGTAGAAATAACCGGAAAAAATGAAGAATAATGGCATATGAAATTGCCCGATGAACGCTCGTAGCGGCTCTGGTGACGAGCAATGAGCTACGACCATTAGGCAAATACCTATACATTTGGTAATGGACACTTCTGATATCCGTTCCATCTTATGCTGCATTGTCCTTTTTGAAGGTATGGAAGATTATGGTATATTATCGTCAAGCCAGTCAATTTTCTCTACAATTGCCTGCCTGATGCGTGCAATCACCTCACCGTAATCGTCGATGGCCTCGTCGCCGCTGCTGTCGATCTTGATGGGCCACATCGGGTAGTTGAGGCACTCCTTAGATGCAGTGCCATTAACTTTTCCCATTAGATCATATGCCTGAGTCATAGTGAAAGTTACCATGAGCCAATTATGAATCATGATTCCCGTTCGTGTAATTCTTGTCTGCAATCCTGCTTTTTTTGCAAATTGCTTTTACAATGTAGATGCATAACGAGACGAATAAACACAGAGCCAGAATGACTTTCATAGCTCTCAATAGCATTCCACAAACAAAGGGAAGATAATATTGGAATGATAGGATTACGATGACTAACGCATAAGCTATCAATGAATAATAAAGAAAGTCTTTATAAAATGGACGCTTGTGCTGAGTATTATTGATTGGCATAGCTTATTCTCTGTTAAAATATTTATTAAGTGTAGCAATTCTTATCTTACTCTCCTCTTGATAATATTTCGGAGTTGAGTGTTCAAATGGCATGTGCATTATCTGGCGGACAAAGGTAGTATCCGCTGCATTTCGTGCATATAGCAAAAATGCCTCACAATGAGCCTGAAAAGATAACAGCTCATGATTTTGCTCCACATATAACAAATTGCTTAAAGTCGAATGGGCTTTGCGATGTTCTTTCTCCTTTTTGACAAATATTTCAATATAAAGGGAATCATATGTTGACGTAGATTTAGACAGATAATAGTCAGTAGGATCTGTGTTCGCCGGCACATTCTCGACATACTCCTTGACGTATTTATGAGTTCTCGCAAATGAGTATATTGTAGTACCGAAGTCCCATAGAGTAATTGCGGCACAACACGCTACGATGCCGATTTGTGTTCGTTTAGATAACTTCATCTTCTTCATTATTTACAAATATTCCAGATTGATTATAATAGTCTGACCAGAGCTTCTTGCTATAGATTGCAATCGACATTCCATAAAGGAACATGTCTACATCATCTTCGGATAACACATTAGAGTTAGTCACCAAATTGTAGTATCTTGATGATAGTTTGTTAAAAAATAATTTTTTCTTTTGCAAAGATACGGTTTCCCTTCTGTAGTCGTACAAAAATAACTACGCAAAATTGCGCATTTTACATTGTGCAATTTTGCGTAGTTGATTATCAATTGTTTATAATCTGCTTAGATAGTGTCGATGAAGGCGTCCCAATCGGACGTGCTGCCTTTTTTCTTGAATACCTTTTGATATAATCGTCCTCGAATGGAAGATATTGCTCCTGCCGATTTGTTCAGAAGAACAGAGATTTCGCCAGGTGTCATGTATAATTTCAGTAGCATGCAAACCTGTAGCTCTGTATCGCTGATGTGTGCCAGTTCGCGTAATGATTTTTCGAAGTGCGAAAGGTTCCTATTGAACGAATCATGAAGATAATCCAGTTCTTCGTGGTTCATTCCTCGCTGTTCTCTCGCCTTTTCGTGTAGCCTTGACACAAAAGCATCTGTCCGAAGTGCTTCAAGGCCGAGAGTTATTTCATTTGCGTGTTTTTGTATATCAAGCTGAAGTTTCTGAATTGTTTTTTCTTGAAGTTTAGCTTGCAAATTTTTCTTCTGATAGAGTAAAAGAAATATGACAAAAGCTGATGCAAAACATGCCGACAATACGATGATGATGATTTTCTTCATATAGTTCATACGTCGTGCATGCGACAATTTCAGTTCTGAATAATCGCGTTGTGCTGCAATAGCAGAGCGAGTGAAATCCCCTCTGCATATTCTTTCATATATCGTTAACAGTGAATCCTGGTATTTCGCAGACTCTTCAAGGTTATTTAGTTTTGAATACATCCAATATGCATTCGTATAGTAATTTATCGTATCATTAAAATCAATACGTGCCGCTCTTGATTGAGATAAACTGGTTTCAGCTTCTTCAAACTTCCTACTAATAGCATAAACGACCGAAAGATTTCCATAATCTCTCGAAGAAAATGTGTAGTTGCAGTCGTCCTTCAGTTTTTGAAAGACTTTTTCAGCTAAAAGAGAAGAATCAACATTAAGAGCATACTGAGCCTTCATCGATAATGCTTGTCCTAATACATAAAAACATTGCTGTAGGTCTGCTTCGACTATTATCGAATCTATCAACTGCCGGAACCCAGAGTAATCATGTCTTTTCAATTTGAAGGAAGCAATGGTAGTTTTAGCATCTAGTGCATAATCAAATAGATTACCCGAAGTATATTCTGAATAGGCTTTGTGGGCATAATCTTCACCTTCGGGGCAAAGAAATACAGAATTGACATAGGCGAGATTGCTATACATCTGGCCTAATGAATAATGATCCTTTATTACAGAAGAGCAAGAATGGGCTCGTAAAAGGCTTGATGCTCCATTCTCATAATCTATCAACTCGAGATATACCAACCCTTGGTACAAATAAGCATAGAATCGATCCTCGTCATTGCCGTGGGCTTCGTAATAATCGACAGCGATATTGATAAGCGAATCAGATGTAGGATCGTTATAGCTTTTATATTGTGCTTTGGTATAAAGCAAGGCATAGCGAGCCTGCAGCTCACTACCTTCATGCAATGCGCTGCCATCTATCGTACGGAGAAGGACGAATGCCGAATCGGGCTGTTCGTCAATCAGACATTCTGCCTGATTGAGCACATCGGTATACTCTCCCTTATGGCTGCAGCCACAAAGGGTGAGTATCAACACGGCGGCAAGGAGCCACCATTGGGTATGTGGGTTGACTGACATCTTTATACTATGAATTTGCGGCGCAAAGGCACGGTAACAGTTGTGAAACCGCGAAAAGCGGGCAAATGGTGACGTGACGTACAGCACCATCGGCTTTCTCGTCTGTATAGTCGAACGCACCAAAGTTCTCAAGCGAACAGCGAATGGCTCGAGAGAGTTTCTTTTCGCGCATAAACTCCCAGAGGCTCTTCATACCTCCCTGTACGCCAGCCTTTACCTCCATGGGTACTACCTCTGACTGCAAGGGCAGAACATAATCAATCTCGGCCAACGAGTTTCTCTGTTGCCGAACCCAATAATACTGTTCGTGGCGCAGGTGGGGTGAGAGATAATGCAGGTATTCCAGTCCGGCAAGCATCTCGGCTATGGCACCTTTGTTGACCAATTCTGCGGCCGTCGAGGTCAGGATGTGGGTGGTTAGGTCAGATACATCGCCCATGGTCATGTTCAGTAATCGAAGCATGAGTCCCGTATCGAGGAGCAGCATCTTGCGTATGCTCTGGTCGCTCTCATCGCCTAGTGGCAGGCCGTTGGCGTTGCTGTGTGTTACAGGGATGATGATGCCTGCCTTAGTCAGCATATCCAACGCTTTCTTTACCTCAGCCGAAGTGTAGTTGCCTGGGACCTGGGCATAGACAAACTTCTTAGTTGCCTGAACGGCAGCACTGCGCATCGTCTGACGAAGCAGAATGGGATCGACTTTCTTGCGATATTTCGGAAAGTCATCTTCGTAGCCTGTCAGTATGTCGTCCTGTATCTCCTGACATTGTAGGTAGTCGTGCGTTTCTACCCACCGGGCCACACTTTCGGGCATGCCCCCCACGAGCATAAAGGTGCGTAGCTGATCAACGAGCTGGGTGTAGATGATTTCATCGAGCGGGTTATTGGCATTGGCTTGGTTACGAAGGTCAAACAATAGCTGTTCGCCGTTGGCCATCAGGAATTCGTCGAATGTCATCGGATACATATACATGGAATGTATGCGTCCCACGCCAAAGGTGGGCAACTCGTCAAGAGCAAATTCCAGTAGCGAGCCTGCTGCTATGACATGCAGCTCGGGCATGTCCTCGCGGAAGTAACGCAACGCCATAATGGCCTGCGGACAGTCCTGTACCTCATCGAGGAATAACAGGGTCTTGCCGGCTACGATAGAGGTCTTTGACATAGCCGACATCAGTGGTACGATACGCCTGACGTCAAGGTCTTTTTCGAACAGGGTTTTATAGGCAGGCTGTTTCTCGAAATTTATCTCGAGATAGCCTTTAAACTGTTCTGCCAGATGTCTCACTGCTGTGGATTTGCCAATTTGTCTGGCACCCCTCAGAAGCAAAGGTTTATGTTCTTTGCGTTGAGCCCATTCGGTTAAATGAGCATCAATAATTCTGTCATAGTACATAATTTGCTGATTATATGGGCGCAAATATACGTTTTTTTTATTTTCCAAACAAATAATTCTTCATTTTTTAATAAAATCCAAACATATAATTCCGCAAAATATGACAAAATCCAAAGATATAATTACAAAATCCTTGTTTAAGAGCGTAAATTTTCGTCGGTCAAATACATCAGCGACGGAACTCGATCTTGCCGTTGCAGATTGTCAGGCCGTTGGATGAAGCGCTATTGGCTCGGCCCATCAGATCGTAGCATTTCGACCTACTCTCGTCTGCATCGTTTATGACGCTATCAATTCCAGCCTCACTCCGATCCTGGCCTTCCTCCAGAATATTGAAGTTCCAACGCCACCAACCGGCATCCTCGTATCCAAACCCCATTAGACAAGGGGAAATGAGCAAGAAAGGGATACCCCAATACAGGTATGGCCACCAGAGTCTTTTCAGCTTTTTGCAAAAGTATGTCTTAACTTCACTCATCTGTAATTTCAGCCTACAGATTCTCGTCAAGCCAGTTGATCTTCTCGGTGATTGCCTGCCGGATGCGTGCAATCACCTCGCTGTAGTCGTCGATGGTCTCGTCGCCGCTGCTGTCGATCTTGATGGGCCACATCGGGTAGTTGAGGCATTGCGAAGGATAGAGCCGCTC
The DNA here is from genome assembly GCA_045640225.1 of Bacteroidales bacterium. Classification (GTDB taxonomy): domain Bacteria; phylum Bacteroidota; class Bacteroidia; order Bacteroidales; family UBA3663; genus Liminaster. The sequence continues at coordinate 30,141 of JAZUEP010000036.1, read as the reverse complement.
GCCAAGTTCGTCTATGTAAGTCCCTACGGAGAGGAATTTATCTCTGTATGCGTCGAGCCGCGACCTGAGCAGCAAGCAGAACTCGCGGTCGCGGAACAGCTGCTGGTAGTAGAAGGCATTTTTGTTGACGAAGAAGTACGAGGGACGCGGCTTGAAGCATCCCATGTCGAAGTCCCATACGGGGCCGGCCTTCATCTTTCCACCGGCGTCCTTGTGCATGAAGACGCTCTTCGGGTGATTGGGCTCCCATAGTTGCGCTATCTCATATACAAGCCAGTAGTCGGCAAACGATTCCAGATCCATCAATTCGGCAAAATCGCGAGCTGCGAAACGAGCCGAGTCGTACAGTGCATCTTCCATATCGGCCACATAGTGTTCGATGAAGTCTTGCTGCTCGGCTGTGACTACCGAAGGATCCTTGAACTGATAGGGAAGCCCCTTTACCGGAGAACGGAACTTGTACTCTTCGTCAAAGTACGTGTCGAGTTCCAGCAAGTAGCCACGATCCACTTCGGGTTCTTTGGGGTCGGCAATGTCCAGGCGGTTCTCATCGATGCCGATTCGTTCGCATAGGTAGTAGTTACCCAGGTGCTGCCCGTTGAGTACAAGCTCGACGTGTCGGCCTGACGGTGTCCAGTCCAGCCCGGTCTGACGAGCCAGTTCGAAGGCCACAGCATTGCGGATCAACGACCTGTCGGCCCAATTGGCCAGTAAGCACCAGCGCTTGTGTTTCGGCATTCCGAATAACGATGCCTTCTTGTCGAGCTTCAGGGCATAAGGCTTCTTCGGGAATCCCCATGAGGTATTCCCTCGGCCCTTGATGCTCAATGTCCCTTCGTATTCTACATTTCGTGGGGATGTCATGATTCTCATCGTTGCTCCTTCCATCCATTCGTCCTTGCTACTGACCGGACTGCGGTCGGTCGTATTTATCAGCACGACGGGAAGTCCGGTCTCGAACAGCGAAGAGTCCTCAGGAATGACAGATTCTCTCACAATTACACTGAAAAACTCCTTTTGTCCCTTACTGTTCGATGCCATGAGCACGGCCTCACCCTTACGAAGCGGATGTAACGATCCGTCGGAAGCGACATCCAGAACGGTACATGGTGGATCCCATGACGCATCGATGCAACTATAACCTGTGGCATCGTACGAAGTCCAAGTTATGGCATCACCCGCACTGAATGACGTGGTTTCGGGGAGCGGCAGCACCTCCGAAACGTCCAGCGACAGGGCATCAAGATGGAATGTACGGCTGAATCCAGCTCCAATTCGTATTGCATGGACTGTCTTCCGGTCATCAGCGAAGGAGAACAGATCCATCAGTGGTGCCGAGCTGGTACCGCGGCGGCGGCCGACGTTGTGAAGGAAGGGAGAGTTCTGAAGGTCTGGATATAAGGCATCTGACCCCGTAAGGACATGCAATATGCCATGGCTGTAGGTCTGGAAGTCCTGATGCCGATGCCCGGAGACGACCATCAGCACCGGAGCCCCAGCGCCTTCAACAAGCTGTTCAAGTCTGCCGAAGGGGGCATGGGGCACATAGGTCTCGGGGATGATTCCAATATGTGTGATTATGACCAGCTGATAATCGGCAGGCACATTGTGCAATGCATGCCTGTCCATCCAGTCGAGCTGTCGCTGGCTCGTATGGGCAAGCGTAGCCCACGGTGACGAAGGAGAGACAATGGAATCAGTCGTATCGAACACACAATAGCGCAGGCGGCATTCCGGATCGTCGAAGTAATAATAGCAAGCCTCCGGATCGTCGGCAGGACGGACGACGTCAGGTTCCGAATGGGAATACAGCATCGTCGCCGTCTGTGGCTGGGTATAGGTCGTGCCATTGCCGTCGGTTTTGTCCCTGGAGGTAAACTCGTGATTGCCACGGACCATATAATATCGGCCATAGGGTACAACCGAGCCAAGGAAGTCACGCTGATGGTCTTCCCATTCCGTGGTGATGTCGCCATAGGCGCTGATGGCGTCACCTCCCCATATAAAGCGCCGGACGAGGCCATTGCGGGCAAGGTATGAAAGTATGTGGGGAGAATCCAGAGAGTTGTCCGCATAGTGTGTATCGGTGATGTACAGCATGTCGGAGACTCCGTTTCCGGTCAAGTAACGTAATGCGTCTATCTGTTTCTGTACATTATCGATACAATAATCCGGAATAACGTTCTCCTGATCTTCTACTTCATCCTTGCATGAGCACAAAGGCAGCATGAGCAGCATAAAATAGGAACAGATTCTGTTTTTCATCGAAGTAGTGAAGCCTAATCGTTAATCCTGTTTTATGGTGATAATGCCTCCTATCGACACACGATAATAACAATAGATTTTCCACGTAATAGAATCGGCATCTATGGGGAGGAGCTTTATCGTAATTGTAGAGTCCTGGCTGTTGAAGGATGCTGATAATTCATCAAGTACAATCTCGGAATCTTCCAGTGTCGGTGATTGATAGCCTAGAGTTTCTCCTCTATTATTTTTTTTCTCTACAGGACCTAAAATGCATTCGTCGCTGTTAAACACTTTTATGGTCTGGGTGCCACCTTGCTTCGAGAAAGACAGATTTTTGGTTGAGAACTCGAAATTATACCACCATTTTTTGTCATTGACACTTTCATCTATTTCATCCTTTTCGTCGCATGCGGTGATGAAAGGTAGAAGCAAGAGTATGTATTTGAGATATTTCATCATATATATCTTTTCTGTTTAATCACAGTAAAATTTTCTCTTCAGTAGAACATATTAGAGACGGAATTCGATCTTGCCGTTGCGGATTGTCAGACCACTGGACAAAGCGCTACTGGCCCGGCCCATTAGGTCAAACGATAGTGCTGATTGGTGCCAGTCCCTATGATTCCACTCGTGGAATCGTCATAAATCTCATCATTATTTGTGCATGAACATATAAAGACAGCCAAAACAACGCCAAGCAAAAACAATTTTAGTTTCATAGATATTGTTTTTATTAGTTTGTTAAAAATTAAATTCTTCCGCAAAGATACGGTTTCCCTTCTGTAACCGTACAAAAATAACTACGCAAAATTGCGCATTTTACATTGTGCAATTTTGCGTAGTTGATTATCAATTGTTTATAATCTGCTTAGATAGTGTCGATGAAGGCGTCCCAATCGGACGTGCTGCCTTTTTTCTTGAAAACTTTCTGGTATAATCGTCCTCGAATGGAAGATATTGCTCCTGCCGATTTGTTCAGAAGAACGGAGATTTCGCCAGGTGTCATGTACAATTTCAGTAGCATGCAAACCTGCAATTCGGTTTCGCTGATGTGCGTTAGTTCACGTAATGACTTTTCGAAATGCGGAAGATTCCTATTGAACGAATCATGAAGATAATCCAGTTCTTCGTGGTTCATTCCTCGCTGTTCTCTCGCCTTTTCGTGTAGCTTTGACACAAAAGCATCTGTCCGAAGTGCTTCAAGGCCGAGAGTTATTTCATTTGCGTGTTTTTGTATATCAAGCTGAAGTTTCTGAATTTTTTCAGCTTGCTTTAAGATAATAATTTTCAATCGATATCGAATGATGAGTGTCGATGAAATAAATAGTATCAGACAAATCAACAAAACTGCTATGAAGAAGTTTTTCTGGACATTCTTCTTTTCTGACAACAATAGCTGTTTCTCTGAATAGTCTCTCTGCTCAGCTATCGCTGTATGTAACATAGCTTCAGCCAACAATCCTTCTTGTATACCCAGCAGGCTATCCTGACTGGCTATTATCTGATCCTTATCTTTTAATTTGTTATTGATAGCGAAAACTTCCGTAACTTCCAAATTTCTTCTCAAATATTTTCAAAACAGCCTCCTCAATTTACAGAGGCATAGTTTTCGCGAAAACTATGCCTCTGTAAATTGAGGAGGCTGTTTTGAAAATATTTGAGAAGAAATTTGGAAGTTACGGAAGTTTTCGCTATCAATAACAAATTAAAAGATAAGGATCAGATAATAGCCAGTCAGGATAGCCTGCTGGGTATACAAGAAGGATTGTTGGCTGAAGCTATGTTACATACAGCGATAGCTGAGCAGAGAGACTATTCAGAGAAACAGCTATTGTTGTCAGAAAAGAAGAATGTCCAGAAAAACTTCTTCATAGCAGTTTTGTTGATTTGTCTGATACTATTTATTTCATCGACACTCATCATTCGATATCGATTGAAAATTATTATCTTAAAGCAAGCTGAAAAAATTCAGAAACTTCAGCTTGATATACAAAAACACGCAAATGAAATAACTCTCGGCCTTGAAGCACTTCGGACAGATGCTTTTGTGTCAAAGCTACACGAAAAGGCGAGAGAACAGCGAGGAATGAACCACGAAGAACTGGATTATCTTCATGATTCGTTCAATAGGAATCTTCCGCATTTCGAAAAGTCATTACGTGAACTAACGCACATCAGCGAAACCGAATTGCAGGTTTGCATGCTACTGAAATTGTACATGACACCTGGCGAAATCTCCGTTCTTCTGAACAAATCGGCAGGAGCAATATCTTCCATTCGAGGACGATTATACCAGAAAGTTTTCAAGAAAAAAGGCAGCACGTCCGATTGGGACGCCTTCATCGACACTATCTAAGCAGATTATAAACAATTGATAATCAACTACGCAAAATTGCACAATGTAAAATGCGCAATTTTGCGTAGTTATTTTTGTACGGTTACAGAAGGGAAACCGTATCTTTGCGGAAGAATTTAATTTTTAACAAACTAATAAAAACAATATCTATGAAACTAAAATTGTTTTTGCTTGGCGTTGTTTTGGCTGTCTTTATATGTTCATGCACAAATAATGATGAGATTTATGACGATTCCACGAGTGGAATCATAGGGACTGGCACCAATCAGCACTATCGTTTGACCTAATGGGCCGGGCCAGTAGCGCTTTGTCCAGTGGTCTGACAATCCGCAACGGCAAGATCGAATTCCGTCTCTAATATGTTCTACTGAAGAGAAAATTTTACTGTGATTAAACAGAAAAGATATATATGATGAAATATCTCAAATACATACTCTTGCTTCTACCTTTCATCACCGCATGCGACGAAAAGGATGAAATAGATGAAAGTGTCAATGACAAAAAATGGTGGTATAATTTCGAGTTCTCAACCAAAAATCTGTCTTTCTCGAAGCAAGGTGGCACCCAGACCATAAAAGTGTTTAACAGCGACGAATGCATTTTAGGTCCTGTAGAGAAAAAAAATAATAGAGGAGAAACTCTAGGCTATCAATCACCGACACTGGAAGATTCCGAGATTGTACTTGATGAATTATCAGCATCCTTCAACAGCCAGGACTCTACAATTACGATAAAGCTCCTCCCCATAGATGCCGATTCTATTACGTGGAAAATCTATTGTTATTATCGTGTGTCGATAGGAGGCATTATCACCATAAAACAGGATTAACGATTAGGCTTCACTACTTCGATGAAAAACAGAATCTGTTCCTATTTTATGCTGCTCATGCTGCCTTTGTGCTCATGCAAGGATGAAGTAGAAGATCAGGAGAACGTTATTCCGGATTATTGTATCGATAATGTACAGAAACAGATAGACGCATTACGTTACTTGACCGGAAACGGAGTCTCCGACATGCTGTACATCACCGATACACACTATGCGGACAACTCTCTGGATTCTCCCCACATACTTTCATACCTTGCCCGCAATGGCCTCGTCCGGCGCTTTATATGGGGAGGTGACGCCATCAGCGCCTATGGCGACATCACCACGGAATGGGAAGACCATCAGCGTGACTTCCTTGGCTCGGTTGTACCCTATGGCCGATATTATATGGTCCGTGGCAATCACGAGTTTACCTCCAGGGACAAAACCGACGGCAATGGCACGACCTATACCCAGCCACAGACGGCGACGATGCTGTATTCCCATTCGGAACCTGACGTCGTCCGTCCTGCCGACGATCCGGAGGCTTGCTATTATTACTTCGACGATCCGGAATGCCGCCTGCGCTATTGTGTGTTCGATACGACTGATTCCATTGTCTCTCCTTCGTCACCGTGGGCTACGCTTGCCCATACGAGCCAGCGACAGCTCGACTGGATGGACAGGCATGCATTGCACAATGTGCCTGCCGATTATCAGCTGGTCATAATCACACATATTGGAATCATCCCCGAGACCTATGTGCCCCATGCCCCCTTCGGCAGACTTGAACAGCTTGTTGAAGGCGCTGGGGCTCCGGTGCTGATGGTCGTCTCCGGGCATCGGCATCAGGACTTCCAGACCTACAGCCATGGCATATTGCATGTCCTTACGGGGTCAGATGCCTTATATCCAGACCTTCAGAACTCTCCCTTCCTTCACAACGTCGGCCGCCGCCGCGGTACCAGCTCGGCACCACTGATGGATCTGTTCTCCTTCGCTGATGACCGGAAGACAGTCCATGCAATACGAATTGGAGCTGGATTCAGCCGTACATTCCATCTTGATGCCCTGTCGCTGGACGTTTCGGAGGTGCTGCCGCTCCCCGAAACCACGTCATTCAGTGCGGGTGATGCCATAACTTGGACTTCGTACGATGCCACAGGTTATAGTTGCATCGATGCGTCATGGGATCCACCATGTACCGTTCTGGATGTCGCTTCCGACGGATCGTTACATCCGCTTCGTAAGGGTGAGGCCGTGCTCATGGCATCGAACAGTAAGGGACAAAAGGAGTTTTTCAGTGTAATTGTGAGAGAATCTGTCATTCCTGAGGACTCTTCGCTGTTCGAGACCGGACTTCCCGTCGTGCTGATAAATACGACCGACCGCAGTCCGGTCAGTAGCAAGGACGAATGGATGGAAGGAGCAACGATGAGAATCATGACATCCCCACGAAATGTAGAATACGAAGGGACATTGAGCATCAAGGGCCGAGGGAATACCTCATGGGGATTCCCGAAGAAGCCTTATGCCCTGAAGCTCGACAAGAAGGCATCGTTATTCGGAATGCCGAAACACAAGCGCTGGTGCTTACTGGCCAATTGGGCCGACAGGTCGTTGATCCGCAATGCTGTGGCCTTCGAACTGGCTCGTCAGACCGGGCTGGACTGGACACCGTCAGGCCGACACGTCGAGCTTGTACTCAACGGGCAGCACCTGGGTAACTACTACCTATGCGAACGAATCGGCATCGATGAGAACCGCCTGGACATTGCCGACCCCAAAGAACCCGAAGTGGATCGTGGCTACTTGCTGGAACTCGACACGTACTTTGACGAAGAGTACAAGTTCCGTTCTCCGGTAAAGGGGCTTCCCTATCAGTTCAAGGATCCTTCGGTAGTCACAGCCGAGCAGCAAGACTTCATCGAACACTATGTGGCCGATATGGAAGATGCACTGTACGACTCGGCTCGTTTCGCAGCTCGCGATTTTGCCGAATTGATGGATCTGGAATCGTTTGCCGACTACTGGCTTGTATATGAGATAGCGCAACTATGGGAGCCCAATCACCCGAAGAGCGTCTTCATGCACAAGGACGCCGGTGGAAAGATGAAGGCCGGCCCCGTATGGGACTTCGACATGGGATGCTTCAAGCCGCGTCCCTCGTACTTCTTCGTCAACAAAAATGCCTTCTACTACCAGCAGCTGTTCCGCGACCGCGAGTTCTGCTTGCTGCTCAGGTCGCGGCTCGACGCATACAGAGATAAATTCCTCTCCGTAGGGACTTACATAGACGAACTTGGCGAGCGGCTCTATCCTTCGCAATGCCTCAACTACCCGATGTGGCCCATCAAGATCGACAGCAGCGGCGACGAGACCATCGACGACTACAGCGAGGTGATTGCACGCATCCGGCAGGCAATCACCGAGAAGATCAACTGGCTTGACGAGAATCTGTAGGCTGAAATTACAGATGAGTGAAGTTAAGACATACTTTTGCAAAAAGCTGAAAAGACTCTGGTGGCCATACCTGTATTGGGGTATCCCTTTCTTGCTCATTTCCCCTTGTCTAATGGGGTTTGGATACGAGGATGCCGGTTGGTGGCGTTGGAACTTCAATATTCTGGAGGAAGGCCAGGATCGGAGTGAGGCTGGAATTGATAGCGTCATAAACGATGCAGACGAGAGTAGGTCGAAATGCTACGATCTGATGGGCCGAGCCAATAGCGCTTCATCCAACGGCCTGACAATCTGCAACGGCAAGATCGAGTTCCGTCGCTGATGTATTTGACCGACGAAAATTTACGCTCTTAAACAAGGATTTTGTAATTATATCTTTGGATTTTGTCATATTTTGCGGAATTATATGTTTGGATTTTATTAAAAAATGAAGAATTATTTGTTTGGAAAATAAAAAAAACGTATATTTGCGCCCATATAATCAGCAAATTATGTACTATGACAGAATTATTGATGCTCATTTAACCGAATGGGCTCAACGCAAAGAACATAAACCTTTGCTTCTGAGGGGTGCCAGACAAATTGGCAAATCCACAGCAGTGAGACATCTGGCAGAACAGTTTAAAGGCTATCTCGAGATAAATTTCGAGAAACAGCCTGCCTATAAAACCCTGTTCGAAAAAGACCTTGACGTCAGGCGTATCGTACCACTGATGTCGGCTATGTCAAAGACCTCTATCGTAGCCGGCAAGACCCTGTTATTCCTCGATGAGGTACAGGACTGTCCGCAGGCCATTATGGCGTTGCGTTACTTCCGCGAGGACATGCCCGAGCTGCATGTCATAGCAGCAGGCTCGCTACTGGAATTTGCTCTTGACGAGTTGCCCACCTTTGGCGTGGGACGCATACATTCCATGTATATGTATCCGATGACATTCGACGAATTCCTGATGGCCAACGGCGAACAGCTATTGTTTGACCTTCGTAACCAAGCCAATGCCAATAACCCGCTCGATGAAATCATCTACACCCAGCTCGTTGATCAGCTACGCACCTTTATGCTCGTGGGGGGCATGCCCGAAAGTGTGGCCCGGTGGGTAGAAACGCACGACTACCTACAATGTCAGGAGATACAGGACGACATACTGACAGGCTACGAAGATGACTTTCCGAAATATCGCAAGAAAGTCGATCCCATTCTGCTTCGTCAGACGATGCGCAGTGCTGCCGTTCAGGCAACTAAGAAGTTTGTCTATGCCCAGGTCCCAGGCAACTACACTTCGGCTGAGGTAAAGAAAGCGTTGGATATGCTGACTAAGGCAGGCATCATCATCCCTGTAACACACAGCAACGCCAACGGCCTGCCACTAGGCGATGAGAGCGACCAGAGCATACGCAAGATGCTGCTCCTCGATACGGGACTCATGCTTCGATTACTGAACATGACCATGGGCGATGTATCTGACCTAACCACCCACATCCTGACCTCGACGGCCGCAGAATTGGTCAACAAAGGTGCCATAGCCGAGATGCTTGCCGGACTGGAATACCTGCATTATCTCTCACCCCACCTGCGCCACGAACAGTATTATTGGGTTCGGCAACAGAGAAACTCGTTGGCCGAGATTGATTATGTTCTGCCCTTGCAGTCAGAGGTAGTACCCATGGAGGTAAAGGCTGGCGTACAGGGAGGTATGAAGAGCCTCTGGGAGTTTATGCGCGAAAAGAAACTCTCTCGAGCCATTCGCTGTTCGCTTGAGAACTTTGGTGCGTTCGACTATACAGACGAGAAAGCCGATGGTGCTGTACGTCACGTCACCATTTGCCCGCTTTTCGCGGTTTCACAACTGTTACCGTGCCTTTGCGCCGCAAATTCATAGTATAAAGATGTCAGTCAACCCACATACCCAATGGTGGCTCCTTGCCGCCGTGTTGATACTCACCCTTTGTGGCTGCAGCCATAAGGGAGAGTATACCGATGTGCTCAATCAGGCAGAATGTCTGATTGACGAACAGCCCGATTCGGCATTCGTCCTTCTCCGTACGATAGATGGCAGCGCATTGCATGAAGGTAGTGAGCTGCAGGCTCGCTATGCCTTGCTTTATACCAAAGCACAATATAAAAGCTATAACGATCCTACATCTGATTCGCTTATCAATATCGCTGTCGATTATTACGAAGCCCACGGCAATGACGAGGATCGATTCTATGCTTATTTGTACCAAGGGTTGGTATATCTCGAGTTGATAGATTATGAGAATGGAGCATCAAGCCTTTTACGAGCCCATTCTTGCTCTTCTGTAATAAAGGATCATTATTCATTAGGCCAGATGTATAGCAATCTCGCCTATGTCAATTCTGTATTTCTTTGCCCCGAAGGTGAAGATTATGCCCACAAAGCCTATTCAGAATATACTTCGGGTAATCTATTTGATTATGCACTAGATGCTAAAACTACCATTGCTTCCTTCAAATTGAAAAGACATGATTACTCTGGGTTCCGGCAGTTGATAGATTCGATAATAGTCGAAGCAGACCTACAGCAATGTTTTTATGTATTAGGACAAGCATTATCGATGAAGGCTCAGTATGCTCTTAATGTTGATTCTTCTCTTTTAGCTGAAAAAGTCTTTCAAAAACTGAAGGACGACTGCAACTACACATTTTCTTCGAGAGATTATGGAAATCTTTCGGTCGTTTATGCTATTAGTAGGAAGTTTGAAGAAGCTGAAACCAGTTTATCTCAATCAAGAGCGGCACGTATTGATTTTAATGATACGATAAATTACTATACGAATGCATATTGGATGTATTCAAAACTAAATAACCTTGAAGAGTCTGCGAAATACCAGGATTCACTGTTAACGATATATGAAAGAATATGCAGAGGGGATTTCACTCGCTCTGCTATTGCAGCACAACGCGATTATTCAGAACTGAAATTGTCGCATGCACGACGTATGAACTATATGAAGAAAATCATCATCATCGTATTGTCGGCATGTTTTGCATCAGCTTTTGTCATATTTCTTTTACTCTATCAGAAGAAAAATTTGCAAGCTAAACTTCAAGAAAAAACAATTCAGAAACTTCAGCTTGATATACAAAAACACGCAAATGAAATAACTCTCGGCCTTGAAGCACTTCGGACAGATGCTTTTGTGTCAAGGCTACACGAAAAGGCGAGAGAACAGCGAGGAATGAACCACGAAGAACTGGATTATCTTCATGATTCGTTCAATAGGAACCTTTCGCACTTCGAAAAATCATTACGCGAACTGGCACACATCAGCGATACAGAGCTACAGGTTTGCATGCTACTGAAATTATACATGACACCTGGCGAAATCTCTGTTCTTCTGAACAAATCGGCAGGAGCAATATCTTCCATTCGAGGACGATTATATCAAAAGGTATTCAAGAAAAAAGGCAGCACGTCCGATTGGGACGCCTTCATCGACACTATCTAAGCAGATTATAAACAATTGATAATCAACTACGCAAAATTGCACAATGTAAAATGCGCAATTTTGCGTAGTTATTTTTGTACGACTACAGAAGGGAAACCGTATCTTTGCAAAAGAAAAAATTATTTTTTAACAAACTATCATCAAGATACTACAATTTGGTGACTAACTCTAATGTGTTATCCGAAGATGATGTAGACATGTTCCTTTATGGAATGTCGATTGCAATCTATAGCAAGAAGCTCTGGTCAGACTATTATAATCAATCTGGAATATTTGTAAATAATGAAGAAGATGAAGTTATCTAAACGAACACAAATCGGCATCGTAGCGTGTTGTGCCGCAATTACTCTATGGGACTTCGGTACTACAATATACTCATTTGCGAGAACTCATAAATACGTCAAGGAGTATGTCGAGAATGTGCCGGCGAACACAGATCCTACTGACTATTATCTGTCTAAATCTACGTCAACATATGATTCCCTTTATATTGAAATATTTGTCAAAAAGGAGAAAGAACATCGCAAAGCCCATTCGACTTTAAGCAATTTGTTATATGTGGAGCAAAATCATGAGCTGTTATCTTTTCAGGCTCATTGTGAGGCATTTTTGCTATATGCACGAAATGCAGCGGATACTACCTTTGTCCGCCAGATAATGCACATGCCATTTGAACACTCAACTCCGAAATATTATCAAGAGGAGAGTAAGATAAGAATTGCTACACTTAATAAATATTTTAACAGAGAATAAGCTATGCCAATCAATAATACTCAGCACAAGCGTCCATTTTATAAAGACTTTCTTTATTATTCATTGATAGCTTATGCGTTAGTCATCGTAATCCTATCATTCCAATATTATCTTCCCTTTGTTTGTGGAATGCTATTGAGAGCTATGAAAGTCATTCTGGCTCTGTGTTTATTCGTCTCGTTATGCATCTACATTGTAAAAGCAATTTGCAAAAAAAGCAGGATTGCAGACAAGAATTACACGAACGGGAATCATGATTCATAATTGGCTCATGGTAACTTTCACTATGACTCAGGCATATGATCTAATGGGAAAAGTTAATGGCACTGCATCTAAGGAGTGCCTCAACTACCCGATGTGGCCCATCAAGATCGACAGCAGCGGCGACGAGGCCATCGACGATTACGGTGAGGTGATTGCACGCATCAGGCAGGCAATTGTAGAGAAAATTGACTGGCTTGACGATAATATACCATAATCTTCCATACCTTCAAAAAGGACAATGCAGCATAAGATGGAACGGATATCAGAAGTGTCCATTACCAAATGTATAGGTATTTGCCTAATGGTCGTAGCTCATTGCTCGTCACCAGAGCCGCTACGAGCGTTCATCGGGCAATTTCATATGCCATTATTCTTCATTTTTTCCGGTTATTTCTACAAGTCACAAACCAGTATGATTGAAGTTAAGACATACTTTTGCAAAAAGCTGAAAAGACTCTGGTGGCCATATCTGTATTGGGGTATTCCTTTCCTGCTCATTTCCCCTTGCCTGGTGGGGTTTGGATACGAGGATGCCGGTTGGGACAACAGCAAGGAACTTCTGGTGCGTCTGCTACAAATGATCTTTCTTATGGATCATCATTATGGCGAAGCTCAACCAGGATTCTGGTTTCTGAAAACTCTTTTCCACGCGTCTGTACTGACTTCCCTATTGATGTATGCTTGCAAGAAGATCAAGGCAATTCCTGAATGGACAATATTCCCCTTGTTGGTCTGCGCGGCATGTTGCCTTTCATATTGGCAATTACCGATTTTTCACAAAACCTGTTTTGGCGCAGTGTATGCTGGCATCTACATGCTAATAGGTTATTATTACAGAAGAGTTGAAGCGTTTTTGCCGACCAACTGGGTAGCCATCATTGTTCTTTTTTCAACAACCATTATCGGTTCGAGATTGTACAGAGGTCACGGTTTTCTGGAAGCAGATAGCCTGCACATGGTAATCTCTGGGATATTCTTTGCAGTTTCAGGAACAATCTGTACATTTGGCATATCGAAAAAACTATGTCAGCTAAAAATATCTCACCTATTGGAATACATCGGGGACAACACCCTCATAATACTAGCACTACATGCTCCTGTAATACGCATAATCAATGTGGTCATGGTTTTTCTGTTTCGGATGCCGTCAGAGCACATGAACGAGCAATTCTTCCCAAACTATGTGTCAGGCCTATGGATTCTGTATGCCATACTCGGCATCTCAGTTCCTATTGCAATAAAACGACTCTCTTTACATTTGTCAGCAATAGGCTTGAAGATAATGACAAGGAAATAATCAGGCATTTAAGGCCAAAACAGAAAAGTATGAGGCTGCCGATTGGTGGCGCTGGAACTTCAATATTCTGGAGGAGGGCCAGGATCGAAGTGAGGCCGGAATTGATAGCGTCATAAACGATGCAGACGAGAGTAGGTCGAAATGCTACGATCTGATGGGTCGCCAATCACGTCCTGACTCTGGCCGTGGAATCATGATAAGGAATGGTAGGAAGACCATTATCGACAATAGGTACTGATTCGATTACGTTGGGAGATTGTATATCGGAGTATTTATTAATGAATCACTGCCCTCGCTACAAATATTGTAACGAGGGCAGTTTCGAGTTTATGCTTTAATGTAGCTATTACGTGCCATTCGGCACGCCATGGCATTACCAGATGTTTACGCGATCGGCAGGAGCGATGTAGAGCTTGTCGCCCTCCTGGATGTCGAAGGCCTTGTACCACTCTTCGCACTGGGCAACGCCACCGTTGACGCGGAGGAAGTTAGCCGAGTGAACGTCGGTAAGTGCCAGACGACGCAGGATCTCGTCGGTCGAAACGCCAGCCCATACGTTGGCATAGGCCAGGAAGAAGCGCTGCTCGGGGGTGAAGCCGTTCTCGTCGCCCATGCAGGTCTTCGAGCCGTTCTGACGAGCCAGCTGCAGGGCCTGGAAGGCGATGTTCAGACCACCATGGTCGGCGATGTTTTCGCCCAGGCACTGATGGCCGTTCGAGTGGAGCTCGCCTGGGATCACCCAGAGGCTGTCGAAGTACTGTGCCATCTGCTCGGCTGGAATCTCGAATGCCTCGACATCGGCATCGGCCCACCACTGGCGCAGGTTACCGTCCTTGTCGTACTGACGGCCCTGATCGTCGAAGCCGTGAGTCATCTCGTGACCGATTACGACACCGATAGCACCGTAGTTGCAGGCATCGTCGAAGTCCTTCGAGAAGAATGGTGGCTGCAGGATGCCGGCAGGGAAGCAGATCTCGTTGGTGGTTGGGTTGTAGTAGGCGTTGACGGTCTGTGGTGTCATACCCCACTCGTCCTTGTCGACAGGCTTGTTGTAGCGCTTCTGCTTGTCGAGCTGCCAGTAGAACTTGCTGATGGCAACGACATTGTCGACCAGCGACTTCGAAGGATCGACGGTGAGGCCTGAGATGTCGTCCCACTTGTCGGGATAGCCTACCTTGACGTAGAAGGTCGAGAGCTTCTCGAGTGCGGCCTGCTTGGTCTCGTCGCTCATCCAGGTCTGTGCCTTGATGCGCTCGCCCAGTACGGTCTGCAGATTGGCAACGAGGTCGAGCATCATCTGCTTCGACTCGGCAGGGAAGTACTTCTCGACGTACATCTGGCCGACGGCTTCGCCCATCAGGCCGTCCACACGGTTCACGGCACGACGCCAGCGTGGCTGCTGCTCCTTGGCACCGGTGAGCTTCTGGTTGTAGCGGAAGTTCTCGTCGACGAATTCGTCGCTGGTCAGGCCGCAGAGGGCGCTGATCATCTGCCACTCGTAGATCGACTTGAGGTCCTCGAGCGGTGCGGTCATCAGGATCTGGCAAGCCTTGGCTACTGGCTCAGGCTGGCCCAGGTCTACCTCGTTGGTCTGATCGTAGCCGTAGGTCTTGAGGTAAGCGTCCCAGTCGAAGCCACCGCAGGTCTTCGAGAGCTCGGCGATGTTCATCTTGTGGTAGTTGCCCTCAGGGTTGCGAAGCTGCTCCATCGAGTAGCTGGCCTTGGCAATCTCGGTCTCGTACTTCATCAGGTTCTCCATCTTGGCCTTGGCAACCTCCTCGGTAGCACCGGTGAGCTTGTAGATGTTCACGACGTGCTCCTTGAATGCCTCGCGCACCTTGACGATCTGCTCGTCGTCGCTGAGGTAGTAGTCGCGCTGGCCGAGGCTCAGACCGCCCTGACCGATGCCGATGATGTTGTTCTTGGCGTCCTTCTCGTCAGCACCGATGCCGATGCCGAACAGCAGGTCGTCGTGCTCCTCGGCCATCATCTTGAGGAGCTCCTCGCGGGTCTGGACAGCGTTGATACGATCAACGTAAGGACGGATTGGCTCGAAGCCTTCCTGATTGAGGCGAACCGAGTCCATCGAGAGGTTGTAGAGGTCGGCAATCTTCTGCTTGATGCTGCCTGCCTCCTGTGGCTGCGAGGCGATGCCCTGGATGAGCTCGGCCAGCTGCTTGGTGTTGTCGTCGCCCAGCTTGGTGAACGAACCCCAGCGTGGGAACATGTCAGGCTGTGGGTTGTTGTCGATCCAGTGGCCGGTAGCGTACTGGAAGAAGTCGTCGCCTGGACGCACGGTGGTGTCCATGTTGGCGTAGTTGAGGCCTGTGGTCTTGGGGGCCTCGCTTGTGCAGCCGGCAAGGGCTGCGGCGCAGATTGCGCTCATGGCAAGTACTTTTTTCATTGTTAATATAGGGTGTTTTTTCGATTTTTCGGGGTTTCGATGCGTCGATGGATCGATGAATCGAGTTTTCGATGCTTCGATGTTTCGAGTTTTCGATGTTTCGGGGCAGGAAGTAGCGCTGGTTACAGGCCTTTGGCTTTGGCTTCGTCCCAGAGGGCGTCCATTTCGGCCAGTGTCATCTCGTTGAGCAGCTTGCCTTGCTTGCGGGCTTCGGTCTCGACGTACGTAAAGCGACGCTGGAACTTCTGGTTGGTCTTCTCGAGGGCATTGTCGGGCTTGATCTTGTAGAGGCGTGCGGCATTGATCAGGCTGAACAGCAGGTCGCCGAATTCCTGTTCGGCCTTCTCGCGGTCCATCGAGCCTACCTCGGCCTCGAACTCCGAGATCTCCTCGCGTACCTTCTGCCAGACGTCCTCGCGCTGCTCCCAGTCGAAGCCGGCATTGCGGGCCTTGTCCTGCATGCGGTAGGCCTTGATGAGCGATGGCAGGCCGGCGGGAATACCCGCGAGGATGGTCTTGTTGCCGTCCTTCTCCTTCTGCTTCACTACCTCCCAGAGGCGCGACACGTCGTCGGCATCCTTCACGTCCTCGCCGCCACGGGTGCCTACCTGGCTGATGAGCGAGCCGTCGGGGTTGAACACGTGCGGATGGCGGAAGACCAGTTTGTCGCACATCGAGTTGCAGATGTCGGCCATGTCGAACTGGCCCTGCTCCTCGGCAAACATGGCGTAGAAGAACAGCTGCTCGAGCACGTCGCCACATTCCTTCTTGATCTCGTTGGGATCGCCTTTGATCAGGGCCTCGCACAGCTCGTACATCTCCTCGATGGAGTTCTGGCGGATGGACTCGTTGGTCTGCTTGGCGTCCCAGGGGCAGTCCTTGCGCAAGGTCTGCATGACGCCAAGAGCGCGGGCAAATGCCGCAGTCTTGGCGTCGAGGTTGGGTACGTTATGGTGTTGTTCCATATCGATGGGCGAGGGGTTTACTTCTTGAACGCACGGAGGCCGCTACGCAGGAAGTCGACGTAGGCCGGTACGTCCTCGTTATAGCTGTACGAGCCGGTCAGCGGATTGCCGTTGGCATCGACCAGCACGTAGAATGGCTGTGCGTTGGCACCGAACTTGTAGCGCTGCAGGTACGACCACTTGTCGCCTACGGTGCGGAGCTTCACCTCCTTGCCGTTCTCGACTACGACCTCAGTGCCACCAGGCAGCGGAGTCTTGTCGTCGACCATCAGCTCGACCAGGATGTAGTCCTTCTCGATGATGTCCTTCACCTCAGGAGCGGTCCATACGGCAGCCTCCATCTTACGGCAGTTGACGCAACCGAAGCCGCTGAAGTCGATCATCAGAGGCTTGCCCTCGCGCTGAGCCTTGGCAATGGCCTCCTCGTAGTTGTGCGAATCGGGATGGATCTCGTCGTTGTAGAGGTTGAAGTCCTGGGTAGTCATCGGAGGAGCGAAGGCCGAGATAGCCTTGCAAGGAGCACCCCAGAGGCCTGGTACCATATAGATGGCGAATGCGAACGAGATGAGGGCCATCATCAGACGGGTAACCGATACGCGGTCCGATGGATCAGGATCGTCGTCGTGAGGCAGACGGATGTAGCCCAGCAGATACATGCCCAGCAGCGCAAAGATCACGATCCAGAGGCAGAGGAAGGTCTCGCGGTCGAGGATGTGCCAGCCGTAGGCCAGGTCGGCCACGGACAGGAACTTGAGGGCCAGCGCCAGCTCGCAGAAGCCCAGGACGACCTTGACCATGTTGAGCCAGCCGCCCGACGAAGGCATCGACTTGAGCATCTGTGGGAACATGGCGATCAGTGCGAACGGCAGGGCCAGCGCAAAGGCAAAGCCGAACATGCCGATGGCAGGATAGAGCATCGAGCCCGAAGTGGCAGCCTCGACCAGCAACGTGCCGATGATAGGACCGGTGCACGAGAACGAGACGAGGCACAGCGTGAAGGCCATGAAGAAGATGGACAGGATGCCGGTGGTGGCATCGGCCTTCTCGTCGAGCTTGGTAGTCCACGACTCGGGCAACGTCAGCTCGAAGGCTCCGAAGAACGAGAGGGCAAAGACTACGAGCAGCAGGAAGAAGATGATGTTGAACACTGCATTCGTGGCCAGCGAGTTGAGGGCCGAAGCACCGAAGATGACGGTGATCAGCAAGCCCAGACCGACGTATACCACGATGATCGAGCCACCATAGATAAGGGCCTCGCGGATGGCAGCGCCACGGCTGTTCTTGTTACGCTTCAGGAAGAAGCTCATCGTCATAGGGATCATTGGCCATACGCAAGGGGTAACGACGGCCAGGAGGCCGGCGATGAAACCAGCGATGAGGATGTACCACCATGAGTGCGACTCGCCCGAGTTGTCGCTCGAGGCTGTACCGTTCTCGAAGGCCTGCAGCTGGTCGATGACCGGAGTCCAGAGGTCGGTGACGGCAGCAGGAGCATTGGCCACACTGTCGGCAGCCTGGGCATCGTCCTCGGTGCCGGCTACGGCTTCAGGCTCGGTGGTAGCGGTGTCGTCGCTGGTCGAAGCAGCGGCTTCGGGCTGGCTGTTCGAGGCGGCAGCATACGTGCCCTTGAACGAGAACTCCTCGTTGGTAGGAGGGGTGCACATACCGTCGCAGCAGCTCATATAGGTCAGGTAACCCTCGATGATATAGTCGCCGCCGGTCAGCTTGATCTTCTGCTGGATGGAAGCCGAACCCTCGTAATAGGTGAGGTCCATGTCGAAGGCATCGTCGTAGGTAGTGATGGGCTTGCCGCTGACAAAGTGGGCAGGGCCCTGCAGCTTGGCGCCCTCGAGCTTCTCGAAGGTAAGGCTGGTCTTCTCAGGTCCGCCCTCAGGGACAGACATGTTGTAGAGGTGCCAGTGTTCGTCGATCGTGGCCTTGTAGGTGATGACCAGGGTGTTGTCGTCCTGGCTGGTGGTGGTCACCCACTTCACGGGATTGACCATCTGGGCCTGTGCCACTGCAAAGATGCCGCACAGCAGCATCAGGATGGAAAGGGTTCGTTTCATCTGAAGTGTATTGGTTTTATTTTATTGAGCGCGCAAAATTAGTGAAAACTCGTGAGAAATCCAAATTTATTCGGTATTTTTGCAGCTAAAAGGACATAATTATGCCGAGTACGATACATTTTTGTAGTTGTACTCGGCATTTATCGTTGCTTAGAGCGACTGCATGTCGTTCAGTTTCTTGTAGTAACCGCCCAGGGCGA
This sequence comes from Bacteroidales bacterium, assembly GCA_045640225.1. Lineage (GTDB taxonomy): Bacteria > Bacteroidota > Bacteroidia > Bacteroidales > UBA3663 > Liminaster. The sequence goes on along the minus strand of JAZUEP010000036.1, from coordinate 10,844 downwards.
TCAACTCCTCGTGCGTGCCACGTTCGACGATCCGACCTTCGTGCATGACGCAGATCTCGTCGGCGTGGCGAATGGTAGACAGGCGGTGGGCAATGGCGATGGTGGTGCGGTTGCGCATCAGGCGTTCGAGGGCTTCCTGTACGAGGCGTTCCGATTCGGTGTCGAGAGCCGAGGTGGCTTCGTCCAGAATCAGGATCGGCGGGTTCTTCAGGATGGCGCGTGCTATGCTGAGGCGCTGTCGCTGGCCTCCGGACAGACGTCCGCCACGGTCGCCTATCATGGTCTGGTAGCCTTGCTCGGTCTCCATGATGAAGTCGTGGGCATTGGCAATACGGGCCGCAGCCTCGACCTCCTCCATCGTGGCGTGTTCGACGCCAAAGGTGATGTTGTTGTAGATCGTGTCGTTGAAGAGGATAGCCTCCTGGTTGACGTTGCCGATCAGGGCGCGAAGGTCGCTGATTCTGACCTGACGCACATCGTTGCCATCGACCAGTATCTGACCGTCGGTCACATCGTGATAGCGAGGCAGGAGGTCAACGAGCGTCGACTTGCCCGAACCCGATTGTCCGACCAGCGCCACGGTCTTGCCCTTGGCCACACGGAGGTTGACGTGCTGCAGGACGAGGTTCTCGGCCCCGGCATAGCGGAACGAGACGTCGCGGAACTCGATGCCCTGTTCGAAGCTGTCGAGCCGGTTGGGCTGTGCCGGATCGGTGATGTTGTTGTCGGCCTTCAGGATCATGTCGATGCGGTCCATCGAGGCCAGACCCTGCGGTACGTTGTAGAATGCCTTCGAGAACTCCTTCAGCGGATTGATGACCGAATAGAGCATGACGAGGTAGAGGATGAACATGGCGGCATCCATGACGTGGTTCTCGAGGATGAAGTAACCGCCAATCCACAACACGAAGACAATCATGGCCGTGCCCATGAACTCGGAAGCCGGATGGGCCGATGCCTGACGCGTGGCCACCTCGGTCATCGCGTTACGATAGTCATTGTTCGTGCGTGTGAAGCGTGCCATCATCTTCTGCTCGGCCAGGAAGGCCTTGATGACGCGCAGGCCACCCAGTGTCTCGTCCAGCTCGGTCATGATCTCGCCCCATTGCTCCTGTACGTACTTCGACTTACGCTTCAGCTTGCGGGTGACCGATCCCATCAGCCAGCCGAACAGCGGTACCGAGATGAGCACGACGAGCGTCAGTTCCCAGCTCATGGCAAACAGCACGAAGAAGTAGACGACGATGGCGATAGGACTCTTGATGAGCATGTCGACCGACGACGTCAGCGCGGTCTCGACCACCTGGGCATCGCTCGACATACGGGCCACGATGTCGCCCTTGCGTTCGTCGCTGAAGAACGAGAGCGGCAGGCGCAATACCTTGTCGTAGACCTGCAGACGGATGTCGCGTACGACGCCTGTACGGAACGGAATGATGATGGCCGACGAGGCAAAGTAGCAGAACGTCTTGAGGGCCGTCATGACAATCAGGATCGAACCCATGATAATCAGTACGCTGAGCTGTCCGTGCTGGACGATCAGCTCCTGCACATAGTAGTAGGCATTGTTGATGATGGCGTCCTTGTCGACACCGCTGAACTCCTGATAGCTGTACTGGCCTTCCTCGACCTGGAACAGGATGTTCAGGATAGGCACCAGGGCCGTGAACGAGAAGACGTTGAGCCACTGGCTGAGGAAATTGAGCAGGATCGAACCGATCAGGAACTTCCGGTATGGACGTATATAGCGCCCCATGACGCTGAAGAATTGCTTTATCATTGCGATGGGATGTAGAGTAGGGTAGAAGGGTTACAGTGTGATCTTGAACTTGAGCAGGCGCTGGCTGATCATCTCGGCCGGAACCGCACGCTTCACGGCATCGGCCACGATGTTGAGCATGCGTTCGCGCATGTAGTCCTGACGGATGACCAGCGATATGGTGCGATAGAACTTCGGGCCCTGAATGGTACGGATGTTCTTCTGTTGCTCGGGCGAGAGCGCATTGCGGAACAGCTCAGGCAGGATGGTATAGCCGCCATTGGCATCGACCAGATCGATCAGGGTGCGCAGGTTGCCGTATTCGAGCGTCGTATTGTGGTACGACTCGCGGTGAGTCACCGACGAGAGCTGTGGATAGTGGTCGTGGAAGGCACGCATGGCCCAGATGCCACCGTCCTGCAGGTCCTCGGGTCGCAGCCACTCGCGATGCCACAAGGGCGAGGCAGGCGAGACATAGATGACGAAGCGCTCGGTGTAGAGTTCGATCTCGTAGAGGTTGGTATCCTTGATCTCGGTATTCGACACGACGGCCATGTCGAGTTCGGCACGTTGCAGGCGGTCGATCAGCTTCTCGGCATAGTCCTCGGTCACCGTCGTGTGGATGTTGGGACACGTTTCGCGCATGAAGCGAGCCATCTTCGGATAGATACAAGGCGTGACCGAAGGAATGATTCCGATCAGCAGACTGCCGACGTCCGATTCCTTCTCGAAGTGTATCATTTCCCTGAGCTGCTGCGAGTTATGAAGTATGACCTTGGCCTGGCTGATGATGCGTTTGCCCAGTTCGGTGGGCTCGATAGGGTGTTTCGAACGGTCGAAGATTACCACATCGATTTCCTGTTCCAGCTTGGCAATCGTAGTACTCAGGGTCGACTGGGTCACGCCACATGCGGTTGCCGCATTGACGAAGTGCCGGTAGGTGTCGGCTGCTACTATGTATTCCAGTTGCTGAAATGTCATCTCTGTTTGAAAAAAGGAGCTTTTTCTGTTAAAATACCTTTAATGCCCGACCTGGAAATCGGCGTTCTGCTGGCGTGTGGATGCCATTATTGATTTTTATCGATGCAAAGATAGAAAAAATCTATTTGCAAGTATCAAAACTTTTCTCTATTTTTGCACCCGCAATTCGAAAAAGGCCCTTCGGCTCACGATTTGCCACATGCATTTGTTATTTTTGTATATATAAATAATAGGATATAACTTACATTCACCATGATTCAGAAAGTAATCAAACGCGACGGACGTACCGTCGATTTTAACTTCAATAAGATCGAGGAAGCCATCCGCAAGGCCATGGCCCAGACCGAGAAGGGTATCGATGCCATTCTGGCTGCTACGATCGCCGACCACATTGCCAAGGAGGGAAATGCATTGATGTCGGTCGAAGCTATCCAGGACAAGGTCGAGGAGGCACTGATGGGCTCGGAGCGCAAGGAAGTAGCTCGTGTCTACATCTCATACCGCAATAACCGCACCACCGCACGTCGTGCCAAGACCCGTGCTATCTTCGAGGAGATTATCGGTGCCAAGAATACCGACGTCACCCGCGAGAACGCCAACATGAATGCCGATACACCGGCAGGCATGATGATGAAGTTCGCTTCGGAGTCGACCAAGCCATTCGTCGATGCCTACCTGCTCGACGACGATGTGCTCGAGGCCGTGAAGAAAGGCTACCTGCACATCCACGACAAGGATTACTATCCTACCAAGTCGCTGACCTGCGTACAGCATCCGCTGAACACCATCCTGCAGCATGGCCTCAAGGCCGCTCATGCCGAGTCGCGTCCGGCCAAGCGTATCGAGACCGCTTCGGTTCAGGCTTGTATCTCGCTCGAGACTGCACAGAACGAGATGCACGGCGGTCAGGCCATCCCTGCCCTCGACTTCTACTTCGCACCCTTCGTACGCCTTACCTATCAGGAGGAGCTCAAGAACCTCGAGAAGTACGAGAACCGCTCGTTCCAGCACCTGTACAACGCTCCGATCAAGGATTATCTGAAGGAGGAGCTCGGTGACCTGCAGGGCGATGATCGCGTGAAGCAGCAGGCCATCAACCGCACCGTATCGCGTGTGCATCAGGCCATGGAGGCCTTCATCCACAATATGAACACCATCCACTCGCGTGGCGGTAATCAGGTGGTATTCTCGTCAGTCAACTATGGTACCGACGTGTCGCCTGAAGGTCGTTGCGTGATGCGCGAGCTGCTGCATTCGACCTACGAGGGCGTAGGCAATCATGCTACGGCTATCTTCCCAATCCAGATCTGGAAGAAGAAGCGTGGCGTCAACTATCTGCCTGAGGATCCTAACTACGACCTCTACATGCTGGCCTGCAAGGTTTCGGCCCGTCGTTTCTTCCCTAACTTCCTCAACCTCGACGCTACGTTCAACTACCACGAGGAGTGGCGTTCTGACGATCCCGAGCGTTACCTCAACGAGGTGGCTACGATGGGTTGCCGTACCCGTGTGTACGAGAACCGCTTCGGCAAGAAGACTTCGATCGGCCGTGGCAATATCTCGTTCTCGACCATCAATATCGTGGCCCTGGCCATCGAGTGCATGAGCGAGCCTTCGCTCGAGAAGCGTATCGACGTCTTCATGCTTCGCCTCAACGAGCTGTGCGAACTTACGGCCAAGCAGCTCCATCAGCGTTTCGAGTTCCAGAAGACGGCTCTTGCCAAGCAGTTCCCACTCGTCATGTCGTGCCTATGGAATGGCGCAGAGAAGCTCAAGCCCAATGATACCATCGCCTCGGTCATCAACCAGGGTACCCTCGGTATAGGTTTCATCGGTCTGGCCGAGTGCCTGAAGGCCCTCTGCGGCAAGCACCATGGCGAGAGCGACGAGGCACAGAAGCTCGGCCTGAAGATCATCTCGTTCATGAAGAAGAAGGCCGACGAGTTCTCGGACCGCTATCAGCACAACTATTCGATTCTGGCTACTCCTGCCGAAGGTCTCTCTGGCCGCTTCACCCGTATCGACAAGAAGCGTTATGGCATCATTCCTGGCGTTACCGACAAGGATTATTACACCAACTCGAACCACGTCCCGGTATACTACAAGTGCTCGATTCGCCATAAGGCCGAGATTGAGGCTCCTTACCACGACTTGACCCGCGGTGGCCACATCTTCTACGTCGAGATTGACGGCGATGCTACCCACAATCCTGATACCATCTGCAAGGTTGTCGACCTGATGGATCAGCTCAACATGGGCTACGGTTCGGTCAACCACAACCGTAACCGTTGCATGGACTGCGGTCACGAGGATGCCATCGAGGACGAGCGCGTTTGCCCTGAGTGCGGTGGTCACAACCTCGACCGTCTACAGCGCATTACGGGTTATCTGGTAGGTACCACTGATCGCTGGAACAGCGGCAAGCTGGCCGAGCTCAAGGATCGTGTAACCCATAGCTAAACAATTCACGTCATACTGGCCTGGCCCAGGAGCCAGGCCTCATTTCCAACTTTTAATATCTTTTACTATTATGCAGAAGAAATGGATTTGTACCGTTTGTGGCTACGTACATGAGGGCCCAACTCCACCCGAGCGTTGCCCACAGTGTCGAGTTCCCGCTTCTAAGTTCAAGGAGCTCGAGTCAACAGAAGGCGGAATCAATTTCGTGCAGGAGCACGTAATCGGTATCGCTAAGGAATATGGTGTTGACGAAGAAATGATCAAGGATCTCAATGCTCACTTCATGGGCGAGTGCACTGAGGTCGGCATGTATCTGGCCATGAGCCGTCAGGCCGATCGTGAAGGTTATCCAGAGGTTGCCGACGCCTTCAAGCGTTATGCCTGGGAGGAGGCCGAGCATGCTGCCAAGTTCGCAGAGCTCCTCGGTGACGTTGTCTGGGATACCAAGACCAATCTTGAGAAGCGTATGAACGCCGAGGCTGGTGCCTGCGAGGACAAGTATCGCATCGCTACCAATGCCAAGAAGAACAACTGGGATGCCATCCACGACACCGTTCACGAGATGGCTAAGGACGAGGCTCGTCACGGCAAGGGCTTTGAGGGTCTCTACAACCGCTACTTCAAGAAGTAATGCGCATAACCCTGTTTCAACAGAATCTTGACTGGCTCGATCCTTCGGCAAATTATGCCAAGGTCGAGTCAGTCCTTGTTGCTGACCCTACGATCGATCTGCTGGTCTTGCCCGAGATGTGCTCGACGGGTTTCGTTACCGACCCTCGTCCTACGGATGTCGAAGCAGTGATCGATGTCGAACAGCGTTTGCTGTCCCTGTCCGCTCGGTATCAGACCGCTTTGTGTGGCTCGTTTGCCGTTGCATTGCCCGACGGAACCAATCGCAACCGTTGCTACTTCGTTACGCCCGAGGGTGAGTTGCATCATGCCGACAAACATCATCTTTTTGCCATCGGTGGAGAAGGGAAGGGATACAAGCCCGGTAAGGAGCGTGTGGTGGTCGAATGGCGTGGCATCCGCTTCCTGCTGCTCGTCTGCTACGACCTACGTTTTCCTGTCTGGGCCCGAAATACGGCCGATTCACCCTACGACGTATTGATCTGTGTGGCAAACTGGCCACAACAGCGACGTCTGGCATGGGATACGTTGCTGGCTGCCCGCGCTATCGAGAATCAGGCTTTCGTCATCGGGGTGAACCGTGTCGGACAGGATACGATGTGTACCTATGATGGCGGTACGCGCGCCATCCATCCTTATGGTCATATTCTGGCACAGTGTCCTGATGGACAGGAGACGACTTGCTCGTTCGTGCCGGATATGCAAAAACTCGGAGACTTCCGGCAGAAGTTCCCGAGTTCGTTGGATGCCGACGTATTTCGTCTGCTATAAGTAGTTGAGCGCCCTCTTGTCTGTCAGAAACAGCCTTTTGGTTGGCTTGGGCTCGTCCGGAAAGGCTGTCAAGCTGACTGGCACTGAAGATGGTCAGAACATATTCTTCTTCTTGAACACCAGCACACCAATGGTGCATACCAGGATGGTGAGGACCATGATCGAAGGGAAGGCCCACATCCATTCTTCCAGTCCGTTCGGAACATTCATGCCGAAGAATCCGCTGATGCCCGTAGGGATGGTCAGGATAATGGTGATAGTGGTCAGGCGCTTCATGATCACGTTCAGGTTGTTCGAAATAATCGACGCGTACGATTCGCGCTGTCGCTCGAGCACCTCGCTGTAGATGTTCGCGGTAGCATAGGCCTGCTGCAGCTCGATCTCTACATCGTCCAGCAGATCCTCGTCGTAGGGCAGGTGACGAAGGTGCTTTTTCAGTCGGACCATTACCACTTCATTGCCTCGGATCGAGGTGACGAAGTATACGAGGAACTTCTCGATGCGCATCATCTGCTGCAGCTGATCGTTGTCCATCGATTCCTCGAGGGCTTCTTCGGCCGACTTCATCAGCACGCTCATCTGCTTCAGGTACTTCAGGTACCACACCGAACTGCTCAGGAAGAGCGAGAGCATCAGGTCGTAGCGCTGGCGTTCTTCGATCTGCTTGCGAATGGTGTAGCGGATAAAGTCGTCGATCATCTCGGTCTTGTAGTAGCAGATGGTGATGAATACCTTGCCATGTACCAGGATTGCCAGAGGAACGGTCGAGAAGATCGAGTTGCCATCCTCATCAACCTCCTTGTTAGGCACGCGGATGAGGGTCATCAACCAGCCGGATTCGCTTTCAGTACGAGGACGTTCTTCGGTATCCTCTACGTCCTGGATGAAGTCCATTGGCGCTCCGAAGCGACTTTCCAGGTCGCCCAGTTCATCGGTAGTTGGCTGAGTCACCTGCACCCAGCAGTCTGACTCCCATTCAGGCAGCTGCCTGAATCCTTCTTTGCACTTCCAGTATTCTGTCATGTCTTTGCGTCTATTCTTCGCCAAAAGTCCGGCTTTTGACTCTATTTCTACCTCAATTACAGTTTTTCCGGCGCGAATTTACTTTTTTTTTCGATATGTCGGTCCAAATATGCGAAAAAAACGTTATTTTTGCAGCGTTTTTATCCATCTATCTTTGTTTTGCCCACTAACTAGAGCATTTTGCGTATGACATGGAACCCTGCGATGCGGCAGTTCGTCGCTGAACATCTTGCGGACGATACCTCTCGTCTGCTGCTGTCCGGACATCGTTATCCAGGCATCGATGTCCCCTTTGCCGTCGAGCAGATCGAGGCCCGTCGCCGTCTGCGCAATAAGTTGCCACAATGGTATGCAATAGAAGATCTGGTGATGAGCGGACGTATTCCCGCCGAACAGTGTTCGTCCGAACAGACCGCACGCTTCAAGCGTACGATACTCCTCTCGGATGCGCGTTCGCTTTGCGATATGACCGGTGGTATGGGCGTCGATTTCTGGTACATGTCGCAAGGCCTTGAGCATGCCATCTATACCGAACGACAGCCATTGCTATGTGAGGCAGCACGCCATAATTTCGAGGTGCTTCGTGCTTCGTTCCCTGCTGATAGTCCCGCGGCTGTCGAGGTGCGCGAAGGTCTTTCTACTGAATTGCCGATTCCGGATGTCGATGTCATTTATCTCGATCCGGCACGACGTTCGTCCGATGGTTCGCGTATCTACGAGATCAGCGATTGCGAACCCGATGTAGTTGCATGGGAGACTGACCTGTTGGCGCATTGCAGACAGCTGATAGTCAAGGTGTCGCCGATGGCCGATATTACACGCACGCTTTCACGTCTGCATCATGTAACAGATGTTTATGTGCTGTCGGTGCGCAATGAATGCAAGGAGCTGTTGATTGTCTTGCAGGCTTCGGCTCCCGACTTTCAGGAGGCTTATCAGTTGCATTGCATCGATTTCCTTGCCTCAGGAACGGCTCAGTTCGATCTCTCATCCTCGCAGTTGTCGTCTTCGTCGCTCGAGTCCTTGGCTACAGTGGTCGGTACTTATTTTTACGAGCCAGATGTTTCGATCATGAAGTGCCAGGCATTTCGCGCACTTACCGAGCGTTTCGGCGTTCAGATGTTCGATGTCGATTGTCATTACTTTACGTCCGATAGCCTTTGCCCTGATTTCCCAGGGCGGACATTTGTAGTTGATCGTCAGATCGAGTTCTCGTCCAAGACATTAAAACGGTTGCGGACACTTGTCCCTCAGGCCAATATTGCGACACGAGGTTTCGCGCTTACGGCCGATCAGCTCAGACAACGTACTGGCATACGCGATGGCGGTGAAGTCTACCTTTTTGGTGTCCAGCTCCATGGCTCTGGTCCAATGTTGCTCCAATGTCATAAATGCTGAGGCTTTTATTGAATTCGATGTTAAACACTATACATTTCCACTATCAGGTGAATCGTTTTCTTCTATTCTTCGCCTTCTTCATCGTGACGTCCTTCTCCTTGGAGGGACGAACTCGTAAGCAGGCCGATGGAGCTCCTTCAACCGTTGAACAGTTGTTGTCCGGACTCGAGCATACTTCTCCGGCTGAATGGCACCAGGGAATGCCATTTGTCTTCCTCGACGAACGGATAGGCCTTTCGCTTATCCCCGAGGCTCCTATGGCTTCGGCTGACACGATGTCTATGCGAGGTTCTGTATGGACTTACGATTCGATGGTGGCCGAGGAGGACTGGATGGGACAGCAACTGCTTCAGCTCCGGTTCTTGTCCCCTCAAGGTCGCGCTTATCGCTATAGTACCGGCCGGCCTATGTCGGCAATGACCGATACTACCTTTCATCCAGCACTTGAGGTACTCTATCCGGCCGAACTGATTGCAAAGACCGACTCCATTCTTCGTGCGCGTACATTATATATATTGTATAATGATGAGCGTGTATTCTATACCCTTCCTTCTGATTCGGTACACGTCGTGCATCCAAAGTTCGTGCCGGTTCGTATCGATTCGGTTTGTATGGGTAACATCCTGTCACCTCTACGCATCTGTTTCTCTTCAGCAGATTCTTTGCAGGGCCACTTCTTTGCCTCATTGCCAGGATCGCGTCAGGTAGCTACATCTACTCCTGTCACTCGCTTCCTGTCGATTGTCGATCCGTACGTGGCGCATCCCGATATCACGCCGGCCATTTGGGCAAAGATACAATATAGCCAGGTGCAGGTCGATATGACGGCCGAAGAAGTGCGTCTGTCATGGGGACGTCCTTCTCGTGTCGAGCGGCTCAATTCGCGCAACGGAATGATCGAACTCTGGTATTACAGCAACAACCGAATCCTGCAGATATGGGATGGTCGACTCAATAAGATTGGTATTCTATGACAAAGAAAGAACGTTACGAAGGCATCATTGCCTGGTTCCTTGCCAATAATCCTAATGCGGCAACCGAACTGAATTATCATACACCATTTGAACTGCTTGTAGCCGTAATCCTGTCAGCACAGTGTACAGACAAGCGCGTCAACATGGTCACACCGGAACTTCTACGAGCCTTCCCTAATGCACAGAAGATGGCCGAGACTACCGAAGACGAGATTTTCGAGTACGTCAAGTCGGTCTCGTATCCTCGTAATAAGTCTCGCCACCTGTTGGCCTCGGCGCGTCGCATTGTGGAAGAGTTCGGCGGAGAAGTGCCATCTGACTATGATGCACTCTTGTCTTTGCCTGGTGTCGGGCGCAAAACGGCCAATGTTATGGCTTCAGTCGTATGGAATCAGCCTCGTATGGCAGTCGATACTCACGTGTTCCGTGTGTCAAATCGTATCGGATTGACCAATAATAGCCGTACTCCTCTGCAAACTGAGGTAGAATTGACCCGAAATATCCCATCGCAGTACATCCCTACAGCTCATCATTGGCTGATTTTGCATGGTCGATACGTATGTACTGCACGCAATCCGAAGTGTCGTGAGTGCGGAATCTCTGCTTTCTGCAAGTATAATACGGCTAAAATGAAAGCCGCAGCTACCAAATCGGGGGAGTAGAACAGCAAAAAATACCCTAATTCGCACTTTTTTCGAAAAAAGTCGTCAAATAATTTGGAGGGATGCGAAAAATGCCCTATCTTTGCACCCGCTAAAACGATGAAACGCTAAGTTGATCGGATTAGCAACGATCTTTGAAAGAGTGAAATCTTGACAAAAGAGTGACTGATTGTTCAGTCACATGCA
>JAZUEP010000035.1:0-9404 GCA_045640225.1 Bacteroidales bacterium | reverse complement strand
GAGATGGCTACGATCTGTTTTTATGGGTGGGGGGTTGGGGGGGAGGGGCGATTGATCGAGATACGAGGCATCGAAGCATCGAGTTATCGAAGTATCGAAGTATCGATGAATCGATGGATCGATTATTCAACGGATCGGCGGATCGAGGCATCGACAAATCGATGTTTCGGGTTTCCGGTCGACTTTCCGATCGATTACCGATCGATCGGGCTACTGCCTTTCCGAACCAGCTGGTAACGGGCACCGACGCTACGGGCCGACGCTACGTCGGTGTCCTCGCGGTCGCCTACGAACATGGCCTCCTGAGGGGTTACCCCCAGACGGTCCAGCAGCTGACGGGCAATCTGCGGGTCGGGCTTCAGGGCACCGAAGGCCGGAGCCTCGACGATGAGGTCGAACAGCCCGGGGTCGATGCCCAGGGCCCGGAGCTTCTGCCGGGCAAAGCCGTAGTCCGAGTAGAGGGCCACCTTCACACCCGCCCTGTGCAGCTCCTGCAGCCGGGGCAGGACCCACGCGTAGGCCTTGCAGAAGTGACGCAGTATGCGTACCTGCAGCGGCATGTAGTGATGGGTGTACCACCGTTCGGCCCGTTCAGGGCGACGTGGTGAGATGCGACTGTACAGGTGCTGGTAGAACTCCTGCCCCGATGCGAAGTGTTGCCCACGCAGGGCCTTACGCGACGAACGTTCGCGGCCGAGGTATCCCAGCCGTAGGCAGAAGAATTCCGACAACGGCAGCATCCAGAACAGAGGGCCGTTGTCGTATAGGGTACCATCGAGGTCGAAGATGATGGCTTTCAGGTTGTCCATCAGGCCAATACCAGCTGCTTGAACTTCGAGTGACGACGTTCGTCCTGCATCAGCAGGTTCATCTTGAACTGGCCGTCACGGCTGCCTTCCTGGATGCACATGTCCTTGAACTGTTCGAACGAGTGGGCCACCAGGCGGTGCGTAATCGGATCCTTCACGCGGAAGGACTCACGCTTGGCGGCATATTCGATGTTCTCCTTGGCCAGGGCCTGGTCGACGTACTGGGTGAAGCGTTCGGCGTCGGCCTGCGATGTCTGCTGGTCGGCAAATTCGTAGTAGAAGTGGTAGGCCGACAGTTCGAGGTCGGCAAAGCCTACGAAGAACTTACACTCCATCGCCAGGGCCTTCTCGGCCTCGTGGACGGCGGCGATGAACTGACGCTCGTGCAGCTTCTCACCCGTCATGGTCACGATGCCGTTGATCTTCTGGATCATGAAGATGCGTGGGGTGTTGACGAAGGGCGTCGGTGCCACCTCGACCAGGTCGTTCATGTCGTAGCGGAACATTCCGGCAAACGTGGTGACGAACGGGCAGTAGCGCTTACCGGCCTCGAGCTGCCACAGCTGCAGGTAGGTAGGGTTCTCACTCTCCAGGTCGTGTTCCTCGACGAACTCGTAATAGTGCATGTGGGGGAAGAGTACGGTGTAGTCCGTATCGTCCAGCACGAGGCCGAATCGACACTCGGTCGAGAAGTAACCGAACTCCTGGTTCAGCGTCTGCTCGGGGTAGTAACCCGTCAGCTTGTCGTAGTACACCTTGGTGTTGCCGCAGTGCCAGCAGTTCAGCAGCTGGAAGTCGGGCCAGTAGTGCTTGGGCAGCACACGGCCGTGCTTCTGCTTCAGCTCACGCAGCTCCTGTGCACGGGCCGGATTGGGGCGGAGGAAGGGCTGACAGGCCTCACGGATCTTGTCGTCCACCTTCATCTGCTGGCTGATGGTGCCGTGTTCGATGTCGTCGCACATCAGGTCGTAGTACTTGTCCACGACGTTCTGCATCTCGAGTACGGTCGACGGGTTGGCCGTGACGCTCAGCGTCGTGTTGCACTCGATGCCCATACGCATGATGGTGTAGTAACGCGAGGTGTAGTCCTTGATCTCGTAGACCTCGAAGGGGTTGGTGTACAGCTTCTTGACGAAGCCCGGGCAGTCACGGCGGGTCACACCGCTCACGCTGCCGTAGGGCAGACCGTCAGGAGCGTAGCCTTCGACGGGCGTCGATACGATCGAGATGATCTTTCCCTTGTATACCTTGGGGCGGTTCTTCAGGAAGTTGAACAGCCAGACCTTGGTCATCTTACCGTAGATGTTGTTCAGATATCGTGGGGTGATAGGCACCCATTTGGGCTCCTTGGTCGTACCCGAGGTGGTAGCGTACATCACCGGGCGGCCGGGGAAGAGCACGTCGCTTTCGCCCTGCTTCATACGCTCCATGTAGGGGCGGATTTCTTCGTAGTCGTGGGCCTTGACCTTCTGCTGATAGCGGCTGTAGAGTTCGGTGTCGTCCTTGGCCTCGAGGATCCAGGCAAAGTCGTGTTCCTTGCCGTAGACCGAGTCCTTGCTATAGGTCAGGATGGCACGTAGTGTTGCTTCCTGGCTCTTGCGGGGATTCTTGCTGGCAGACTTCAGCTTCATATACTGGATGCCGCCGGCAACGCCTAACAGGAAGTCAGGAACAAATGAATTTGAGAGTTTTTCCATTATATATGTATGTGTATATCTACAAAAATTGTTGCAAAGTTAATGCTTTTTTATTAACTCTGCAACAATTGCCGTTTTCTAATCAACGAATACCCCTTTCTTATCAACAAATATATGCCTCCGCCAATAGTTTTGGCACACATATATTGCAAAAATGATTAATGATTGGCGATTACCGATCGTTGATCAATCCCCCCACCTCCATTAACTCCCAATCCTCCCCCTAAAGGGGGACCGAGGGGGGCTTGGGCTGGGGGGGTCTTGGGGTCTATACCAACGCAAAATCTATCGTCTTCCTTTCCATATTGACCGCAGCCACACGGATGCGCAGGTTGTCGCCCAGGGTGAAGCGGCGATGCGTCCGTCGGCCTATCAGGCAGAAGTTGCGTTCGTCGTAGATGTAGTGGTCGTCGTGAAGGTCGCGTACGGGGATCATTCCCTCGCACATGTTCTCCTTGATCTCGACGTAGATGCCCCACTCGCTGACGCCCGATACGACGCCGTCGAACTCCATTCCCATACGCTCACGCAGGTACTCGGCCTGCTTGTACTTGATCGATGCACGTTCGGCCTGGGCTGCCAGCTGTTCCATCTCCGAGCAGTGGTGACACTCCTCCTCGAGCTGTGGCAGGGGGACGCTGCGGCCCTGCTGGTTGATGTAGCGGTCCAGCAGGCGGTGCACCATGCAGTCCGGGTAACGGCGGATAGGCGACGTGAAGTGGGTATAGTACTGGAAGGCCAGGCCATAGTGGCCGATGTTCTCGGTCGAGTAGACGGCCTTGGCCTGCGTACGGATGGCCAGCGTCGACAGCAGGTTCTCCTCCGGGCGGTCGTGTATCTCGGCCATCAGGCGGTTGATGCCCTGGCTGATCTCACGGTTGCGCGAGCGGTCCACCTGGTCCGGACGGCCACCGCCCGACGTCCCGTGCGAGATGGCCCGTACGTCGTGGCCGAAGCGGGCGGCCAGACTGGCCAGGTTCTCCAGCTTCTCCTGCGACGGCTGGTCGTGTACGCGGTAGACAAAGGCCTTGGCCTTCTTCTGCATACGGCCGTTCACCTTCTGGGCCTTGGTCACCTTGCCGATGGCCTCGGCCACGGTGCGGTTGGCCAGCAACATGAACTCCTCGACCAGCTTGTTCGAGTCCTTGGCCTCCTTGAAGTACACGTCGACCGGACGGCCCTGCTCGTCGATCACGAACTTCACCTCGGCCCTCTCGAAGCTGATGGCACCCTCGGCAAAGCGACGGGCCCTGAGCTGCTTGGCCAGACGGTCCAGCTGCAGCACCTCGGGGGCGTAGTCGCCCTGGCCGGTCTCGATGATCTGCTGGGCCTCCTCGTAGTTGAAGCGACGGTTCGAACGGATGCAGGTCTTCACGATCTGATGGCCCAGGACGTTGGCGTCGTCGTCCATCTCGAATAGGACGCTGTACGTCAGTTTGTCCTCGTCCTGACGCAGCGAACACAGCTCGTTGCAGAGGCGTTCGGGCAGCATCGGGATGGTGCGGTCCACCAGGTAGACCGACGTTGCACGGCTGAAGGCCTCGCGGTCGATGGCCGAGTCGGGGCGGACGTAGTGCGTCACGTCGGCAATGTGTACACCGGCCTCCCAGTGTCCGTTGGGCAGGCGGCGGAGCGACAGGGCGTCGTCGAAGTCCTTGGCGTCGGCCGGGTCGATGGTGAAGGTGGTCACCTCGCGGTAGTCCAGGCGTCGGGCAATCTCGTCCTCGGTGCAGCCGTCGGCAATGCGGTTGGCCGTACGTACCAGCGACTCGGGGTACTTGTAGGGCAGACCGTATTCGGCCAGTATCGCATGCATCTCGGTGGTGTTGTCGCCGTCGCGGCCCAGGACGTCGGCAATGCGGCCTACGGGGTTCTTCGAGAAGGCCGGCCAGCGTTCGAAGTCGACGATCACCTTGTCGCCGTTACGGGCCTTGCCCAGCAGCTCGTTGGGGATGTAGATGTCGCGGTCCAGCGAACGGTTGTCGGGGGTGACGAAGGCGTATTTGGCCGTCTTCTGCAGGCGGCCTACGTAGCGATGGGCCACACGCTCCACTACCTCCACCACACGGGCCTGTGGGCCACCCGTGCGGGTGCGTCGGCCCATGATCTTCTGGATGCGGACCTTGTCGCCGCTCAGGGCCTGCATGTCGTCGCCGTCGAAGACGGTCAGCGGTTCGTCGCACGTGTCGATACGCACCGTGTGCATACCGTTGTGCCGACGCTCGAAGGTGCCTATCAGTTCGGCCTGGGTCTGACGGTCGGCCAGCATATATCGGCCCGACGAGACCTCACGCAGGAAGGATTGCTGCTGCAGTTCGACCAGCATGTCGTAGACGTCGCTGCGGTTCGAACGGCCAAAGATGCCCAGCTCCTGTGAGATCTGCAGGTAGTTGTACGAGTCTTTCGGATGAGCCGAGAACCACTCCATGATGCGGGTCAGCAGTTTCTCTGCTCCTTTGGTATTTTTCTTTGCCATAGTATTCGGTATTAATGGTCAGTCTGTAATTCGCCGCAAATATACATTTTCTGTACGAGTTATCCAAATCTTGTCCGGCAAAAAACTCCCCCGTCCCGCCGATTACGCGTCCTTTGACACGTCCACACGTCAAGTGCCGCCTAAATCATGCATTTTCATACAGCCCACACATATTTTGTACGTCGTACGCACGTAATGTGGCCAGAAATGCATATATTTGCACCCGAACAAAATTTACCACATTTTTATTCACAACTCATTTCTACAACTTTTATGAAGAAATCATTACTTCTTCTGGCCTCCCTCCTCGCTGTAGGCAGTGCTGTGGCCGACAATGCACTCAACGCCAAGCTGGCCTCGGCCGACCTCCTGTCTGGCCGTCAGATCGCTACACTGCCAGCCCTCACCAAGGCTCCTGCCCAGCAGTCCGACCTCACCCCTGTCACCCCTGAGGGTACACCTTTCGACTGCTACGTCAGCTTCTACCAGCAAGGTTATGCCGACTACGCTTTCTACGACATGCCTATCCAAGCCTCTATGGCTCCCGATGGTTCGGCCATCTACTTCAGCAACCTCTTCCCTAAGTTCGTTACCGAAGAGACCTATTGGATCAAGGGCGATATCCAGGCCGATGGCACCATCCTCATCGCTCAGCAGTTTGTCATGGACTACCTCGGCGTCTACAACCTCTATGCCGGCGGCTTCGAGATGGAAACCCTCGAGATGCACGACATCACCTTCGTCATCAACGACGACGGATCGATCAGCCAGGCCAACCCCGACGAGCTGTTCATGCTGGCCGCCCTCGACGAGAACGGCGCCTTCCAGGCCGCAGCTATGTATCAGAACAACACCTGCATCTACTCCGAGCCTAAGGCCGGCCTCGACCTCGTCACCGTACCTGAGGGTGTCGAGATTGAGGACTTCATCTACTCATACACCGACCTCTACAACAACCCTAAAACCATCAAGGGCCAGGTAGCCGTCGACGGCAGCAACGTATACTTCCGCGGCTTCACCCCTGAGGTGCCCGATGCATGGATCATGGGTACCCTCGAGGGCGATCAGGTCACCATCCTCCCAGGCCAGTACCTCGGTATGGCCGGCGGTTACCAGCTGTTCCTCAGCTTCCTCGAGGTAGTCCCCGACTTCTCAAGCTTCTGGAACGTCGATGAGCTCGTCCTCAACTACGACGCCGAGCAGAACACCTACACCCAGCAGCTCAGCCCCGACGGCAACCTCTACTTCTTTGCCGAGGCCCTCGCGTCGGGCACCCTCTACGCCTACAACTTCAACTTCTCACTGTCGTACTACCCAGGCGTAGTGGCAGCCAAGCCTGCTGCCCCATACAACGTCAAGCTGTACGACTTCGCCGAGACCAGCGGCCGCAACTGCGTCTACTTCGACAACACCGGCCTGGGCGTCAACGGTGAGTACCTCGAGCCCGAGAACCTCTACTACCAGCTCTACATGGACGGTGAGCTCTACACCCTCTCGACCGAGAACCACACCAACATCGCCGAAGACCTCACCCTCATCCCATGGACCCTGGCCGACGGTAAGGACATCGTAGCCAACCCTGCCAGCCAC
This sequence comes from Bacteroidales bacterium, assembly GCA_045640225.1. Lineage (GTDB taxonomy): Bacteria > Bacteroidota > Bacteroidia > Bacteroidales > UBA3663 > Liminaster. The sequence goes on along the minus strand of JAZUEP010000035.1, from coordinate 2,832 downwards.
TTCGTCTACGTCTACGACCTGCTGTTCGACACCATGGGTGCCCAGATCGTATACTTCGTCGACGGTGAGGCCTACTGCTCAGACATCGTCTCGGCCGACTGGGACGGCAACCAGTACGTCACCGAGGTCGACAACGGCGGCACCACAGCCATCCAGGCCGTAGCCCCTGCCACCACCGCCCTCCAGTACTTCGACCTCGCAGGCCATCGCCTCGCTAAGCCCGAAGCCGGCCTCAACATCGTCCGCATCCGCCAGGCCGACGGCACCGTCCAGAGCCTCAAGACGATGGTGAAGTAAGGACCCCCCCCCCCTCGGTCCAAGACCCCCTCATTCCCCCTTAAGGGGGGGAGGACTGGAAGTTACTACCCCCGGTCCGGCCCTTGTTCCGGCCCTCTGGCCCCGTTCGGGGTTACTACCCCCGGTTCGGTTTACGGCGGTGTTTCCGCCGTAATCCCCTGGTCGGCCCTGGCCCTCTAAAAGTTACCCGCCCTCGCAAAATGTGCGAGGGCGGGCAACTTTTTTCATAGCTTCCGTCTTAGTTCAATTAACCCTCGGGGAGAGTCCTCAGATGCGTTCCGGCCTCCCTCTGGTCTATCGCGTCGGCCCGGGTGATTACTACCTCGCGGACACCGGCGGCGATGGCCTCGAAGGCATTCTCGAGCTTGGGCAACATACCGCCGCTGACGGTGCCGTCGGCCACGAGGGCGGGGAACTGCTGCGACGTGATCTGGGCGATGACCGAATCGTCGTCGTCGGGATTGCGGAGGACGCCCTTCTTCTCGAAGCAGAACATCAGCGTCACGTCGAAGTGACGGGCCAGGGCCTTGGCCACCTCGGCCGCGATGGTGTCGGCATTGGTGTTGAGCAGGGAGCCGTGCGTGTCGTGTCCGATAGGCGAAACCACGGGCACCACACCCTTGGCAATCAGGTCGGCCAACAGATCGGCATTCACGCGGTCGATGTCGCCTACGTAGCCATAGTCGACCAGCTGATCCTGACCGTCGACGCTGACACGCTTGGGTGCACGTCGGTGGCTCTGTATCACGTTCATGTCGGCACCGGTGAGGCCGAGGGCGTTGACCTGACGGGCTTGGAGCTGTGCGACGATGTTCTTGTTGACGAGGCCGGCATAGACCATGGTGACGACGCGGAGGGTCTCGGCGTCGGTGACGCGTCGGCCGGCAATCATCTGCTGCGGCAGGCCTAGCTGCTCGGCCACCTTCGTGGCACTACGGCCACCGCCATGCACCAGCACCTTGTGGCCTGGGATGCGGCTGAACTGATCGAGCAGGGCCGAGAGCGAAGCGGGGTCCTCGACGATGGCTCCGCCGACTTTGACGAGGGTAAGCGAAGCCCCTACCCCCGGCCCCTCCCCCGAGCGGTGGAGGGGAGTAGGATGTATGGAGTGTTGATTTGGTGAGGTTTCCATTTTGAAAAGAATTATGACGAAAAAGGAGGGACGGAAAGATACGGCGGAAACACCGCCGCAAACCGAACGAGGGGGGGGGGACTGAGGGGGCCTTAATGCCACTCCTTGATCCGCTGCTCGTCCTCGAGCTTGCAGATCAGCAGGGTACCATTGTGCTCGGCAACGATGCAGTCCTTGAGGCCCTGGATGACTACCTGCTTGCCCTGAGGCATGCGGACCATGCAGCCCTCGCTCTCGAGCATCTTGACGCCGTCGCCGATGACGGCATTGCGGTCGTCGTCCTGCGGGGTGAGGGTATGCAGGCTGCCCCAGGTACCAAGGTCGCTCCATCCGAATTCGGCCGGCATCACGTAGGCCAGCTGGGTCTTCTCCATCACGGCATAGTCGATCGAGATCTTCGGGCAGGTGGCATAGAGCTGGTCGACCATGGCCTGCTCGCGGATGGAGAAGAAGGTAGGTGCAATCTTGTCCATGATGGCGGCTATCTCGGGCTGGTACTGACGCAGTTCGCTGACGATGGTCTTGACCTGCCAGATGAACATGCCTGAGTTCCACGTGAAGTTGCCCGAGGCCAGATAGCCCTTGGCGGTCTCGAGGTCGGGCTTCTCGCGGAAGGAGGCCAGCTTGTAGATAGGGCTGAGCAGGGCAGCCATGGCCGATACGCGACGGCTGGACTTCTTGCCCGTACCCGAGGTGTGCACCTCGAGCATCTCGTCCTCCTGCTTTTCGCCCTGTTCGATGTAGCCGTAGCCCGTCTCGGGACGTGTAGGCTGCATACCGAGGGTCAGGATGCGGTCGCCGCCCTGTACGAAGTCGATGCCCTGTGCGATGACACGCATGAACTCGCGGTTGTTGGTGACGATGTGGTCCGAGGCAGCCACGACGATCGTAGCCTCGGGGTCCTCGGCCTGGATCTTCCAGCTGACGTAGGCCACACAGGGTGCGGTGTTGCGCATACAAGGTTCCAGCAGGATGTGCTGCGGGTTGATGCCCGTAAGCTGATCGGCCACCAGCTGAGCGAAGTTCTTCGAGGTCACCACCCAGGTGTGATCCATATCGATCAGGCCGCCGAAGCGGTCGAAGGTCTGCTGTATCATAGTGCGACCGGTGCCCATGATGTCGAGGAACTGCTTCGGGCACTGAGGGGTTGACATTGGCCAGAAGCGACTACCGATGCCGCCGGCCATGATGACGAGATGGTTGTTGCTATTCATGATGATACAATTGTTATTTCGTGTTTACCACGGGCACCCCGTCGGCCGTCCATCCCTGGACGTCGAACACGAAGGTGCGGGTGCGGGAGTTGTTGTAGAAGGTGACCTCGGCGCGGCCGTCGCCGTCGGTGCGCACGTCGGGGTTCCAGTAGAGCGTGCGACGGTAGTCCTCGTCGCCGGCGATGGGGC
>JAZUEP010000034.1:0-18229 GCA_045640225.1 Bacteroidales bacterium | reverse complement strand
TTCAAGGAGGAGAACGTACAGGTTGACCGCATCACCGGCCATGGCGGCCTCTTCAAGACCCCTGGCGTAGGTCAGAAGGTACTTGCCGCCGCTCTCAACTCGCCTATCTCTGTCATGGAGACCGCTGGCGAAGGTGGTGCCTGGGGTATTGCCCTCCTGGCAGCCTATTGCATCAACAATCCTGACAACCTCAACCTTGCCGACTACCTCGAGCAGGTTGTCTTCGCAGGCAACACCGGCGTCGAGATCGCTCCAGACCCAGAGGATGTCGAGGGCTTCAACCAGTACATCAAGACCTACGGCGCATGCATCCCTGTCGTACAGAGCGCATGCGATCACAAGGCCTGATCCACCCACGCACTGAACCGATAATTGCAGCATACCCCTCCCGCCGCCGAGAAGGGTATGCTGCAATCTTCTTCGTATTTTTGCATCGACCGAAACAAGAGAACCGCCCCATGATTGATCAATTCACCCATCGACTCATCTACCTGATTGGCGCACAGCAATCCATTGACGAGCTGCATGACAAGTACATCGAGGAACGATACAAACGCACGATGCTCGGACTCTCACAGCAGCAGCGTCAGGAGGTCTGTGCCCATCCCGAACAGCACTACCCCAAGTTCCGCGAGCGATGGGAAAGAGATTGGGAAAAGAAAGTCAACGAGGCCAACAGATGCCTCAAGCAGCAGAAGATGCAGCAATTGATGATCCGCACCATCCTGACATCCAGGCTCAAAGGGACGGGCATACAGTACCGCATCACCCATCTGGACGAGAAGACCCGGCTCACCTTCGCCCTCCCCAAACGCAAGGAGGCGACCTTCACCGTCACATCGCCCACCACGCAGCAGGTCGAAACCATCGTCAGCACCGTCATCAACCATCGCCAGCAGGGCATCCCCCTCCCCTCTACCGTGCGCATCGCCCCTCGCAGCATCTATGGAGTATGGGAGGACGCCGGGTGAAAAAAACATAGCCACTATATGGTATACCCTCTCTCTTTTTTTATGAAAAAAAAATTCGACACAAACGAAAAAAGGGGGAGGACTCTCACGAGCACTCCCCTTCAATTTCTTTATTCAATAACAAGATAAATAGCAACCGCGAGTCATTCATTTTTAATTTTATGAAAAAACGCCTACTCGAACAAAGCATTTTTCTGTCTGATGGTGTGCAGCTTACCGCTGGCTGGAATGTACATGAGTAGGATTCGGTTGACATGGTCTTCTTGATTGGTGCATGGCAGATACTCGCAACGCACTCTCACCGATGGATTGCAGAAGTTGAAAGGTACTCTAAGGACCTGTCTCTGTTGAAAAAGAAGGCTATTAGAAATGCTTATACATACTGACCGAATAAATAATGGAGATTAAAGCTCAGTGTCGAGATTATCGCGTATCTTTGCGCCCAGAATAGAGAGGGAAGTGACTCTCTATAGCATTGATTAACAACTAAAACCATTAGTCGTATGAGAAGCATTACTAAACTGGAACTGCAGTATGCACACAGGTTCTACAAATTCCAAGGAGAAGCACAGTATCTGCATGGACACACGGGGATCCTGACCATTGAGGTAGAGGATGATGTCACTCCGCAGGTCAATATGGTCTTTCCTTGCAATGAGATCAAAAAGATTGCGTGGGATGTGCTTCAGAACTTTGATCATGCGCTTATCTTGCGCGAAGACGATCCGCTCCTGCCGGTACTCCTTAGTGTTTACGAGAAGCAAGGTATCAAGAACGGTCACAAACTGAACACCATGAAGGGGCCTGCGTTCAAGACAGAGTGGGCCACAGCCTATCCCGATAGTCGTTTGGTAGTGACCAAGGAGACGATGACCGTCGAAGGCATGATCAAGATTGTCTATGACTTGCTGAAAGACAAGCTGCCGATCGTGAAACTGACCTTCAAGAGCGGAGCCAACAAAGCATCACAGGAATATTGTGCCGAACATCATTTCGAACGCTGTCCCCTCTGTGGCGTCAAGCTCGATAAGGATGGCAGATGCCCCAAATGCGGGTACCAAAAGGAATAACAAATACGAAGGCGTGTCAATTGTGACACGCCTTCGTTTAATCTACTAAGTGGTTGAATCTTCGCGAGTTTCCTAACAGTTTGAGCATTTCCAAAAAGTTAGATGTGTTCATACATTCAGCATCAGCCAAGGAATTCCAGAAATTCATCAGCAAGACTTGAATCTGTTACTTTGATTGCACTATCTTCTTCTGATGCATAGCCGAGAACATGGATGCCGCCATACCATACTTTGGACTTGTCGATGATCGTGGTGCAGACGGAGAGATTCGTAACAACTTTAACTACAATGCCTTTTGAGAGGAGGTACTGCACCTGTTCGTTCTGAAAAGCCGTCAAGACTTTGATGCTTATGCCTTCATGAATCTTTTCGCACAGAGTCGCAATGAGGGGATTCCGTTCTACTCTATACAATTTGGGCGAAGAGATGATGATTGAACTATGGGCATCTGACAAATCATGTTGAAATGGACGGAGAAAGCTAATGCCGTTGAATATCTGACCTTCACGATGTGATAGATCTATATCTTCATAATTATCGAACAATGTGGGCTGATCCCTCACTATAGTTTTATAACCAATTGAGGCATAGCCCTTGAGACGCTTGCGATACATGCTGTCGCACACGGGCTCATGAATGTCAATATAATCGTATATCCTCACATCTTTCTTGCCTTCATTCTCACGATGCAGACGACCTGCATACTGAGTGACGAGTCCCTTCCAAGAGATAGGAAGGGCAAGGAAAAGCGTGTCAAGACGGGGATAGTCAAATCCCTCACCGACGTATTTGCCTGTGGCCACAATTACCAGAGGTTCTGTGGCTGGCACATCTTGAAGCTGCTGCAATATGTCTCGTTTCTCTTTTGCAGTGCCATTTCCCGTCAAGGATATGACGTTCTTTACTTTGCCACTCAATTTCATGGCCAAGGTATATACGTGAGAGATTCTGTTGGTCAGGATGATTGGCGTTCTGCCTGCATCTACGGCCTTGCAAACATCTTCCACGATGAGATCATTGCGTACTTCATCTACGGCAATTGATTGATACATTGCAGCAATCGTTTGCTTGTCATCTGAGACAGGACGATAGGATGTAAACCTTGGGATTAGATAGCGGTCGAAGTTCTGACGTGCGATCTGACTCTTTGCATCAGCCGAAAACCTGATTGGGCCACATTGCATGAAGATGATGGGCTGATGACCGTCTTGGCGAATTGGGGTGGCAGTAAGGCCATAAACCGTGTGTGCTTTTATGGACTTCAGCACGCACTCAAATGTAACCGATGAGACATGGTGACATTCATCGACAATGACCATCCCGTAGTCTTGCACAAAAGGTTTGACACCATCGTTGTCAAGGCATGATTGAATCAAAGCAATATCCACGATTCCATGCAGGGTGTTTCCCGTAGAGTCCAGACAGCCAATTGGAGAAAAGGTCTTGCGTCTGCCTCTTTTCTTCTGAGGCTCCGGTTCGACACAATCAATATCAAGGAATTCCGTCAATCGTTCACGCCATTGTGAAAGCAATGCTTTTGAGTGAACAAGTATGAGCGTATTCACTCGCTTGCGGGCAATGATGGCAGCCGAAGTTACCGTCTTGCCAAATGCTGTGGTAGCATGTAGGACTCCATTGGTGTATGGCAACAAAGATTGTATGGCTTCCCGCTGCTCTGTCCGTTCTTCTCCTCGGAAGGTAACAGATATTTCATTGCCATGGACTGTCTTGTCATTGATGTTGAAAGAGACATTGTTTTCTTCAAGGAAATTGAGTATGGCATCCTCACAGCCTCTTGGCATGGCAAGATAATCATCAGTAATATCAAAGCAGGAAATGACTCTTGGGACCGAATAGGTTGACAGTCGCATTGCCTGTTTGCTATAGAACTCCGGATTCTTGAAAGCAGCAATGCGCTTGAGATGATTCAATACCTTGGCCGAAACAGATTTCAGAGGAATATAGATCTTGTCTGCCTTGACGATTTCAAGTCTGCGATAGATATCGGTCTCGTTGATCTCAACAGGGACGGGAGTAATCCAAGGCTTGCTTTCGCTCGAAGTGGTAAGGGCGCCTAATTCTTCATGATGATGCAGAGAGAGGATGCTATCGACATGTTCTTCTCGTACCCTCACTATCTGAGTAAGGAAGGCCCATTGGTCTTTGAAAGCCAGAAAATCGTCATCGACGAAAACGGAATTCAAGTGCTTGCGTGCTTGTCCCTGTAACGGCAACGCAACAAGATTGCCAAAACCACCCTCTGGCAAACGATCCTGATTGGGGAAGAAACGGTCATACGAGTCGAATGACATCCGGCCATCGCGATTCATAGCTTCCGTGAGTATCGCATTGCCCACACGTCTGGCTTTAAATGCTGGCATAGGTTCATCAAAGAAGATCCAGACATGAGCGCCATTGCCAGAGCGAGAGCGTTCGATGGCGTAAGGTATCTGCCAGTCACGACACACTTCGGCAAAGGCAAGTACGTCATTCTTATACCCATGCTTACAGCTCTTGTCATCGAAGTCCGTGCAAAGGATGCAGCAATTGTCATCTGCCATGATGGCATAAAGTCCCAGTACATCACAGCAGTTCTCATCTTTTCCCTCCAGATGCCGATAGATATCGCGTGAGGTCAATGGTGCGAAGTTGCGGTTTGGGCATTCTGTACATTTGTATGTTTTCTTGTCACAAATGCCTCTACGCCATTCGTTGATACATACGGGCTGATAACCACTTTTGTCTGTCGACTTGCTGTACCATCTGCGAGCGAACACATCTTCTCGTCCTTTGAAAAGAGATTGAAACAATGCGACCTTTTCATCAAGAGAAAGGTTGACAGAGGGAACGGACTGGGGAGAATACTCCGGTTCCGCAGTCTTTTCCTCTGTCTGAGTTTTGTAAGAAATGCCATGAGCCAAAAGTAGAGATTTCAATTCGGAATTCTCTCTACGCAATGCCTCATGTTCGGCAAGAAGGATGTTGTATTTCTCTAAGATGTCGTTCATTGTCTGCGACTTGTGCCGAATCGTTTATTTTCGTATAATTAAACATTTCTCCGAGATCGATAGAAAGGTAGATACCTTCTAGGTAGTTTTCATTCGATCTAGTATAGTCGAAAGATGCTCTTCTAGATCAAGGTATCCATATCCTTTGACGCACGCTGTTTTTGAGATTGTTTTCAATCCAGCATACAATAGTGTGGTTAACTCTTCTGGCAGTTCTCCTGCGGCAATGTCTTTGGCTATAAGTTCCAGCAATCTGTCATAGCGATATTCAGGAGTGTACAAATCGTCAAAATAGCACCAATGCTCTTCCGAAATGAAATGGTTGCAGTTTGCCAACGCTAACTGTAGCAACTGCTTTACCGCAATCTCTCGAGCTCCCGCTTTGTAACCTTCTTCAAGATTGAGAAGAACATCTGAGACATTATCAGCAATCCAGTCACAATCAGGATCAAGATACTTACTATCAAACAAAGGCTCAAACTCAGGGTTTGGGATTATTGCAGTCTTACGATCTTTGCGTCAATAATCTCCAAATCGTGTTCTTCCAGCCATTCTAAGGCCATAGTTTCCTCTGCTGCACTCTTGAAATCATACCACTCTTGCAGGAGTCCCATACGCTCGACCTTAGCACGGAACTCACGGAATGGATGCAGTTTTACCAACGCCACATACAAGCTCTTATGTTCACGCTCAGGGCGTCCTTCAACAAATCGCTCCATCAAGCGAAACGACTCTCGACTTGGCACACAATCTATCTTAATCAATTCGTGTTCTGCGTATTGCTTGATTTGCTCTTGTTCCCAATCGCGATATTCAGACAATTCCTCTGGGGTCACGTCTTCAAGCATATACTCGCCTTGAATGAACGACACTTCGCCAGTAGTCAAATCGACAAAATGACCAGACCCATACTCCACTGTCAGGTGATCAGTCAAAGCACATGCTATGTCGTTGAGAAGCATCTGCCTCGGTGTGAATTTAACTTGAGTCAGAATGGTCTGTATAGCGTTTAATGATTATATTTTCATCAGTTCCTCCCTCAGTGCTGGTCGCTTTGGGTATTTCGCAAGATAAAATGCTATAACCTTTGCTGCCAAGGCTTTTCCTGCAGGACAGACCTTTTTGATGCGAGCGATGCGTCCAGCCAAATCTTGATAGGTTTTACGCGTTGGCTGATAGCATAGCCCACGCATCATCTCTGGTTCCAGCCGTGCAATAAGAATCTGCTGCTGTTCGGGAGAAAAGAGTTTCGCCCATCGTTCAAGAGCGGACAGCAAATTATAACTAGAGTTCAAGAGGTGCTCGTATAACCTGTCGATAAGATTCTCTTCCACGTAAATCTCTGCCAACGGACCGTCTGCACTATTCGAAAAAAACTTCCTCTCCTTCAAGAGTTCATCACGATACTGCGGCCATTCCTTATCCGCAACTATCTTTTTTAATTTGTGGTAATAAGTCATTACCTCGGAATAATGTACTTCCATAAACATTTCACGATACATACGAATCATATTAGGTTTGTCTTTATTGGATTCGTATATCTCAAGTTTACGCTTTTTCCAGTTGCATACAGTACCATCATAGTCATTCTTCTTTGCCAAAGCAATACCCTCGTCAATAGTTTTTAATGCTTCTTCCATACGGTCTTCATCAAGCAGATATTTCACGTACTCCTCGCGTAAATCATCGTAATCACATTGCTTCTTGAAAAAAGCCTCGGCTTCACTTTGCTTGTCCGCATTGACAAGTGTCCAGAATACTTCACAAGCCAAGGATTCCTTTCTCCATGATGAGGTCTCGTTATTGAAATTACGCACCAAAATTGCCATCTGCTCGTCATCTGTAAGCAGTTCCTTGCGAGTCTTTTCTATCAATTCATTGGGATCAGCATTGCAATAATCGAATATCTCGCTACGCGACAGTTTTTCCAGCTTATCACAAGCATCAAGTTTCTGCTCCTTGCTCAACTCCGAAGTCTCAAATGCCTTATCCAAAAGCGTCATGCAATCGTCAATGTGCAAGTCATCCGTATCCCAATCCTCTCGTTCGCAGAGGTACTCTTCGTTATACAGATCTTCATTCTGCTCAATAATGGCGAGAGCGATATGGATAGCTACCTCCGGCTGGCCTCCATCGATGAACATTTGCCCCTTCTTAATCAGCAGCGTCAGGTCTTTTCCTATTTCCTCAATATCCTGAAATTCGGGATTGTAACTTCGACCACGATACCATTTCACCGACTTCATCTCATGAGTATAGCAACGCGTTACCTCTTTCTCTACATTGAAGTTCTTCGGCAAGGCCTTCTCCTTGGGCACAATGAATTCCTTTAGAGCCTCCACCATTTCAGGATGCTCTTTGCCAAACGACTTAACGAACTCGCGTAAGTCTTCTATGCTTAATGCCGAAAGTAACGAGTCAATATTTTGTTTTTCCATAACCGATTAATACTGTGTTTTATACATAATAGGTTCTTGCTCCCTACTCTTCTTCCTTCCCATTATATGGTCTAAGATAACGGCAATCGCACCATCACCGGTTACATTACATGCCGTACCGAAGGAATCCATTGCGATATAAAGGGTTATCATCATGGCTTGCTGTGAGGCATCAAAGCCGAGGAGTGTTTCCAAGATTCCCAATGCGGCCATGATGGCTCCACCTGGGACTCCTGGGGCAGCCACCATCGTCACTCCCAACATCAGGACGAAACCAAGCATCTGCAAGAAATCTACATCTACGCTCTGCATCAGCATCAAGGCTATGGCACAGCTTGTGATCTTCAGCATACTGCCCGACAAATGTATTGTGGCACAGAGAGGTATGACAAAACCTGCCACATCCTCACTAACCCCATTTCGCTTTGCACGCTCCAGTGTCACAGGGATCGTTGCAGCCGACGAGGAAGTGCCCAATGCGGTGAAATAAGCAGGCATCATGCAGAGGAGCAATTTGAACGGGTTCTTCCTTGCTACAAAACCAGCTACAAGATATTGCATGATAAGCAGCAAAATAGTCATAGCGAAGATTACGGCTATCACCTTAATGAAGGTAGAGAGGACGGGACCCACCTTACCGCTCGCAGCCATATCCATGAACAATCCGAAGATGAACAGCGGAAGCAGCGGGATGATGACGGTTGAGATGGTTCGCGTCACAATCTGCTCAAACTCCTCGAAGAAGCTCCGCATATTGGTGGCATCAAAGGCTGCAATTCCCAATCCGAGCATGAACGAAGCCACCAAGGCCGACATCACTTCCATCAGTGGCGGTATCTGTATCGTAAAATACGGGTCGAAGGATGTGCCGATGTCCTGCAACGCATTGACCGAAACCGTCTCGATCAACGAGGGAAAGAGCGTTGTGCTGAAACCGTAGGCAAATATGCCTGATATCACTGTAAACAGGTAAGCAATCAGAGCCGTTATGGCCAGCATCTTTCCTGCCCCTCTGCCTACACGTGCTATGGCTGGTGTCACCAATCCCACGATGATGAGCGGAATCATAAATCCCAACAGCTGGCTGAAGAATGAGCAGAAGGTGTTCATGACTCGAACTACACCATCCGGAGCCACAAGTCCGATACCCGCGCCACATCCTATTGCCACAATTATCTTCACCAGCAACGGGACACTTCTATATCTGATGCTGAATGCTTTCATTGCTTTTCGTTCTGTATGTAGTTGAGAATCTGTTCGGAATGAATCTTTGTCTTAATCTCACGTCCCTCTTGGTCAATGCCAAGGACTTCCGGTATTTTATCACCTACGTTCATAATACTATGTTGTTAAATGTTACTAGATTTCGTGTTGCAAAAATACACTATTTTCCTGACATACGCAAATTCCAACCCCATAATTGCCCGAAAAACTACAAAAACAACCGTAATGCCATGCTATTTCCCGTTTCCCTCAAGCACTTTTTCTCTGAATGCAGCCACATTGGCTTTCGAGACGGGAAGCACTTTGTCTGAGCCGAAGAGCTGGAGCTTATAACCAGCGGCATTGCCGGAGACTTGGGTGATGAAGTGCAAGTTGACGAGGAAGGCACGATGGATGTGGATGATGAAGGGATAGGGGGATAGCGTTTCTTCGATGTCATGCAGCGGACAACGCAGGCGCTTCTGCGAGAGGTCTTGGCCGGAGAAGAACACGATATTCACGTAATTTGCCACAGATTCGATATAGAGGATGTCCGCGGGATTGAGCATGATGGTCTCCCGGCTTTCGCCTTGCAGCAGCACTTTCTCAGGCAACGCAGGATCTGGCAGAGAAGGGTGCTCTGCTTCGAGCTGGTTATTGAGCGATTGCAGCTCCTCAATCTGGTATTGCTGCATACGATTATAAGTGACGAAAACCTGATAGGCAATGATGAAGACACCGACAGAGACGGCCTCTTTGAGATGTTGGAAGAACCATTTGAGCGTCAAGTGTCCGTCATAATCACGCCACAGATAGTCCCAATGTTCCCACCCCCAACGGATGATGACAAAGAACTCTCCATCGAACACTGTATTGATCAATATACAGGGGATGGCAAAGCAAAGCAATCGCTTGGCCTGATAATCTCTGGGCCGGGAATAGTCGGCAGGCAGATGACAAAGGCGGGAGGTGATCAACTCGCACAACAACAGGATGAGGAAGAAGCTGAGGGCTTCGACCACATAATAGGCGTACGGATTCACGTTGGCCTTGATGAAGTCTCGGGTGCCGAATGGCTCAAGCAAGACGATGAACAGGAAGAAACCGACACTGTAACAGAGATAGTCGGTGAGAACGATGCGAGGAATTTGTTTCATGGCACAAAGATACGATATTCCCCTGAAATGCCAAAAAATAGGGCGATAAATAAAGTTAATCGGGATATTTGGAAAGGGAAAGGCGGTGTTTGGAAAAGGGATTTTCGCAAAAATAACAATCAGTTAGGGTTTAGGCGAACATTGCCGAACATCCCTACGGTTGACAATTATACCACATCCTTGGCATCTGTCCCGAAGATTTGGAGGGTATTCCAGAAGGTCCTATCTTTGCGCCGTGATTCTGACAGTGCGCAATGCCAGAGCACTTGAAGTCAAATTAATAATTAACAATTAATAATTAATAATTGATACCACTGTTACTCAAGGATTATGACGAAAGGTGATATTGATTTATTAAACAGTTACGCAAAATGAAAAAGTCTTTTATTCTATTGCTTGCTGCACTCAGCTTGGCAAGCACCACTGGCTGTAAAGGACAGACAGCCGAACGCGAAGATTACGTTTGTCAGGATGGGTTCTACTTCTCGCGTGAGGGAAGTTCAGCCATTCCAACCGACACTGCCTTATTACAAGGAGTTTTGTCCGACGGGACACGATATTTTGTCTATAGGAATGCTCGCGAAGACTATGCTCCAGATTCCTGCATCATCCAACGAGCTATTCGCGATGGGGAACAAGCTCTGATTGTCGTTGGTAATATCAATCCTGTATTGGCGATTGATGAGCTGGAGGCCATTGTGCAAATTCCAGATAGTGTAACGATTGACAGTATAGATTATCAAAAGGGTATTATCCGACTTGAGGAGATATTGCGACAGTCGAATGGTATCGAGAAGATTCCCCTCTATACCGAGGCCAACTATTATCGCTTCAGTGGGATGCCTTCGCAATACCAAGGTCGCATTGATCTGCGTATCCCCATCATTCCTGCCGTACATCCAGAGCTCAGACCCACGTCATTCTCTGTGCAACACTTTGCCAACTACTGTCTGTTGTCGCTCTATGTCGACTATAAGCTGATGACGCTGAAGGCCAATCACGCTTTGCCCGAATCGATAGAGGACGTAGAAGTTTATCCCAACCTCCTGCTCGATGGCAAAGACCGGGAGTGTCTCTGCTTCCATATCGAGGCGAAGGCTGGGAAGGAAGAGCAGGCAAAAGGCGACCTGAAGCGTTGTCTTGAGATGGCGGCCCGTGAAGAGTGTACGGAACTGCAACTGAACCTATTGCGAGAGAACTTCCGGCAGATGGCGCAATTGTACTATTTTGATTTGTATGGTGGCTCGCAGTTGGGCAATCATGCCATCATCAAGCGTATTGCCGATGCTTACGTCCTGGGCAATGAGCTATATGATTATGCGGCTGAAGGAAAGACGCTGTTCACGAGTTCGGCCTGCTGCTATACCGAGTTTCTGAACGCTATGTACGAAGCTACTATCTTGCATAATCCTAATTTCTAAATCACATCTGATATGATTGATTTCAATACTTTCCGTTGGAAAACCTATCTCATCTCCGTCCTTTATCTATTGTGCGGAACGAATATACTTCATGCCCAAAGCGATGGCAAGCGGCACGTGCTCACAGACAGTACGCAGGTCAGTATGACCGAACAGACACAACTTCTGGAGCGAGTTACCGTCACGAGCAATGCCCCACGCACCCGAATGAAAGGGAACTCCATCGAGACACGCATCGTAGGCTCCATCTTGGAACATGCAGGTTCGGCTGCTGATGTGTTGTCCAAGACCCCAGGTATGATACGTCAAGGCGAGAAGCTGGAGGTGGTCGGCCGTGGTGAACCCATCTATTACATCAATGGCCGACGTGTGCAGGATAAGGACGAGCTGAAGCGGCTCAACTCGGAGCAGATCAAGAACATCGAGGTCATCAACAACCCTGGCTCGGAGTATGATGCGACGGTGAATGCCGTAGTCCGCATCCGTACCATCCGCCAGCAAGGCGAGGGCATCGGCATGGACCTGAAGAGCCAGATGAGGCAGACGCTGATAACCGGCAAGACAGACCCTGGCACAAGCATCGACCTGAACTATCGGCACAAGAACTGGGACATCTTCGGAGGTGTGAACCTGTGGACCTACCATCTCGATCAATGGAATGAGATTGGCGGTGGCACTTACACCAAGGCCTTGACCCATGAGCAGACGGGAACGCTGGATATACATCTGCGCAGCCTTGGCCTTGAATATAAGTTGGGTGCAAATTGGCAAATCGACGACCGTCATTCTGTCGGAATTATGGCTCAGCTATACCACAATCCATACGTAAAGGGAGGCAAGCGGACGGACGAAATAGTGAGCCGGAATGGAGTAATAGAAGACCATCTGGTGGCCGACGATCGCATCGAGTGGCCTCGTCATCTTGGCATCTCGACCAATACCTATTACAACGGTAAGATTGGCGAGTGGAGCATCGACTGGAACTTCGACCTCACCCACCAGACGCATCGCGAAAGGGACGACATCTTCGAGCAAAGCCTCATCCACGACAATCAGCTTAGCACCGAAGGCCATCGGCGCAATGAGATGTATGCCACCAAGCTCGTGCTGTCGCGTCCGTTGGGCAAAGGGCAGCTGAAGTTGGGCACCGAAGACACGTACGTGAACAGCCAGAACAATTACATGACACTTTCGGACCTCCTACCCAATGCCGGCTCGAAGGTGCACGAGCTCACGCTGTCCGCTTTTACGGAGTATTCTCTGGCTTCGGAAACGTGGGGGCAATGGGTCGTAGGGCTGCGATACGAGAATGTGTCGATGCGCTATGAGGACCTGTTAGGCAACGGCCAGAATCAGCATCGACGGCAAGACAATCTCTTCCCCTTCCTCACATGGAGCCGCGGTTTTGGCCCTTGGTCATTGAGCCTCAACTATGCAACCCGCACCACTCGTCCCTCCTATTGGCAGATGCGTGATGCCATGGAGTATCATAGCCGCTACATCTATGAGGCGGGCAATCCATATCTGCAAAACACCATCAACCAGATGCTCTCGCTGACAGGCAATTACAAGTGGCTCATCGTGGGTGCCGACTATCTGCATGCAGCCCGAAAGATACTGGAATGGGCCGAGCCCTACAATGACGAAGGGACTGTGGTATTACGTACTCAGAACCTTGTACGACCTGTGCAGAGCTACTCGCTCTATGCCGTAGCTCATCCCACTTTGGGCTGCTGGTCTCCAAATTATACGGCCGGCATCACGCAACAATTCCTCTCGCTCGACCTGATAGACGATCGTGAACCATCGGGCATCCGTACCACCTCATTCAATCGGCCGATGTTCCTGTTTTATGCCAACAATGCGTTCCATCTCCCTCCTCGGTGCCGCGGAGCAAATGCCCTTGGGGCAGGAGGGCCGGGGTGGGTCTTGGAACTCAACCTCCAGTACCGCAGCCGCATGAATCACGACAACGACGAAATGCGGCGTGACATCTGGTCGCTCGATGCCGCTGTGCAGAAGTCGTACCTTGACGGCAATCTGACCCTCCGTCTCTCGGCCAATGACCTGCTCCGCCACATGCAGGAGGATGCCTTCGTCGATTACGGCAACTACCTTGTCTATCAACGCCGTGACTTCCGCAATCAGGCATTAGAGTTCTCGGTTCATTATCGGTTCAACGCTACCCAAAGTAAATATCGTGGCAGCGGAGCAGGAGCCGATACCAAGAACAGAATGTAAGAGCCAAAAACAGGATATAAGAAACAAAACACTTTCCATTCGCCGCAGGATTCGTCGTGAGATGCGTCCGGCGGCTCTTGCCGTATAACTATCTATTAGAAACGCTTATACCTGCTGCCAGAAGAAATAATAGAGATCATGGTTCTCTGTTGAAATAATCGCGTATCTTTGCCCCCAGAAAAGAGAGGGATATGACTCTCTGAAGCGATGTTTAACAACTAAAAAACAATGAGTCGTATGAGAAGCATTACGAAACTGGAACTGCAGTATGCGCACAGGTTCTACAATTTCCAGGGTGAAGCACAGTATCTGCATGGACACACAGGTGTCCTGACCATCGAAGTGGAGGACACGGTCACTCCACAGGTCAACATGGTCTTTCCTTGCAACGAGATCAAGAAGATAGCGTGGGACGTCCTTCAGAACTTTGACCATGCACTGATCTTACGCGAAGACGATCCCCTCCTCCCGGTAATCCTCAGCGTTTACGAGAAGCAGGGAATCAAGAACGGCCACAAGCTGAACACCATGAAGGGATGTGCGTTCAAGACAGAATGGGCCACTGCCTATCCCGATTGCCGACTGGTGGTAACCAGAGAGACGATGACCGTCGAGGGCATGATCAAGATTGTCTACGACTTGCTGAAGGACAAACTGCCGATAGCCAAACTGACCTTCAAGAGCGGTGCCAACAAGGCATCGCAGGAATACTGCCCCGAACATCATTTTGACCGCTGCCCGCTGTGTGGTGTGAAGCTCGACGACAAAGGCCGCTGCCCAAAGTGCGGGTACCAGAAGAAGTAATCATATTACTGTCAGCTAGACTTTTTGAACATATATAAACAATGAGGTGAACCACAAAAGTATCTTGTCTTACTTTCGAGGTTCACTTCATTTATTGGCATGCTCACCGTCATTGATGGGCAGGTGCAGACTTCCAGTATTTCACAAAAAGTATTGCGCTAATGCTCCATGTCAAAGCGAGAAGAATGTACACGATTGTCTGGCTGCCCAGAAGTTGGGTCAGATCATCGGCTTCAACCGTCAGGGTCAAGATAGAGCTGAAGGTATTGTTCAAGGCGTGGACTATCAGCGGGAGAATGATGTTTCCGCTCTTGTAATACAGGATACCGAGCGAAATACCGCCAATCGTGGCGAAGATGAACTGGCTCAGGTTCATATGCATAGCGCCGAAAATTACCGACGATAGGATGATGGCTGTCCAAGGCCTTACGCCACGCCTGAGCATGCTGCCCATCACGCCCTCACGCATAATCAGTTCCTCGATCAATGGGCCAATGAGGCAAACCGACAAGAACCCTAACGGCGAGTGGCAGAGCTCGATGAATGTCTGCTCTACATCCTCGGGCATCCGGATGCCGCACAGGCTTTCGATGCACGTGTCGCCCAGGAAGAACAGGACACCAGCCAGCAGGGGAAGCCACATCGACTGGCGTTGTGCAGCCGGAAAGCGGAACGTTTCAGGCATGCGTATCACCTTATGCTTCCATGCAATATAGATAGCCCATATCATACCAAGGTCTTGCAGTATGATCTCTATGATAGAAGGCATGTTCTCCATACACTGCGTGAACCCACTCCCTGGATGCGTCAATCCATATATCAGCATATAAAGGATGATACCCACGACAGTTACCAATAGGACCAACGCTACATTTAGCAACAGCAGTTTAACGGTTGGACCGTACTTGAACCACATCTTGTTCTTTCTCATAGTTTCATTGTCTTTGTTGAATTTTGATGCTGCAAAGATATGGTTTTTCTCTCATTCCTCCAACTCATGACAACCTTGTCAGCGTTAAATGGATTTCGGAGAAGGCTCCCCATCAGCATCAGGACCGGCATAAACTTTATAAGGAAGAATCTTGGCGAAGATTCTTCCTTATCATTTCGCGAAAGCACGTTTAGCCAGAAAAATGTCCTTCCTCGTTTTGTTAAGGAAGAATCTTGGCGAAGATTCTTCCTTATAATTTCGCGGAAGCATGTTTCGCCAGAAAAATGCGCTTCCTCGTTTTGTTAAGGAAGAATCTTGGCGAAGATTCTTCCTTATTATTTCGCGGAAGCACGTTTAGCCAGAAAAATGCGCTTCCTCGTTTTGAGAAGGAAGAATCTTGGCGAAAATTCTTCCTTATCATTTCGCGGAAGCAAATTTCGCCTCAAAGACACTCTGAAATGAGATTTCCTCGTCCTACTCTTCTCTCTCAGCTCTAAGGACAGGCTTCAATTGTAATATCCAACTCTTCTGCCAATTGATTCAATAGAGTGCGAATGTCCTTCTCCCCTGTGTCGTCTAGGATATCCATATCAGAGAATAGTAACGCCTGTGAGTCAATAAAAACAATGGTTACTTCATTCTCTCGTGCCATCTGCCTTATGTCATCAATACGTTGCTGATAAGTTTTGCCCATTGTATCATCAAGGATGATGGAAGATCCCTTCAATGCTTCAATAGCACAAGTCATAAGATGCCACTCTTCGGGTGTAAGATTACCTTTCAGAATCTTGTCTATCGGTAGTTGACTGCCTTTAGCTATGAGTCGGTTAATAAACTCGAGCTTGCTCATCGACAGACAGATGACACCTACTCGTTGTTTTTCAGCTACCGCCAAGTTCCATACCTGCGAAACAAGATTATCACATGTTCTGGGGACCTGAATCAAGTTCTTTCTATTAGTCTTTTTCATTTCTTTTTTTGCGCAAAGATAAGACATACATTGACTATGACCAAAAGGAAATTATTGATTCCGTGCAAGACAAAGAAAATAGTACCAAACTGATGAGATTTGGTACAGATTACTGCGAGTTGTCTATCGCATCGATGCTTCAACCCGCAGATCTACGCGAAATTCCTTGATATTGGCCAGATCCTCTAAAGAGATATAGTTCTGGTAGAAGAGTTTATGCCAAGGATTAGTGAAATAAACATCTTGATAGGCAGGATGATGAATGCCCTCGTCCCAAGACTGTCCGTCATCCATGATGGCAGTCTTCAAATCCCAGTCAGCATCCAAATCCTTTTCGTCATCAGCTCTGTTCTGATGGCTGAAGCATACCGAGATGCCATCCACCTGATCTATCTCGCTTAGGCCCATTCGCAGTATGATGTCCAATATCCCATCTTCGTCGATTTCCGACAGTTGAGGATAGACGAATACCTCCACATTATAATATGTTACATTCGACTGCGACTTTATCCACATCAGTGATTGAGTGGTCTTCTTGCCCACCTTCATAGCTTTCCGTACAGCCTTCATCAGCAAGTCGTTGGTGTGCGAGATTCGTGAAGCATTTTCCGCATTATGCTTCCAGTTCATGTCGGCAGCTTGTCGGCGGTCACACAGATACTGGCGTACAATCTCTTTCTGTTGCTCGATTCTCTCCCTGATATCATCGTCCAACCTATACAGAGAAACCTTCGATGAATATCCCATCGCTCTCAGTTTCTTCCATTCCTCAATCACCTTTTGGGTGATTTCTTCCACCGATCGATGTTCATTTTCGGGGATATACCATTCCAGAGTTTCCTCAGGTTGCTCCGTCTGAATCTTCCCGTCGACACTATACAGCTGGTCGTAAACGATAGGCATCACAATCTCGCCCTTCAGATTGATGACTCCTGACTTATGGTCTTTCCAAACTATAGCTTTGATATTTTCGATGGTGGCCTCTGGTCCATCAACCCACCAATACAAAGGGTAACCATACCGTGGCTCGATAATGACCTCACATGTCTCCACATCAATCGTGCCATAGTTCTTGCCTACCTTGATCCAAGCCAACGAGCGCCCAAACCGAGTGTCTATCTCCCCAATAGCATCATATTGCGGCCTCATCCACCACTTTGTGCGTTTCCCTTTATCGTTGTCCAGGATAATGCCATATTTTCGGCTACGCTTATCGTATTGTGTTGTGTATGATTTCATGTTATTTCGTTTTTTTTTATTGACACATCAGTTAAACGGCTCTTTGACACTCTCCTCCACATAACCTGCTATGAGGCAGATGCCACAGATATCATCCGCCACACTGATAATCCTTGTACCATCGTCGCTGATCATTATCTGATTCTGAATGTACCATTTCATAGTTTCATTTTTATTATTGATGATTTTGGTTATGCAAAGATAGTAAATTATTACACAGTAACCCAAAGAATATGACGTATTATTGGCAGATTCAATGAAATAGGTATCAAACTCATGTGATTTGGTACAGATCCGTCATTTCTTCCGATACAGAGACGAAAATAATAACCTATCCTCCATATATCTGTTTCTGCTCGCTATGGCTGAAGTTCCTGAAACGTGCCTGCCAATACTGGCTCTTCTCACCGTCAAACTTTTGGCGATCAATCACCGACTCTCGCAGAGGATGAAGAATAGCATTATTGCCATCGCCCAACCAGTACGTTGCATAATCTCTTGCTGTTGGTCAGCTGTCAATTCTGTTTCAACCATTTTCAAATCGGTTTAAGGTTTGAAGGTTTCACTTCATTCTATGTCTGCGCTATTTGGTGATGATCTCTGGCTTCACGATCCTGATGCTCGAATGATCATCTTCTTGCTTCGTCATTGGAATCTCCCCAGGTTGGCACAGCTTATACACTTCGTTGTTGATGTAGTCGCTGAGGTCTGACACATTTCCTTTATTGGCACCAAAGTTCAGCAGATTGAGAATAGATCGTGATGAAGACTCTATC
>JAZUEP010000033.1:0-64708 GCA_045640225.1 Bacteroidales bacterium | reverse complement strand
GCTATAAACCGGTTTTAAGCTCAAATTCGACCAAAATCAGAGATTTCAGCCTTGATGAATACTTTTCAATAAAGATAGTGGCTTGACATAAGAAAAGGACGTGCAAAAGTCTAATCATGGACTTTTGACACGCCCTCTTTTGTTGCAGAATGCCCTTCCTCGTCCCAGTGTAGCGCAATTTTTTTGCAAAATACTCTTCCCCGCCGCAGAGTTGCGCAATTTTTTGCGCTATTCCCTTCCCTCAAAACGAGGAAGCGCTATTTGCTGGCTAGACACCCTTCCACAAATCGAGGAAGTGTAATTCGAGGATCAGCGGTTAGTAAAGATTTTCAGTCCGATTCTTAACAGGATAGGGGCTGAAATTCGGCATTTTACGCGCTTATATAGAGGGATTTTGAGGCAATAATGGGGAGTTTGATACAATTTTTACCAAAAATTTGCACTTTTTGGCAGATATTTTTGGCGGATATCGAAAAAATACCTATCTTTGCGACGTATTAAAGCTTATGCTTGGAAACAACACATACAACATTTTATAATGAACGAAATCAAATTACTGAAAGGAGCCAAGCTCCCGACATGCGCCCTGATGGCCGTGTTGGGTGCGTCGCCATTGCCTCAGATGCTGTGGCCGACTCCGGTTGTGGCACAATCGAGCCAGGTTGTGAAGGGTACGGTAATCGACGATCTCGGAGAGCCAGTGCTGGGTGCCACAGTGATGGTCGTGGGAACGACCAACGGTACGATTACCGACATTGACGGTAACTTCTCGCTGAACGTCAAGCCGGGTGCCGACCTGCAGGTTTCATTTGTGGGTTACGAGACACAGGTGGTGAAGGCCAAGAACGGTATGACCATCCAGCTGGCCGAGAACTCGACCTTGCTGCAGGACGTCGAGGTAGTAGCCTACGGTGTACAGAAGAAGGTGACGATGACCGGTGCCGTGGCATCGATCAAGAGTGACGAATTGCTGAAGACCCCAGTCAGCTCGGTGAACAACGTGCTGGGTGGCGCCCTGTCGGGTGTGACCACCGTGCAGTACTCGGGCGAGCCTGGTTCGGATGCCGCCGACATCTTCGTGCGTGGCAAGGCTACGTGGGGCGATGCTGCTCCTCTGATCCAGGTGGACGGTGTAGAGCGCTCGATGAGCGATATCGACCCTAACGAGATCGAGAGCATCTCGGTACTGAAGGATGCATCGGCAACGGCCGTATTCGGTGTGCGTGGCGCCAATGGCGTCGTGCTGATCACCACCAAGCGCGGACAGGAAGGCAAGTCGAAGGTCTCGGTAACGTCTTCGTTCACTGCCCTTTCGCCTACCAAGATGGTAGAGCAGGCCAACTCGCTGGACTATGCGCTGTTCTATAACCAGATGTCGGCCAACGACGGTCTGGAGGCTCCATTCTCGGACGCCATCATCGATAAGTTCCGTTCGGGCAACGACCCGATCCGCTTCCCATCGACCCGTTGGGCCGACTATATCATGAAGGATGTGACCCTGCAGCAGCAGCACAACATCAACATCTCGGGCGGTACGGACAAGCTGAAGTACTTCGTCTCGGCCGGCTACTACTATCAGGGCGGTCTGTTCAAGGAGTTCGACATGGACTACAACTACGGCTATCAGTACCACCGCTTCAACTATCGTGCCAACCTCGACCTGAAGGCTACGAAGACGACGACCATCTCGTTCAACGTGGCTGGCAACGTCAACAATGCCGACAAGCCTTACACCGGTCAGGGTTCGGGCGGTATGATCAAGAACATCTACTACGCTACTCCATTCTCGAGCCCAGGCATCGTGGACGGCAAGATGGTGTACTGTACGACCGACTATACCGACGGCCTGAACCTGCCATTCCTGGGCGGATCGGGCATGGCCTACTACGGCAACGGCTTCATGCAGACCAACAACAACAAGCTGCAGATGGACCTGGTGCTCGACCAGAAGCTGGACATGCTGACCAAGGGCCTCTCGTTCAAGGCCAAGGGCTCGTACAACTCGGCCTTCACCGTGAACAAGCAGGGCAACTCGGGCGTGGCTACCTATAATCCATTGGTGCAGTACGATGCCTCGGGCAACGTGCTGATGAACGCTGACGGAACGCCAGTGATCAAGTACCGCCAGAACGGCAACGACACGAGCCCTGCCTACAAGGACTCGCAGGGCAAGGCCCGCGACTGGTACTTCGAGGCCAGCCTGAACTATGCCCGCCAGTTCGGCAAGCACAACGTGACGGCCCTGGCACTGTACAACCAGTCGAAGCAATACTACCTGGGTACCTACTCGGACGTGCCTCGTTCGTATGTAGGCTTCGTAGGCCGTCTGACCTACGACTGGGCCAACCGCTACATGGCCGAGGTGAACTTCGGCTACAACGGATCGGAGAACTTCGCACCGGGCAAGCGCTTCGGTACTTTCCCTGCAGGTTCGATCGGCTGGAACATCTCGGAGGAGTCGTGGTGGGAGCCTATCAAGGGCATCATCCCATTCATGAAGCTTCGTGCCTCGGTAGGTCTGGTAGGTAACGACAAGGTGTCGATGCGATTCCTGTACCTGCCTGATCCATACATCACGGGTTCGGGCGGTCTGGCTACCAACGCCATCGCTGCCCCTGGCGATACATACGGCTATCAGTTCGGCGACGGTGCTCCATCGACCGACCCTGCCTCGCAGCCAGGTGCCTTCGAGTCGGCCAAGAACAATCCTGACGTATCGTGGGAGAAGGCCCTCAAGCAGGACTATGGCTTCGACGTCCACTTCTTCGACGACAAGCTGACCGCCTCGTTCGACTACTACACCGAGCATCGTACGGACATCCTGCTGATCGACTATACGGCTCCGACCCTGATCGGCTTCACCGTGCCTTACGCCAACATGGGCGAGACCAAGGGCAACGGCTGGGAAGTGTCGCTGAACTGGAACGACAAGATCGGCCAGGACTTCCGCTACTGGGTGAAGGCCAACCTGTCGTACAACCACAACGAGATCATCGAGATGAAGGAGGCCCCACAGAGCAACGAATACCAGTACATGCGTGGCCACCGCATCGGTGCCCGCTACATGTATCAGTTCTGGAAGTACTACGAAGGCCCTCAGACCGAGGCTGAATACAAGGATCAGTTCGGTCAGGACTTCCCACAGCAGCTGATTGCCAAGCTGAAGCCTGGCGACTGCGTATACGTGGACCTGGACGGCAACGGCAAGATCGACCAGAGCGATATGACCCGCGACAACGGCTACACCGACGACCCACAGTACATGGTAGGTACGACGCTGGGCTTCAGCTGGAACCGCCTGACCTTCAACTGCCAGTTCACCGGTGCATGGGACGTGAGCCGCTACATCACGGACGTGTTCCGTCAGCCATTCTTCTGCTCGTCGAACACCACGCAGGGCGGCTTGCTGCAGTACCACGTGGACAACACCTGGACACCAGGCGTGAACGAGACACAGAGCGCCCTCTATCCACGCGCTACCTGGGCCAATGCCGTACAGAACTACGCCGGCTCGGACCTGTGGGAGAAGGATGCGAAGTACCTGCGTCTGAAGACCATCTCGCTGGGCTACGACTTCCACTCGAACTGGCTGAAGCACAAGCTGGGCATCACGAAGTGTGAGCTGTCGCTTTCGGGCTACAACCTGATCACCTGGACGCCATACACATGGGGCGATCCTGAGACCGTGGCTTCGAACTCGCCATCGTACCCACTGCAGCGTACCTATACCTGCAGCCTGAACCTCGGCTTCTAATTTAAATTTAAAATGTGTAATTGAGAACGAAGAATTAGAATTCCGGTTTAATAGACTTTGAACAATATGAAGCTTAACAAGATATTCATTGGTGTTGCAGCCATCGCACTGGCCTCGGCCGCTGCCTGTACCGACGACATTGCGCTCGGCGAGGCAGGCCTGGACAAGGCTTCGAGCTCAACGGCTACGATCGACACCGTCTTCAATAATCCTGAGTACACCCGCCAGTTTGTGAACGGCGTCTACTCGAAGCAATACTACGGCCTTCCGCACATCAATGCCGACGTGAATGCACCCCATGCCAGCAATCCATACGCAGGCAAGTGGGACGCACTGACCGACTGCTGGCATCAGTTCTGGAACGGTTCGGGCGTCTTCGGCCAGTACTATACCGGCGCGATGACTCCCTATGTGATGCGTGGTGACGGCCTGGATGGCCCGCTCTACTCGTTCGACAAGGAGTTCCAGTGGTGGGGCATGCGCTCGGCCATGATCTTCCTGGAGAACATCGACCGCGTACCCGAGATGGAGCAGAGCGAGAAGAATCGCCTGTCGTCCGAGATCCGCTGCCTGTACGTATCGTACTTCTGGGAGACCTTCCAGCACTATGGCGGCATCCCGATCATGGATCATGCCCTCGAGACCTCGGAGGTATCGGCCGAGTTCGCGCGCGATACGATCGACAAGTGCATCGACTGGATGGTAGAGCTGCTCGACCAGTCGATTGCCGACAACGACTTCCCATGGGTAACCTCGGATCCTACCACGATGTCGGGCCGCTGGACCAAGGCTGGCGCCATGGCCCTGAAGTGCAAGATCCTGCAGTTCGCTGCATCGCCCTTCCTGAACCCACAGGACGGCAAGCCATACTACTCGGGCGCTACCGAGGACGTGAAGCCATTCATCATGTATACCGACGCCTCGCAGTACCAGCAGCGCTGGGATCGCTTTGCGAAGGCTTGTGACGACTTCTACAACGCCCTGCAGCAGCACGGATACTACGAGCTGTCGACCGCCGGTGCCGACGTGAAGGGATCGACCGAGAACAACGTGCCGCTGTTCCGCCTGGCCTACCGTCGTGGCTACTTCCTGCGCGAGTCGCGCGAGGTGCTGCACTCGGTACGCGTGATGGGTCAGGACAACTCGGCCACAGCCCGTTACTGCTGGCACTCGTGGTACACCGCTGCCGTGCCTCGTAACGCTTACTGCCCAACGCACGAGTACGTCGAGAAGTTCCCTTACTACGACGGCGAGCCTTTCAACTGGGAGAGCGCCTACAACAAGACGTATAAGAACGGTGAGTTCATCACCAACAGCAAGACGGGCGCCATGACGCGCAACAAGAAGAGCCTGCACACGATGTTCGTGCGTGGCACTGTTCCTGCTGGCGAGCGTCAGATCAATACCATCCTGACTCGTGACCCACGTCTCTACGAGGAGTGTATCGTCAACGGTCAGCCTCTGAACCTTGACTGGACCACTGGCACAATGTCAGGTCAGCCTTGGGAACTGTGGTACAACGGCAACGATGGCGGTACGGGCGTACTGACCCAGACCAATACGATGTTCGGATCGGGCTACGGCTACAACAAGTACTACCTGGGAGCCGGTCAGTATCAGGGCGATACGAAGGCCGACAGCTACCGCTACCAGACACAGTGGGTAGCCCTGTCGCTGGCCGAGTTCTACCTGCAGTATGCCGAGGCACTGGTAATGCGCTCGAACAAGGACGTAGAGAAGGCCGTCGAGATGGTGGACAAGGTGCGTAGCCGCGTAGGCCTGCCATCGATGAAGGCCGTATGGAGCAACTCGACCAACCGTCAGGCTATCGGCTATCTGGCTTCATCGCCCGAGGCTGCACTGACCACACCGGTACAGCTGGCCAACGGTGCACAGTCGAACGAGTTCATCGAGGAGCTGCTGGACGAGCGTGTACGCGAGCTGGGTCTGACCAACGCACGCTGGTTCGACATGATCCGCTACAAGCGTACCGACTGGATGACCAAGCAGCTGCATGGCATCCTGCAGCATCGCGTGATTCAGGAAGGTGCTACCTTCGTGGACCGCGACAAGGCATGGATCGGTGCTGACCGCGACAGCGACCCATCGTCGACCCAGCCACTCGACTTCCGTACCGAGATCGTCGAGATTACCGGCAACAAGCGTTACCTCTGGGGCAAGGATCCTCAGAGCGACGAGGTGCGCAAGTGGCTGCTCGATCCTCTGCCACAGGCCGAGATGAACAAGAACTACGGACTGGTACAGAACCCAGGCTGGTAAGAGTTAAAGAGTTAAAAAGTTAAAGAGTCAAAGAGTTCCCAGAGGGGACGAATTACTTTACAACTACAATATATGAATACGAAACATATCATAACACTGGCTCTGGCGGCAGGCGTAACCCTGCCAGCCATGGCACAGTATGACATCATAGACTCGGTGGCCATGAAGGACCAGCGTGTGGACGTAGGCGCCAAGCGTACGTTCTCGCGCGAGGAATCGGCCGCTGCGGTCAGCGTCATCACCCAGAAGGACCTGAACCATCGCGGTGGACGCAACATCGGCAACAACCTGATAGGGCAGGGCAATGGCCTCGTGTCGCTGCAGGGTGCCGGCCTTTACAACGTGGCCAATCCTACGTTCTATGTTCGCGGCCTCCAGTCGCTGAGCGGTTCGACGCCACTGATCCTGGTTGACGGCATCGAGCGCGAGATAGACAACGTGCTGGCCGAGGACGTGGAGAGCGTAAGCATCCTGAAGGACGCTGCTGCCACCGCCATCTATGGTTACAAGGGCGCCAACGGTGCCATCCTGATCACCACGAAGCACGGCAAGCTGAACACGAAGCGCATCGCCTTCACGTACGACCACGAGTTCCAGATGATGCAGAACAAGCCCGAGATGGTCGACGCTGCCACCTACGCCATGGCCGTAAACGAGGCCTACCACAACCAGGGCGGCAAGTCGGTATACAGCGATGCCGTGATCAACTCGAATCGCAATGGCGACAATCCGCTGTACTATCCTAACGTAGACTGGGTGAACGAGACCTTCCGCGATCTGGCTCACATGAACCGCTACAACATGGAGTTCTCGGGCGGTTCGAAGAACATCGCCTACTACACCAACGTCAACCTGCTGACAAGCTACGGCTTTGTCAACCAGACCAAGCCTGTGGATGGCGACTATTCGACCCAGAACAAGTATACGCGTGCCTCGATACGTTCGAACATGGACATCGAGCTGACGCCTACCACCCAGCTGCATACCCACATCAACGGCCTGTTGACCGAGCAGTCGCAGCCAGGTGCTCAGGCCGACCTCTGGACCATGGTACATCAGGTTCCGGCCAATGCCTTCCCAATCCGCGTATCGAACACCGTATGGGGCGGTAACACCGTTTACACCACCAACAACCCTGTGGCACAGAGCAATGGCGCTGCCTACTACAAGAATCACCAGCGTGCCCTGAATGCCGACTTCGTCCTCGATCAGGACTTGTCGTCGGTAACCGAGGGCCTCAAGGCTTCGGCTCAGCTGGGCTACGATACCTGGAGTAACGTCTACGAGGATCACTCGCGCACGTATACCTATGGATATTATACGGTAAGCGGCTTCACAGGCGGTAAGGTCGATCCGGCTCAGGCTACACTGACCACCGACGGTTCGACCAGCAACATGGGTACCGGTGCGAACAACAACCAGTACATCCGTCGCTTCTATGTGAACGGCGACCTGACCTACGACCACTCGTTCGGCAAGTCGGACGTCTTCGCACAGTTGCACTACGACTATCAGTTCAACGACGTGACGGGCGTGAATACCTCGATCTTCCGCAACAACTTCGCCTTCCTGGCCAACTACGTATACGACAAGCGCTATACGGCACAGGTCGTGCTGGACTATACCGGCTCGAACCGCCTGGCCAAGGGCTCGAAGTGGGCCTTCTCGCCAACGGCAGCCCTGTCGTGGAACCTCTCGAACGAGGCCTTCCTCGCAGACGTTGAATGGATCAACTTCCTGAAGGTACGTGCCAGCGCCGGCCTGCAGCAGATGGACGTGCTGCCAGGTTCGAACATCTGGACCTACTACGACTCGTTCTATGCCTTCGGTTCGCCTAACTATCCATTCGACAACACGGGTAGCGGTACGGAGTTCGGCAATACCTACATCCCACAGGCCAAGACCGAGAGCCTCGGCCGTGAGCACTCGATGAAATACAACTTCGGCCTCGATGCAACCCTGATCGGTGGCCTCGACCTGACCTTCGACTACTACAAGCAGCGTCGCTACGACATCTGGTGCAATACGGCCGGATCGTACACGGGCGTCTTCGGCTACACCGCTCCTTACGAGAACGTGGGCGAGGTGAACAGCTGGGGTTACGAGCTGGCACTGAACTACGGCAAGCAGTTCGGCGACTGGACCGTGAACGTTGGCGGCACCTTCAACTACAACAAGAACGAGATCGTGAACCAGGCCGAGCAGCCACAGCTCTACGCCAACACCATGTCGACCGGTCATCCGCTGAACCAGGTATTCGGCTACGAGGCACTGGGCTTCTTCCAGCAGTCGGACGACAAGAATGGCGATGGCGTGATCTCGGTAGAGGAGATGAGCTGCCCACAGACCTTCACCACCGTCTATCCGGGCGACGTGAAGTATAACGACGTGAACAAGGACGGCAAGATCGACGCCAACGACCGTACCGCCATCGGTTACAACAGCGTCTGCCCAGAGATGGTCTACACGCTGAACCTCGGTGCCGAATACAAGGGCATCGGCCTCATGGCCAACCTGCAGGGCGTAAGCCACTACACGGGCGTGATGAACACCAATGGCATGTATCAGTCGGCCGTGGCAACGAACACCCTGTCGAAGTACCTGTACGACAACGCATGGTCGAGCGAGCGCAACAACACGGCTAACCCGAAGTTCCCACGTCTGTCGGCTACCGACAATGCCAACAACGACCTGGTGAACACGCTGAACACCTTCGACCGCAGCTACTTCAAGCTCCGCAGCGTAGAG
The DNA here is from genome assembly GCA_045640225.1 of Bacteroidales bacterium. Taxonomy (GTDB): domain Bacteria; phylum Bacteroidota; class Bacteroidia; order Bacteroidales; family UBA3663; genus Liminaster. The sequence goes on along the minus strand of JAZUEP010000033.1, from coordinate 55,926 downwards.
GTTTACTACAACCTGCCAGCCTCGCTGCTCGACAAGGTGAACTTCATCAGCCATGTGAAGGTCTATGCCAAGGGTATCGACCTGCTGACCATCGACAACCTCGAGAACGGTGACGCCGGCTTCTACGGTGTCAACCTGCCACTGACGAAGAACGTGCAGATCGGTGCATCGATCACGTTCTAAGTATAATGTCACAAAAAGAATTATAACACGATATGAAACTCAACAAAACAATATACGGTGTAGCGCTGCTGGGTTTGGCCGTGGCTTCGTGCGACGATAACCCGATGGATTACAACGAGTATACAGCCTATGACTCGGAGTACATCTCGCGTTCGTTCTCGTACGTAGGTGGCCTGATGGCAACGATCTACAACGACGTGGATTGCGACTGGGGTAACCTGGGCGGTGCCATGCTGGCATCGGCAACCGACGAGGCCGAGTACAGCCACGACGGTAATGCCGTCGAGGACTTCTACAACGGCAACTGGAGTCCGGCCAATGCGCATCAGAACATCTGGAAGTCGGCCTACGAGGGTATTACCTACTGTAACCTCTTCCTGGACGAATGGGCAGACCTGAAGTTCGACGACCTCTCGCTCCGCAAGGACTACGAGCAGGAGATGTTCCTCTATAACAATTATAAGTATGAGGCACGCTGGGCCCGTGCTTACTTCTACTACACGCTGGTACGTCAGTACAAGAATGTGCCTTTCAAGGTACATAACTCGACCGGCGAGGAGGAGAGCAAGCTGACCTGCACCTCGGCCGAGGATATCTTCGCCTTCATCGACAAGGAGTGCGACGAGATCAAGGACTCGATCATTGCCGACTACACCAACCTTGGCGACAAGGCCCTCTACAAGCCACAGACCGGCCGTGCAAGCAAGTATGCCGTTCTGGCACTGAAGGCACAGGCTTCGCTCTACCATGCTTCGACGCTCTTCTCGCTCGGTATGAACGACAGCGAGCGTGCTGCACGCTTCTACGATGCTGCCTTGGCCAACAAGGAGCTGATCACCGAGGCCGAGGCTGGCGGCAAGCGTCTGGCTGCTACGCTCGACACGCTCTGGAGCATCAACTACATCACTGACAACGAGGCTTACTCGGAGATCATCTTCGCTCGTCGTACGGCTGCTGCCAACACCTTCGAAGGCTATAACTTCCCAGTAGGCTATTCGTCAGGCCAGGGCGGTAACTGTCCGACCCAGGACCTGGTCGATGCCTTCGACTGCACCGACGGCCTGACCATTGCCGAGAGCCCACTGTACGATCCACAGAATCCTTATGCCAACCGCGATCCACGCCTCAAGATGACCGTGGCCGTGAATGGCGAGAAGTGGCCTAACGATCTGGCCGACTACAACACTGCCTATCCTGTGCTCGAGACCTATCAGGGCGGCTATCATGCACGCACAGGTTCGTCGGCCGGTGCTTCGTACGCTACCCAGACGGGCTACTACCTGAAGAAGTACTGCAACCCTTCGCAGATCCTGCGTGCTCGTTCGGGCTATGCTGTCAGCACTTCGCCTCACGGCTGGCTTACCTTCCGTATGGGCGGTATGTACCTGAACTATGCCGAGGCCGTATTCCAGTACTTCAAGTACAAGGGTATGGAGAATGCTGCTGACGCTACGGACAAGGACTTCCCTGTCTCGGCCCGCGAACTGGCCAGCAAGACACGCCAGCGTGCCGGTCTGCCAGCCTTCGCCAAGGGCATGAGCAACGACGAGTTCTGGGAGAAGTACAAGCAGGAGCGTCGCGTAGAGCTGGCCTTCGAGGGTCACCGCTTCTACGACGTACGTCGCTGGATGGAGGACGGCTACAAGTTCATGAACATCCATCGCATGGAGATCACCAAGGCCGAGGATGGCACGCTGACCTATCGCACCGTACCCGTAATGCGTGGCGACGGCATCTGGCAGAACAAGTGGAACCTGTTCCCATTCGAACAGACCGAGATCCTGAAGTCGGGTGGCGCCATCGTGCAGAACCCTGAATGGTAAAGACAAAATCGGTAGGGCAGAAGTCGGTCCAAGCGGCTGACGTAAGGTCAGGCTTCTGCCCGCCAACAAATAAATCTATTTATCACCAAATCATTATTAACCCTTAAACACATTAAAGTAATGAAGAACTTTACTTTTTTGGCTGTCGCAGCAATGTCTTTGATGGCATTCACAGCTAAGGCAGAGCTCATGGACAAGGCATTCTATCGCATGCCTACCTTTACGGACATCCAGGATGCTACTGTAACCGCTTCACAGGTTGGCACTTGCCCAATCACTGTAAAGAGCAACAAGACCAACAACACTCCACGTTACCTCTTCACCAAGTGGGGCGAGGACGCTTATGCCAAGTGCCCAGCTGAACTCCCAGAGTCAGGCTACAGCTGGTCGACCGAGTTCACCATCACCGAGGATGCTGGCGTCAGCAACTGTATGGAGCTCGTCCTGACTTCGGACACCGCTGCCTACAAGGTTACCCACATGCGTCTGCTCAACACCGATACCTACTTCTTCCGCATGCACCAGGCTGCCAACAAGAGCGAGGAGGGTCAGGATTCGATCTACATCAATGGCGACGTTATCGCTAAGGACGAGGATTGGACCTCATTCGGCGAAACCAATGGCGACCTTCTGCTCATGACCCCTGGCGTGAAGTATGAGATTCGCGTAAACATCAACGTAGAGGGCACCGAGTCGAAGTACACCATTACCGACCTCGACGCTGCTCAGGTCGTTGCTGAAGGCGTTAAGGACATCTCGATGTACGACACCAAGCACATCGGCATGATCTGGTTCAACACCGGCGGTGGTTGCACCTACGACTTCAACAACATGATCCTTTCTACCCTGCAGCATGGTCCATTCGCTACCGATCCTACCGCTAACCTGTTCTGGGTTGAGGGTACCGAGCGCGACTACTTCGTAACCTTCGAGGAGGGCGACGTACTGCACTGGATCCAGCTGGGCGATGCCGAGGACGTTGTCAGCGGCGAGACCTACACCAGCGGTGAGGAGTACAGCATCTCATGGGGTGACGCCATGGATACCAAGGATTTCGAGGCTGGCGAAGAGTGTGGTCGCAAGATCATCACCTGCACCGAGTCAGGCACCCTCAAGATCTGGACTTCACGTGCTGATGACGAGAACAACACTTCGGACGATGTACTCGTAGAGGTTGTCTGCGAGGAGATCCAGCTCCCTGCTCCATCGGCTGCCATCACCAACGTAGCTGAGGGCTTTGGCAAGGAGTACACCCTGAGCGTTGACAACTCACAGGTTGTCCTGAACCCAACCATCACCATCCACTACGTCCTCGACGAGGGTGGCAACGTACAGGAAGGCGACGTACTGAGCGGCGAGAAGGTTAACTTCGCTAACGCAGGTACCCTGACCCTCTATGCTTGGGACAAGACCCACAAGACCGAGTGCTATGCCAAGTCAGAGTCTGTAGTTGTTGAGAACAACGTAGAGTACACCGTTGCTGTTGACGTGAACTATCAGCTGACCGTTGACGAGATCAACGCCGGTATGGAAGGCTACCACGCTAACACCATCGTTGACAATACCTCAAAGTCACACTGGGAGCGTATCATGTCAAACGAGGCACGTGGTTACAAGGAGGATGGCACCAACGAGCCATACGATGCTGCCAATGCTGACCAGTACACCTGGGTTAAGGAGGGTCATGGCGTATACGATACCTCTTGCATCGGTACCGATGATGCCAAGTGGCCAGTTCTCGTTCCAGATGACGTAAAGAACATTGCTCCACTCCAGCCTTCAGAGGAGAATCCTGAGATCTATAAGGTGCTCAATGGTGGCGAGGATTACGCTTGGGCTATCTTCCCATACGAGGGTATCGTTTACTACGACGTCAACACTACCGTTGAAGGTGTAGGTTGCGCTGTCAAGAAGAACGAGGCTGGTGCTGCTGGTTTCGTCGAGATGACCCTCGAGGAGCGCTTCAACTCAGACGACGAGGCTAAGCCTAACTTCTTCATCGTTGGTACCACTGGTGGTTACAACCGTCCTGACAAGGGCGACTGCACCGCTACCAGCGTCCTCGTTGCTGGTCAGAAGTTCTGGCTGTATCGCTACGATACCGCTATCCGCTTCGTCAAGGTTATGACCTATAAGGGCTTCGTAGCTGCTATCGACGCTATCGAGAACGACGTTGAGAACGCGGCTGCTCCTATCTTCAACCTCCGTGGCGAGAAGGTACAGAACATGGCTACTCCTGGCTTCTACATCCAGAACGGCCGTGTAATGATGGTTAAGTAATCATCCATCCTTACCAAAAATATGGCACCGATAGTTCGCTATCGGTGCTTTTTTGCGTCATAATGGTGCGATAGGGATGATTTTCAGGGGATTTTTTTGGAAACACCAAAAAAACTATGTAAATTTGCAGCCATAATCTTATACAACAGCACGCATCCTATGATAAAACTACACGCATCCATCACAACCCGTAACTACCTACTCACACTCGCCCTCTCGTCGGTGTCTTTCGTTGCTATGGCTCAACGCCAGCATACAGACCGTCTGGACCGAGGCCTTGTAGCCATTCAGACCGACAAGGGTGTCTATTGCTCATGGCGCATACAGGCCGACGAATACTATGACGTCCGTTACAATCTCTATCGCGACGGAACGAAGGTTAACGACGAGCCTCTGTCTGTCTCGAACTTGCTCGATGCTTCGGGTACCCAGGCATCGCAATACATGGTCCGTAGCGTGATCGATGGCCAGGAAGTAGATACGTCCGACCTCGTGACGGTATGGCAGCAGAACTACCTCGAAATCGCGCCACAGCACGATGCTTCGCTCACGTCGACCTATGTTCCAAACGACGCCTGCTGTGCCGACATAGATGGAGACGGACAGCTCGAAATCCTCCTGAAGTACGACAATTCTGAAGAGATGGCTGCACTCTTCCCCAAGGAAGGCCACAATGGCGAATACTCCCTGTTGGAATGCCTCGAGATGGACGGAACCGTACTCTGGTGGGTGAACTGTGGTCCGAACATGGGCGACTTCCAGAACAACGAACAGAACATCGTAGGATACGACTGGGATGGCGACGGACGTGCCGAAGCCGTGATGCGTCTTTGCGAAGGCGCTCAGATACATCTGGCCGATGGAACGGTCTATACCGTCGGTGGTGACGACTGGACCAACTATCGTCAGCCCAAGACCGGAGGTGTGGAATGGTTCACCTATTACGGCCGCGAATACCTCGTCTACGTTGACGGGCAGACAGGTCGTCCCTATCAGTGCATCGACTATCCCTGTGCCCGCCTCGAAGCCGGTGAGACCGATCTGAAGAATGCCTGGGGAGATGGTTACGGCCATCGTTCGAACAAGCACTTCTTTGGCGCACCTTACCTCGATGGCCATCGTCCCAGCATCTTCGTAGGACGTGGCATCTATACGCGACATAAGTTCGTAGCGCTCGATGTCGATCCCGTTACGCATGAGCTTACCGAGCGTTGGCGCTGGATGAACAATACGCCAGGCCCCTGGTATGCACAGGGCTACCACAACTATACGATTGCGGACGTCGACTGGGATGGCCGCGATGAGATCGTATGGGGTTCGATGGTCATCGACGATAATGGCCTCGGACTCTCGACCACCGGTCTCGGACATGGTGATGCTCATCATGTGAGCGACCTCAATCCGTTCATTCATGGTCAGGAAGGATTCTTCTGCAATGAGGATCAGCCCGCCAACAACTATCGTGACCTTACCACCTCGCGCATCTATTACCGCATGGTCGATACCAGCGATGCCGGACGCGCCATGGCCGGTAACTTTACGGACGATTATCCCGGTGCCATTGGCTATGGTGCCCACGATACACCGATCAGTCTGGTCACCAACGACCATGTAGCAGGCATGCAGACCACTGGCCTAACCCAGAACTTCCGTATCTATTGGGATGGCGACCTACTGGACGAGTGTGCTGACGGTACCTATGTCTACAAGTACGGCAAAGGCCAGATAGCACGCATGAACGGTGCACTGTCGAACAATGGCACTAAGAATACACCATGCCTACAGGGCGATCTGTTCGGCGATTGGCGCGAGGAGGTGATGATGCGTACCGCAGACAATCACATTCGCATCTATACGACCACCATTCCGACCGAATGGCGCAACTACTCGCTTTGGTACGATCATCAGTACCGTAATGCCATGGTATGGCAGATGTGTGGCTATAATCAGCCTCCTCACGTCAGCTATTTCGTTGGCGAACTCGAAGGCTTCACCCAGGCTCCACCTCCGCTCACTACCGTGGGTCGTACCGTCCTGACCGATGGCCAGACGATAGGGAAGGAGCACGACGGACAACACGTCCTCTACAGCGAGTATATGGATGCCAAGCTCCAGGTTGAAGAAGGCGCATCGCCTCGTATCGCAACCTTCGATGTCCCATCGTGGGTAAAGGGAACGGCACAGAGCGAATGCACACAGCTCAATACTCCTATCGATTATCTCTACTACCAGCTCACCCTTCAAGGCGGAGCCTTCACTGGCCAGACACGACTGGTGAAGCAGGGCGATGGCACTCTCGTACTGCCTAATGTCGAGCAGACCTATTCGGGTCCGACCGAAGTCTGGGCAGGTACGCTCTGCTTCGATGGCGTCCTTTCGCAGAGCCCGGTATGGCTCAATCGCTTTGCCAGCCTCCGTACAGAAGGTGGTAGCTTCGATGCCGGTATTCGTTGCGAATATGGTTCGACGGTCGAGCCTTTGGGTACCGTTTCTGTCGGTTGTCTCGACCTTGGCTATGGCGCTCAGGTACGATTCAACCTCGATGGAGCGAACACACTCAAGGTCGATACCCTGAAACTCGAGCATAAGACGTGGAGCGAAGGTCCTGCCTATCTGGCTCCGGTTTTCTGCTTCGAAAGTTCGTCGGTTATTGAGGCCGGTTTCTATCCGCTCATCGAAGCTAAAGCCATCGACGGAGACCTGTCGCTTGTAGCCATCGAAGGCATCAAGGGCTTGAAGTCGCACATCGAAGTGCTCGAAGGCGTCATCACGCTTGTTGTCAATCCTATGCGTGATGCTGAAGAGGTAACCTGGACCGGTGAAGCCTCTGATGTGTGGGATCTGGACAATACGCCGAACTTCGCATCGTCGAACGGTAACTTCGTTTCTGGCGATCAGGTGATCTTCGGAGACGACGCACAATCCTTCACCGTCAATATCGTCGAAGAGGTTTCGCCACAGCGTATCACCTTCACGGCCAACCAGCACGATTACGAAATCGTTGGCGAGTCGTCTATCGTCGGTAATTGCGAGATTACCCTCGATGGCGATGCGAAAGTATCGATCGGCAATACCAATACCTTCCAGGGCCAGATCATGGTCAATCATGGAAGCCTCGTTCCTACGACATTGGCCAATAAGGATGGCGTGGCTTATGGAGCCCTGGGCGGTATCGATAACCGTGTCGTGCTGAACAACCGTGCCAAACTTGTTACACAGAGCAACATGACCACATCGCATCCCGTTGTCCTCGGTACACAGGGAGGAACGATCGATGTAGCCAATGGAACCTTGACCCTCAACGGAAAGGTGTCGAAACTCACGGCTGGCAAGAGCAACCTCTATAAGGAAGGAAAAGGAACGTTGCAGTTCGACTGTGGCTTCGCGTTCGATACGCTCTTTATCGAGCAGGGTACGGTCTACGATTTTGTGGACAATCATTTCGCCAGCAAGACCGTGGTGCTCGATGGCGGTACGCTGCAGTACAACAACTCGATCTATAGCTACAACGACGATAACGTGAACATCATCGTCCCAGAAGGTCATAGCGGAGCTTTCTATCCTGATGGCCGTTGCGACTACCTGGGAACCTTGAGCGGCAGTGGTACGATCGACATCCACGCCACCTTTGTCCGCACCTATTTCAAGGGAGATTGGAGCAAGTTCGCGGGTACTATCAATGCCTACACCTATAAATCGTCGAGCTATGATCCTTCGTTCGACTTCCTGAACAGCTATGGCATCGGTAATGCAACGCTCAACATCACCAATGGCGTTGCTGTCCATACCAATGGTCAGAACTTCGCCATCGGTGCCCTGACGGGTACAGGTAGCATCGACAATGCCGGTAGCAATGGCTCGGGTGCGAATACGCTGACCCTTGGCGGCAAGAACGTGGACTTCAAGTTCGATGGTACGATCGTAGGCAGCAAGGTCACGAAGGTAGGAACAGGTGTATGGACAGTGACAGATTATGCTACACTCTACGAGGCCGATCAGGTGACGGTCAATGGCGGCAGCTTGAAGCTGAACAGCACATCGGCTCCATACACCATGACCGGAAAGAAGACGCTTACCATCAATCAGGGTGGTGCCCTTACCGGACGTGGATTGGTACAGAATGTAGTGCTCAACGAAGGCGGCGAATGCCGTCCGGGTATTGCCAATACCCCAACCGGTAATGCTGGCGTTATCCAGGCCAACGGAAATATTACGGCCAAGGCAGGTGCCGATATCTATCTCAACAAGAGTGCACAGGCCGATTACAATTCGAAGACCGGTCAGCCATTGTTCACCTATCTTGAGGCAGAGGGTAGCATCAAGATCGACGCCAACGTACACTTCAGCTACAAGGACGGCAACGCTGGCTGGACACCACAGGCAGGCGATGTCGTGATGCTCTTCAAGGCTGCACAGCTCGAAGGTGATCCTGTGCTCGATCTGCAGGCTTTGCCTGACGATCTGGTCTGGGATACCTCTACACTCATGACCGATGGTCTGCTTCGTGTGGCCAATGCTTCAGGCATACAACCTATTGCGCCGGATCAAGGTCCTCAGCATTGCCTCGTGTACGATATGGCCGGTACACAGGTTGCAAGCTTTGATACCGCTACGCGTAGCGAGATCATGTCCCAGATGCAGCGTCATGGTCTCAAGTCAAGCGTCTATCTGGTTCGCATCGAGCAAGGCGACACTGTTGTCGTACATCGTGTAGTTCTCAGATAAGACTGAATACTCAACCCTGTTTTAGGACCCTCTTTATTAGTTCCGATTCTTCATACTATGGCATTTTTCGTCAAAGCATTTCAGAAGGGAAGTTGGCTCAGCAAGTCCAACAGCATGTTGTCCGATAAGCACAAGGTGATGGCCTTGCTTGCCCAGCTTACACTCTATTTCCGCAAAGGCGGTCTCGATAAGGTACGCAATGATCTTCGCTTGCTGGCTGCCTATATCGGCGACATCATGCACGGACGTTATAAGGATTACAATCGCATGTCGCTTACCTTGGCGCTTGCGGCCATCATCTATGTGGTTTCGCCGCTCGATATCGTCCCTGACGTTCTGCCTCTCGGTTTTGTCGACGATATCTCGATCGTTACCTGGGCCATTTCACGTCTCACGGCTGAACTCGAAAAGTATGCATCGTGGCGGAAACTGCAACCTCGTCGTCCTGAGATCGAACTGAACGATGACGAACCCCTCATCCTCGAATAACCGTTGCTACGTATGTACATTATTAATAATATAAGGCAACGTTGGACACGACTGCAATCTCGTGTCGAAGCGGGTAGCCATCTCTTGCCTCTTGCTGCCAGCGAACAGACATCGCATTGTCTGAATTGCGGAACCGACTTTGTTGGCCACTATTGTCCGAACTGTGGACAGAAGGCTACGATCCAGCGGCTCTCGCTTCGTCAGGGCTTGTACGACCTGTTGGACATCTTTACGAATTTCGAATCTGGCTTCTTCCATACCTGTGTCGAGTTGATCTATCGACCCGGCTACATGATGCGTGATTATATCAATGGTCATCGGAAGGAATACGTCAAGCCTCTGAAACTTCTGTTCCTGTTAGGTACGCTGCTGCTTGTCCTCAGTTTCCTGCTCTACGGTCATGGTTTTGATAACGTCACTGCTGTCAGTGAAGACGTAATCAAGGAACACGGTCACGAACGTTTCTTCCGAATGTTCGAACAGATTGTGCAATGGCTCAATGCCAATCGTGCAGCCTTGTACCTGATGATGGTCACCCTGTTGGTACTGCCTAACTGGCTTATGTTCTATCGGGTGAAAAAGGAAAAGCGACTGAACATCTCTGAGCATTTCTTTGTGATGGTCTATGTAGGTTGTCAGCTGTTGATGCTCCAGATCGTACAGATGCCATTCGAACGTCTGCTCGGCGAGAGCCAGGACATGAGCCTGGGTATACCAACACTGATTCTTGTATACGATTTTCATCAATTATACAAAACCAGTGTCCGAAGCACGTTGTTCAGATGCATTGTTTCAAGCCTTTTTGCCCTTATTCTGTTAATTGTAGCTCTCATTATCTGCGTCTTGATAGTCGTCTATGTTACTGGCGAAACGGAACTGATTTTTGAGTAAAAAGTTTTATTTTGCAAAATGTACTTTAAAACTCTTAGATTTGAGGAAACAAAATGAGTGTTTCTGTGCAAAAACTTGGACTTTTTTAGGATTATTTAATGAAAAATTGCTAAATTTGCGTCGAAAAAAGAAAATGAATAGTGTGATACTACCGTTTCAAATAATTATTCACAATTAACCAATTTTATTCACTAACAAAATGAAGAAGCTTTTCATTCTCTCTTCTGTAGCCCTCATGGCTGGTGCTGCATTTGCAGACAACTATGCCCTGAAGGTTACCACACCAGAGGCTAAGCCAAATGCTTGGGACTCGCAGGTGTTCATCAATTTCCCAGCTCCTCTCGAGGCAGGCAAGGCCTATACCCTCAAGATGGACGTTAAGGGCAGCTACAACCTCGAGCCAAAAGAGGGTCAGTGGGGTCCAGAGGCTATCCAGCCTATCGTACAGGACAACAACTCTGAGAACCGCGATCAGTGGGGTGGTCCTAACGATCTGCAGTATCTTTCACACTTCACCGTAACCGAGGAGTGGGTTAACGACGTACTCGACTGCAACGGCAACGCTATCGTTACCGATGGTGCATTCCCTTACTCACGTCTTCTCCTCAACCTTGGTAACCTCGATGGCGACATCTACATCGACAATGTTCGCATGGTTGACGCTGAGGGTAACGAGGCATTCAACATCACTTTCGACACCGAGGCTGAGCAGGCTCTCGTTGAAGATGGTTGGATGGGTCTTGCCAAGGAGTTCGTTTGGGTTGACAACGGTTTCGCGGCTGGCACCATCGGTGAGCCACAGTGGGGTGTTGAGCGTGGCATGTTCCCTGAGGACATGATCAACCTCGGCGTACCTGTTCGTTTCCCAGAGCTTGCCATTGCTGAGGGTATCGCTCTTGAGGAGTGCGAGGTTACCGTTTCTGCTTCTCTCTATGGCGTTCCACAGGGCAATGAGCCAATGCCAATCAGCGAGGACGACGACGTTGATCCAGGTATGGGTGTTGATGGTCCAGTTTGCCTTGCAGAGGCTGTCCTCCATGTTGCTAATGTAGAGGGTGGTATTCCTACCGCTTACCTCTTCGCTGAGCAGCTCGAGGTTGGCAACCACTACGCTATCGTTCTGAACGCTGTTACCGTAACCAAGGACGATGAGGTTCTTGCTGAGCTCGACGAGGATGCTTACCTCGCTATCGAATTCGACGTAGTTCCTGCTGGTCCAGTTGTTACCCTTGGCGAGCCAGTTTGGGGTGTTGACGGCGACGAGGAGTCTGGTTACATCCTTGGTGAGGATGCTGTAGCTCTTGGTGTTTCACTGAGCTATCCTGACATGGTTCTCCCAGAGGGCGTTAATCCTAACGAGGCTACCTATACTCTTACCGCTTCTCTCTACATCTCAGGTGGCATCATGCCTCTCGATGGCGAGGATGACGCTGACGTTAACGAAGGCGGCATGGAGGACGATCCAGACGTAGATCCAGAGTTCGGTGTTGACGGTGACGAGTGCATCGTTGAGTCTGCTGAGTTCGTAGGCTATGTTGAGGGTGGTGTTCTTCGCTTCAACCTCTTCCCTGAGGTTTGCGCTGCTGACATGAACTACACTGCTATCGTTGAGAAGATCGTCGTTGCTGACGGCGAGCAGGTAATCATCGACGACGAGCCAGCTACTCGTCTTGAGTTCACCGTTGTTCCTGTCGAGACTCCAGACGAGCTCGAGATCGAGCCAACCTTCGTATGTGGCGAGGAGGAGATTACTCTCACCAACCACAGCGCTGCTTCAGTCGAGATGGCTGAGTCACTCGTTGTTAACTTCATCAATGGTCCTATGATCATGAACGCTTCATACGCTATCGACAAGTGCCTCGGCGCTAACGAGGATGGTGTTGAGCAGTACGAGAGCCTTGCTTCAGGCTTCCTGTCACTCAGCACTGTTGGTTATGTAGCATTCGAGCAGCCACTCGTATTCATTTCTGGCCAGCAGTACAAGCTCACCGTTAAGGCTTGGGACGTTCCTGAGCTCTTCGACGAGGATTGGAACCTTGCTGAGCCAGTTGCTATCCAGGAGTTCACTTTCAATGGTGCTGCTTCAGTAGGCGTTATCGGTGAGCCAGTTTGGGGTATCGATCGCCACGAGCTCCCAGAGGATATGATCAACCTCGGTGTTAAGGTTAGCTTCCCAGAGCTTACTCTCCCATTCGGTTATGCAGTTGAGGATTGCAACATCGTAGTTGCTGCTTCTCTCTACAGCGTACCTGAGGAGCAGGGCGAGGACGTTGCTCTCTACAGCGATGATGACGACATCGATCCTGGCTTCGGCGTTGATGGCCCAGAGCTTCTCGCTATGGACATCTTCACCGCTGACTCAGAGGGTGGTGTAGTTTCTGCATGGCTCTTCGCTGAGCAGCTCGAGGTTGGTGGCCACTATGCTATCATGCTCAACGCTGTTACCGTAATCGATGGCGAGGACGTTATTGCTGAGCTCCCAGAGGATGCTTACTATGCAATCGAGTTCACCGTTGTTCCTGTTGAGGATATTACTTCACTCAATGGCATCAACGCTGAGAACGCTAAGGTTATCTACAACCTCAACGGCCAGAAGGCTAACGAGGCTAAGGGTATCGTTATCCTCAACGCTAAGAAGGTAATGGTTAAGTAATCTGATTACTTACTGACTTCTAATATAGGCGTCCGGGCTCATTTCGAGTCCGGACGTTCTGTTTTTATTTAGTCACCCACAGATGCCAAACGCTTGTCTATTCGGCCAAAACTTTTTCCCTTCGTACGAATAAACGTCGTCTATGCCTGTTATGTCAGCGAAAAGTATTTACTTTGCACATCTAATAATTGTAAACAATAAACACCTACAACTTAAATCCAGGATTGAATGAGAAACAATCGCAATCTTTTCTTATTGTTGCCGCTCCTGGCAACCGCTTGTACGCAACAGCCAGTCGAGGACGTACACGATGGCTTTACCCTTATCCATCAGCAGGGTGGTCCTACGTTAGGTTATTCGCCAGCTTCTGGCATCAGTATTCTGCACGATGGCAATCATGTGTTCAAGGACCTCAATCGTAATGGTCAGCTCGATGCCTACGAGGATTGGCGTCTTGACCTCGATACCCGTATTGCGGATCTGGTCCAGCAACTGTCGCTCGAGGAGATTGCGGGTCTGATGCTCTATAGCAATCATCAGGCTGTTCCTTCGCCCGAACTGAGCGAAGCACAGCAGGCTTTCCTGGCCGATGATAATCTCCGTCACGTGCTGGTTACCTCGGTAGGTAGTCCTTCGATTGCAGCTCAGTGGAACAATAATGTCCAAGCCTTTGTCGAAGGTCGTGGCCATGGTATTCCAGCCAATAATTCAAGCGATCCACGTCATGGCGCCCGTAGCGACTCTGAGTTCAATGCCGGAGCCGGTGGCCAGATCTCGATGTGGCCTAATGAGCTTGGTATGGGCGCTACGTTCGATGCTGAACTGTTGCGCGAGTTTGGCCGTATTGCGTCGCTCGAGTATCGTGCCTTAGGTTTCACGACGGCTCTCTCTCCTCAGGTCGATATTGCTACCGACCCACGTTGGATGCGTTTCTCGGGTACCTATGGCGAGGATCCAAAGCTCGTAACGGATATGGCCGAAGCCTATTGCGACGGATTCCAGACTTCCGTTGGCAATGATGCGCTCTATGGTGCATGGGGCCTGAGCAGCGTCAATGCCATGGCTAAGCACTGGCCAGGTGGTGGTCCTTGCGAGGCAGGTCGCGATGCACATTATGGCCGTGGACAGTATGCCGTTTATCCTAACCAGAACATTGCCCTTCAGAAGCAATCGTTCCTGCAAGGTGCCTTCCATCTGAAGAATGGTACCGAGCGTGCTTCGGCTGTCATGCCATATTACACGCTCTCGGTTGGCATCAGCAATGAGGCTGTGGCCAATAACTTCAATGCCGATATCATCGGTCGTCAGTTGCGTCAGGATGCCGGCTTCGATGGCGTAGTCTGCACCGACTGGGGCGTAACTGCTGATGAGGTTCATCCAGGCATCCATAGCGGCAAGCCTTATGGTGTCGAAAGCCTTACGGTAACCGAACGTCACATGAAGGCCCTTATGGCCGGTGTAGACCAGTTTGGTGGCAACAACGATAAATTGCCTGTCCTTGGCGCCTTCGAGCTGATGAAGGAGCAGTTGGGCGAAGAGCAAATGCTTGCTCGCGTCCGTCTCAGCGCAACCCGTCTGTTGCGTAACATCTTCCGCACCGGTCTGTTCGAGAATCCTTACCTCGATCCTGAAGCTTCGTCACAACTGGTAGGTAATCCTGATTTCATGGCTAAGGGTTACGAGGCTCAGCTCAAGAGTATCGTCATGCTCAAGAACCACGAGCAGACACTTCCTGTCGCTGCTGCCGAAGGTCAGAAGCCTAATGTCTATGTCCCGACCCGCATCTATCCGGCTCATAACAGCTTCTGGGGATCGATTATTCCTACCGATACCATCACGCCTGTCAAGGCCGAGATTCTGGAGCGCTACTTCCAGCCGGTTGCTGATGCTTCGGAGGCCGATTTCGCAGTAGTCTTCATCGATTCGCCTTTCAGTGGTTGGGGATATAATCTTCGCGAGGCGTTGAAGGCTACGGGTCAGATGGACATGGCCAATGAACAACTGCTGGGCGTCGACAATTACTTTATTCCTGCTGGCAGCAAGGTATCGGCTCCAGGTAACGGCTATTACCCAATCAGCCTTCAGTATAGCGATTATGTAGCTACAACGGCCCGCGAAGTCAGCCTGGCTGGTGGTAGTCCTTTCGAGAAGCAGACCAACCGCAGCTATCGTGGTAAGGGTGTTCGTACCTATAATTCAACGGATCTCGACCTTGTACTCCAGACGCGTAAGCTGATGGGGCAGAAGCCTGTCATCGTTGTCCTGAATGTTACGAATCCAACGGTTCTGTCCGAAGTCGAGCCTTTGGCCGATGCACTGCTTGTAACCTTCGATATCCAGAAGCAGGCTATCCTCGAAGTTATTGCCGGCCTCTACGAACCAAGTGGATTGCTGCCTTTCCAGATGCCTGCCGACATGGAGACCGTCGAGGAACAGGCTGAGGATACTCCTCGCGACATGCGTTGCTATACCGACGTCGATGGCCACGTCTACGACTTCGCGTATGGCTTGAACTGGACCGGCCCAATCGACGACGAGCGTGTACAGCGCTATCGTTAAACGTCGTTTCTGAACCTGTCTTTAACGACGAAACACGTCGTTAAACACAACATAAAACCGCCCTTGCTCACTTGGCTGCAAGGGCGGTTTGATTTGTTCTGATAAGGCCTGTTTTCAGAGGCACCGGACAGCCTCGAGATCTATGGCTAGTTGACGTCGTAGTTCGTCCAGCGATTCCATTCGTCGTTCACTGCGGATGCGGTTGCCTATCATTAGGCAAAGGGGCTGGTCGTACAGGTCACCGTCGAAGTCGCACAGATGTGCTTCGACCGAGAGCGGAACACCTTCCGGATCGACCGTAGGCCGATAGCCGATGTTCACCATTGCTCGATGTTGCTGACCGTTGGCCAGTAGGGCAGTGGCGGCATATACGCCAGGCGTGAGCTGTAAGTCTTCCGGTTGATCCAGCCGAAGATTGGCTGTTGGATAGCCAAGCTTGCGTCCCAGTTGCTTGCCGTGCACAACGATACCTGTCAGGCGTTGTAACGGCTCTTGTGTCAGTTCCATAACGCGGGCATCAGAGGCCCTTCATCAGGTTGATCATTTCGATGGCCGAAATCATGGCGTCGGCACCCTTGTTGCCAGCCTTGGTTCCTGCACGTTCGATGGCCTGCTCGATGCTGTCGGTGGTCAGGATACCGTTGGTTACCGGACGACCTGACTGCATGCTGGCAGTAGCGATGCCTTTGGCGCTCTCGTTGGCTACCATATCGAAGTGTGGCGTAGCTCCGCGAATCACGGCACCGAGGCATACTACAGCATCGTACTTGCCTGACTGTGCCATCTGCAGCGCCACCAGCGGAATCTCGAATGCACCGGGTACATAGGCCAGTGTGAGGTCGTCGGTGTTGCCACCGTGGCGTACAAAACAGTCTTCAGCACCGCCAATCAGACGGTCTACGATGAAGTCGTTGAAACGTGAGGCAACGATGCCAATCTTCTGACCCGCAGCGGTCAGATTTCCTTCTACTTTTTTCATTTCTATAGTTGTTTTTTGTTGTTTACGGATGTAGTTATCAATACTGTCGCTTCAGGTCCTTCAGATGCAACAGATGGCCCATCTTCGTGTACTTGGTGTACATGTAGAATTCGTCCTTCTCGTTGCAGGTCATCTCGATCGGTTCGCGGTCTACAACGCGCAGTCCGAAGCCGCCCAGTCCATCTATCTTGGCCGGATTGTTCGTCATCAGTATCAGGTCGTGAATACCCAGGTCGGCCAGGATCGAAGCGCCTGTACCGTATTCGCGCAGGTCGGCTGCAAATCCCAGGGCCAGGTTGGCCTCGACCGTATCCATACCCTGGTCCTGCAGGGCATAGGCACGAAGCTTGTTGATCAGGCCGATGCCTCGACCCTCCTGACGCAGATATAGCAGTACGCCACGTCCACGTTCCTCGATGCGACGCAATGCTTCGGCCAGCTGTTCACCGCAGTCGCAACGCAAGCTGCCGAAAGCATCGCCCGTAAGGCATTCAGAGTGTACACGGCAAAGTACAGGTTCCGGCGTCGTCACGTCACCTTTTACCAGCGCAACGTGGTGTTCGCCTGTTACCTCGTTGACGTAGCCGTGTGCACGGAAGGTACCGTACCTCGTAGGCAGTTCGGCTACCGACACGCGCTTCACCAGCTTCTCGGTATTGCGGCGATAGGCTACAAGGTCGGCAATCGTGATCTTTACCAGCTTGTGCGCCTCGGCAAATTCCATCAGTTCGTCCGTACGCATCATGGTACCATCCTCGCGCATGATTTCACAGCAGAGGCCACATTCCTTCAGGCCTGCCATGCGACAGAGGTCGACCGTGGCCTCGGTATGGCCTGTACGTACCAGTACACCGCCATCGCGCGCCTGCAGCGGGAACATGTGACCAGGTCGACGGAAGTCCGATGGCTTTACGCCGTCGGCTACCGTAGCACGAGCCGTGATGCCACGTTCGACAGCCGAGATGCCTGTCGTGGTCGAAATGTGATCAATGCTGACGGTGAAAGCTGTCAGATGGTTGTCGCTGTTCGTGGCGCACATCTGTGGCAGGTTCAGCTGTTCGCAGATCTGACGGCTCATAGGCATGCAGATCAGACCCTTGGCTGCCGAGGCCATCAGGTTGACGTTCTCGGTCGTAGCAAATTCGGCCGCACAGATCAGGTCGCCTTCGTTCTCGCGGTCAGGATCGTCGAGCACCAGGATGCACTGGCCTGCACGAATGGCAGCAAGAGCTTCATCTATAGTATTGAATTGGGACATATTCTTGATTGATATTTCGTTGTTGTCTTAGTGTAAACTTACCACTCCTTCAGCATGGCCAGCAGATGATCGTCCTTGGTCGAAAGGTGGTTGTCCTGGCCGATGCCTAACAGCCGTTCGACGTACTTGGCAATGATGTCGTTCTCCAGATTGACACGATCGCCTACACGAGCGCGATGCAAAGTCGTCACGGCTTGTGTATGGGGGATGAGCGATACGGCAAACGACCGTGCATCGACCTTGGCTACGGTGAGCGAGATGCCTTGTATCGTGATGCTTCCCTTCTCGATGATGTAGCGCAGCAATCGTGGCTCGCATTCGATGGTCATCCATACGGCATTGTCGTCCTGACGCAGGTCGGTGATACGGCCCGTACCGTCAACATGGCCTGAGACAAGATGTCCTCCTAGTCGGCTCTGTAGTTGCAAGGCGCGTTCCAGATTGACTTCCGATCCTGGCTTCAGCTCACCCAATGCCGTGCGTCGCATCGTCTCTGGCATCACGTCGGCCGTGAAGCCATGGTCGGTCAGCGAGGTTACGGTCAGGCAGACGCCATTCGTGGCAATGCTGTCGCCTACGGCTGTGCCTTCCATCACGCGGTGAGCCTCGACCTCCAGCCGGCAGCTCTTGGCGCCTGTCTGGATAGCCTTGATGTGGCCTACTTCTTCGATGATACCTGTGAACATGGGTTTGAGTTTATAGTTTAGAGAGTAGAGTCTAGAGTTTAGAGAGGAGATTTCTTCAGTCCGTGCAGGACCACGTCCTGACCACAGTGTTCTATCGCAATATCGTGCAGCCTCATGGCATCGCTCAGATGCTCCATGCCGCGGCCTTCCACGGGAGTCTTGGCCTCGCTTCCGCCTATCAGTTTAGGAGCAATGAAGGCGTATACTTCGTCGATCCATCCTTCGCGGAGCATTGCTTCGTTCACCGTGCCGCCTCCTTCTACAAGGATGCTGTCGATCTTTTCCGTCCCGCAACGGTCCATCAAGTCGGTAAGGGTAGGGCAGAGCCAGGTCTCTACACCCGCTTCGCGCAAGCCTTCGAGGTTCGATTCTGCGGCTTCGGACGCGTGTACGACTATGGTACGTTGCGTGCGCGAAGTCGTCACGAGCTTCGAGCCGATAGGCAGTCGTGCCTGGCGATCCAGTACCAGGCGGATAGGGCAACGTGCTTCGGGATCTTCAGGCAGACGTGTGTCGAGCATCGGATCGTCGGCCAAAGCCGTGCCAATACCGCATAGAATGGCCGTATGGGCCTTCCGGAGCTGGTGTACACGATGACGGGCTTCCTCGCCGGTAATCCATTTGCTCTGGCCCGTGCAGGTGCAGATCTTGCCGTCGAGCGTCATGGCATATTTGAGTGTGATCCAGGGACGTCGTTGTGTGATGTAGTGCAGGAAGACGCGATTCTGCTTCCTCAGTTCCTTGGCCAGAGGTTCATCGTCCGACAGCACTTCCACGTCGATACCTGCCGCCGTAAGCTTAGCCAGTCCCTTACCGGCCACGAGCGGATTAGGGTCCAGCAGACCTACCACGACGCGTTTGACCTGATGCTCGATGATCGCCTCGGTACAGGGGGGCTGATGGCCATGGTGGCAGCAGGGTTCGAGGGTGACGTACATCGTCGTGTCACGACAATCTACGCCACGCGAGTCCGCATCGCGGAAGGCGTTACGCTCGGCATGTAAATCACCATATCGCTGGTGATAGCCCTCGGCCACCACCTCATCATTGCGTACAATGACAGCGCCGACCATCGGGTTAGGGTTTACAGCACCCTCGCCACGCTGGGCCAGCACCATTGCACGGCGCATCCAGTCTATATCCTTTCTGTGTATCATATTAACCTTTCTTCCATCCAGACTATACTGTCGGTCCCGGAGTTTCACCGGGTCATGACCTCGTGCTTGAGGCCTAGCGGACTATACCGCCGATCGGGAATTTCACCCTGCCCTGAAGAGTTTCGGCTGCAAAATTACGCTTTTCGGCGCTTATCTCCAAATCCTTGGCACGAAAACCTCTTTCCCTATGTCCTATTCCGTTGTACTCATGGCATTTTGCCAACGTCAACTGTCAAAATCCAGCGCTTACCTACTCATTTCTGTGTATCGGTACAAAAAAGTCGTCGGTCATTTGCTTACCTATCGACAAACCCTTATCTTTGCCGTATGAACAACTTCCTTCAACTCAGCGAGTCGCGTTACAGTGTGCGTGGCTATGCCCCTCAGCAGGTCGACGAGTCCGACCTCGAGTATATCCTCCAGAGTGCCCAGGTGGCTCCTTCGGCCTGCAATCGTCAGCCCTGGCACTTCTACGTCTGTCAATCCGAATCGTCGCTCGAGGGCGTACGTTGCTCGTATCCTCGCGATTGGTTCCGCACGGCCCCGACGGTCATTGTGGTCTGCATTGATCATAGCAGCGAATGGGTCCGTCCGGCTGATGGCCATACACACGGCATCGTGGACGTCTCGATTGCGGCCGAGCATATCTGCCTGGCTGCCGCAGAGCGTGGACTTGGTACCTGCTGGGTCTGCAACTTCGATCCACAGGCTGTCCGCGAGGCTTTGCAGCTTCCGGATCAGCTCGAACCGGCCATCCTACTGCCACTTGGCGTTCCTACCACACAGCCAACGCCAAAGGTGCGTAAACCGCTCTCAGAGGTGATTACGCGTTTGTAATCCGAGGAAGACTATTTTTCCGTCGAACTATACTCCCTCATTTTTATGGCGAGCATTTTGCTGGCAAACTGTGCTTCCTCGATTTTATAGAGAGCAGTTCGCCAGCAAAATGCTCTTCCTCGTTTTTATGAAGCCCATTTTTCTAGCGAATTGCTCTTCCTCGTTTTTATGGAGCTCATTTTTCCAGCAAACTGCTCTTCCGCGTTTTTATGAAGACTATTTTTCTGGCGAACTGCTCCTCCGAGTTTTTCGGAAGACTATTTTGCGGACGAAACACGCTTCCGAGATTTTATGAAGCGTATTTCGTCCGCTGATGGTTTATTCCGGTTTTGTAGCACGGACAGTCGTTGTTACAGACGTACAACGATCTTCTTGCCCGTGTAGGTTACGGTCTTTGCTGATCCGTCTGGCGTCATCACGGTGAAGGTACGCTCCTGAACCATACCGTCGTACGATCCATTGCGCTTGCTGATGGTCAGGGTATGCGAACGATCGTTCCACTGCAGGTCGATGGTCGAATAGGCACCCTTCTCGTAGTTGTAATTGTCGCCCTCGTCCTCGTAGAGCGTGAACGAAGCGTCTGCACCGGGGTATACCATCAGGTCGAGCTCCTGCCAATCGCGGACGTCGGCATGCAACACTTCCTTGCGGCACAGAGGTACGATCGAGCCGGCACGGACGTATAACGGACAATGTGCCAGCGTTCCATCGGCCTTTACGGTCTGACCGCCATCGAGCAGCTGGTTGGTCCAATAGTCGTACCAGCTGGCGCCTTCTGGCAAGTATACGTCGTACGTCTTGGCAGCATTCCAGTCGGCCTTGAAATCAGGGTTGAACAGCGACTTGCGGCCATTGACGTTCCAGCCTGACATCTCGTCGGTATCGTTCACGGTTTCAGGCGTATAGAGCGCATTGACCACAGGGGCTACCAACAGGTTGCGGCCGAAAAGGAATTCGCGGTTGTTGTCCCACGTCTGACGATCGTGACCGAAATCCATCATCAGTGCACGCATGAACGAGTCGTCGCGGCTCGATACCTGCCAGCTGGTGCTGTAGATGTAGGGGAGGAGCTGATAGCGAAGCTTTACGGCCGACAGCAGAGCGTCGTAGACCGGTTCGCCCGGCTTGCCGTAATGGTACAGCTCGCGATAGACTTCGGTGCCATGGCTACGCATCATGGTCGAGAAGGTTCCGAACTGCATCCAGCGTACGTAAAGCTCCTGATAGAGCGGATTGCGTGTAGCCGAATTGTCCTGCGAATGCTGGTTGTAGGCATTGGCAAAGAAGCCACCCAGATCGGTGTTGACCATCGGATTGGCCGTTAGCGTATAGTTTAGGCAGATAGGTACTTGCTTGCGGAACGAATCCCAGCTCGACGACACATCGCCTGACCACGTCTGTGCGCCCGTGCGTTGCTGTCCGGCAAAGTACGAACGTGTGAGGATAAAGGCACGCTTGGTCGAGTCAACGGCTCGTTGAGCGTCGTATACGCCCTCGACGGTGGTGAGCGGGAAGGCATTGCGTACCGAACGCCATGAACCCATGAAGTCCTTTCCGGTAGCAGGGTCGGTGATGGCCTTTACCTCGTCGAGGTCCGAATCTGGCCAATAGAGGTGATCCGGATCGGTCGAATCCATCCACCATGCGTCGATGCCAGCCTGATGCAGGCGCGAAAGGTTGTCCCAATAGATCTGTCGTGCCGTGGCCGAATATGGGTCGTAGCAACGTACGCCACTGGGATAATCCATGTTCGGAGGCCATGCGCTCAATCCGCTCTGAGGCCATGTCTGGAAGGAGTAGAGCAGATTCTTCTCGTCCAGCTGACGATAGGCCTTGGTATGAGGACCGAAGCTGGCCCAGATGCTGATGGTGATGTGCTTGCCCAGGTTGTGCACGTGGTCGATCATCTGGCGATAGTTGCTGAAGTCCTCGTTCAGGAATTCCATGGCGTTCCACAGATAGTTGTTGCCCCAGTACTGCCAGTCCTGGATGATGCCGTCGAGAGGCACTCCCGTCTTCTGGTAGGTATCGACTACCTCGAGCAGCTCGCGCGAAGTCTTGTAACGTTCACGGCTCTGGTGGAAGCCGTAGCTCCACAGCGGCAACATGGGCACATGGCCTGTCAGGTTGCGCATCTCGGCTATTACGCCATCGGCCTTGCCGTCGCGGTACATGAAGTAGTAGTCCACCTTGGTTCCCACCTGTGAGGTCAGGCTCAGCGTGGAGCGTTGTTCGCTCGAATCGGTGTCGGTCCATTGCGTAGGCGAGTAGTTGTCCCAGTAGACACCCCATCCCTTGATGCTCTGGAAGACGTTCGAGAAGTCCTCGAGGTTGGTCTGTATCATCAGGCGGTTCTCGCCACGCTGGTTCATCTTGCCGTTCTGTAGCAGGCCGATGCCGTACAAGGCTTCGTCCGCTTCGAGCTGCCACGACTGGCTCACGCGGTAACGTCCCTTGTCCGGACCGTCGGTGATAGGCTCGAAGCCATGAGCATCTTCGTCGAGCAATATCTGGCCCGTACGACGGTCGACGAAGGTCACGTGCTCGGTCTTCTGGTCGACGCGGATCTCGAGGCTTCGGGTCGTATAGGTGGTAACATCGCCTTTGGTTACAGCCTTGGCTACCTTGTCCGAAGGTTTGGCCGTGACAACCAACGACAGGTTGTCGCCCTTCATCGGAGTGCGGTCGGCAATGGTCTTCAATACGCGGACGGTTCCGTCGCTGTAGAACTGCAGCTGTACTTCGCCGCGAGCTGTGAAGCCGGCAGCGAGGATGGCAGATAATAGAAGTAAGGGTTTGAGATTCATGGGGAAAATATTTTAGGAAACTCGATGGATCGATTGATCGATACGTCGATAATTCGATGACTCGATGCTTCGATCAATCGATTACTCGAAGTATCGAAAAGTCTATCCGTACTGGTACGCCAACCGCTCGTCGCCGTTCCAGCAATGGATGATGCCACAATAGCGGAAGCCTGCACGTTCGACGAGATGCTGCATCACGCGGTTGTCGCGGTGCGTATCGATACGGAGGGTCTGGTAGCGCTCGAGGGCAAAGTGCATGGCGGTAGCAAAGATGCCTTTCACTTCGCCCGTCGAAGCGATGCGATGGATCGTGGCGTAGGGATTGTCGTTGGTCCATTGTCCGTCGTAGATTACGTCGTACGTAGGATCGACGCCGCCACGAAGCAGGAAGGTGGCTACGATACGGCCTTCGTGCAGACAAACGTAGCTGTCGCCTGATTCGATGTCGCGCGCCAGCTGTTCGTCGCTTGGATAGGTAGGTGCCCACTGGTTGGGATTGCCGGTAGCGACCATGAAGCGTCGTGCCTCGGCAAAGACATCCTGCAGCCTTTCGATGTCGGCCAACGTGGTCTGGCGGATGGTCAGGATAGGAGCGTCCACGGTTTATTCTGCTTCGGCCTGGACTTCTTCGGCCGGAGTTTCGTCCTGCGATTCAACGGTCTCGTTGGCAGCCTCAACCTGCTCATCTATCTCGTTGAGCATCTCCTCCTTGGCTGATTCGATGATGCTGAAGTCACCGTCCTCGTCGGTTACTTCCTCAATCACTTCGTCGTACGAAACATTATAGTCGTCAGTTTCGTCATCGTCGTCCGAGCAGATCGAGACGCAGGTAACCACCATCTGCAGAATCCAGAAGAAGATCAGGAACTTGAGGCATCCCCAGCATCCAGACTTCTTGCCGTCCGACTTTACGGTGATGCTTTTGCGCTTGTCGGCTTCCGATCTCAGCTGTTCCATCGGATCGACTTTCTGGTCGCCCATCTTCTTGAACATCTCTTCGGCGGTTGGCAAATGCGTATCGTCGGTACGTTTGCCGGACATGGTTTCGAAGGTGAACGTCTTCGAAGTACGTGTCTGCTTGGCCTCCGGTTCGCGATTAGGCTGGCTGTCATGGCGTTCGGCACGATGCTCGTGTGGTTCGTCCGCACCATGATGCTCGTGGCTCTCTTCGTGCTTCTTCGGATTGGTGCAGTACCATCCGCCACGTTCTTCCTTGTTGTACTGACGCGTTCCGTCGGATTTGTTGTAGGACATATGGATGTTTTCGGTTTTTGTGAGCGATTACTTTTCAATTCGTGCGGCAAATATACGTAATTTCTGCCGGATGGCCAAATAAAACGATAGATTATTGCCTAATTTGTTTACCGAATCTGCTAATTGGCCTCAAATCGCTTCAAAATGAAGCTCCTTTTTTAATTAATCGCATGTGCGAAGGCTTGAGTTGTCGATTATTTCGCTATATTTGCCACACATTACCTCACCATTTATTTCTATTTCCTCATGAAACGATTTCTCCTCATGACCCTTGTCGGAATTCTTGCCTCTTGTACTTCGAACCCTGTATCAGACCTCATCCGTCGAGCCGAACAAGGCGATGCCGAGGCTCAGCTCAGCTATGGCCGTCTGCTCAAGACTACGGGCAATGGCGTCGAGCAGGATTGGCAGAAAGCCGTGCAGATGCTCGAACTATCGTCGGTCAATGGCAATGCCGATGCGCAGTGGGAGCTGGGCCTTATGTACGAATATGCCAACCATGTAGAGCCGGATCAGGCCAAGGCCTTCAGCCTTTACAGCAGCAGTGCCGAGGCTGGTAGTCCCATCGGACTGTATCTCGTAGCGCATTGCTATCAGCATGGCATCGTTGTCGACGAGGATCGTGCACTTTCGGACAGCCTCTATGCCGTCGCGTTCGATCAGCTGATGCAGCTTGCGCCTGCAGAGGATATCTATGTGCTCAACTTCGTAGGCAGTGCGTATTATTGGGGTGACGGTGTCAAAGCCGATCGTCAGAAGGCTTTTGACTATTATCTCACTTCGGCCCAGAAGGGAAATCCTGAGACACAGTATAAGATCGGTCTCTGCTACGAGACAGGTCAGGGCACGGCTCCGAATATGACAGAAGCCCTGAGCTGGTACCGAAAATCGGCCGCTCAGGGCTATCCAGAAGCTGTTGCTCGCTTAGATGAAATGCAGTAAATCTTGCGCTTCCCTTACTTCTTCCACACATTGACTATCTCACCCACGTACATCACGTGGATGCCAGTGCCTGTCTCCTGATGCCATTGACGACGCTCTACGGGCATCAGCTCGGCCTTGAACTGCTCGGCATAGATCTTCTTGCATTCGATAGCCAGATCGGCCTCGGCAAAGATAGGATTGCCCAGTGCGGTGAATTCGGTTGTCAGGCCGGCACCCTTTACCTTGTCCTCGTCGCGGCCTGAAGCCGTACCCAGGTACTGCAGCTGTTCGCGCATCGAAGGGGGGAAGTGTGTCAGGGTGAAGTAGTCGTTCTTCTCCATGAATTCGTAGGTATAGCGGCTGGTCGATACGTAAACGATCACCACCGGACGTGCCCAGAGTTCGCCCATCGTACCCCAGGCTATCGTCATCAGGTTCATGTCGCACTCCTTGCCGGCTGCCAGTTCGAACCATTCGTCGGCAAACATACGATACGGATTGCCTTCGATGTCGCGTGGCGTGATCTCCTGCCAGGCTTTGTCGCGTACGCTGTCCGATAGGGTAGTCTCGGCTTCGGCTGCTGGCTGTTCGTTGTTTGTGTTGCAGCTGGCTAACATCAGAGCCAGTGCTGCAAGCGCAAGTAATCCTTTCTTTTTCATTCTATGATGGTTTGTGGTCAGTAATATAATGGTTGTTCAGCTTTCGCTATTGTCCAAGTTTAAAGCGGAGAGTTTAGCGTTTATAGTTGGCATGCAATGGCATTAGCCTACAGCTTCGATCAGCTTGTCCAGTATCGGAACAAGCTGGCTCAGCTCTCCAAGGTCGACACCATCGGCAACCATCTGATTCACCAGACAGCCAGGTACTTCCTTGGCTTTCTCCTCAAGCTTACGGCCTTCGCGCGTCAGCGAGATGATGCGTTGACGGCTGTCCACCTGTCCCTTCATGCGTACGATGAGTCCCTGCTGCTCCATACGTTGCAGCAGTGGCGTCACGGTGTTGGTCTCGAGCTTCAGACGTTGTGTGATCTCGCTGATCACCAGATTATCTTTTTCCCACAGGATCATCAGCACCAGGTATTGTGGATAGGTGATGCCCAGCTCCTTCAACAGAGGCTGGTAGCATTGCGTTACAAGGCGTGCTGCCGTATAGAGACGGAAGCACACCTGATTGTCGAGTTTCAGTTGTTCGTAAGCCATTATATTTTTAATAATGTATGGGGGCGTTTATTACAAGAGCGCCTTCACCGTTGCGTCGATCTGTTCGGGCGTTACGGTAGGAGCGAAGCGCTTCACGACGTTGCCTTGGCGATCGATGACGAACTTCTCGAAGTTCCACTTGATGTCGCTGCCCTTGCGGCTCTTGCCGTTCAGTTTCGAGGTCAGACCGATCATCCAGCTCATCAGCAGGTTGCCCTTGCCTTCGCCCTGGCCGATGGCCGACTTCAGGTAGGTGTATAAGGGCGATTCGTTCTCGCCGTTCACTTCGATCTTCTTGAAACGAGGGAAGGTCGTATCGTATTTCAGTGTGCAGAACGAAGTGATCTCCTCGTCATTGCCTTTGGCCTGCTCCATGAACTGGTTGCATGGGAAGTCCAGTATCTCGAAGCCTTGGTCCTTGTACTTGCGGTACAGGGCTTCGAGCGCTTCGTATTGTGGTGTCAGACCGCATGCCGTAGCCGTATTGACGATCAGCAGCACTTTGCCTGCATACTCGTTGAGCTGAACCTCCACGTCCTGGCGGTTCTCACGTTTCATTACTTTGATGTCGTAGATATTCATTGTCGCAATTGTTGTTAGGGTTTGTAATTCCGATGCAAAGATACGAAATAATCCCGAAATATCGTACGCGATATGAATATTTCCTTCGATCAATCTGTTATTCTCTATTTCGTTACGATAATATGCAATTCTGGTTTTACAAATATCGTACGCGATATAGTTAGTGGCGATATCAATCCACTTCCGGTAGATCCGCCATCATGATGCCCATACGGAAGCATTCGGCAGCCTGTTGCAGGTGAGCGTTGAAGAAGGCCTTTTCATCCGGATCGAAGACGTTCTGCCAGGCCTCGCTCACCAGTGTGCCGAATAGCTGATCCGAGAAGATAGCCTCTTCGGGTTTCATGTCGGTATGTTCCGTCACCAGCTTTCGTGCCGCGAGGGCTATGCTCATGCAATGCTCGCGGTTAGTGCGGATGAAGTCGCGATCCACATCGTACACGGCTATGCGCTCGTAGTAGGGTATCATGTCGTCCATCAGCTGTATCAGCCGTTGTTTCTCGGCCTCGCTACATTCTTTCCAGGTCTTCATTCCGAAATGTTTCAACAATTTGTTATTCCAGTCGTACAATCTCGCCGATCTTGCAGGTGATCAGCGGTATGCCGCTTGCTTCGGCAGCCTTCTGCTCGTTCTGTCGTGGTTCGTCCCACACATGGTTGGCCAGCGCTACCTTCGAGTGGTGAACCGTCACGAAGCGTTGCGGATTCAGCTCGCTCACCTCTTTGCCCAGTTCCTCAGGCATTGTGTGGATGTTGCACCAGTTCACGTCGTACTGTCCGTTCTCCATGATGGCCAGATCGATGTCCTTGTACTGTTCGCCGAAGCGCTTGAACCTTGCGCCATAGCCTCCGTCGCCCGAATAGAAAACCTTACGTCGTGGCGTCTCGATCAGCCATGCAGCTCGTTGCGTCGTGTTGCGACGAAGGCTTCGTCCGGAGAAGTGTCGTGTGGGCAGACAACGGAACGTCAGTTCATCGGTCCAAACCTCGTCCGTATCGAGTTCGACGATCTGATCGGACGTATATCCCCAGTGCTCGAAGTTCTCGCCTACGCCGAGGGGACAGATTACTTTGCCCACCCGTTCGCGCAGGGCGACGACGGTCTTGTGGTCCAGGTGATCGTAGTGGTCGTGCGATATCACCAGATAGTCGATCCTGTCAGGCATGTCTTCGGGCTTATAGATGTCCGTGCCAGGGAAGATCTTGCCTACGAAGCTGACCGGCGAGAAGGCAATCAGTACCGGATCGACCAACACGGTCTTGCCGCTCAGCTGCAACAGGAACGAACTGTGGCCGAACCACACGTAGAGTTCCTCGTTCGGATCAAGGTGCTTCAGGTCGCTTTTTACTACTGGTACTTCGCCTTCGCGAGGGATAAGGCGATCGCTACGTTTGCGGCCTGTCAGCATGTCGCGCATCGACGTCAGGTAGTTGTGCTTGCCTGTCATCAGCTCGGTTGCTTCCTCGTTGACGAAGCCTCCGTCGCGATAATGTGGCGACTGCCTGACGCGCTCCAGTCGTTGTCCGCGTGGATTGCGTCCGAAGCAAGGCTGGCTCAATACAAGCGGTACGATCAGTGCAACGATCAGCACCAGGGACAATAAGGTGTAAGTCATTCTACTATGCTTCATTCTGCATTAATTACGGTCGCAGTGCAAGGTCATTACGCTGCTTCCTGCCTTTTTTGAGGGTGCAAATATAGCAATAAAAAACCGCTTCTCCAAACAAATGTGCAGAAATCCTTCCTATTATGATAATAAATCTACAAAAACGTGGACGAAGAGATAAAAGGTGTGAATAAAACCGAGTTTTAGGAGTGATTGTTTGGAGAAGTGAAGAAAACAACCTATCTTTGCACTCCGTTTTTATAAATAGTGTGACAGAAATGAATCGCGACATCGATAGGGAACTGTTTGAGCAGATCAGGACGCAGGATTCGGAGAAGGCCTTTCGTGCCCTCTTCGACCGTCATTATGAACGGATGTTCCGTGTGGCTCTCTACTTTGTGCAGGACGAGGATTTAGCCAAGGAAGTCGCTCTGGATGTATTGGCCAGAATATGGGAGAAACGCAAGACGATGATCGTGCCAGACGACTGGCGACATTACAGCTTCGTGATGGTGAAGAATGCAGCCATGAATGCGCTGAAGTCGATGCAGACGAACGACATCCAGGAAAGCCTTGATGTGTCGGCCGAAGTAATTACGGACACTGCAACCAGACCTGATGAACTGCTGGAACAAACTGAACTCTTCGAGACTTACGAACGATTGCTGACCGAATTGCCTGAACGATGCCGCGAAGTCTACGCCCGTGTGAAGGAAGATGGCAGGAGCTATGCCGAAGTAGCCGAGGAGATGGGAATATCCGTGAAGACCGTCGATGCGCAGTTGCAGAAAGCCTTGGCCTACCTGCGACAGCATCTGGCCTGCTACCTTGACCGTAAGTCAGGCCGTAGATTCGCGATGCTGTTCCTGTGAATTTCTTTGATTTCCTATGAGGGAGAATGAACAATTTCGAAAAAAAAGTAGAAAACGAATAGGGAGTTTCTGAATATTGGTTGTCTTCTAAGCAGAATGAATTCAACCAACCAATAAAATGAAGACAAGAAACCTACAGATCAAACCCCTGCTGATGAGCCTGGCAGTGTTGTGCATGGCGTCGCATTCGACCGTCCATGCACAGGACAGCAGCGTCATGGGCAGACGTACACTGGTGTACGGTCAAGACGTAAAATTGCCGAAGCCGCTGCACTTCGATCCTACGGACAAACGTCCGTTGACAACCATTCTGGACGAAGCCCTCGATGGAACCGGAATATCCTATCGCATCACCCAGTCCCACATTCTGCTTTTTGTGCCTAAGGCAAAGACTTATACGGTCTATGGCTATGTGACTGACAAAGAATCGAAGGAATCGCTGATTGGTGCCAACGTGTACATTCCTCTTCAGAGAAGCGGTACCAGCACGAACGAATACGGCTATTTCAGCCTGACCTTACCTGCTGGCGAGACACGCATTGAGACGTCTTACGTTGGCTACGAACGCGACGTACAGGTACTCGATCTCCATTCCGATACGCTGATGACCATCAGCCTGAAACTGAATCGCGAGTTAGGCGAGGTGATTGTCGACGCTGAACGTCCTGAGACAGGCTTGCAGAGCAGCCGTATGAGTGCGTCGAGCATTTCGGTCCAGAAGATTCTGCGCATGCCAGCCTTGTTGGGCGAGCCAGACGTAATCAAGACGTTGCATTTCGAACCTGGTGTTCAGTCGACCATGTCAGGACAAGCCGGTATGAGCGTACGTGGCGGTGATGCAGATCAGAACCTCTTCCTGCTGGACGGTATGATGCTCTACAATGTTGATCATGTAATGGGCTTCGAATCGGCCTTCATGCCCGATGCCGTGAAGCACGTCGACTTCTTCCGCGGTTCGTTTCCGGCCCGCTATGGCGGTCGTCTGTCGTCGATCACCGATGTGCGTACCAAGGATGGCGACATGCAGGATTATCATGGCAACTTCTCGATCGGAATGTTGTCGTCGCATTTGTCGTTCGAAGGTCCGTTGTGGAAGAACCGCACGTCGTTCATCATCTCGGCCCGTCGCACGTATGCTGACTGGTTGCTCAATGCCTTCAAGGGCCAGCTCGACATCGACCTGGACCGCTTCGGCCTGTACTTCTACGATCTCAACGCCAAGGTGAACCATCGTCTGAGCGATAACGACCGTCTGTATCTTAGCTTCTATAGCGGTCGCGACGTGATTGACGTCGAGGGGACTACAGGCAGCGATTACGAAGGCGTCAAGACAAAGCATCACACCACCTCAGACATGCATTGGGGCAATACGCTGTATCATCTCAGGTGGAACCACATCTTTACGCCGCAGCTCTTTGCCAACGTCATGGTAGGCTACAATCGCTTCACGCTCTCGTCGCTGGCCGAATATCGCTACAACGAATGGCACAACGGTAATCAGATTGCCGACCAGTTGACCAATCTGTGCTTCCGTTCCGGTATCGATGACCTGACGGCTCAGATTGATTTGGATCATCATCCTGTACTGGATCATCACTTGCGCTACGGTGCGCAATACACGCTGCATCAATTCCGTCCCGAGGTACAGTCCAGCCAGATACGCGTTGCTCAGTCTGATGCTGTCCAGACTGATCAGACCTATCGCACACCCAGCACCCATATGTTTGCGCACGAGGCGGCACTCTATGCCGAGGACGACATGAACCTTGGCGAACGCTGGCAGCTGAATGCTGGCCTCCGTGCCGTGCTGTTCACTACCGAGGGCAAGACCTTTCCTGCATTGGAGCCACGACTGTCGACCAGCCGTGTATTCGATGGAGGTTTCCGTGCAAAAGCTTCGTACTCGATGATGCATCAGTATGTGCATAAGCTGACGTCGTCGCAGATAGCCTCGCCCAGCGACCTTTGGGTACCGGTGACGAAGCGCATGAAGCCCATGTCGTCGCATCAGTGGTCGATAGGCGTGGGAACGGATCGTTGGAAAGGCTGGGAAATAGGTGCCGAGACGTGGTGGAAGGAGATGTACGATGTGATTGACATCATCGATGGTGCCAGCTTCTTTGGCAACTCGAAAGCGTGGGAGACGAAGGTAACGAGCGGTCGTGGCCGTTCGTATGGCATCGAGTTCTACGCCAACAAGACCGCAGGCCGTACAACAGGAGCGGTGAACTATACGTTGGGTAAGTCGCAGCGCTGGTTCCCTGACGGACTGATCAACAGCGGAAGGACCTTCCCGTATCGCTACGACCGTCGTCACGTCGTACATCTGGTTGTGCAGCATCAGCTGACGGATCGCATCGACCTGAATGCTTCGTGGAACTTTCAGTCCGGAGCCTTGGTGACCGTGGCCAAGCAACAGACTGAGTACATTGAACCTGGCGACAATACGCTGTCAGGCGATTACTTCAGCCAGCGTCATAATTACCGCATGGAGCCTACGCACCAGCTCGATCTGGGCATCAACTTCCATCGTAAGACGAAGCATGGCGAACGCACATTGAGCTTCAGTCTGATGAATGCTTATTGCCACCTGAACCAGGACATGATCTTTGCCACGATGAAGGATGAGCAGAAAACCATCGACATAGCTCCTGATGGACGTCCCATCACTGAGACGGAGCATCATCGCGTGCTGAAGCAGATTACCGTGATTCCCATTCTTCCCTCATTCACCTATACTTACAAATTCTGATGAAACACATTATATATCTTATTCTCTGTGGCCTCTTGCTGACCTCGTGCGAACAGGAGATAGGCGAACTGACCGAATATGAATCGCCACGTCTGGTGGTGAACGCCATGCTGACGGCACAGCAGGACGAACAACCCTTGCGCATCCGCATGACGGGACTGACCGAAGCTGTCCGCGTCGATGGGGCAGAGGTAAGCCTGAGCCTGAACGGTACGCCCTATTATCATCAGACAACCAAGGGAGAAGACTCGCTCGTCGTCTCTACACGAGATTTCGTGCCAGGCGATGTCGTTGGCGTCGAAGTTCGCAAGGATGGTATGCTGGCCACGGCGCAGGCTGTTGTGCCACAACCCATCATGATTACGGGTATCGACACTACGACCGTGATGGCAAGTCGTTATCAATGGTCGAATGATATGGAACCGCATCGCCGACTGCTGATCGACCTGCAGCAACCCGAGGACACAAATCCCGATGAGACGTACTACTATCGCGTAGAAATATATAAGGACATGATACTGCCCTCGTCGTGGTCGGTGGTCGATGATCGCATCACCCAAGTTATTTACAAGACGGACGATGACCATCAGCAGTTCAGCTATGCTGGTGATCCGGCACTGAGCGAAACCAGCGGTCTCAATCAGGAGGACATGGCTGTATCGTTCGACTGGCTCGATGGTATGTCAAACCTTTACTACGTGATGCGTAGCACCTACTTCGAGCATGGCAAGTATACCTTGCGTCTGGACTTTCCGTATCCGTTTGGCGCAGGAAAGGCCGGATGGGCACAGGAAGTCAGGATCAGGCTATACGCCATCAGTCGTACCGAGTACAATTATCTGATGGCATTGAGCGCCTACCGTTCGCTCGATTCCGAAACCATCTACGATAGCGAACCTGGCATTACGACCAATGTAGCAGGAGGTGCAGGCTTCTTTGGCGTCGAGATGATGACCGAAGTTACCTTCTACGACGATCATGACATCATCAGGGAATCGAATTGATCCAAGATCAGTGTTCAGATAATCCGCTTTACACGACTCATTGTATATGAAAAACAATACAGACGAAATCATCGAGCAGCTGGCTCGACGTACCCATTCACCGCGAGGCAAATATGCTCCGTCCGACGAAACGTATCAAGAGCTGTTGGAGCGCTTGCCGGCAACAGACCGACCTGTGGTAGGAAGCCATGCGGAAGGCGGCAGGAAGATTCGTTGGAATGCTGCTGCAGGCCTCTTGTTGCTGGTAGGCATCGGTGCGGCCTTTGCCGGCATCTACACGTTCCGCCACGAACTGTTCGGAGTCGATGTGGAAGATCAACCGACGGATATCCCGGTTTCGTCTGTCTCTCCACGTCTGTTGGTGTTCGACAACCTTCCGTTGGCCGACATTGCTGAACAGTTGTCCGAGGCTTACGGTGTAGAGATCATAATAGCCTCGCCTGAACTGGCGGACTACCGCATGACGGCAACCTTCAGTACGGACGAGGCACTGGACGATGTGCTCGATGCCTTGAGCGAAGTAGGAAGATTCGACGTAGAACGTACGTCGAGCGGTTATAGCCTACACCAGTCGCCTAACTGATCCAGGTCGTGGGTAGATTGTTCGAGGAAGCTGGATTCCTCCTCGTCGAGGATGTGTATTTCAGGTGAGTTGCCTACCCACGTCCATGTATAGGGCGAGACTTGCTCGTTGGTGGACTGAGGAACGACGTAGAGGATATTCCCGTTAATGCTCATCAGCGTTGGTGTTGTGCCGCCACAGATCAGCTCCGGACGCTTATCGTTCATCCAGATGACAGCGTGCGAATAGACCTGATCGATGGGGTAACGCAGGAAGATTTCGTACGTGCCGTCACGGTTCATGTCGTAGAGCATGAATCGCAGATCGTCCGGCAGTTCGTCGTATTCCTCGAGCAGACGTTCGCGTATCTCGTTGCGCGAGCAGGGCAGGAGCTGATCGGCCAGTGCTGCATCCGTGGCAGGCGAAGCAAGCTCAGGCTGGTTGGCCTCATCGAACGGAACCTTGGTAAGTTGCTCGATGGAATTGTCACGATCGCGTAGATACCACGAACCGTGGCTGAACTCTCCGCCCAGTGTGAGGAAGTACTTGAAGTGGCCACAACACTTGCCGTTGTAGTATTCGTGGAGTTCGACGACGTCGTTGTCGATGAATTCTTCGTTGTACGTTGTGCCGAAGAAGCAGATCTTCGACGTAGAGCCATTCTTGCGGTAGTAGGTTGTCCAGCCTGTGATCTTGCTGTCGCTGGTCACAATCATATCCAGTCGGCCCTTCATGCCGTTGTCGAGAGTGAATTCCGCAGCAATGCATTGCACGTCGCTATCCGTGTTTCCTTCAGCGACGCTCGTAGCTTCGTCATTGCCTGATACGGGGTAGTCGTTCCAGTCGTCGAGGTGATCGCGATACGTATCGAGTGCTTCCTGGCTGATAGGCAGCCATCCCTCTAGGTCGTAGAAGTACGAAATCAGGCTGTCGGCTGGAGCCATCCCTCGGGTATTGTCCTCGGTCGACTCGATGTATTCTCCTTCATCGTCCAAACCCTGCAGACTGAGGGTGACGTCGCCGATAAAGTCAAACTTGCCCTCGTGAACCTTATGATAATAGGTCGTCCAGGTGCGATATTCTCCCATGTGATCGTCGTGCTGGATAACGTACCATCCCTTGCCTACGCCAAGCGTCATATAGCCGTCGGTACTACCGTCGGCAAAGACCAGACGTCCGTTCGCATCGTAGCTGAAGATGGCACTGCAGTTATGCTGGTTCCGCATCAGCACTTCGGCACGCTCATCGCCATCGATGTCATATAGCAGGTACTCGGCAGGTTCGCAGTTCTCCTCCTCGTCGATGTACATGGATGAGAGGGTCTTGTACCAGTCGCAGCATAGCTTTACCTCGCTGACAGGCAGTGTCAGCGGTTGTGTGTCCGAGGCCGACTGTGAGCCGGACTTGTTGCATGCAGTGAGCATCAGTAGTGATAGGGCGAAGTAGAAGGACTTCTTCATGGTGACAATAGGATGTTAGGATTGTTTTTCTTTCAGCGTGACGCACAGGCCATACATGTACATGGCCTTGGCGCACTCGATGACCTTATTGCGGCTGTCCGGTTGACGGTCGCACTCGACCAGCAGCAGGTAGGCTGCTCGCTGCACGTGCTGGTGAAGGGCTTCGACGTCCTCCGCTCCATATTTGTTGCCAGCCATGGCTGCTACCTCGCGATAGAAGCATTCAGGACCAGACTTGCGCAGCAGCTTCTGGAAGATGCCTTGGGCAATCAGGTTCGAACGCTTCACCTTGGCCAGGATGGCCGAACCCATCGATAGGTAGAAGATATTGACTACGGTGAGCAGGTTGAGGCGCTTCTCGTCTGGCGTCATGTTCTGTCGACCATAGCATTTCAGTATCTCCTCGTGCAGCTTGATCACCTGGTTGCGTACCGACGACATCAGTGCGTTGCCCTTGTGCCGCTCGACGTCTGCATTGAGGTCGAAGCCCGTAGCACGGCCGTATTGCTGCAGGGCTGCGAGTATGGCTTCGGAGGTTAGTTCGGAAGGAACGACAAACTGCACATCGTTCTGTGCCGTGCTCTTCAGTCCGTTGGCACGGAGGATCTGGTCGTCGGTGACGAACCATCCTTTGATCTTGTCAATTAGGTTCATGATTATTTGTTCCAGATGTCTTTAGGTTCGAGTACGTGGATGCCCGGCTGTGCTTCTTTGGCCATCATGATCATGGCGTGAGCCAGTTGCGAGGTAGGCAGCGGTCGTAGCGACTTCAGGAGTCCTATGCGGTTGAAGGCTTGGATGAGGCTGACGCTGACTCGTTCGTTGAAGCGGTCGGTGTCCTTGCGGATGAGCGAGGGTGGACGCATGATGGCCAGGCTGTCAAAGCCCAGACGCTTGACGTCCTCCTCGAGCTGTCCCTTCATCTTGGTGTAGAAGACCTTGGAATCGGCCGTAGCCCATGCCGACGATACCAGCACCATCGTTGACACACCGTTGGCTCGCGCAGCACGAGTGGTCTCGTACTGATAGGTATAGTCAATCTTCCATTGCGCCTGCTGGCTACCGGCTTTCTTGATTGTCGTACCCATGGCCGAGAACAGTACGTCGCCCCGAAGCGCATCGCTCCACTGGTCCATCTGGTCGAAGTTCACCACATGGACGTGCAACTTAGGATGCTGGATCGATACCTCACGACGGACGAAGATATGGACAGTGCCAAATGCTTCGTCGTCGAGCAGTTGTGCCACAAGGTCCTTGCCCGTAGCGCCTGTAGCTCCAATTACGAGTGCAGTCTTTTTCATCTGATCAGAAGAATTTGGCCACTTCGTCCAGGTTCTTGCGCTCAGGACGGTTTGGCTCCTCGGCACGATAACCCAGGGCGATGACGGCCATTACGGTCTCGTTGGCAGGAATGCCGAACAGCGAGCGGAGGCCATCGCCATCGCGCATGCCCATGATCAGCGTATCGAAGCCCATGGCACGAGCCTGCAGTACGAGGTAGGCATTGCTGAGGCCGTTGTCGTAGGCTCCCCAGCCATCACCGATTTCGTTGGTAGCCTGGTCGCGGAAGAAGCCTGACTTGCCCTGCTCGAAGGTCGAGACGATGAAGACCGGAGCACCGGCGGTACGTTCCTTGTTCATGCCGATCAGCTCGCGAACGGCATCGACCTTCTCGGCCGACATTGCCACGTAGTAGCGCGATGGCTGCTGGTTGGCCCACGATGGAGCCTCCTGTGTCTCGGCCAGCAGGGTACGTACCTCTTCCTGGCTGATTGTCTTCGTAGCATCGAAGTTACGGACGCTGCGACGCGTCTTCATCACCTCGCTGAACGAAGGCTCGTTGCTTTCATTCGCTGGCTGCTGCTGCTCGGTGCAACCTGTCATCATAAATGCTGCCATCAAGGCTGAGAGAAGAAAAAACTTTTTCATTTTTACGTTTTTGTTTTGTTATTGTTTGTAGTTTTGTAAGTGATTGCGGATCTACGGTCAGAACACATCGATTAGCTCTACCTCGAAGATCAGCGTCGAGTAGGGTGGGATGGAGGCATAGCCCGAAGGACCATAGCCTAACTGATAAGGGATGACGAAGCGGAACTTGGCACCCTCGGTCATGTACTGCAAGCCTTCGGTCCAGCCAGGAATCACACCACTGAGCGGAAAGGCGATAGGACTGCCCGAGTTGTAGCTGGTGTCGAACACCGTACCGTCGATGAAAGTTCCGGTGTAGTGACAGCGTACGTAATCCGTAGCCGTAGGTCTGCGGCCGCCTTCGTTGCCTTCGCGCAACACTTCGTACTGAAGGCCCGAAGCCGTGACTGTCACGCCTTCGCGTTGTGCGTTGGCGGCCAGATATTCCTGCCCCTTCTTCAGGTTTTCGTCGTACGATACCTTCTCCTCGTCCTTCATGCAGGACGTGAAGAAGAATACACCGGCAGCCAATGCTGCGATAATCCAGAGATACTTAATCATATTTCTATATTTATTTTAATTTACTGCGAATGCCACACTTCCTTCCTGTGCGGTCAGACCGTGATGCTGTCGATGCGTAGCTTCAGGATACCGGCCGGAACGCGTGCTTCGACCACATCGCCCACCTTCTTGCCCAGCAGCGCTTCGGCTATAGGCGACTTGATCGAGATCTTGCCTTCGCGTAGGTTGGCTTCGTGCGGATTGACGATGGTGTAGGTCGACTTGATGTTGCGGTTCAGATTCGTAATCTCCACCTTGCGCAGCAGTCCTACGGTCTCGCATTTCAGTATCGAGGTATCGAGTACCTGTGCATTCTGCAGGACGTTGGTCTTGAAGCGTATCTGGCTCATCACGCGACGCAAG
Source organism: Bacteroidales bacterium (assembly GCA_045640225.1). Classification (GTDB taxonomy): domain Bacteria; phylum Bacteroidota; class Bacteroidia; order Bacteroidales; family UBA3663; genus Liminaster. Next base: position 17,551 of record JAZUEP010000033.1, on the reverse strand, counting down.
GCACGTTTGGCGGCATGATACTCGAAGTTCTCGCTCAGGTCGCCTTTGGCTCTTGCCTCCGAAAGCTCGTCCTTGGCCTTCGGCAACTCTACCTTTACCAGTTCCTGTAGTTCGGCTACGAGTTCGTCGTAGCATTCCTTTGACATGTATTCCATCTCTTGTTGCGATCTATTATTTGATTGATAAATAGCGGCTGTCTTACCCGAAGCGGCTGAACAGCGTAGTGATCAGTGCGTCGAACCAGCGGTCGGGCAGGACGGTGTGCAGGAAGCGCATCGAGGTGTTGCCTACACCGAAGGCGTAGCGTGTACGTGGATGACTCGACGTAGCGGCCTTGCAGACGTGATGGGCGGCTCGTTGGGTCGACGTCATCAGGTTGTACGGATTGCGGCGGTACATCATGTCGAACACATTGGCCATCTTGCCGGCACGCTCGCTATAGGTCGTACCTTCCGATGCCTTGCGCAGATGTTCGGCCGCGATCACACCCCAGTCGCTGTAGACGCCACCGGGTTCGACAATGGCCACGTCGATGCCGTACGGACGTACCTCCATGCGTGTGGCATCGCTCAGAGCCTCGACGGCATATTTGCTGGCGTTGTACCATCCGGCAAAGCAGAAGGTCATGCGTCCGGCTACCGATGCCACGTTGACGATGCGGCCGGAGTGTTGCTGGCGCATGTGCGGAAGCACGATGCGTGTCATGCGTGCCAGGCCTACTACGTTGACGTCCAGTTGTCGCTGTGCGTCCTCGAGGCTGGTGGTCTCCATAGGGCCCAGCTCGCCGTAGCCGGCGTTGTTGATCAGCACGTCGATGCGGCCTTCCTCGGCGATGATCTGTGCCACAGCTGCTTCGGCCGAAGCGTCAGAAGTAACGTCGAGAGCCAGTGGTACGACTCCCGAGGGTCGGAGTGATTCCATGCGTTCTGTGCGACGAGCGGCACCATAGACCTTGTGTCCGTCCGTTGCCAGCTTTTTGGCTGCTTCATATCCGATGCCGCTGCTGGCACCGGTGATGAGAATGACGAGTGATTTCATATCTTATTGCGCCTTATTATTGCTTCAGCAGCGACTTGAGGTATTCGATGCCGTAGCGTGCAACTGCCAGATCGTCCTCCGAGAGGCCTCCGCTGAAGGCAAAGGCAAACTTGTAGTCAGCCGTCTCGTCGTAGGCTCCACCCGTGTAGTTCAGCTCGCCGGTCATGCACTTGCGATCCGGATTGCCGCTGTCTGCACCCGAGGCAATCACCTCGCCAGCCTTCGACCAGGCAATGGCTACCAGGTTCCAGCCCTTGTCACCGCCTTCGGCATTGTAGGGGGTGTCTACCACCTTCATCTCGCCCATCCAGTCGACGTCCGACGTCTTGGGCAGTACCGAGGCCACGGCCACGCCTTGCATGTTCATCGACCTGGCTTTCTCGGCCATCTTGTCGAGGGTTTCTACGATTGCATTTCTGAGTTCTTCCATTGTTTGCTCCTGAGTTTGTGTTGTTGTTTGTGTTGCTCCATCGTTCGATGGCGATGCCTGCTGCTGACAGCCACATACGAGGCAGCTTGTAACGGCAAGCATACTGAGGATAGCATTCTTCTTCATAATTATATTGTAATAGTCTCGCCTTCTGCCTTGATGCTCCAGAAGGGGATGCCTCGTTCGGCACAGAAAGGCTCCATTCGCCAGGCACTCTCGAAGCCGCTGGCCACGAAGTGCATAGGTACGAACCTTCCGACCTCGAATCGCTCGATGAACTGGCGTCCGCCAAGCGTGTAACCGTTGCCGATGCGCCCATCGACAGGGAAGAGAACCAGGTCGAACCTATCGGTCACCTTGCGGATGTCCTTCAGCTCGCCCAGGAAGCGCTTCTCTTCGGCCACTGGGTTGAAGTACTCGCCGAATTCCTTGCTGTAGATCTCGCCCTCGGTCTGACCGTCGGCCAGGAAACGTGCGTACCAGTTGCAGAGGTCGCCGGCATGGAATACCGTACGTCCCTCAACCTCGACGACCCACGATACGCCGCTGTCGTTGCTGCCCGTGGCCGTGACCTTCAGGTTCTGGTCGGCCCACGTAGAACCTTTGGCCAGCCAGACGTCGGCCTCCGTGGCCTCGGCTCGACGTCGCTTCAGGATGTCCTTCGACAGGATGTAGGTCAACGACGTCGTAGGGTACTCGGTCTTCCATCGGAAGATGTCGCGTGTGAAGTGATCCTCGTGGAAGTGGCTGGCGAAGACGTAGACCTGCTTCGACGTGCGCAGGGTACGAGGGATGACGCCGGCAGGATCCATCCAGTAATCAAAGATCAGGATGCAACGCTCGGCCTCGAGCACGAATCCGCTATGGAAGACGTAGGTGAGGGTCATCGCTTCGTGGCTTACCAGGGGAAGGTGTCCGGATCGTTCAGCTCGTTCGAGCGAAGGTTCTGGTTCAGGCCGTCAATCAGCTGCATGTCCGTATCGGCCAGCACGAAGTCCATCAGGCCCAGGTTCTCGTCGAAGTGGTTAGGCTTGGCACGAGGGATGGTGATCAGGTCGCGCTGTACGATCCATCGCAGTACGATCTGCGACGATGTCTTGCCGTAGCGTTTGGCAATCTCCTGTAGCACCGGATGGCCACATACGTCGATGTCGCCCTGTCCGAAGGGTGCCCAGCCTACCACCTGGATGCCGTACGTGCGGTTGTAGGCAATGTTGTCGACCTGCGACATGAAGGGATGCAGCTCGATCTGGTTCACCACCGGACGGATTTCGGCGTACGACATCAGTTCGTCCAGATGCGAAGGGTTGAAGTTGCTGACGCCGATCGAACGAACCTTGCCGTTGCGGACAAATTCCTCCATCACCTGCCACGTGTCCTTCACGCAATCCTTCACGGGCCAGTGGATCAGCAGCAGGTCGAGGTAGTCGACCTTCAGGCGCTCGATGCTCTCCTCGATCGAACGATGCACGGCCTCCTTGCCTTCGCGCATGAAGTGGGTATTGACCTTCGTGGTCAGGAAGATCTCTTCGCGGGCTACACCGCTCTCGGCAATGCCCTGGCCAACCTCGGCCTCGTTCTCGTACATCTGTGCGGTGTCGATGTGACGGAAGCCAGCCTGCAGTGCCTTGCGCACGTTGGTCACAGCCGTTTCGCCCTTCAGCGTCCAGGTGCCGGCACCTATCTGTGGTATCTCGTAACCGTTATTCAGTCGTATCATGTCGTCGTTCAGTCAATGTATTTGATCATGTCTTCGCGTCTCGGTTTGGCATCGGGCGTCTCGGCCGGATAGCCTAGGGCGATGGCGTACAGCAGGTTGTAGCCCTGGCTGAAGCCCAGCTGCTCGAGGTAGGGAGCGCACGAAGGACTTTCCTTCATCAGGCGGACAGGATGTGCCATGCAGCAGGTGCCAAGACCTAAGGCACAGGCCTCGAGCATGATGTTCTGGCCCAGCAAGCCGCAGTCGACTTGCGACATGTCGTAGCTCGTGTCGTTGGCAATGAATATGACGCTCGTAGCGCCTACAAAGATGTTGTCGGTTCCCTGCTTCAGCTTCATATCCGGATTGTCGGTGCGGACAGCCTCGGTGATCTGGCGAAGGGTCTCAGGATTGTTGACCACACGGATCTCGTAGGCCTGGAGGGCACGTCCGTTAGGGGCATTGATGCCGCAGCGCAACAGCTGGTCGATCGTCTCGCGGCTGACGGTCTGATCGGTGTATTGGCGGATGCTGCGACGCGCCATGATCACCTGTTCTAAGACCTGTGCCTCATCGACCTCGGTTGCGGTTTCCGTCTTCGTCTCTGTGCACGAAGCCAATGCCAGAAGGGCGAAGAGTGAGTAAATCAGTTTCTTCATTTTTCGATAGTATTTGTTGTAATGTTTTAGATCGTAAATCTCAGTCACATGCGAAAAATAACTGGGTATCCTCCCATTTACTTATTTTTCGGTGCAAAGATAATAAAAAAATGCCAAACTACCAAATTCTGTCCCCCTTAAATTGCTATTTAGACAATTATTTGTCTATTCTATTGTGTCGGATTGTCAAAATGCCTTTCTCGTTTTGTTTGAGCGCATTTTTCTGGCGGATTACTCTTCCTCGTTTTGTTGGAGAGTAGTTTTCTTGCGAACTGCTCTTCCTCGTTTTGTTGGAGCGCATTTTTCTGACGGATTACTCTTCCTCGTTTTTATGGAGAGTAGTTTTCTTGTGAACTGCGCTTCCTCGATTTTATGGAGGTCAATTTGCTGACGAAATGCTCTTCCTCGTTTTTATGGAGATCTTTTTGCTGGCGAAATACTCTTGCGAGATTTTATGAAGAGAATTTTTGCAACCGAAAAGTTTACGTCATATTTTGCAAATAAATAACCGAAAAATACCGAACTCAGCCAAAACGAAAAGATTTAGCAAAGTTTTTTGCTCGTTTATTTGTCAGTGAAACTAAAAATCCATATCTTTGCGCGCAGAAATTACATATTCAAGTTTCGCAAATGCGAGACAAGGGATACAAAGGATTCAGGGGATACAAGGGACGTTAGCTTAGGTTCGTCGTCATTCCCATTGACAAAGTATTTTGCAGGCGAAGTGTTTTGCACACCAATAAATAAGTGATATCAGAATAACTACTATGAAAGCAGAAAACAAATATATGCAGATTGCCATCGACGAGGCACGCAAAGGCATCCTGAACGGTGATGGCGGTCCTTTTGCGTCGGTCATCGTGAAGGATGGCGTCATCCTGGCTCAAGGCCACAACATGGTACTTCGCAATCACGACGCTACGGCTCATGGCGAAGTATCGACCATCCGGATAGCCGGTCAGCGCCTTGGTACTCACGATCTTTCCGGTTGCGAACTCTACACTACAGGCGAACCCTGTCCGATGTGCCTGTGTGCCTGTATGTGGGCCAATATCGACAAGGTATATTATGGCTGTACGATTGCCGATAACGAGATGATCGGCTTCCGCGATGACAAGTTCGACAAGCTGATGGGTGGTCGCGTCGGCCTGAAGGATTATCTGGTACAGATGGATCGTGAAGCCTGTCTGGTGCTGTTCGAGGAATACAAGAATCTTGAACACGATATTTATTGAAGAATAGTCTAACAATCACACTCATAATCATGAAGAAAACATTTCTCTCATTGCCTCTGGCATTGATGCCTGTACTGGCACTGGCACAGCATCCGTTGCCCGAAATCAGTTACCTGCAGATCTACGACCTCGAGACCCGTACTGCGAAGGTCATCAAGGAATTTCCGTACACCGTCGAAGCTCCCAACTGGAGCCCTGATGGCCAGTGGTTGTTGGTCAATAAGGACGGACGTCTGTATCGCATCGCTGCCGATGGTTCGACCGATCTGGAGGAGATCTCGACAGGTAGCATCACGCATTGCAACAACGACCACGTAATCTCGGCCGACGGCAAGTGGATAGGCCTCAGCTCGAACAGCAATCAGCGCGAGTACAACTCATACGTCTACGTCGTACCCGTCGAAGGCGGTGAGCCTCGTCAGCTGACGCCCATCGGTCCCAGCTATCTGCATGGTATGAGTCCTGACGGCAAGACCGTGGCCTATTGTGCCTTCCGCGACGATCCGGATGCCGACATCTGGGTAATGCCGGTCAAGGGAGGCAAGGAGCGACGCCTGACTACAGAACCTGGTCTGGACGACGGTCCTGAATACAGCCCTGATGGCCGATACATCTGGTTCAACAGTGTCCGTACCGGAAGGATGCAGGCCTGGCGCATGAAGGCCAATGGCAAGGAGCAGACACAGATGACCTTCGACGAGGACATGAACTCGTGGTTCCCTCACATCTCGCCTGATAATCAGAAGGTCGTATACATTGCCTATCACGACTACGAGATTGCTCCTGGTGAACATCTGGCCAACCGTAACGTACAGTTACGCATGATTCCGGCTGAAGGTGGTGAACCGGAGATTCTGCTGGAGATGTTCGGTGGTCAGGGTTCGATCAACGTCAACTCCTGGAGTCCTGACAGCCGTAAGTTTGCCTTTATCAGCTATCGCCTGAAGGACGAGGTCGAAGCACCAAAGGTGTACATGAACGTTCAGCTCTATTCGCTCCGCTCGCTGATAGGAACTCCCGAACTGTTTGCACGCAATCATGAATACGTCCTGCGTCGTGTGGCCGAGATGGGCTTTACGGGTGTCGAGGCTGCCAGCTATGATGACGGCAAGCTCTCAGGCCTTTCGCCCAAGGACTTCCGTGCGGCTATCGAGAAGGCTGGCCTGAAGCTTACGTCGGCCCATGCAACACGTCCGCTTACGGCCGACGAGCTGGCATCAGGCAATTACCGCGAGGCCCTCCAATGGTGGGAGCAATGCATCCGTACACATAAGGAAGCAGGCGTGCAATACCTGATCATGTCGTGGCTGCCGTTGCTCAACAGTCGTCACGATATCGAGGTCACCTGTCGTTACATCGAGGAGATAGGCAAGATGTGCCGTAATGCAGGTCTAAGCTTTGGCTATCACAGCCATAGCCAGGAATTCAAGAAGGTGGAGGATACGACGATGATGGATTACTTCATCAGCCATACGTCGCCTGAGAACGTATTCTTCGAGATGGATGTCTACTGGGCCGTAGTAGGCGGTGTCAGCCCTGTGGAGTACATGCAGAAGTATGCGGGTCGCTTCACGATGCTGCACATCAAGGATCATCGCGAGATAGGCCAGAGCGGTATGGTAGGCTTCGAGCCTATCTTCCGCAACATGTCGGTAGCCGGTACCAAGGGCTTCGTCGTCGAACTGGAATTTGCCAGCACTCCCAACATCCTGCAGGGCCTTCGCGAAAGCGCCCTATACCTGCGTCATGCACCTTACGTCCCACACAAATAAACAGTACAGCCATGAAACTAGGATTTGTCAGCGCCATCCTCGACGGATGGACCTTCGAGGAGATGATGGATACGGCCGCAGCCATGGGCTTCAGCTGTGTCGAGGTTGCTTGTTGGCCAACGGGTAAGGCCGAGCGTCGCTATGCAGGCGTAAGCCATATCGATGTCGAACAGCTCAGCAATCAGCAGGTGGCCTACATTCAGGATTACAGCCGTAGGGTAGGAGTCGAGATTTCGTCCCTAGCTTTCTATCCCAATACGATGGATGCCGACCTCGAGAAACGACAGCATAACATCGCACATCTGATGAAGGTGATCGAAGCAAGCAGTCGACTGGGCGTCAATATGGTAACGACCTTTATCGGACGCGATTCGGCCAAGACCGTCGAGGAGAACCTCGAGCTTGTTGCTGAGATCTGGCCTCCTATCCTCGACCTGGCCAAGCGTCTGGGCGTACGTGTAGCCATCGAGAATTGTCCGATGCTGTTCGACCGTACGCAATGGCCAGGCGGTCAGAACCTGATGACCACACCAGTAATCTGGCAGAAGGTGTTCGACATCTTGCCGTACGACAACCTGGGCATCAATTACGACCCTTCGCACTTCGTATGGCAGATGATCGATTACATACAGCCGCTGTACGACTTCCGCGACCGTATCTTCCACGTACATTGCAAGGACATCAAGCTCGACGTCGAGAAGCTTCGTCGTTGTGGCATCATGGCCTATCCGCTCGACTTCATGCATCCTAAGCTTCCAGGTCTGGGCGATGTGGATTGGGGTCGTTACATCTCGGCCTTGACCGACATCGGCTACGATTCGTACACGTGCATCGAGGTCGAGGATCGAGCCTTCGAAGGTAGTCGCGAACGGATACTGGACAGCCTTCGCCTCTCGAAGCGTTACATGGAGCAGTTCGTCATCTGACCTCACTGTATCGGCCAACTTACTACTTATACATGCTAATTATATATAAATAATGAGTAAATAAGACGGAAGTCGTGATTTGATAGCCGATAATTTGGAGGTGTGCACGGAATGAAGTATCTTTGCCGCGATTAAGACATTTGCAATAATACACCGGTATTTTTGCACGCTTATTGACAGGAAACATATTACACTTAAAAGCCAAACATATTTTATGAATTTTCTAGAAGAAAAGATTCTGCAAGATGGTGTCATCAAGGAGGGAAATATCCTCAAGGTGGACAGTTTTCTGAATCATCAGATCGACATTGACATCATGCGCCAGATGGCGTACGAGTTCAAGCGTCGCTTCCGTGGTGTAGAGGTAAACAAGGTGCTGACCATCGAGGCCAGCGGTATTGCCATTGCTACGCTGCTGGCCAATCTGTACGACGTGCCAGTAGTCTTTGCCAAGAAGAGCCAGACTGCCAACAGCACGGACGACAAGTATGTATCGCATGCCTATTCGTTCACGCACAAGAAGATGAACAATGTATTCATCTCGAAGCCTTATCTCAAGTCGACCGATAAGGTATTGATCGTGGACGATTTCCTGGCCGATGGCGAAGCCGCACATGCCCTGATCGACCTGGTACATCAGGCCGGTGCTGAAGTAGCAGGTATCGGTATTGCCGTCGAGAAAGGTCAGCAGAAGGGTGGAGGCGAACTTCGTGCCGAGGGCTATTGGCTCGAATCGCTGGCTATCGTCGAGGAGATGGACTGGCAGACCCAGACCATCCGCTTCCGCGAACAGCCACCCGTACCGTTGATCAATCCTAATCTCCACAACTAGCATCTTAACATCTTAACACCTTCACATCTATGAACCTCTATCAACTCGATGGTCGCGTACCTCTGACACAGGCGATACCCTTCGGCCTGCAGCATGTGCTGGCGATGTTTGTCAGCAACATCACACCCATCATTATCCTTGCCAACGTAGTGGGTATCGATCCTGCCCTGAGTGCAGCGTTGGTTCAGAACTGTATGATCATTGCCGGCATCGGAACCCTCATTCAGCTCTATCCTGTCTGGCGCATCGGTTCGCGTCTGCCTATCGTGATGGGCATCAGCTTCACCTTCCTTTCGTTGGCCATCTTCATCGCCACGACGCAAGGCATGGGTGTGCTGATGGGAGCCGTAATCATCGGTGGTATCTTCGAAGGACTGCTGGGCCTATTCGCCCGTTATTGGATACGAATCATTTCGCCCATTGTCGCAGCAACGGTGGTGACTGCCATCGGTTTCTCGCTGCTGCCTATCGGTGCCAATTCGTTTGCCGGTGGTCAGGGTGCAGCCGACTTCGGTTCATTGCAGAACTGGATTGTTGGTAGCGTGACGTTGCTTGTCTGCCTGCTGTGCCAGGTCTTTGCCAAGGGATTCCTTCGTTCGCTGTCGGTACTGGTCGGCCTGTTGGTCGGTTATGTACTGTCGGTCTGCATGGGCATGGTCGACTTCTCTGGCCTTCAGAATGTAGGCATCATCTCGCTGCCTAAGCTGTTGCCTTTCAGCCTCGAGTTCAACCTGGGTGCCATCCTTTCGGTCATGGCCATCTTCTGCGTGTCGGCTACCGAGACCATCGGTGACACCAGTGCCCTCTGTTCAGGTGCCCTCAAGCGTCTGCCAACGGATAAGGAGCTGGGTGCAAGTATATCGGCCGACGGTTTTGTCAGCTCGGTGGCTGGCCTCTTCGGTTGTACGCCTATCACTTCGTTCTCGCAGAACGTAGGTCTAGCTGCCATTTCGGGTGTGGTCAATCGCTTCGCCATTGCTACGGGTGCCTGCATCATGATCATTGGTGGTATCTTCCCGGCTGTCGGCACCTTGCTGACTACTATTCCTCAGGCCGTTCTGGGTGGTTGTACCATCATGATGTTCGGTTCGATCATGTACGCAGGTTTTGGCATGTTGGCCAAGTGTGGTTTCACGGATCGCAACATGGTAATCGTGGCCCTTTCGCTCAGCATCGGTCTTGGCTTTACGCAGGCTACCGAGATGTTCTCGATCTTCCCACAGATCATCCAGACGGTATTTGCCGAGAACTGCGTGGCCGTCGTCTTCCTGCTGGCCATCCTCCTCAACCTTGTACTGCCCAAGGACAAGAATTAATCAATTGCAACAAAAAGTGTTTAGGTCTCACATCTTAACATCTTAACACCTTCACATCTTAACATCTCCGCGTCTATGGAATTCAAACCTCAGGAGGGTATCACTGATGCCCGTCAGTTAGGGTATGGCAAGTACACCATACTGGGTATTCAACACCTGTTTGCCATGTTCGGTGCCACGATTCTGGTGCCTGCGCTCACCGGCTTGCCTGTATCGACCACCTTGCTTTTTGCAGGTCTCGGAACCCTGGTATTCCATCTCATCTCCAAGCGTACTGTTCCGGCTTTCCTCGGTTCGAGCTTCGCCTTCATCGGTGGTTACATGTCGGTCAAGCAGATGGGCATGGAACTCGGCCTGAGCGAGTCTCTGGCCCTCGGCTATGCCTGTATGGGTGTATTCTGTGCCGGTCTTTGCTACTTCATCATGGCAGCATTGATCAAGGCTTTCGGCACGCACAAGGTCATGCGTTTCTTCCCGCCTGTGGTTACCGGTCCTATGGTTATCGCCATCGGTCTTACGCTCTCGGGTTCGGCCATTACCAACTGTACCAGCAACTGGCTGCTGGCCATTACGGCCATCGTGGTGGTGATTGCGGCCAGCATCTGGGGTAGGGGCATCATCAAGATCATTCCTATCCTGCTCGGTGTCGTTGCTTCGTATCTGCTGGCTGCCTTGACGGGTGAGGTCGACTTCTCGAGCCTCAGCGAAGCCGCATGGTTCGGCCTGCCCGTCAGTCGCGAGACTTCGGTGCTTGCCGTCTTCGACGATGTCGACAGCACCTTGCTCCTCAGCAGTATCATTGCCATTGTCCCTATCGCCTTTGCTACGATCATGGAGCACATTGGCGACATGTGCGCTATTTCGTCGACCGTGGGCAAGGACTTCCTTGCTCAGCCAGGTCTGCATCGTACGCTGATGGGCGATGGCTTGGCTACAGCACTGGCCAGCCTGTTTGGTGCTCCTGCCAATACGACGTATGGCGAGAATACCGGTGTGTTGAATCTCACCCGTGTGTTCGATCCGGCCGTCATCCGTCTGGCAGCCTGCTTCAGCATCGTGCTGAGCTTCTGTCCTAAGTTCGCGTGCCTCATTGGCCTGATGCCGGCTGCTACGATTGGTGGCGTCAGCCTGATTCTGTATGGCATGATTTCGTCGGTCGGTGTTCGCAATCTCGTCGAGTCGCATGTCGATTTCTCCAGCTCGCGCAACGTCTTTGTGGCTGCCTTGATCCTTGTTCTCGCTATTGGCGTGAAGTATGGTGCTGGCGATAGCGTTGCCATCGGTAGCATTCATCTTTCAGGCTTGGCCATTGCTGCTCTCGTTGGCATCATTCTCAACGCTATCCTTCCCGAAAAGCTTGGAATGAAGGTCAAGAGCTTCAACGGCAAGGAGAAGCACGACATTAAGGACGAAATCTGAAATAATCAAGTCTAGCAAGTAGCCTAGCGGCAAGAAATCTAACGCTCTACGAGCGGAAATCTTAGGCCCCTTCGGGGGAAATCTGAAGCAGGAAATATTTCCATAATAAGATTTCCAAGCGAAGCGACAGTAAGATTTCCGGCAAAGCCGCTCAGATTTCTCGCGAAGCGACAAGATAATTAATTCCTTATGGCTTGAGATATTTAAGCCAAATTTCAAATAAGTACTATGAAAGTAATCAATCTCAGCAAATCGAGCAGTATACTCAATACCTTCCTGGCCGAATTGCGCGATGTCAACGTACAGACCGAGCGTATGCGTTTCCGCCAGAACATTGTTCGTATCGGCCATGTCGAAGCTTACGAGATCAGTAAGTTCCTTACCTATAGTAATAAGACCATCCAGACGCCGCTCGATACCTGTGAGGTTAGCACTTGCGACGACAAGATCGTGGTCGGAACCGTCTTCCGTGCTGGCCTTCCTTTGCATCAGGCCTTCCTCGACATCTTCGATTCGGCTGGCAATGCCTTTGTCTCGGCTTTCCGTTATTACAAGGATCGCGAGATGAACGAGGTCGGTATCAAGGTGGAATATTGCGCCTCGCCTTGTCTCGACGATAAGACCCTCATCCTTGTCGACCCGATGCTCGCCACCGGTGGTAGCCTCGAACTCGCTTACGAAGCCCTCAAGACCAAGGGTACTCCTAAGCGCCTTGTCATGGCCTGTGTCATCGCTTCGCAGCGTGGTGTGGATTATCTCAAGAAGGTCTTCCCTTCGGACGACGTGGTGCTGGTATGTGGTGCTATCGACCCTATTCTCAACGAGCATAAGTACATCGTTCCTGGCCTTGGCGATGCCGGCGATCTGATGTATGGCGATAAGATCTGATTTCGCCTCGACAATTGTTTAATCTATACATTATAAATATAATTATCCTATGAAGAAGATTTTCTTTCTTGCTGCCATGTTGGTAGCCGGTGTTGCCGCTCAGGCACAGAACATTCAGATACATTACGACTTCGGTCGCAACATCTACAGCGATGATGAAGCTGGTCGTCAGAACTTTACCGTTACCTTCGAGAAGTTCTCGGCCGACGCTCTCGGCTCATGGTTCTACTTCGTCGATATGGATATCAATCAGCATGGTTCGGCTGGTGCCTATACCGAGGTCAGCCGTGAGTTCAATTTTGGCAATAAGGGCTTTGCTGCTCATATCGAGTATGATGGCGGCCTTAATCTCGGCGCAAGCTTCCAGACTTCGGCACTGATTGGTCCTGCATGGAATGGACACAACGACGACTTCTCTACCACCTATTCCGTACAGCTGCTCTATAAGCAGTTCTTCGGCCAGGGCAGCAACGAAGCTTATTCAAGCGCTCAGCTGACGGGTGTCTGGAGCACCACTTTTGCTTCGGGCAAGTGCACCTTCTCGGGCTTTGCCGATCTTTGGAGCGAAAAGGCATGGTGGGGCGACCGTCACCTTGTATTCCTTGCCGAGCCACAGCTCTGGTACAACGTCAACAGCAAGATCTCGCTGGGTACCGAGGTCGAGGTTTCGAGCAACTTCATTTATTCTGGCGCTACGGGCAAGAACGATAAGTTCTACGTCAATCCTACCATTGCAGTCAAATTCAATCTGTAAGTAATATGCTATCTAAGTTATTCGGATTTGATCCCAAGACCATGACCCTCAAGAAGGAAATCATGGGTGGCATCACAACCTTCCTGACGATGGCCTACATCCTTGCTGTCAACCCTAGCATCCTGGGCGATGCAGGCATGGATTCGGGTGCTGTCTTTACGGCTACGGTTGTCTCGGCCGTTGTGGCCACTTTGGTCATGGCTATCTATGCCAAGCTGCCATTCGCCTTGGCTCCAGGTATGGGCCTGAATGCTTTCTTTGCCTATACGATCGTGCTGACGATGGGTTACACCTGGCAGTTCGCGTTGACGGCCGTCTTTGTCGAAGGCCTCATCTTCATCCTGCTCACGCTAACCGGCCTTCGTCAGAAGATTGTTGATTGCATGCCTCTGCTGCTGCGTCGTTCCATCTCGCCAGGTATCGGCCTGTTCATCGCCTTCATCGGCCTGAAGAATGCAGGCATCGTTACGGCCAATGCCTCGACACTTGTCACCCTCGGCAATCTGCACGATCCTGCCGTCCTTCTGGCTTGCTTTGGCATCCTGCTGAGTGCCGTGCTGCTGGTTCGTAACGTAACGGGTGCCTTGCTGATAGGCATTCTCGTCACAACGCTCGTAGGTATTCCGTTGGGTGTAACGAACTTTACTTCGGTTGTCAGTATGCCGCCAAGCATTGCTCCGGTGTTCTGTCAGTTCGAATGGTCGAGCATCCTGAGCGTCGATATGGTTGTCTGTGTGCTTACCTTCCTCTTCATCGATATGTTCGATACCATCGGAACGCTGATCGGAGTGAGCAATCGTGCCGGAATGGTCGATGAGCAGGGTAATATCCCACGTCTGAAGGATGCCTTCATGGCCGATGCCATTGGTACTACCGTCGGCGCTGTACTGGGTACTTCTACGGTTACCACCTACGTCGAGAGTGCATCAGGTGTCAACGTAGGTGGCCGTAGTGGTCTTACCTCGTTTACCTCGGCTGTATGTTTTGCCTTGGCTCTGTTCCTGGCTCCATTGTTCCTTGCTATCCCAGGCCAGGCTACTGCTCCTGCGCTTGTGCTCGTAGGTGTGATGATGATGCACGATATCCGCAAAGTCAACTTCCAGGATTATATCTCGGCCATTCCTTGCTTCATCTGCATCGCTTTCATGCCGTTGACCTATTCTATCTCGGACGGTATCCTGATGGGTCTGATCTCGTGGGTCCTGATCCATGTCTGCAGTGGTAAGTTTAAGGAGCTGAACATCGGCATGATCATCCTGTCGATCCTCTTTATCCTTAAATACGCATTCCTCTGAACCGAATGAATCACGAACTGAACTGGTCGCTGATTCGTCAGACTTGTGGCAAGCTGTTGCTCCTCGAAGCCCTGTTTATGGTCGTAGCCTCGTGTGTATCGGCCTATTACTGGTGGCTCGATGGCGAGAGCGACGGCTTGTCCATCCTGTTGCCGGCTATTGCCTGTGGCCTTACGGGCTTGGCATTGAATGCCAGTGCCAGACAGGCCGATAACTACGTCTCGCAACGCGAAGGCTTCTTCATCGTCTCGATCATGTGGGTAGTCTTCTCGGTTTTCGGCATGATGCCCTACCTGCTCTATGGTACGTGTTCGACGCTGACCGATGCCTTCCTCGAGACGATGTCTGGCTTCACCACGACAGGTTGTACCGTGCTGAACGATATCGATGCGCAACCGCATGGCATCCTGCTCTGGCGAAGCCTTACGCAATGGATCGGTGGCCTTGGTATCGTCGTCTTCTCGTTGGCCTTGTTGCCTAAGATACAATCGGGTAACGTGCAGATGTTCGGTGCCGAAGTGACGGGTATGACTGTCGATAAGCTTCGTCCTAAGATTCAGGACACCTCGCGTCGTCTCTGGATGATCTATGTGGCGCTTACAGTGGCCTGTTCGTTCTTGTATTTGGTAGGAGGGATGTCGCCGTTCGATGCCATCTGTCATGGCATGACCACGTTGGCTACCGGTGGTTTCTCGACGCATCAGGCCAGTATCGGCTGGTTCCATTCGGCTTACATCGAGTATGTCTGCGCCATCTTCCTGTTCATTGCCAGTATCAACTTCTCGTTGTTCTATATGATCCGTCGCGGCTACGTCCGCCAGTTCTGGGAGAGCGAGGAATTCCGCTGGTTTGTCTATATCGTCGTAGGCTTCACGCTTTACTTCGTATTCCTGCATTATTTCCGCCTGTATCACGGCAATCAGCTTACGGCCGAGAAGCTCGAAGCAATGCCGCACGACCTCGAAGCAACAATCCGTACCTCGATTTTCCATGTCATCACGATCATCTCGACCTGTGGTTATCAGGCCGAGTACTACGATTATCAGCTTTGGGGACGCATCTTCTGGATTCCTACGTTGTTCATCATGGCGTGTGGTGGTTGTGCTGGCTCTACGGCTGGTGGCTTCAAGATATTGCGTCTGGTGATCATGATCAAGAACCTGCGACTGATTCTTCGTCAGTCGGTTACGCCGAGTCTCTACGATTCTGTGATGTTCGACAATCGTCCGTTGCGTAGCGAGTTTCTGCAACGCACTCTTGCCTTCGTATTGTTGTTCTTCCTGGTATCGTTCGGTTGTATTGTGGTCATGATGCTCGAGGGCATCGATATGGACACTGCCATCGGTACCACCATCTCGGCCATCGGTAACTGTGGCCCTGGCCTTGGTGCTACGGGTCCAGCTTTCACCTGGTCCGATCTTCCGTCGCTCAGTAAGTGGGTGCTCAGCTTCACGATGCTGATTGGCCGTCTTGAGATCTTCACCTTTATTCTCCTGTTTACGCGAGTCTTCTGGTCGAAGAAGTAAAGCCCCCCTCGATCCCCCCAAGGGGGGAGGACTGGTAGCTCGATAGGTATGACGAAATTGTGACATGAGAAGATATTGACAGGCGAAGGTTCCTTTCCGTTTTCCCCCCTTGGGGGGACCGAGGGGGGCCTTACTTCCCCCGCACAAACTGTCCTTCCGGCATCTCCGGGTAACAACGTCCATCGGCAATATCGTCCTCGAACTGTTCGATCTGCTGACGACGGAACTTCTCGTATTCGCTTTCTTCGATGTCGCAGCCGGTGAAGCCCATCTCTTCAGCCGCTTTCTGCTTCGATGCACAGAAGTAGGTCATCGTAGCCTTGCTGCACACTTCGCCTGCCTGGTTACGTATCTCGCCTTCGATAAAGGCTACGTTTCGCATCTGCCGTACCACGCGACAACGTATCTCAAGTTCCTCATCGTTGGTCGAAATGGACTTCAGGTATTGCACCTCCATCTTCGACGTTACGCCAGTAGTCTGCAACTTACGGGTTACTACCCATCCTGCCACTTCGTCCAGCAGCATCGACTGAATACCACCGTGCAGGGTGTTCAGCCATCCTTGATAGTTGGTCGAAGGTCGCCAACGTGTCAGGATGTCGTCGCCATCTTCCCAGAAGTCGAGGTGAAGTCCTAACGGATTGGTAGGGCTGCAACAGATGCAGTTATAGCCTGGCTTCTGCAGCCAGGGGTTCTTGATCTTGTTCATATGATGATGATGTAAATGGCACAGAGGGCCAGAAGGATTGACATGGCGATGTCGACCTGCTTCTGATAGCGCGAGAAGAATCGTCGCAGATAGGCTCCGGCATAAAGCCAGGCAAAGTTCGCTCCAGGACCAGCCAGTAGCAACAAGGCTGCTACGACCAGCAGATCGATCAGGCTGTTGCTGTAGGGTAGAACATAGACCGAAAAGGCTGTGAGGTCGAACAGCAGCATCTTGGCATTCGTAAGCTGTACCAGCAGACCCGACGTAAAGCTGCATTCCTGTGCTTCCGTATTGTTCTGACCAGAATATCGCCACATCTTCCATGCCAGCCAGAGTATGTAGGCTGCACCTAAGTACTTGAGGTATACAACGTAATGTCCCATCATCTCGCCCAGCAGGTGTGTCAGTACAGCCATGACTACTACCGCAATCGAAAAGCCTGTCAACAGGCCACGCCACATCTTCAGTGCCTTGCGGCGACCGAACTTCAGGCAGCAAGCCAGCGAATAGAGGTTAGCCGGGCCAGGACTGTATCCTACGGCAAGGATGGCAAAGAGTAGCGAGGGTAGAAGGTTGATAGGCATATCGTACGGTGGTGTCAGTATCTGAGAATCGGGTAGGAGATCTCAACAAAGTAGTTTTTCTGGGTGCAAAAATAGGCAAAATTTCCGTACGAAGCAAATCTATTCCCTTACATTTAATATTAATTAGCAAATCTGGCAAGGTACTTACGTCGTGTTTTGCCGTTTATGGCGACGTATGTACCTTGCCAGATTCCTTTTATCCTATTTGCTCCATCCACTTCCGTTCGTCATCCTTCATTGCTTCGTTTCAGCGATCTGATGACCTTGGCCGGATTGCCTACAGCCATGCTGTCGGCCGGAATATCCTTCACGACCACGCTTCCGGCTCCGATGATGCATCGGTCTCCGATGGTAACTCCCGGACAGACCGTTACGCCTGTTCCCAGCCAACAGTCTTCGCCTATGTTGATGGGTTTGCATCGTTCGATCGTCTTGCGTCGTTCGATGTAGTCGATAGGATGATTAGGTG
>JAZUEP010000032.1:0-4922 GCA_045640225.1 Bacteroidales bacterium | reverse complement strand
CTGAGCTTGTTGCTGCAGTTGCTCGATGGCATTACGCTGACGGTCTGTAGCCTGCCAGAAGCCTCGGTCGGCTGCCTTAAGCATAGACGAGGTCATCGTCTCACGTGCGGGTGGATTCTGGTCCTTCATGAACTCATCGATGCCCAATGCATATTTGTCATCGACATAGACCGCAAAGAACTCGTCCCACATCTCCTGACTGATGGTTCCCTGACGAGTTACACTCCAACCATAACTGTTCTCGACCACCTCGGTGAAAGCTGTGACAGCAGAAGCGCCACCTCGCATCTTCTCGCGGATGTAGGCAGGATTGAAGACCGTGGTACGGCTCTCAACGCCGATGGCCTCACCCAGTTCCTGCATACGGTTGTTATTTCTGTTGCGATAATCAGCCAAATAAGCCTCTGGCTGATGACCTGTGACATGCTCTACGGACAGATTCATGCCACCCATGAACTCATATACATGATCGAGCGAGAGCGCGCCCCAGGTGTTGGACTGACGAGGTTGCACCACGGCATCAGTACGTGTGATAGCGGCAGTGAATGCGGCTTTCGAGAATCGTTCCCAGCCGTCCTCTGTGCCATAGAATGCACCCATATTGTTGAGATAGACCTCAGCGATGTCGGCGCTGGTCTGCCAGCCGTCCTGGCTCTGCACCATGCCTTGAATGCCTGTGCCATAGTTGCCATCTACACCACCAAAGACTCGATAGGCAGACATCTCACGAGCTTCTTTGGGAGAGAGTCCTTGCTCGGTCAGATAACGTTCTGACTCAAGGACACCAGCTGCCACCTGATTCTCGAAAGCGTCTTCTTTGGCTTCGGCAGCCATGGTGACAGCTCGGTTGATGAGATAAAGACGTGAAGCTGCAAGATCGCGTAACTGACCTGAGGTCTGTACGACAACATCGATGCGAGGACGTCCTAATTCAGCACTCGGAATAAGGCGAAGATCGGTGACACGTCCAAAGGCATCGCGTACTGGCTCAACACCCAACAGATAGAGGATCTGTGCAATGGATGCACCTTCTGTCTCGATGAACTCTGAGCTCCATAAGGTGAAGCTGACCTTGCGTGGGATGCTGTCGTTATGATTGCGACGATACAGGGCGATGGTCTGGTCGGCCAGTTGTTTGCCTTTCTCCCAGGCGGTTTCAGAAGGTGTGGCTTCTGCATTGACGCCATAGAGATTACGACCAGTTGGCAGGGTGCGAGGATTGCTGACCA
This sequence comes from Bacteroidales bacterium, assembly GCA_045640225.1. Classification (GTDB taxonomy): domain Bacteria; phylum Bacteroidota; class Bacteroidia; order Bacteroidales; family UBA3663; genus Liminaster. The sequence continues at coordinate 3,693 of JAZUEP010000032.1, read as the reverse complement.
CATCGCCACCGGTAGATGGACGAGTGTACCCGCCATTGAGGGCATTGAGCAGCGACTGCATCTCATCTTCTGGAGCCTGAAGAAGACCGAGGCGATAGCCCGCGACATTCTCAATGGTGCGGACCACTTCCATGATTGCCGATGCGAGTTCTATCTCTTCACGATTATATTGCTTACGTGAGGCGGCCATGGCTTGCATCATCAATAAGATGCCATCCGAGGCCTGCCGGATATCGGAAGCAGATTGAGTCAATCCCATAGCCTGAGCCATCTTGCGTAAGGCAGCAGGTGGTGCTCCCATGGATTTGGCCAACTTCAACGCCTCGCGCGGATCCATGTTCTTGCCCATCTCCTTCATGCGGGCCATGGACGCGCTGTCTGGCTTCTGGCCATCTGCGTGGGACGTGTCCTGAGCCGCGGTATCGGCAGCGGGTGCTGTGCGCATTGCCATCATCGCCATCATGCTCATCATGTCAGTCGGGCGGCTACGCTCTTCGTCGATCTCACGAGCCTGTGCCAACTGTTCAGTCGTGATATGTGCTACTTTGCAAATCAACGCATCATTGGCCATAGCTGGATTTTTAAGCAACTGCGAAACCAACGTACGTGCCGGTTCGAGATACTGATGGGTGAAAAGCGACTTATGCTTGCTGACATCCATGTGCGAACGGCCGAGCTGCTTATCTAACGACAACAAGCTGTAGGCAATTGGATCGGTAGCCATGGCCAGGACCGTGCTCTCGATGCGCTCGGGTACGTAGGGTTCGCCCAAGGTATAGAGCTGGCCGGTCATCTTGGCATTGACCAACTCTTCGGCAAACTCCTCGACTCCCTGCAGCTCGTCTTCGCTCCATGGCAAAGTAAGAACTGAGTCAAGTTTCAGGTCACGATGGATACCCATCTGCACAGCGATTTTTTTTACTGCCATACCATCTTCATGCCGCATGGCTTCGGTCAGCTGACGATAGGTATCGCACAGTTCAGTCTCCATGAACGGAGCTGTCAGATGGCTCTGGATGCCTGCATAGGTCCTGCGCTTGGCAATGAGCGCTTCGCCGACGTTGCCGATGGTATATATATAATAATGTGGAAGCGGACCGATCAGTTTATCTGGCCAGTCATCACTTGAAAGTGCTACCTGTTTGCGAGGCGTGTATTCCAATCCTCCATGGGTTCCGAAGTGGATCAATGCATCGGCCTTGAAATCTTCACGGATCCAACGATAGGCTTCCTGGAAGGCCAAAGGAGGCTCATTGCCTTTGCCATGAACGATGGCAAAGGTGTCTGTACCCTCTCCTGCCATAGGTTGCTGCACAAGAGCCACATTACCAAAGTCTCGCTGTGATAGGTGGAGCTCTTGGTACGAGGCAGGCAGGTTCTCTACGCGATAGCCTTCAGCCTTCAGTCGCTTCATCAGGTTATAGAGCGAAGGCAGACCTTCCATGCCTGACGCAGTGAGTGTGTTCTGTTCTGGAGACCCGAAATAGACGATGGCTACCTTCTTCTCTGCATTACTCTTATGCTTAAGTGCAATATACTTCTGCAGTGTCTCTACGAAAATCTCCAGACGGTCTGGTATGGTATAGTTCTCATGAAGGCCTTCGTCGTTGATTCTCTGAGCAAAGAGCACGTATGGTCGGAGTGCTCCGTCAATCTCTGGCGTGATCAGGCTCTGGCTCATGAAGCCTCCCGTCATGCCTTGCTTGTCGGCCTTCCAATCTTCATAGAGGCGATTGGTGTTGAGCGGACAGAAGAGCGGGATGTTCTGCTCGGCTAGATAATCCACCATTGCATCCCCCATGCGACCATGAGCAAAATTGATGATGGCGGCAGGCTGTATGCTGTCTAGCAAGGCACGATGTGTCTTCAGATTGATATGTCCCAGGATGAATGCATTCAGGCCTGATGCTTCAAGCTTGTCACACAGTTCGTAAGGCGTACCCATGGCTCCGGTGATAATGACAGAAGGTGCATCTGCAGTATAGCGTTGATGCTTCTGTAGATAGGCGATATAATCTGCGAGACTGTCAAAGCCCAGTTCCTCATCCTCTGGATGTTCCAGATTACGGTGATTGAGCAGGTAGTTACGCTTCTCAATCACTTCGCAAATCTCACCTTTGCTGACGATCTTCTGATCAATATGTGTGCGCACATAGTTGAGCATAGAACGATAGTTGGCGCGCGAGTCTCCGCCCAGATAGGCAGCGAGGGTATCGGCTTGGATGGAGTCGAGTGAAACGATGTGGTTTTGTGGATTGGTGGCAGAGGTGGTCAGAATCGGAGTGCCAGTAAGGCCGGCCAGTTCGATGGCGTCACGCTGCTCTGCCGTCAGACGGATGCCCATGGCATTGATAAACACCATGTCGTAGTGGTCGATCCGTTGCTCGACATCGGACACAGGTAACTCCTCGATCTGGATGAACGGATTGTCATTCGCTTTCGAGATTTCTCCGAGTGTGATGACCTGGTAATTGACAAATGCGACACGGGTTGGAGAGAAATAGTGGCTCCAGACGTGCCAAACGCCACCCACCAGCAGGAGGGTAGCCAGAATGATCAGTGAATAACGCACACGGCGTTTGGTCTTGATATTCATGAGTGATAAATCATTTAGATACAATGCGGTCAATATCCAATACGACGCCCAGGCTCCAGGTTGTACCAATCGTCATGGGTGAAGTAAAATAGTAGCTCTCGGGCTTGTAGTTGAAGATGTTGTCAACAGAGAAATTGACACTGATACCATCCCACAGGCGCTGCTGTAGCGTACCTTTCCAGAGGGTGTATCCCTGATCTACATTCTCTCGCTGGCTCACAGGCTTACCAAGATGACGACCTGTCAACGCAAGATTCAACGCATAGAAGCGGCAGAACTGATGGTCATAATCCACACGCCAGGTCATCGTATGGGCACGTGGCTGTGTGAATTGTGAATCCACCACATTGCCACTCTCGTGCATGTAGGCGTAGTTGTATTTGAACCCAAGTCCCATCTTCATACGGTATTGTACGCTTAGGTCAATCCCCTTGACGGTGACACCATCTTCATTCCAGTACAGCGCGCCTTCCGTTCCATCTGGATTATACTTCTTTGCTACACTCTCATCGGTCGTGAGTATCGTCTCGTGAGTATCAGGATCGACATACCACCAGCGGCCAACGGTCGTGATGCGCTTGTCGAAGATATTGGTGTAGCCCATCAGTGTGATGTTGTACGAGCCGTCGAGCCAACCGCTGTTGTTAATGCGACCATTGTACTCGAAGGTGAGATTGAAGTTGTGACTCTTCTCGGGGTCAAGATCCGGATTGCCATAGATCATGTAGCCCATATTGCCCATATCGTAGTGCATATACATCTCCTTGAGCGATGGGGCACGGAAGCCGCCAGCGTAGGAGGCACGAACGGAGAAGTGACGCCACTTGTACATGGCGGCCAGACGTGGAGTCAGCGCTTGCGAGGCGGAGGCCGAGAAGTAGTCATAGCGTGCACTGGCCACGATGTCGAACTGTGGGGTCGGGTTCCAGTCGAACTGTGCAAAAGCATCTGCATTATTCTGCTCTCGCTCTGCATTATCGAGGAACTGATAGGTGGTCAGATAGTCATGCAGAAAGTCGGCACCTAGGGTCAGCGTATTGCTGCCAAATGACTGGTTGTAGAGTGCATGACCCACGTGTTGTACATTGCTGTAGTCG
>JAZUEP010000031.1:0-19055 GCA_045640225.1 Bacteroidales bacterium | reverse complement strand
CGTCATTGGAATCTCCCCAGGTTGGCACAGCTTATACACTTCGTTGTTGATGTAGTCGCTGAGGTCTGACACATTTCCTTTATTGGCACCAAAGTTCAGCAGATTGAGAATAGATCGTGATGAAGACTCTATCACTACCTTACATGTCTGGCTGCTGGTAGCCACCACCTTCATCTTCACTTTCTCCGAGAATGGAGATAGCCATGCACCATGGCGAGCCTCAACGATGAACAGGTCATCATTGAAGCTAACGCCAGAGAACTGTGTGCGTTTCATCTCAAATAGATGACGTACGGCCGTGTAAGTTCGACGGGCGTTGTGGGGGAATTCTAGGGTTGTGGTTTTCATTTATTCTATGTTGCCCAGAAGGACAATGATTCAAGAGTATCAATGTCCTTCTGGGCGTGACAAGTTTATTTCTTGCAATAGTTTGACTCTAACTCTTTTGCTCTTTGCTCCGTTATTCCAAGCATTATGCGCATCTTTTCGAGTAAACGACGCTCTTTAGCAGAAACCATACCATCGACTACACACTCTTTGAATTCTGTCAAGTATTCTTGCTCTTCGTCTGTAAGTTGAGTCAATGACAAAGTGGCTTCAAGTTCTACTGCCCTCTCATGAGAAATACCGAGTTTTTCACGGATCTTTTCAAGCAGACGGCGCTCGCGTGGTCCAATTTCGCCATCAGAGAGACAATCTCGGACTTCATCAATATACTCCTGTTCATTCTTCTCAAAAGAATCTCCAGTGCATTTACTTTGACCGTCATTAACAATTGAAGAACACAAGGACTGCCAGAAATACGGTGACAAAAGTGCATTACTATTATCGTCAAAGGAAGAAGGAATCGTGTTAATCTCCATTCTTCTCTTTGAGTCATTTGCGACTACATATTTGTAATACACAATCCGAGATAGAGTTTTAGTCAAGTTGTATTCCTCATCTTCATTGTAATCAATAAGTTCGGACTTTGACATTGCAATTTTCGCTGCGTTTTTAACCTGGTCGATTGTAATGTCGCCAAATCCGTCATTATATGTTTTGATGAAATACAAAGCGTATAAAGAGTCCAAGAAATAGAACTCATTTCTCACACTTTCTGTAACGAAGTCATGTTCTATGAATCTTGAGAGATCATCGTCGTGTGCCTCCAGCATTTCATAATCTGCCAACAATTCAGTGAAGTTATCTACAGCATCACAGAAGTCTGAGAATTCAAATCGAAAATGACTTTGTCCACCATCTTCCTCTAGATTAATAATAGTAGAACAGTTTTCAATAACATCTGCATTTTCAGCATTAATAACAATATCTCCTTGTTGTCCTTTTAATAATGACTTAACTAAAGAATTATTTATACGTAGAGCTGTGATCAGTCTCCAACCATGACCTACACCATCGGAGTCTTGTGGCACAATGTAATCACCGACCTCAATAATTCCAGAATCGACTTTGCCGATAAGATGCAAATTACCATCGTTAGCTATATAACGGCGTTGTATTGTAAATGAAAATTTTTCATTTATGACATCATTTACCTCCTCTTCATCATCTTCTTCAAAAAGATTATCACCAAAGAAAGACTCTCCAACGACTTTTTCAATAAAATCATCGACATAGGTTATAGAATCTGCATCACCTAGATTTACCCCGAATCTATTTTCTATTGTCTCCATGATTTCAACGATATCGTCCTCATCAGCACCTAAGTCATCCTCAAGATCAGAATCAGGAGAAACGCCTTCAAGTTCCAATCCAAGGTTATCTGCAACAATGCTGCATATTGTAATTGCATCATTCTTTTGGGGATTATTCGAATAAAAATGAGACGAAGGACATGATATTTCAGAATCAGCTAATGAATATTCACAATCGCTATCGTTTAATATTTCTGATTCTAAATAATCAAAATCGAATTGTCCTTTAGCGCTATACATTGCAGAAAGAGCATTTAGATATAAGTATGCTGCACCATATACGATAGCCGTCGAGGTTGCCGCACTTATACCTGCACTTGCAATCCATCCAACAAATGGGATGAATTTTGCACCTTCGCTGACCACTGTTGCTACACCTTGAGCTGCAGCAGAACTTAAATTTGTGAGAATAGCAGAAGTAAGGCTTTTTCCCGCGTTCTCACTTATCTTGATGCCAAGAACTTGATTGATGTCATAATACATCTTCCAGAGTGATGCTACAGCAACAGCTGTGGCCGCAAGGCCAGCTCCAGGAACGAAGCTCTGGGCAAGACTTGAACCTAACTGAACTTTCTTGTGCCTATCTACGACATCAATTAATTGTTCTGGCACTATCTGTTTCATGACAGCAGAAGTTTTACCTCCTGCATAGTAGCCAATGACACCTCCGTTTACTAATCTCGCAAGTTTGGTTGCTGCGTTGACAACATCATTTTTCCCGTAACTCATATTTGTGTTATTTTTGAAAACTTAAAAAACATTTGCAGATTGGCGATGGCTTTTGCATAGCGGATTTCAAGCCTTGAATTGTATAAGATGCATTATTATTTCATATCGATGCTTACTGGAATTAGCAATCAGCTATAGAGCTAGTTATCCCAAAGAGAACGACAAAAAGCAAAAAAAATACTGTGATTGTTGATTCAATTCCAAATATCCAAACTGAATATGATAAATTTTCAAATATAGTTGGCCAAAAATACCATATTGCTCCAATGATTAGGGCAGATATAAATATGGAAGCACTGAAAGAACCATCTGTCATGAAAAGGAGAACAATCAACAAGAACAAAGAACTAAGAATGATCGATCCCCAATTAACTACTGATATATTTTCAGTCATGAAAGAACAATAATGGTAAAGCAAGAATATTGTGAGAACAGTAAGTATTATTGCAGCAACAATACTAATTGCCAAGCACATATTCTGTCGTTCTTGACGCCTACGTTCTTGTTCTGAATTCCTCTGATAGGCAGAGTATGCTTGTTTTGCTACCCAAATTCCCAAACTTGTCCAAAATTCCATTTTATTATTTGATGTTAATCATTCCGGATCCTCGGAATGAACAGTTGGTAAAAATTGAAGACGAGAGCTTACTTCTTGATCAGCTTGTCCACCTTTGTATTTATAGATTTTGTGGTAAACAAGTAATATTAAGAAACGTCTTCTGTTATCGATTTTTTATTATATTATTGAACAGGAATAGAATAATATACAAATTGAACGATGTTTATATTCTAATTTTTCCGAGTCCGTTATACTGTCTCTTGAAGGTCAATGTAGTTTTGAATTTTCTTGTAATTATCAAAAGCATAAAAGGGTATTTATTCTGGAATAAAAGCATCTCTAGCTACATTCCCGACTGTATTTGTTGCGAACCCATCTATTGTAGCCCCAATAAACCCACCAAGAATCGGAATAACTTTTCCTAAATTAACGATGCCTTTCTCGCCGAATTTAGTAACTAATTTAAAACCTACCTTTTGATTGATTTTGGTCAACGTCTCACGAGAAATGTTTTTAATCGCATTTATAGCTACTTTTTCACCGATTCTAACACCTACATTTTTGAATACCTCAGCTCCAGAAGTTGACACCAAACAAGCATATACCATCGTCTTCACTCTATCGTCTTTAACATCATAACCTCCCATATATGCAATAGCAGCAATCATGCGAATTTGGATATATAGAACGCTAGTAATATTTGCAGGTAATGTAGCTAACATGGTAGTAAACCCACCAAAACTTGTAGCAAAACCGCTGATTGCTGATTTCGAATTTTGCCAGCGAATAAGAGAGTTTGCGTTATCTCTCATTGATGAAGAATCGTGCATATAGTTCTCTGCCATTTCTATTGCAGAATCCAATCCTGGTATTCCATTTACTGCTTTGTCATAAGCCCAGTCCATGCATTTCATCATGGTACTTTGATCTATTTTTTCAGCCATAATTCTTTTCCACTAGTGTCCTAAATGTTTAGGACACTAGTGGTTTTTTATATAGTTTTGGCACTTGGAGATGTGAGTCACGAGAGTCTTCTGTTATTTATACAAATCACCGTCAGCAGAAAGACGAGCACCACACTTAGGACAGTTTCCACAAATGGCTTTCCCGGCTTCTTTGCCTGCCGTTGTAGCTGCGCGTGTGGCCAATTTACCTGCGATGCCTCCACCTACAGCCGCACCAATAGGGCCTCCCACTAAAAAACTTAATGCTCCAACAACTCCGACAGCGACACCAACAGTTCCAATTGATCTAGCAATATCAGATGATTGACTACAAACATAACCACATTTAGGACAATGTAATCTAGACATATTATCGTTTTTATTATTCTACTTGATTAATCCTTTAATCTCATTCTTATCGAACTCTCCGAACCAATCTTTGAGCTTATCTTCGGCCTGCTGCTTGATGGCGGGAGTGATGCACATAGAAACAGCTGCTACGCAAGCAACGAGAGCAGCGAGGTCATCGCTGAAACCAACTACAGGGATTGCATCGGGAATCAAATCAATGGGAAGGATGAAATATCCGAGTGCTCCATAGATGATGCCTTTCTTTGCAGTTGGAGTAGAGTCTGCACTCACGGTGTAATACAATACGAGTGCAAGGTAAATCACTTTGATGCCTGCTTTCTTGAATACAGACTTCATCTTATCCCACAACCCATCTTCGCTATAATGCTTCTGGCTGTCGAGAATTTGTTTCTCATTAGGTGTTTCTGCCATAATTGTAATTTTTATTATTTCATTTTCTTTAATGTTTCGATATAACCCTTTCCTGAGAGATAGAACTGTAGATAAACAAGTCCACCTGTGGTTAGCCAACCCAAAACAGGAATGAATGTACCAAAGATGTCAACTCCGATAGTAATTGCGATATTGACTAAAAGGCCAACGATTACAGAGCCGCATCCAAATGGAACTCCTACCTTTTCACTAAGAGCTGAGTACATGTGCCAAAGAACTCCACAGAAAATAATCCAATCGAGACCAAACAATGGGAGGGCAACAACAATCGCTGCAATAAAGGCATGGTTATGAACAATCTTGAGCATATCCTTTTCTGGGAACATGCCTCCTCCTAATGCTTTTGCAATTTTCCCTTCAAACATAAAAACGCACTGTTTATCATCCTATCCTCTCACAATTCAAATACACCGAATTCAAACATCCAGCCTTCTTGATGTCGATGCCGTAGACGCGCATGAAGGCGTCGATGACCGGCTGGCCACCGTTGGTATGGATAGGATCACTAAAACTGTTGGTCACGACTTGTACTGACATGCCGGGCTCAATGCGGATGCCATTGCAACTGGAACGTTGCTTGGTGGTTACTCGGAAAAGAGGCATAAGGTTGTGATGAGTTTTCCACTGGCAGAGTTCTCAGGAGTCAGCGTGTTTTATGGATCGGTTAGCGGTACAGACAAACGCAAAAAAGGCGTGAGAACTTCTTTGCTTCACCTTTTGCGGGTTCTGGTAAAACCTTTAGACGATGAAAAAAGAATGGTACCCCACGCCTGAACTGTATATGAAGCATGGGATACGCATACCTATTATATATATGTATAGGATGAGCCTAACATATATAATAACGACGATATGCAATACCAATACGGCATTACAATTCAGCTTGGGTGTAATTACATTCACCTCGTCTATTGAAAATTTACCAGATTTGCAAAAGAGGTTGAGTAAAGACACCTTTACTTGCTATGTCTCCCAACATGAGGCGAACCTCGGTGTTAGGCGCGACAAAGATACAAACTTTTTCGTTAAGTTGTATCATCGGGGTACCATTTTTTCATATTTTTGTTGCGTTTTGTTCTTTTTATATGCTATAGAACATAAAAAAGGCGTGAGTGCAGTCTCTTTCATCTTTAGCGGGCTCTGGAAAACCTTTGAACAATGATTGAGATGATACCCCACGCCAGAATTGTATGCATTGACCGACTGCCTCAAAATGACAGACGGACGTATATACAACCCAGGCAAAGGATCATTATTCATCGAGGTTCAAATATTGAATTTTCCAGATTCGCTAAACCGATAAATAAAGACGCCTTTACTCGTTATGTCTCCTAACAATGGATGGAATCATCGTTAGGCGGCACAAAGATACAAACTTTTTCGATAGGTTGTATCGGTGGGGTATCTTTTTCTGCGAATTCACGCGACAAAGATAGAAAAATAGACTGTATTTGTCCGTTTTATGGATGAAAAAAGACGAGTTGTGAGAGAAAAAGTACCAAAATCCGTGACTTTGGTACTGCTTTTTGTTGCTCATCTCAGAGAATTGCCTTATCTTTGCACAAAAATCACGACAAATATGGCAGAACACGACAAAGCATGGTACATCAACGAGCTGATACGGCTGAAGGCGTTTGCTACCTCGGCTTCGGGGTTGGCTAAGGAAATCGGTTATACAGGCACGACGCAGATGTATCGCATAACCAAGGGCGAGGCGGGCGATGGATCGATAGAGGAAGTATGGCGAAGAATCCGGGAGGAATATGAACTGTCGGACGAAGAGATATGCGAATACGTCAACGTCATCCTGACGGCAAAAGACCTATGGAAGGAGGTGCAGGAAAAGGCTACTGAACTATCGGCAGATGCACATGAACTGGCAGAACAGACGCTCCATGCCCTTCTGCTTCGCGATGTGCATGGGATGCGCCGTGTGCTCAACCTTCCGGATTGGGAATGCCTGCTGGACTATAGCCGTGAACATCCGATGCAATATGCACAGCTGATCGTGATCTATTACGTCATTTATAATAATATAGCGTGCGCATATCGTGGAAAGATTGCCAAACAGGGTACAGAGCTGTTGGAGAGTCTGTACAAGCACATGCAAGCACTACAGCCAGAGAACAAGATGCTGAAGGAGATGGCCGAGGCCTATCGGTCAGAACTTAAACAAATGACAGGAGGTGGAAATCTGTGGACGAATACCCTTCGAACGGTATTTCTTGTGCAAAGCTTCACTGACCCGGACTTTCGCATCAACACTCTGAGTTCGTTAAGGCTGCTGCCAATATCGACCGATTCGATCTGGATGGAACACGATTCACTGACGAAGAATTCTGCCCCTGTCTTTATCTTCTTCGAGGTAGAGCCAGAGGGCGCAACGGGTGGACGCTACGATTGTATTGAGGTCGATGCCTCGCAGATGGATACGAATCTGGTTCCGAAGCGTTGCTTCGCCTTCTGGATGATGGAACCAGAGACGGGCGAGACCAGCAGTCTTGCGTTCGTACAGTTCCGTGATGAAGCAGGCGAAAAGCAAGTGGTGCGCTATCTGTATGAGTATGACGAGGAGCGCCACAACCTACACCTGGAGCCACTCGATTCGGATAGTCCGACCTGCATCAAGTTCCCCTTCCCCTCCGATCTGCATTGGGTAGACGACAAGCATCGAATAATGAAGGAAGAAGGGAAATGGATAGCATGGTACAAGGACTTCATACGAGTCAATGAGAAGAAGATCATCATTGAGATGATGAAATCGGATGGTGTGACGTTGGAGGATGGTTACGAAATTGTCGACATCGCAATCAGTCGCAGATTTCTTACAGCCACTATCAGCAATGGGGCTGAGGAGGCAGACTTCCGGGTGGAGCTGGAGCAACATCCCGGATTGCGACTCGTGGATCCGAAAATGGACGTTGCCATCTTCCGTCACGAAGACGATCAGCAGCTCTACCTGGAATGGATCAGTCCGCACATCTGCATTCCGATGAAGGCTTTCGCTAAGATTTAGCAAGAAGTAGCTTCACGCCAGTTCGCGGCGGATTTCGATGTCGGGGTTGATGCGAAGGATGTGCTGGATGAGTTCGGTATAGTTCACATCGCGCAGCACGAGGCGGTTTACACCTTATATATTATTATAAGGAAAAAGGTACGATGATGACAAGACTATCGTAAAAAATGGTAAATTCTTTGTCCGATGGACGGCCTAAACCTACCGATAACCGTAAAAATGCTTCGATTGACAACGGGAAATACGCTAAAAAAGCGACGAAGATTGTAGTCGAAATCTTATTTTGTGTTAAAATTTCGAGAATAAAAGGAGAAATCAGCGCAAAAATGCCCAAATAATAATAAATAATGCGGTTCCGAGAGGGAAACAATTGCAAAAATCATTAAAAATTCTCATCTTTGCAGCGTGGAACCAATCATAACGATTAGATTTTAGTAACCTGTTATTTGTTATTCGAAGAAAGAACATGATAGAGCGTTTCTTGAAGCAGACAGAATTCTCGAGCTACGAGGACTTCATGCAGAACTACCAGCTGCAGGTACCGGACGATTTCAACTTCGGCTACGATGTTGTGGATGCCTTTGCGGCAGAGCAACCCGACAAGGAAGCAATCCTCTGGACCAACGACCGCGGCGACGTGAAGCACATGAACTACCGCGAGTACAAAGAGATCACGGATCAGGCAGCCAGCTACTTCCTGACCCTGGGCATCGAGCGTGGCGATCGCGTGATGCTGATCCTGAAGCGTCGTATGGCATGGTGGATTACGATGGTAGCCCTGCACAAGATCGGAGCCGTAGCCATCCCTGCAACACATCTGCTGACGGACAAGGACATCATCTACCGCTGTCATGAAGCCGAGATTAAGGCTATCGTAGCCGTAGGCGATACACAGATTCTGCGCAACGTAATACGCGCCCGTGCCTTCAGCCCTTCTCTCCAACACTGCATCTCGATAGGCCCAGCTGTCCCTCAGGGATGGGAAAACTTCTGGAAAGGCCTGTTCGACGCTCCGAAGTTCGTAAGCCAGAAAGGTCAGAACCGAAAGACGGACAACTTCCTGATGTACTTCACATCGGGCACGTCGGGCGAACCTAAGATGGTAATGCACGACTATACCTACCCGCTGGCCCACATCGTAACGGCCCGTTACTGGCACAATGTACACGACGGCAGCCTGCACCTGACGCTGGCCGATACCGGTTGGGGCAAGGCTGTATGGGGCAAGTTCTATGGTCAGATGCTGGCCGGTGCCACGGTATTCGTCTACGACTTCGAGGGTCGCTTCGAGCCACTGAACCTGCTGCAGGTGATGCAGGACTTCCACATCACGTCGTTCTGTGCACCTCCAACGGTATACCGCTTCCTGATACGCGAGGACCTGTCGAAGTTCGACCTCTCGTCGCTCGAGTATTGTACCACGGCCGGCGAGGCGCTGAATCCAAGCGTCTTCCTGGAGTGGAAAGAGAAGACAGGCATCATGATCTACGAGAGCTACGGACAGACCGAGACCACCCTCGTACTGGGTACCTATCCCTACGTTGAACCACATCCAGGTTCGATGGGTATGCCCAACCCACAATTCGACGTGGATGTACTCGACAACGATGGCAATCACTGCAAGCCACACGAGAACGGCCAGCTGGTGATCCGTACGGACAAGGGCCGTCCTTATGGCCTGTTCAAGGAATACTACCGCAACCCAGCCCTGACCGAGAAGGCTCATAGCAACGGCATCTATTACACGGGCGACGTAGTATATTACGACGAGGAAGGCTACTACTGGTTCGTATCGCGTGCCGACGATGTCATCAAGTCATCGGGTTACCGCATCGGCCCATTCGAGGTAGAATCAGCACTGATGACACACGATGCCGTCGTTGAATGTGCCATCACGGGTGTTCCGGACGAGATCCGCGGCATGGTGGTCAAGGCTACCGTAGTCCTCTCGGCCGAATACAAGGAGAAGGCTGGTCCGGAACTGATCAAGGAGTTGCAAGACCATGTGAAGCAGGAGACTGCCCCATACAAGTATCCTCGTATCATCGAGTTCGTCGACGAGCTGCCAAAGACCATTTCGGGCAAGATCAGACGAGTAGAGATTCGCGAGAACGATGCGAAGTAAATAATAAATATCAAATATTAAATAATCCCCCCGCTACAGTGATTATAGCGAGGGGATTATTATATATTAATCTCTGTTACTCGGATTACTTCTCGTCCTCGGCATAGCCGTAAGCCATGCAAGCAACGCCTGAGTACTCGAAGAGCTCCTCGTCGCGGAAGAAGCGCTTAACCTCGATAGCAGCATTCTCGACCGAGTCGCTGGCGTGAACGATGTTCATCTGGCCGCTCATCGAGAAGTCGCCACGAATGGTTCCTGGCAGAGCCTTACGGCCATTGGTTACGCCAGCCATCTGACGCACTACATCGACTACGCCTACGCCTTCGTAGCAGAGTGCGATAACCGGAGTAGCCTGCATCGAACGCTTCAGGCCAGGGAAGAATGGACGATCAACGAGGTGAGCATAGTGCTCGGCCAGGATCTCGTCGCTGAGCTGCATCATCTTGATGCCTACCATACGCAGGCCCTTCTGTTCGAAACGCTTCAGCACCTCGCCTACCAGACCGCGCTGGATGGTGCAAGGCTTCAGCAATACCAAAGTTCTTTCCATAGTGATAATAAAGAATGTTTTTGTTAGTAAATAGATTATCTGTCATTTCGGAGCCCTACAGCCATTGCCATAGGGCCCGTATTCAGTTGCGTTAACGAATTACTTACCCTGATTCTTCCAGAGCTTGGTCATATCCTCGAGGGTCTTGCCCTTGGTCTCAGGAACCAGCTTCCAGACGAAGAGTGCAGCGATGACGCAGATGACGCCATACATGCCATAGACGAACCAGAAGCCAAGGCTGTTGGCCATAGGCACGAACGAGGTAGAGACGATCCAGTTGAAGATCCACTGGAAGGCTACAGCGATAGCCACGGCACCGCCACGGATGGTGTTAGGGAATACCTCGGCAATGAGTACCCAGCAGATTGGGCCCCATGAGAACATGAACGAAGCCGAGTAAACCATCAGCGAGATCATGCAGAGGAGCATCATATCGTCGTTGCCGAAGGTGCAAGCCACACCGAAGGCACCGAGGGCCATACCGAGCGAACCAACGATGAGCAATGGCTTACGGCCAAGCTTCTCGACGGTGAAGATAGCCACACAGGTGAAGCCGAGGTTGACGATACCGTTGAAGACAGTCAGCACCATAGGATTGTCGAAGCCCATTGCCTCGTAGATACGTGGAGCGAAGTAGAGCACGGCATTGATGCCGACAGCCTGCTGGAAGACAGAGAGCATGATACCCACGAAAATGCAGAGGAAGCCATAGGTCATCAATGGCTCGGTCTTCACGGTCATGGTCTCCTTAATCTCGCGCAGGATCTCCTTGGCCTTGCTGGCACCATTGATCTTGGCCAGAATGCTCTCGGCCTGCTGGTCCTGACCAACAGAAGCGAGGTAGCGTGGAGTCTCAGGCACGAGGCAGATAAGCAGGGCGAAGAGGCCGGCAGGAACCATCTCCGAGCCGAACATGTAGCGCCAGCCGTTCTCGATGGTCCAAGGATCGCTGTTAGGATTGAGCTGGTTCAGGCCCTGGCCGATGCTCTCGATCAGTGGCTGGGTATGGTCGCCCAGGATGAAGAAGTTGACGAAGTAGACAACCAGCTGGCCGAAGATGATGGCAAACTGGTTCCAGCTGACCAACATACCACGGATACCCGATGGAGCAATCTCGCCGATGTACATTGGGCAGACGGCCGAAGCCAGACCTACGCCAACACCACCGATGACGCGATAGATGTTGAAGACGATGAAAAGCGTCATGTTAGGCTCGCCCTTAGGCAGTACCATGGTCTCAGGACTCATCGAGCCCCATGCCGAGATGAAGAACATCACGCCGGCAAAGATCAGCGACTTCTTACGACCCCAGTTCGAGGCCAGTGCACCAGAGATGGCAGCACCGATGATACAGCCGATCAAGGCGCTTGACGACGTAAAGCCGTGCCAGAAGTCAGTGTAAACAAAGTCAGTGGCGCCCATGAAGAAGGCCTGCAAGCCCTTCTCGGCACCCGAAATCACAGCCGTGTCGTAGCCGAACAGCAAGCCGCCGAGGACTGCCACGAGTACGATGGAGAACAAATAGGACTTAGAGCCCTTCTCGTTTGGATTCATGAGTAATAATAATATTTAATGTAATGTAAATGATGAATTGGTCGGTAGTTGTTTGCGGTGCAAAGATAAGTGTTTTTCGGTCAACAGCCAAACAATCGGCCGAAAAAATGACTAACGGTGGCCGAAATGCATGATTTCGACGCAAATTCTGCACCTCGCAAGGTTAGCGACGAATGCCGTAGAGGTAGCCGAGCAGGGCCATCTTGCCACGCATCGTCTCGCGTGGAGTGAACTCGCCATTGACCCAGAGGTAGCGCTGATTGAAGAACGACTCCTGCTGTGGCCAGCCGCCGTTGTTCCAGTCGGGATAGCAACGGTTGAGCAGGATGCGAGCATCGCCACCATTGTTGGGCGACCACGTCTCGGTGCCGTTGAAAGGCGTCTGACCTGGATGCGACTCAGGGCTTCCGTCATTACGGCCGGTGGTGTAGCAGTCGGTGATATGGCGCTGGCCGAGGCCGGTCATCTCGACGGTGTTCGACGGATTGCGGCCAAGGCCCCATCCGGCTTCGAGATACATGGCCTTCTCGAGCAGCTGACGACGTGCCGGCGTCGTGGCAATGTAGTGAGCCATCATGACGAGCTGCAGGTTCTCGGACACCTGCCAGCGAGGATCGTTGGCAGCACGACGCGAAGGTCGCTGGCTGATGTACTGAACGTTATTCTCGTCGGCCTGTGCATCGACGCTGGCCTTCATGTTCTGGTAGAGTTCGGGGTAATGACGTTCGCGAGGGCAAGCCAGATAGGCAGCGGTGGCCCAGATCTGGTAGTGCGACTGACGCTCCTTGCTGAAGATCTTCGAATCCGGACCCTTGACCATACTTTCGGCAGCCATGACGTCCTCCCACTCGCGATCGCCGGTCACGTTATAGAGGAAGGCTGCAGCCATCTGCTTGAAGTCGCGACCACGCATACGGGCACTGCCGATGTCCTGCTGGTCGTCGAGCTGCTGATTGTCCTGACGGCTGGCAAAACGGAAGGCACGGATAGCCTCGGTGGTATAATACTGGCAAAGCGAGTCGTTGCCATTGATGCGGAAGGCCTCGGCCGTAATGGCACAGTTGGCAGCATTGGCCCAGGCAGCCATCGTAGTACAGCCGGCCTGGAACATGATGGTCCATTCGGTCGACGGATTGGTGACGCCCTGCGAGTAGGCCTCGCCGTCGCGGATGCTCAGGAAGAAGTCGACCTCGTTGCGTGCCTCGTCGATGATGTCAGGGATGCCGTTACCACTCTCGCGGATGCCCAGGTCGTCGTCGCCGATGCGGCCGTCGGTAAGGATGTAGGGCAACAGCATGTCGTAGATGTTCGATACGTGAGCCAGATGGCGATCCCAGTCGAAGGCATCAGAATGGCCGCCTCGAACCTCGGTATTGACCGGATTTCCGGGCAGACGATGCTGCCAGAAGGCCGACTGCAAGGCTGGCTTGAAGTGAGGCTCGTCCCAGACATCGCCACGAAGCTTCCGCCAATCGGGGTGCCAGGGCTGAAGGTCGGTCTTATATACGGTGAAGCCCACCGGATCGACCTCAGGAATGAACTGAGGCTGACGAGGAACAGGCGTTACCTTCGAATCGATAGGCTCGCCCAGACGCATATAGTAGTAACCACGAACCGAGTAACGGAAAGGCTCGCGATAGAGGTCAGTGCTGATGTCGAAGTCCATGCTGCAACCAACGTCCTCGACTACCAGACGATAGCGGCCAGGGGCGGTCGATGCGAAGTCGATGTTCCAGACATCCGAACCGGTCATATTGCGCTTGTTGGCCTCGAGCTGAGCATCGGAAGCAGGCTTCCAGAACTGCACCTTACCGACCTGACGCTTGCGGCCATTGTCGACGTTGTAGAGGTAAACCTTACGGCCTTCGAACGACTTATAGTCGCGCTGACCGCCTTCGCCCAGCCACAGATAGAGGTCGGCAGCCTTTGGTTCTGATGGAGTATAGCCGAGGACATTGACGTGTACAGCCTCGGATTGCGACGACCAGATGTCGAACTTCACCTGGGCCTGACCGGCATCCGAGCCAAGCCCTTGCGGGATGTTGACGCTATAGGTACAACCCTGACGCATGGATTGTGGCAGCTGCAGGAAGATCCAGTGATCGAGTTCGCTCTGCAGCGTATGATCGGTGTTCATTGGCTTGCTCTTACGCCATGCAGCGGTGGCCGATTGCTGGCCGAACGAGCGGTCGTCGGTCGACGTGATGGTCCATCCGGCAGCCAGTTTGGCCACCTCGGCATCGAGCCTTGGGCCGAAGACCTTCAGCGTATCATCGCCATCGGCAAACGAGTGACCCAGGTAAGCGCTTGGGCCGGTGGCATCGTCGCGATAGTGCACCTCACCGTCGCGGAAGTGGAGCATCAGGTAATCCTTGTCCACGACCTTCAATTCCATAAAATGAGTAGCTTCCAGCCGTGCCGGAAACAGAGAGAATGCTGCCAGCAGAGAGGCAACTGCAAGAAAACGTGCTTTCATTACAATAATCGGTAATATGTATTTTGTAAAATAACAGGTGCAAAAATAAGCATAAAAAATAAAACTTACAAGAAAACGACTTTTTTTCTGTCGATTTTTTGTTGTTTAGGCCGAAAAAATGTAATTTTGCGGCTCGTTATCCTCCCAAAGTAACAATTTATCCCTTCAGAGGGACCTCACTTTTGACCTCTCATATATAATAATATGTATAAAGGAGAACTGATTTCGGTGGCCGTCGCTCTCTCATGGACGGCTTGCGCCATGTTTGCCGAGGTGGCAAGCAAGCGCATGGGTTCGCTGCCCTTCAATGTGGTACGAATGTCGTTGTCGCTGCTGATGCTGGCGGCCGTCATGTGGTGGTTTACGGGCAGTCCTTATCCCGTCGGTGCCGATGCCGACACATGGCTCTGGCTGTCGCTTTCGGGATTGGTTGGCTACGTGTTGGGCGACTTCTGCCTCTTCAATTCGTACATCCTGATAGGCTCGCGTTACGGCCAGCTGCTGATGACGTTGGCGCCACCGTCGGCAGCCTTGTTCGGATGGATGCTGCTGGGTCAGCACATGTCATGGCTGGCCATCTTAGGCATGCTCATCACCGTTGCCGGCATCGCTACGGCCATCTATCGTCCACGAAAGGACAAGGCACAATCATCGTCACTGCCCTTGCGAGGTGTATTGTTCGGCATCGGTGCAGGCATCGGACAAGGCGTCGGCCTTGTACTCAGCGCCAAGGGCTTACTGCATTACGAGCAGACGGTTCAGGCATTAGGCATCAGCTTCGATCATGGCGGAACGACGGCCATCGTGCTGCCTTTTGCGTCGACAGCCATACGCGCCATCACGGGACTGATAGGCTTCAGCCTCTGGACATCGATCAAGCGTCAGGGCGACGGACTTCTGAAGGGTATCCGTAGCGGTCGTACGATGCTGGCCGCTCTGGGTGCAACGATCACTGGCCCCTTCATTGGCGTCAGCCTCTCGCTGATGGCTACGCTCTACACCTCGATCGGCATTGCACAAACCATCATGGCCATGACGCCCGTGCTGATTATTCTGCCTACCTACCTCATCTTCCGTCAGCCGATCCATTGGCGCGAAGTGCTGGGTGCCATCATCAGTGTCTGTGGCGTTGCGCTCTTCTTCGTGTGAGTCGAGCCATCCGTTTCTCGACTCTCGAAGCCATCTGTGAGGCACTGCAATGTCAGCCAGGAGATGTACTGGAATATCGTGAGGAATAGCCACATACCGATGGTCTATCGAGGCTGATATCTGTCGCTCAAGACGAGGAAGTGCAATTTACCGATGAACTGCGCTTCCTCGTTTTGTGCAAGTTCATTCCGGCAGGAAATTGTGCTTCCGAGTTTTTATGGAGTGCATTTCGCCAGCGAACTGCTCTTCCTCGATTTTATGAAGAGTTTTTCGCCAGCAAATTGCGCTTCCTCGTTTTTATGGAGGTTATTTTGCCGGCAAAATGAGCTTCCTCGATTTTATGGGCGTTGCTTCGGCTGCAAAAAACTCTCCATCACTTTTTCGATGGTTCGCCCCTACTTGCAAAATACGCTTGCTCGATTTGTGGAAGCGCATTCGGCAAAAAAACTGTAACTCGCCACAACGGGCAAAGGACGTCAACCCGTGTAAGGGCCGAAGATGAAGTTGGCCGAATCTCGTGTGACGGTGAAGAAGCCGAAACCATGACCATCGACCCTTGTTATCACCGCCTCGGATGGCATTGGCATGTGGCAAAACGGTTCGAACCAGACGAAGATAGGGACATGGGAGGAAAAAGATAGGCCGAGGTTTTGGAAATTCGGAGAAAAATCAGTATATTTGCGCCCATAACACATTATAAATATAAAGACATGTCGCAATTAACTGAAGAGATACAGAAACGGCGCACCTTCGCCGTCATCGCTCACCCTGATGCTGGTAAGACGTCGCTCACCGAGAAGCTGCTGCTGTTCGGTGGTGCCATACATGTGGCCGGTGCGGTGAAGAGCAACAAGATCAAGAAGACTGCAGCTTCGGACTTCATGGAGATCGAACGTCAGCGCGGAATTTCGGTGGCTACGTCGGTCATGTCGTTCGACTACGAGCTGGACGGCAAGGAATACAAGATCAACATCCTCGATACCCCTGGTCACCAAGACTTCCAGGAGGACACCTTCCGCACGCTGACGGCCGTCGATTCGGTCATCATCGTCGTCGACTGTGCCAAGGGCGACGAGAGCCAGACGCGCAAGCTGATGGAGGTCTGCCGTATGCGCAATACGCCAGTGATCGTCTTCGTCAACAAGATGGACCGTGAGGGCAAGAACCCCTTCGACCTGCTGGACGAGCTCGAGAAGGAGCTGCACATCACCTGCCGCCCTATGACATGGCCTATCAACATCGGCGAGCGCTTCAAGGGCGTGTACAATCTGTACGAGGAGTCGCTGAACCTCTATACCCCTTCGAAGCAGACCATCTCGGAGAGTGTGGCCATCAAGAGCCTTGACGATCCGGAGCTCGATGCCCGTGTAGGCGAGCAGGATGCCGACCAGTTGCGCGAGGACGTCGAGCTGCTGTCGGGTGTCTATCCCGACTTCGATGCTCAGGAGTATCTGGACGGACATCTGGCACCGGTCTTCTTCGGTTCGGCCCTGAACAACTTCGGTGTGCGCGAGCTGCTGGATTGCTTCTGTCAGATCGCTCCTACCCCACGTCCGACACAGACGGTCGAGCGTCTGGTCGAGCCTGAGGAGGAAGGCTTCACGGGCTTCGTGTTCAAGATTCATGCCAACATCGACCCTAACCACCGTTCGTGCATCGCCTTCGTCAAGGTGTGCTCGGGCAAGTTCGAGCGCAACGCATGGTACAAGCACATCCGCCTCGACCAGAAGATGCGCTTCTCGGCTCCGACATGCTTCATGGCATCGAAGAAGGAGACCATCGACGAAGCATGGCCTGGCGACATCGTAGGCCTGCCGGATTCGGGCGGAACCTTCAAGATTGGCGACACCATCACCTCAGGCGAAGCACTGAACTTCCGAGGCATCCCGTCGTTCTCGCCTGAGCTCTTCAAGTACATCGAGAATGCCGACCCGATGAAGGCCAAGCAGCTGGCCCGTGGCATCGAGCAGCTCACCAACGAGGGTGTGGCTCAGGTGTTTACCAACCAGTTCAACGGCCGTAAGGTCATCGGTACGGTCGGCCAGCTGCAGTTCGAGGTCATCCAGTTCCGCCTCGAGCACGAGTACAACGCCAAGTGCCGCTTGGTACCCATCAAGCTGTACAAGGCCTGCAGGATCGAGAGCGACGATGAGGCAGTGCTGAAGGACTTCAAGCGCCGCAAGATGCAGTTCCTCGCTGCCGACAAGGAAGGTCGCGACGTCTTCCTGGCCGAATCGGGCTACGTGCTGCAGATGGCTCAGCAGGACTTCCCGCACATCAAGTTCCATTTCACATCCGAGTTCTGACATTATGAAAATCTGTTACGTTGTGGCTATGCGTGCCGAGGCAAAGCCATTCATTGAGCACTTTGGCGTGAAGGAAGTCCCTGGCTTCTTCGACCCTCTTCCCTGCAAGCTGTATGAGGCAGAGCTTCCGTCCAAGGCCGAACTTTCAGGCCAAGGGAATACGGCAATCGGCGAATCCGTGTGCGACCCATCGGACAAGGCCTGCACCGAAACAAGCAATAACGACCTCAGTAACAATTCACTCCCTTCATCCCCCACGGGGGGAAGGGCCGGGGATAGGGGCCACCTATACGTCGTCCTGAACGGCGAGCAGCATGGTTCGGATCTGGTAGGTTGCGAAGCGGCATCGGTGGCAACGATGGCGGCAATCTCGAAGATCGGGCCAGACCTCGTGATCAACTCGGGCACATGCGGAGCCTTCGAGCGCAATGGAGCCAAGATAGGCGATGTGTATCTGGGATCGGGCGTGATGTTCCACGACCGTCGCGTCCCTGGCGACGATGCATGGGGCACACAGGCCTTGGGCAACTATCCCGTCTGGGGGGGTACGTCCGAACTGGCCAATCGCCTCGGCCTGAAGCAAGGCAAGGTGACCACCGGTTCGTCGCTCGACATGCAGCCTTGCGACGAGGAGATCATCCGTCAGAACCATGGCGAGCTGAAGGATATGGAGGCTGCAGCCGTTGCCTTCGTCTGCTCGCTGTACAAGGTGCCGGTGCTGCTGGTCAAGTCGGTGACCGACCTCTGCGACAATGCCGCCGACACGTTCGAGACCTTCTCGAAGAATCTGGCCATGGCATCGGAAGAGCTTCGCAAGGCCAACGTCAGGATTCTTGAATGCCTCAACGATTAATGCAGAACTCCTGATTGCGGCTTGTCGAGACGTCGATTCTTCGAGAAATCGGTTCTTTGAACCATCGATCAATCGAGACATCGATCTATCGATTCGTCGAGCCAACAATCCCTCGCAATATCGAATCACGATTCAACATTTCACCAATTCATATTACTAATCTCTAATCTCTGAACACTATGGCAACACCTCACATCTCAGCCCCTGAAGGCGCATTCGCCAAGACTGTCCTGATGCCCGGAGATCCTCTCCGAGCCAAGTTTATTGCCGAAACCTTCCTGACCGACCCACAG
>JAZUEP010000030.1:0-41810 GCA_045640225.1 Bacteroidales bacterium | reverse complement strand
AAGCAGATTCGAGTTGAAGGCTATGTCCACAAAGGAGGAATGACTTCAAGTGATTCTGGATTTGTTAAATATGGAGATAGTTTTAATGGCACAGCTTATTGGGGTGTGGCCATCCCTGCAAAGACTTGGATATATGCCGTTTGTTACGATGAGAAAACTGGTGAGACTCATATAGCTGATGAAATATGCAGCGATTACCCCAATGTAGATAATTTCAATTTGACAGGGGATACGTATGTGCCATACTTAGTTGAGTTCGAAACATTAATTGGAATGTATCCTTATATGATTTGCAATTATCTGCAAGGCTATCCACTCTATCGCCGATACATCAGGACCAATGCAGACCTTGTAGATTCTGATTATTTTATTTGGGATCGAGTATTTATCGTAAGTGGATCATTTTACGAGTATGATAATCCTAACAAGGAACAACCATTGGGCTCAAAAGGAGGAGTATTCTTCACGACTGTCTCCGATGACTATGACCGATACCTACTCGAAGCCATACACTATCAGCAACAGCAGGAAAGTGATGATATGACCACCATCTATAAGCGTGACAACATCTTCAGCAATATCAAAGGCGGTGTTGGCATCTTCGGTGCAAAAACCGAATATAGGTCAGATTGGGTAATGAAACCATACGGTTTGGGTATTACATTTTAATAATTTATGATTATGAAGAAAAATATCTTTGCACTCATAAAGAGCGCGCTGCATTGCTTGCTTGCAGCTGGCACAATATTTACTGCTTGTAAGGACGATGGCGATGAGCCAGAGATTTTCAACGACACTACATGGTATCCCGTCCGTACCGTCGGTGAATACGTGATATGGGATGGAAGCAAGATTGCATACGACTTGCCGGTAGGTGCTGACGGATTAGCCATTCTGTACTATGATCAGAAAGGCGAACAGAAGACTCATAAGTTCGGCTTCCCTGTTTATGAGTTCTACATGAAGAAAGGGAAAAATGTATATTTTGCCAATTATCTCTATGCACCCGAAGCCTCTTCTTTCATGGGAGAGAGACAGTATTATATCGAAGGTGATTACATCTTCCTTGAAGAATATCAACCGAACTATTCAAGTTCCTTTAATTCAGAAAGTGGCGGAATCAACTTCGATTTTATCCCTAAGCCTTTGACAATCTTCACCGCTGACTCCATTCGCATAAGCAATGTATATTACAAGAAACGCTGATGAAAAAGACAATAATACTACATGCGGTTTCGTTGCTCGCCATCATCTCATCTGCTCACGCCCAGAACGTGGAGCAGAAGGATAGCATTGCGAAGACGCGGACCCTGCCCGATGTCCTGGTATCGCATACTCAGCACGAGCAGCTGACGATAAGCAAGCTGGAAACCGACGTCAGAGGCATCCGCAGCGTAGTGTCTCCCCTGGGCGAAGGTGACCCGATCAAGTGGGTGCAGAACCTGCCAGGCGTGACCACGGGTGCAGATGGTACAACGGCATTCTATGTGCGTGGCAGCAACATGGGCAATAACCTCTTCTCGCTCGACGGTGTACCTGTCTATGGCTACTCGCATCTGCTGGGCATGACCACCATCATCCCACAATCAGCCATGCAGGATGTGACCCTGACCAAAGGCGGATTCGACGGACGTGAGAATAACTTCACGGCGGCACACCTCAATGTGGCAAGCAAGACACCAGATGAAAAGATGAAGCACAGCATATCGCTCAACACCTTCCTGCTGAGTGCGGAGAGTGAGGGACGCATCTGCAAGAACCTCTCCTATCTGGTTTCTGCCCGTATCTCTCCCCTTACCTGGGAGTATCGCGCCATACGTTCGGCATTGCCCGACCTGCTCGGTGATCTGGATGGGTTCAATGCCCAAGTGGGAGATCTTTATGCCAAGCTGCATTGGAAGACAAGCCGAAACAGCTGGCTCGAAGCCTCGGGCATGGGCAGTTTGGACGATTATGCTTTCAGCCGCGAAGTGGATTCGGACGAGTCGATGGGTTGGAAGAACGGCATCGGCCTGCTGCGATGGCACTGGAACGGCAAGCGAACGGTGGCGAACGTAGGGGCATCCTATAACTACTACAGCAGTCAGCAGAAGCAGGACAAGATCTTCCGCGGTAAGGAGAATCACCTCTCGCTGATGTCCGAACTGAAGGAAACAACCTTCGAGGCAGATGGTACGACGAACAAGACCGAGCGACTGAAGCTGGGCTATGGAGCCAAGGTGAAGCTGGCGACCTTCGAGCCAGGACAAGTAGCTTCGGTACGTAACAAATCGGACATCGTGCTGGGCGATGCCTTCCTGCAAGGCGAATACTCCATCCCTGAACGCTTCGACCTCAAGGCGTTTGCCCGCATGAACTATTATCGAAACAAAAACGATAACCAAAACGAAGACGAAAACAAGCATATCGATCCAGAAGCAGGCATTTCGGCACGCTTTCGCATCAGCAAACACCTTTCGGCAGAGGCAACCTTCGACCGTCTCGTGCAGTATTATCATACGCTGGAAGGCTTGCCCGTGGGGTGGTCGCTCGATATGATTGTGCCTACAGTCGAGAAGATCTCGCCAGAGACCTCTCTGCAAGGTGGTTTGAATTTTGCTTTCAGCTACGGCCATCATCAGGCATCGGTAGGCGGTTATTACAAGGCGCTGGACAACCTGGTGTATTACAAGCATGCCGAGGATCTCTTCAACGGAAGTTTGGCGGCTTGGCAGGATCATGTTGCCCAAGGACAGGGTACTTCCTACGGATGCGAGATGCTCTATACCTACGAGCATCGGGACTTGTATGCCCGTGTGTCCTATACTTGGTCAAAGACGGATCGAAGCGGATTTGAAGATGTCAATGAAGGCAAGCCGTTCCATGCGCGCTTCGACCGTAGGCATGTGCTGAACGCCCTGGGACAATGGAGGAACTTCAGCGCCTCCTTCACGCTACAGAGCGGACACTGGGAGAACGGTGCTCCCGAAATCTACGAGATGCACGTGATGGGCGGTGAAGAGTGGGAAGCGCAATACTTCCACGGTGTGAACAACTATCAGATGCCGATGGTGCTGCGCCTCGACCTCGGCTATCAGCGCACGTTCCGGACAGGGGAAATTGAGCATGAACTGAACCTGGGCCTCTGCAACGCCACCAACCATTTCAACCCCTTCATGCTCTACTTCGACAGCAAGAAAGAAAAATGGACAGCACTGGCTCTGCTGCCAATACTGCCCACGTTCAGCTATAAAATGACATTCTAAAACAAAATATTATCAATATGAAAAATGCCTTTATAGGACTTACATTAAGTCTGGTATCTATACTTTCCTTCGGAAGCTGTAAAGATGACGATGAGATTGTGAACACAGAACATCTCAAGGCGAAATTAGCTTCTTATCCACGTACAGATTGCTCCACAAGTACCGAACCGCTGCGCGACATCATGGCATGTCACTGGTTCGGCATGAGATATAAATGGCAAGAAATACTTGGGGTAAATATGGTACAAATCGACCTTCGCAAGTATTTTCCGGACCAAGATGATCACGGAGAGTATCTGGAGAAAAACAAGTGCCGGACGACCAATGAAGCATACGAAGGGCTGATCAACGAAGATGTGGATGTGATCATTGCCAGCCGCGACATCTCGCGCAACGAGAAGGCTCTTGCCGAGGAGAAGCGGATAGAAATCATGACCAGGCCATTGGCCGTGGATGGGCTGATATTTATAGTGAACAAGAATAATCCGGTATCAAACCTGACTTCTGACCAGCTCCGAAAGATTTACACTGGAGAAATAACCAACTGGAAGGAGGTAGGCGGCCCCGATCATAAGATTACACCCTATCAGCGTGATGTGGATTCGGGCAGCCAGGAGAAGATGGAGACACTCGTAATGAATGGACAGCAGATGATGGATTGCCCGAATGCTCTTATCCTCTGGACTATGTTTGGCCCTTACGAGTCACTGAATCTTGATGAATATGGTATCTGCTACTCTCCATATTTCTATCGCAACTCCATGGTTGCAGAAAGAGCACAGCAGAAGATGCTCTCGATTGATGGTATTGAGGCAAACAAGAAGACGCTGGCCAATGGCTCCTATCCTTTTACATCGAACATCTACGCGGCTATCAGAGCCAGGGACTATGCGGGGAGCAGCGGTCTCTCTTCGGTGCTTGGTGTTGCGTCTGAGTATTTCAACTTCCTGTTCTCTGCCGAAGGAGATAAGGCTGTCATTGAGAGTGGTTATGTGCCGTTGAAATAGATAAAACCCAAAAGTTGAGCACTTGCAAAATTACAGTTAAATAATAAAAAGTTACAAATATGAAAAGATTCGCCCTATTTTGCTTTGCGCTCCTACTCGGAGTACTATGCTCCTCTTGCTCTGAAGACGATGATGAGATAATCATTGATTCGGCACCCGTTTCGGCCCCCGTATTCCTTTCTTATGGAGAATATTCATATACAGAAGATTTGGAAAATGGAGATCATAATGAACTCAAAAAGGTCGTTGTAATCAAGTCAAAAAAGGAATTCGCCAAGTACAACCATATCAGTAATTCCTTTAATAATGAAGATTTGTCTATACTCGAATCATTCGACTTCGATCGTTCTTCCTTATTGTTGGTACTTGGCATCCATTCTACTTCGTTAGGAGTATTGAAGAATGATATTACAAAGAAGGGAGGAAAGTATCAAATTAAGATCGTGTTTGAGCATTATGGTATCTCGTTACAGGTGTTTACTCCATGGTATTCAGGTTACAAAGTGCCCAAGAATGCGAAGGCCTCAAACTACGTTGTAGAAGTAACAAAAGAGTGGAAAGAGTGGGAGGAATAGTGGTTACAATCTCTCACGCTCGCTCGATCCGGCATTGAGCGAACGTAGAGAATGGCGCGAGAGCGAACCCAGATTGATGCGGAGCGTGAGCTGGATGCGCTGATTGTCGGTATAGCAGCGGCGGTTGTATTCCGAGCCTTTGCCGTAATAGATGGTGCGAGTGGTGGCTGTATGCAACAGGTCGTCGGCCCGGAGCTGGAGTGTCCAGTTCCGGGTTTCTTTGATCAATGCGAGGTCCACCTGCCCCGACTGCTGCTGCCACGTGGCGCCCACATGGCCCGAGGTATGGTAGGCGGCATTGAGCAGCGCCGTGATGCCGTAGGGAAGTTGTACCTGATTGTTCCATTGCAGACGGACGATGGGTCGGCCGAACTCCCGCTGACCGAAATGGAGTTGCTGACCGTGGAAGGAGACAGCGTATTGCGAGTTCCATTGCTGCAACGTGTGATGATAGTTGATCGAGGCCGTGTAGAGATTGGCTACGTCGATGTTGTGGAAGCTGGCCACGTATTCACCTTGGTCTCTGTTCTCCACGTTCTGTGCAATATAGTCGCTCACCCGCTGCCAGCCTATGGTGCCATAGAAACGGCCGGCGAGGGCCTTGAGCTGCAGGTGATGCGAGAGTGATGGCCGAAGGTCCGGTTCGCCCTCGATGCCTAGCATCTCGATGTTGTGATAGGCAAAGCCATTGGTCTGGCCGTAGGTGGGCATGGAGGAGCGCATGGCGTACGACAGCGAGAGCCTTGACCTGCTGCCCAGCAGGCTGACGTCGGCAAACGGGAAGGCGACGGGAAAGTCGGGATAGGTGTCGACAGCCTCGGCCAGCACGCCTATGGCGCCCTCTACCCTATCGACCTGCCGACGATACGAGAGGCTGCCGCTCCATCGGTTCTGGCGACGCAGATAGGAAGTGGTGGCGGGTTGCGTGTTCGCACGATGATAGACGTCATCGCGGCCCGTGTGACTGTACTCGGCCATCAGGTGCAACCGTCCGTGCCAGAAGGGACGCTGGGCATCGGCCTTCACGGCCCATAGGGTGTTCAGTACCTCGTTCGATCGATGCTCGGGCAGCAAGCCCGTGGTGGCATCCACCTCGCCCAGCTCCACGCCATCGTGGTAATAGCTTGCCGCAGCATTGACGTCCCATTGATGCCAAGAGGCCTTCAGATACAGGCTCAGGTCGTGCTGTGGCTGGTAGTCGAGCTGCCAGTCGCGGATGCGTTGCAGACTCTGGGTGCCCGATTCCTGATAATGTAAGTTGCCGCCCATCCCCCACGAGTTGCCGGGGTCGAAGTCGAAGATCAGGTTGACACGCTTCTGCCGGATGGGATTGAGCATGGAGAGGAAACGGTACTGCAGGCCCAGCGTGGCGTGGCTGCCCAGGCGGTATTCGCTGCCCAGGTTGAGGTGGAAGGAGTTCTGCTCGTAGCGATCGCGGAACTGGTTGCGGTTGATGGTCAGCTCCTTGTCGATGCCGTCATAGCGATAGGCACCGCTGAGCTGCAGGTCCCATCGGCCCTGATGGATGTTGGTTTTGACCAGTTGCATGGCCCGGCCGCGCTGCCCCTGGCTGTATTGCGAGGCCATGTGAAGGCCGTAGCCGTCCTCGCGCTTGCGATGGGTACGGACGTCGATGATGGCATGCTGGCGCGAGTTGGATTGAGGCTGGTCGCTGTAGTCGATGCGATCCACTTCGGCCGAATCGAGTTCGGTCAGCTCGTTGTAGCTCGTTACCGGTTTGCCGTCGATGCGTATCACCGTGCCGGGCGTACCCAGCGGCAAGGCGGGCAGATAGGCCAGCAGGTCGTAGGCCGAGCCGGCAACGGCCAGTGGCGTATCGGCGATGCGGAGGCTCAGCACCGAGCCCTCGACATCGAGCATCGGCAACGTCTGGCTGACCATCACCTCGTGCAGGACGCGCTCGTAGGCGATGTCGTCGTCCACCCGGACAGGAGGCATCGGGATTATGCCGCCAAGTGCCTGACGCTCGTGCCTATACTCTACGAAGATATGAGTACCGAAAATCTTGATTCCGATGGGATAAGGGCCGACGATGCGCGTGAGGTCGTCGAGCACATCCTGCCCCTTGACGGTCAGCGAGGCGATGCGGAGGGTGTCGAGCTCGTTGCGCACAAAGTGGATGCTGTTGTCGGGGTAATGCTCGTTGATGGTGGTCAGGGCATCGGCCACCGAGACGTCATGGAAACGCAATGCATCCTGCTGTGCCCAGAGCGGGACAGCAGGATACAGACACATTGCCATGATGACGAGCAACAGCCAGCGGACGTTCATTCGGCGATGAGGGTATTGTCGGATGTAAGACGGAGGTTGACGCGCTCGAAGTGGTTCAGGAAATCCACGCACTGCTGCAAGGTCCACGACTTCTCGAGCTCAACATAAAGGCGAATTTCCTCAGAGCAACGGTATCGGACCTGAGCCCCATGTCTTGCGGCTATTTCTTGCAGTATGGCTTTGAGCTCTGCATCACGAAACGTCAGCTTCGTATCATCCTCGAGGATGGAGTCTCTGGCATTCTGATCAGCCACAATAACCGTCTGGGATTGTGAGGCCTTGGGCGACTTCCACTCCCTGAGATATGGCCACCCAACAGCCAGGCCTATGGTGCACAGCAAGAGCATCGACGCAGCGATGGCCCATCCATGCCACCACCCCTTGTGCAGCGGGTTGCTGACAGCGTGGTTAGCACAGAATCGTTGCCATTCGCGGTCAATATCGATAGCTCGGGCCGGCTCGTCGGCTTTCTGCCATGCGTATGAGCGGCTTACTACGGCAGCCATTTCGGCCAACTCGTTGCTGTCCGGTTCATTCTGCCATGTGGTTTTATACTCTTGCTCGGTCATAGTCGTTTGTCTTTATTTTTGAATTTTCCGCGCAATAGGCGCAATCCGGTCACGATATGCTTGTTGATGGCCTCGATGCTTACGCCCATCTGGTCGGCGGCCTGCTTGTAGCTCAGCCCCTCGCCAAAGCACAGATTCATGGCCTGCTGGGTACGAGGGGGGATATCGGTACGGATGAACTGCTGGATCTGCGTCCATAGCTCCTGGTCGAAGCTGTCGCGCTGCAGGCTATACTTCAGCTCGTTGACATAAGCGGCTCGTAGCGCATCGAAGCGTCCCTTGCGCTTTATCAGGTTGAGGCAATGATTGTAGGTTGCGCGCATCAGATAATCCTGCGTCTTGCCAGGTTCGATCTTCGGCTGACCCTCCCACAGCCGGGCAAAGACCTCATGCACCACATCCCGGCTCTCTTCGGCATCGCCCAGCAAACTGTAGGCCAACCGGTAGAGCGGGTCAAAGCCGGCACGGAACTGTGCTTCGAACTCGGATGCTGTAATCATTGATTCTCTTTCTGCTTTTTATTCTATGACAACCGAAACTGGAATTGCATTACCCTGAAGCTCCACTTTTTTACGAAAAAGATAAAGCCACCCTTGTAACAAGTGCATTGAAACATGGGTGACTCGGGGTCAGAGGCACAGGGCGAAGCCTCAATCCAGCTCGACGACGGTGATGCCGGCACCACCGAACTGGACATGCTCGTCGTGGTAGTTGGCCACGCCGGGGACGGTAGAGAGGTACTGACGGATGGCCTGACGAAGGGCGCCGGTACCCGTGCCGTGCAGGATGCGTACCTCGCTCATGGACAGCAGGATGGCATCGTCGATGTAGTACATCACGGCCTGAAGGGCCTCGTCGGCACGCATACCGCGCACGTCGATCTGCTGCTTGAAGGAGGAGCGTCGCTCGGACATCACGTCGACGGCCGATCCGCCCTTATGATGGCTGAGCAAGGCACCGATGCCGTTGGTCAGCGAGGCCTGCTCGCGCTTGGCCTGGTTGCGGCTCACCTTCTCGAGGCGCGAGAGGTCGACGTTCGACTTGATCATGCCGAAGGCCACCTGGCACTGACGTCCGTTGACGGCCAGCACCTCGCCCATGGTCTGCTGTCCGCGCAGGCGTACGGTATCGCCCACGGCAAAGACGGCCTCGGGCTCGGGCTGCGGGGGTGCGGCCGGTGGCGTGGCCTTCTTGCCGCTGGCCTTCGGGGCTCGACGGTCCGCGCCCTGTTCGGGCGACAGGAGGGGGGCCTTGAACTTCTCGTGTTCCTGACGGATGCGACGCGTGGCTTCCTTCTCGGCCTGGGCTTCCTTGATGTCCTTGATGGTCTTCTCGATACGGGCGTTGGCCTGCTGGAGGAGGGTCGAAGCCTCGTCGCGTGCCTGCTGCATCACCTCCTGACGCTTCTGGCGCAGCTCGCGTTGCTTCTCGTCGTACTCCTGTACCTTCTGTTCGAGCTGCTTCTCCTGCTGGTGTACCTTCTCGCGCTTCTGCTCCCAGTAGCGCTTGACGCGGCTGATGTCCTGCAGGTACTTGTCCATGTTGACATAGTCGCTGCCTACGATGCGCTTGGCCTCCTCGATCACGTCGTTGGGCAGGCCTATCTTGTGGGCAATCTCGAGGGCGAACGACGAGCCGGGACGCCCCACCTCGAGGCGGAACAGGGGTCGCATCTGGCCGCGGTCGTAGAGCATGGCACCGTTGACGATGCCGGGCGTCTCGTCGGCAAAGAGCTTGAGGTTGGTGAAGTGGGTGGTGATGACGCCATTGACCTGCAGGTTGTTGAGCTTCTGGAGCAGGGCCTGGGCGATGGCGCCGCCGATCTGTGGCTCGGTGCCGCTGCCGAACTCGTCGATCAACACAAGGGTAGCCCCCCTCCTATCCCCCCTGCTGGGGGAAGACTTACCCTTCGCGGCCGATGCTGTCCCTCCCCTATAGGGGGAGTCGGAGGGGGCCATGGCATTGCGGACGAAGAACTTCATGTTCTGCAGGTGGCTGGAGTAGGTGGAGAGGTCGTTGTCGATCGACTGCTCGTCGCCGATGTCGACAAAGATGTGGTCGAACATGGCTACCTCCGAATTGTCCTTCATGGGCACGGGTAGGGCGTGCTGCAACATGTACTGCACGAGGCCGAGCGTCTCGAGGCACACCGACTTACCGCCGGCATTGGGGCCCGAGATGAGCACGATGCGCTGTTTCTTATGGTCGAGCACGATGTCGAGCGGCACGACGACCTTGGGCTGTTCGGCGTCGGACTTGTGGCGCTCGCTCCAGTCGGAAGGGATGGCAAAGCCTCCCTCGCCGTTGGGATAGATGCCCAGGCGGGCGTTATGGCGCTTGTAGCGGGTGTAGAGCAAGGGGTGACGGGCCTGCACCCAGTCGGTGACGTTCCGTTCGGACAGGCGCGGCACGATGCCGTCCACCTCGCGGGCAAAGCGTACCTTGGCCTGCAGATAGTCGACGGTGGCCATCAGGTCGTAGCTGGCCAGCATGTTGTCCACCTCGGGGCGTATCAGGCTGGTGAGGGCGGTAAGGATGCGGATGATCTCCTGTCGCTCCTCGCCTTCGAGCTCGCGGATGCGGTTGTTGGCCTCGACCACCTCGGCCGGCTCGACGTAGAGGGTCTTGCCGGTAGCCGACTCGTCGTGTACGATGCCGGGCACCTTGCGCTTGCTGGAGGGCGGGATAGGGATGACCAGGCGGCCGTCGCGCATGGCCGGAGCCACGTCCTTGTCGACGTATCCCTCGGCCTGGGCCGAACGCAGGATGCGGTTGAGCAGGCGACCTATCTGCGACAGGTTCTGGGCCATCTCGTGACGGATCTGGGCCAGCTGTGGCGAGGCATTGTCGCGAATCTCGCCCATAGGGGTCAGCGTCTGGTCGATGCGACGGATGATGTCGGGGAAGGTGACAACATCGGCCGCCAGGGCACGAAGCAGGGGGAACCGCTCGGCAAACGACGTGAGCGAAGCCGTGCCGGTGACCGCGTCGGTGAGGCGGATCTCCTCGCCTTCGCGCGGACAGAGGTAACGCACCAGGGCCTCGATGGCTCGCAGGGAGCGCATCAGGTCGAACAGCTCATCGACCTCCATGAAGGTGCCGGCCAGGCGCACGCGCTTCAGGGCCGGGGTGACGTCGAAGAATCCGTCGGTAGGCAGGGGCTGTGCGGCCTGATCCATGAGGCGTTTCATCTCGTCGAGCAATGACAGCTGATACTGCAGCTCGCGACGGTCGGTCAGGAACTGCATTTCGTCCACGCGCTGTGCGCCCAGGGGACATAACGTCGCCCCGCGCACCATGCTACGGATCTTGTCGAAGCCAAGCTTCTGTTCGAAGTTTACGGGATATACCATTAACGCTTAGAATATTAACTCAATTCGCCTGCACCCTGACGAACCACCAGGGGCTCGTCGCCGGTGAGGTCGACAACAGTGGAAGGCTGTTCCTGGCCATAGCCGCCGTCGATCAGCACGTCGGCCTGGTTGCGGAAGGTCTCCTCGATGAGGAAAGGATCGGTCATGTACGACAGGCGGTCGTCCTGCTCGTCGTCGTCCAACGGCACGTAGAGCGACGTGGTGAGCAGGGGGCGATCCAGCTCGTCGAGCAAGGCATGGAGGATGGGCTGATCGGGCACACGGATGCCTACCGTCTTGCGGCTGCGGAACACCTTGGGCAGACGCAATCCGGCCTCGAGGATGAACGTGAACGGGCCAGGCAGATGGCTGCGCATCACCTTGAACTGACGGTCAGAGATGCGCACGTACTCGGAGGCCTGCGAGATGTCGCGACAGATGATGGACAGGTGCTGGGCCTCGCGTCGTTCGTCCTTGCGGTACTGATAGATACGCTCCACGGCATGCTGGTTGAGGGCATCGCAACCGATGGCGTAGACCGAATCGGTAGGATAGATGACGATACCGCCCTGACGTAGCACCTGGGCCACGTCCTGAAGGATGCGCGGATTGGGATTGCGTGCATAGAGTTTGTAGGTCTGCATAGGCGATGGCATTGGGGTTTGTGCACGCAAAGATACACAAAATGTAGCGATTATGGCCCGGTGACGGCTATTTTTCTGACTTTCCCCGCCTTACCACGCTTCGGCAACGCCCTATTTGTCTATCCGGTTTTGCAAATATGTGGGGAAATAATCTCCCTCGTACGAAGTAAAACGCGGCATGAAATTGCCACTTCACCCCGCTGGATTTCGGGATTGGAGAACGTTTTTGGCAAAAAAACGGACAAAAATAGGCCAAGATGACGGAATTTTGCGTATCTTTGCGGCTCTTTTGCACAGTTTCGCGAAAAAAAATATTCACATTTACCTTATGATAACAGTAAAAGACAAACAATTCGAGCTGATGATCAGCGAGGCCGAGATCAAGGAACGCGTCGCTGCCGTTGCCGCCCGCCTGAACAAGGATTATGCCGGACGGAATCCGTTGCTGGTGTGCGTACTGAACGGTGCCTTCGTATTTGCGGCCGACCTGGTACGCTGCCTCGACTTCGAACATGAGATACAATTTGTACGCATGTCGTCGTACGCGGGCATGGACACCACGGGCAAGGTGCGCGACATCATGGGCCTGACGGCCGACATCGCCGGGCGCGACGTGATCATCGTGGAGGACATCGTAGACACGGGCGTGACCCTGCACCATGCGCTGCCCAAGCTCGAGGCTCAGGGGGCACGATCGGTCGAGATCTGCTGCCTGCTGATGAAGCCCGAGAAGCTGCGCGTGCCCCTGGACGTGAAGTATTGTGCACTGGAGATCCCGGCCGCCTTCATCGTAGGCTATGGCCTGGATTACGACGAGAAGGGACGTAACCTGCGCGACATCTACGTAGTGAAGGAATGAGACGTGTAGCCATCATCGGGGCCGGTGCTGCCGGCTGCTTCTGTGCAGCCAACCTCCGACGGCTGGCACCCGACATCGCCATCGACATCTACGAGCGTGCCACAAAACCGCTGCAGAAGGTGGCCATCACGGGTGGCGGCCGCTGCAACCTGACCAACTCGTTTGCCGAGGTGCGAAGCCTGCAGCAGGTCTATCCGCGCGGCTACAACCTGATGAAGCGCCTGCTGAAGACCTTCGACCACCGACAGACGATGCAGTGGTGGGAAGAGGCAGGCGTGCGGCTGGTGGTACAGAACGACCAGTGTGTCTTCCCGCAAAGCCAGGAGGCCCTCGAGGTGGTGAACACCCTGCTGCGCGGCATGCAAGGCGCCCGCCTGCTGCTGGGGCAGAAGGTGGACGACCTGGAGGAGCTGCTGCAACGCTACGATGCCGTGGTGGTGACGACAGGCGGATCGCCCAAAGCCGAAGGACTGAACTTCGTCAGACGGCTGGGTCTGGAGGTCGTACAGCCCGTACCGTCGCTCTTCACCCTGACGCTCGATTCGGACATCACCTCGCTGATGGGCGTGGTAGTGCCCCATGCCGTGACGGGCCTGGCCGGCACCAAGCTCCGGGCGGAAGGCCCCCTGCTGATCACGCACTGGGGCATGTCGGGGCCTGCCATACTGAAGCTGTCGAGCTATGCTGCCCGCCACCTGGCCGAGGCCGGATACAAGGCCACGCTGATGGTGAACTGGATGGGCGGCAGGAACGACGAGGAAGTGCGGGCAGGCGTGACGGCAATGCTGACCCGAAACGGGGCAAGACAGATAGGCAACACCACCCTGGACATAGGGACGAACGTCCTGCAGCACCGCCTGTGGCAACACCTGCTGACGACGGCCGGCATCGACCCGGTGCGCCGGTGTGCCGAGGTAGGATCGAAGCAGATAGCGCGCCTGGTGGCCGTGCTGACCAACAGCACCTACCCCATCGTAGGCCGCTCGAGCTACAAGGAAGAGTTCGTGACCTGCGGCGGCGTGGCACTGAGCGAAGTGGACCCTCAGACACTGGAAAGCCGCAAGTGTCCGGGCCTGTATCTGGCCGGCGAAGTGCTGGACGTGGATGCCGTGACCGGAGGCTTCAACCTGCAGGCAGCATGGACCATGGGCATGGCCGTGGCCCGCAGCATCGCCACGAAATAAGGGAGAAAAAGCTCGTCACATACGTTCCAAATCCGCGAAAAGGCACCAATTTTGTGCCAAAAACGTCCGCGAAATGTCCCTTCGCACGTTCCGAACAATTAATAACACGTATCGCGCGCACATGTTAACGCATTTTTAACTATCTTTGCGCCCGTTAACTTATGGGGATGCTTTGCCCCGAAGCACAACTAAGATGAGAGAACAAAAAATTAACCAAATTATTAAATAACACCAAAAGCAATGGAAAGTGTAATTACCAACACTCGAAGAGTCCCTGCCGTGGTTGCCATGTCGCTTGCTGGCTGTATCAGCCTGTTTGCGCAGAACAACTTCACAGCAACGGGCGTCGTGGTTGACGCTACCGGCGAACCTATCCCTGGTGCTACAGTCGTAGTGAAGGGGAACACCGGTATCGGTATGACCACAGACATCGACGGTAACTTCTCGCTCAAGGTACCATCGGAGAAGACCACATTGGTCATCTCGTTCGTCGGCATGAAGTCGCAGGAGGTTCGCGTGCAGAAAGGCACGATGAACGTCGTCCTGGAGGAAGACAATGCCCTCCTTGAAGAAGTCGTCGTAGTAGGTTACGGCCAGCAGAAGAAGGCCTCAGTAGTAGGTGCCATCACCCAGGCAACGGGTGAGACACTGACCCGTGCAGCCGGTATTACCGACATCGGCAATGCCCTGACGGGTAACCTGCCTGGCGTAGTCACCATGGCATCATCGGGTATGCCTGGCGACGACAAGCCACAGATCGTAATCCGTGGCGCCTCGTCATGGAACAACTCTTCTCCACTCGTCCTGGTGGACGGTGTAGAACGCGACATGAACTCGGTAGACATGCAGTCGGTACAGAGCATCTCGGTTCTGAAGGACGCATCGGCCACCGCAGTATACGGTGTGCGTGGTGCAAACGGCGTCATCCTGATTACCACCAAGCGCGGCCAGGAGGGTCGCGCACAGATCAACGTGACAGCCAATGCCGTCATGAAGGTGCCTTCAAAGCTGCCAGGAAAGCTCGATACCTATGACGCTATGATAATGCGTAACATCGCAGCCGAGAACGAACTGAACATCAACCCCGGCTCGTGGAAGTACATCAAGCCACAGTCGTTCATCAACATGTATCGCAACCAGGATCCTACAGCCACCGACGAGTTCGGCAACCTCATCTCTGAGCGTTATCCAAACGTCGACTGGCAGGACGCCCTGTTCGATGACTATTGTATGTCGTACAACGCCAACCTCAACGTCAGCGGTGGTACGAAGTTCGTCAAGTACTTCGCCTCGGTTGACTTTGTTAGCGAGGGCGATATCTACAAGGACTTCGAGAGCGGACGTGGCTACGATACGGGTTACGACTACAAGCGCTTCACGATGCGCTCGAATCTCGACTTCTCGCTCACCAAGACCACTACATTCAAAGTGAACATGGCCGGCACGAACGGCATCCAGAAGTCGCCTTGGTCGAACGCGGTCAACAACGACTGGCAGGTGTCACAGCAGTG
The DNA here is from genome assembly GCA_045640225.1 of Bacteroidales bacterium. Classification (GTDB taxonomy): domain Bacteria; phylum Bacteroidota; class Bacteroidia; order Bacteroidales; family UBA3663; genus Liminaster. Next base: position 26,571 of record JAZUEP010000030.1, on the reverse strand, counting down.
GTCGGGTATCTACAACATCGGTCCTGACGTCTTCCTGCCACGTTACGCTGACGGTTCATGGGGCTATTTGCCTCACGGCACCAACGTAACAAACTCGGCTCAGAGCATCGCTACCGGTGGTCAGCAGGAGCGCACCACCACCACCATCACCACCGACTTCATCCTCGATCAGAACCTTGACTTCATTACCAAGGGCCTGAATCTGCAGGGTATGGTATCGTTCGACAACCGCTTTGTCGAAGGCAGCCGTGGTGTGAACGACCTTTATACTCCTATCCAGAACAAATGGATCGACCCAGAGACGGGCGAGGTATTCACCAAGCAGCCATACGAGGCATACGACAAGTTCGACTATTCAGTAGGTAAGAAGTGGAACATCTCGAACGGTTCGGTCGAGAACTGGGCAACCTACCGCAGCCTCCTCTACAAAGTAGCGCTCAACTGGAACCGCTCGTTCGGCAAGAACAACATCGGAGCCCTCGGCGTATTCGAGCGCAATGAGCTTGCTCAGGGTTCGGAGATTCCTCACTTCCGCGAGAACTGGGTATTCCGTGCCACCTATGACTGGAACACCCGTTACTTCGCTGAGTACAACGGTGCGTACAACGGTTCGGAGAAGTTTGCTGCCGAGAACCGCTTTGCCTTCTTCCAGTCTGGCTCACTCGGCTGGAACGTCTCGGAGGAAGCCTTCATGCGCCAGCTGAAGGATAGCAAGATCATCGACATGCTGAAGATCCGTGGCTCGTATGGCGAAATCGGTGACGATAGCTACGGCGGTCGCTGGCTCTACGCTTCGAATTGGAAGTATGGTGGCAATACCCACATGATCATCGACAACGCCGACTCGAAATATTCATGGTTCCGCGAGGAATCGGTAGGTAACCCCGATATCCAGTGGGAGGTAGTGCGCAAGCTCAATGTCGGTGCCGACTATTCGTTCCTCGACGGCTTGCTCGCCGGTTCGTTCGACTGGTTCCAGGACAAGCGTACCGACATCATCATTGGCGGCAACCAGCGTGCCGTTCCTACCTTCCTCGGTGTAGCACCTTCGACCGTCAACAAAGGTAAGGTCACCACAAAGGGTTTCGAGTGGGAACTCCGCTTCAACAAGGTACTGGCCAACAAAATGCGTATCTGGGCCAACGCCAGCATGACTCATGCCGAGAACCTCATCGAGGTAAAGGACGACGCACCACTGCTACCTGACTACCAGAAGCAGGCCGGCTTCCAGATCAGCCAGAACAAGGGCCACCTCGACTACGGCACCATCCAGAACCAGGATGAGTTGTACGCATCGACCAAGCACATCTCGGGCGACAACCAGAAGCTTGTAGGCGACTACAACGTAATCGACTTCAATGGCGACGGTACGATCGACGACTTCGATGCCGTACCTTATGGTCACGCACGCATTCCACAGAATACTTACAACCTGACCCTCGGTTGGGAGTGGAAGGGCTGGTCGGCCAACATCCAGTTCTATGGCGTAACCAACGTCACCCGTTCTTCGGGCTTCACCAGCCTCTCGGACGTCAACCAGGCTAACGTTTACGATCAGGGCACCTGGTGGGCTCAGAACCATAACGACTTCGACGTGGTTACCCCACGTATGGACACAAAGCCAACCTACTACGAGTGCACCCAGTTCATGTACGATGGCAGCTACTGCCGTCTGAAGAATGCCGAGGTTGCCTACACCTTCAAGAACTCTTGGACCAAGAAGGCAGGCCTCAGCAACGTGCGCATCTACCTCAGCGGTAACAACATCGCCGTATGGAGCCACATGCCTGACGACCGTGAGTCGAACTTCTCATCTGACGGTGGTGCCACCGGTGCCTACCCAACCATGCGTCGCTTCAACCTCGGTATCAAGTTCAGCCTCTAATACACATTATATATAATATAGTATGAAAAAGTCTATCCTAAGATATCTCACCATCGGCGCCATGGGCATCCTTACGGCTACCTCGTGCACCGATTACCTGGACAAGGAGCCTGACTCTGACGTAAATCCCGAGGAGGCCTTCAAGAACTTTACCAACTTCCAGGGTTTTGTGGAGGAGATGTACAACTGTATTCCCTCAAAGGAGAGTAACATGTGGTGCTGTACCTTCAACTGGGGCGAGGACGAGATCATGAACTCCGGCCTCGGTGACTCACACCTCACTGCACAGTTCGACCTCGGCAACTACCGCAACTGGTATCAGAACAACCAGCATTACCTCCATGCAGATAATCCAGACCCAACCAACAAGGATAAGTACAATCACTCGATCGAGCACGCTTGGTACTGCATCCGTAAGGCAAACATCGGTCTGAACAACATGGATCTGATGTCTGATGCTTCGAAAGACGAGCGTAACGCCATCGAAGGTCAGCTATACTTCTTCCGCGCCTGGTGGCACGAGGAGCAGATGATCTGGTTCGGCGGCATCCCTTACATCGACAACAGCCTCGACCCATCGGGTGACCTCTTCCTGCCACGCCTCACGTTTGCCGAAGACGCAGACAAGGCTTATGACGACTTCGTGAAGGCTGCCAGCCTCCTTCCTGCCAACTGGGACAAGAGCGGTGCCGGCCAGAATACCAAGGGCCAGAACGACCTGCGCGTCACCAAGGCTACCGCCCTGGCTTATGCCGGCAAGGTCATGCTGTGGTCTGCCAGCCCTCTCAACAACCCAGATGGCAACAACGGCAAGGGTGAACTCAGCGGCAAGAACACCTACAACTACAACGTAGAGCGCGCCAAGAAGGCCGCCGAGGTACTGGGTGAAGCCATCACCCTCGTCGAAGGCGGCAAGACACCATACAGCCTCACTCCATTCGAGTATGAAGAGGTAACCGACTGGGAGAAGAGTCGTGGCATCTATGACCACATCCCCGCTGCCGGTTCGACCGACAACTACTCTGACATCTGGCGCACCACCGGTAAGAACTGGCGTCAGCCTGGTTCGACCGAGGCAATGATGCGCACCATCCACCATGGCGAGAACGGCTCGAACTGGAACTTCACAAAGCTCTGGGGCACCAAGATCAACGGTCTTGTCGAGCACGATGCTGTGATCCACATGCCTACGGCCAACTACATCAACTACGCCTACGGTATGGCCAACGGCCAGCCAGCCTACATCGTCAAGAACGGCGAGCTCGTCATCAACCCTGCATCAGGCTTCGATCCTACCCATCCATTCAAGGACCGCGACCCACGCTTCTACCATGACATCATCTTCGACGGCTTCCGCTACATCAATGCTGATCCAGGTGACGATACCGCCTTCCAGTACTGCGAGATGTTCACCGGCGGCAACCTGCGCGACAATGCCAGTGGCACCCGTACAGGCTACTACTGCCAGAAGCTCGTGCCTCATCAGGCCAACAAGTACGACGGAATGTACAACTGGGGTGGTGCACTGCAGTGCGACTTGCCTTATATGCGTCTGGCCGAGGTCTACCTACTCTATGCTGAGGCTTGCGCCGCTGCTGGTGGTCCTAAATATGCAGCATCGACCTGCGAGCTGACATCTGCCATGGCCATCAACCGTCTGCGCGTCCGTGTTGGTGCCGGCGAGGTGGATGAATCACTCTCAGGCAATGCCTATATGGATGAGGTTCGTCGTGAGCGTGCCTGCGAGCTGGCCTTCGAGGGCTTCCGTTGGAACGACCTGCAGCGTTGGCTGCTCCTCACCGAGAAGCCTTACACCATCAAGACCGCACAGGAGTTTACCCGCGTAGGCGACTTTGACTTCGTAACCAACGATCCTGCCGAGGCTCAGGTAGCCGGCTGGTCAGAGCGCGTCATCGTAGAACGCAAGTATCAGGTGAAGCATTACCTGCTGCCTTTCAAGAACTCTGACGTGACGCTCTATCCTGAGTTCAACCAGAATCCAGGATGGTAATAAGCAGAGCCAAAGTTAAAAGTTATAAGTTAGTAGTTTTAACCGCTCCGGCGTGAACACAACTAATAACAGATAGCTCAAAACTAATAACTTTTTTCAAAGAAAAACAATGAAACCAACATACAAACCATTTCTGACCTCAGCATTGGCACTCATCGTGGCCATCCCTGCTATGGCCCAGAACGAAGTCGAGGCTGACCAGCAAGTCAGTGTTGCCTTCCGTAAGGTCGCTGCCGAGGATCTCATGGGTGGCACTTCGACTGTCGATGTCGAGGATCTCATGAAGAAGAATAACTTCACCTACTCGCTCGACAATATGCAGGGCTACGTAGGCGGTTGGAACGGTGCCGGAATGTGGGGTCTGACTGATCAGCTCGTCCTCATCGACGGTGTGCCTCGCGACGCCAACAACATCAAGCCCGACGAAATTAAGGACATCACTTTCCTCAAGGGCGCTCAAGCCGTCATCCTTTATGGCAGCCGTGCGGCCAAGGGTGCTGTCCTCATCAACACCAAGCGTGGCAAGGAGGGTGACCTCCGCATCGATGTAAAGGCCAACACCGGTTACAACGTGGCCAAGGCTTATCCCAAGTATCTCCACTCGGCCGAATACATGACCCTCTACAATGAGGCTCGTGCCAATGATGGCCTGTCGGCCCTTTATTCAGTTTCGGACATCTATAACCATGCTGCAGGAACCAATCCTAACAACTATCCGGATGTCAACTTCTACTCGAAGGATTATCTGAAGAAGGCTTACAATCGCTCGGACGTAAGCGCCGAGATTACGGGTGGCGGTCGTCTGGCCAGCTACTACAGCAACATCAGCTACTACCGCGAGGGTTCGTTCTTTGATTTCGGCAATGCTGCCGACAACTACATTGACCGTCTCGACGTTCGTGGCAACATCGACCTCCGCATCAGCGACTACATCACCGGTTACGTCAACGCTACCGCTACGTACTATGACAGCAAGTCGGCTGTCTCGCAGTTCAACTTCTGGACAGAGGCTACCACTTTCCGTCCAAACCTGTACGCTCCCCTCATCGACATCAGCATGGTCGATCCTTCGGCCAAGACTGCACTGACGACACTGGGCGCTGCTTCGAACATTATCGACGGCCGATATTTCTTGGCGTTCAACAACGTAAAGGACTCAGACGAAAGCAAGGCCTTCCAGAACGTCTTTGCTGACTACTATGCTGCCGGTAAGAGCACTTACACCTCTCGTCAGTTCCAGTTCGATGCCGGCATTGACATCGACCTCCAGAAGATACTGCAGGGTCTGTCATTTCACACCCAGATGTCAATCGACTACGCTACTGTCTATAACACCTCGTACAACGACGAGTATGCTACCTTCACCCCAACCTGGAGCGCCGTCAATGGTCACAGCGCCATCGTCGGCCTCGAGCAGCACCGTGAGGACAAGCACTCTGGTGTACAGAACATCAGCAACTCGCAGTCGAACCAGACGGTAGCATTCAACGCCCACTTCGACTACAAGCGCTCCTTTGCTGACCTGCACAACATCAACGCCATGCTCGTAGCCAACGGCTTCACCCAGACCCGCTCTGGCCAGTACCACCGTACGGCCAATGCCAACATGGGCCTCAACCTGGACTACAACCTCGGCCACAAGTACTATGCTAATGCAGCACTGGCCCTCGTTCACTCGAGCAAGTTGCCAGTAGGCGAACGTAATGGCCTGTCTCAAAGCTACACCCTCGGCTGGAACATCGCCAACGAAGACTGGATGAAGGATGGAGCCCTTGATTATCTCAAGCTCTCTGCCAGCTATAGCGACATCAAGACGGACCTCGGTATCGACGAGTACTACATGTACCTCGGCAACTACAACTCGACCGGTTGGTGGGACTGGGGCGGAACCGGTGTTTCGGCTACCGCTTCGACCAATGGTGGCAACAACTCGTTCTCATTCATCGACCGCAAGGAGCTCAGTGTTTCACTCAAGGGCTCTCTGCTCAATAAATCTTTGTGGTTCGATGCTTCGTTCTTCATGAACGAGATGCAAGGTCTGCCTATCCTCAACGACAACGTGGCTCCAAGCTATTTCAAGTCGTATTATCCAGAGGGTCAGTTCTTCTCGTACATCAACTACAACCAGGATCGTCGCACCGGATTTGATCTGTCGGTCAACTACAAGAAGGAAGTTGGAGACTGGAGCTTCCAGGCAGGTGCCAACGTTACCTACTACACCACCGAGGCCACCAGGCGCGATGACACACAGTACGCTGACGCTTATCAGGAGCGTCAGGGTCGCTTCCTTGACGGTCTTTGGGGTTACGAGTGTCTCGGCTTCTTCACTGACGAGGCCGACATCACTAACAGCCCTGACCAGAAGGCTCTCGGCGACGTGAAGCCAGGCTTCCTCAAGTACAAGGACCAAAACGGTGATGGTATCGTCGACAGCAAGGACCAGATTGAACTCGGCAAGAACGGCTGGTATGGCAATCCTCTCACCCTCGGCCTCAACCTGACTGCCAAGTACAAGGGTCTCTCGCTCTTCGTACTCGCTACTGGTGGATATGGAGCTCTGGGCAACAAGGCCAACAACGACACTTGGCATAACTACTGGACAGCTGGCGCTTCAGACCGCAAGTACAGTATCGCCGTTCGTGATCGCGCCACCGTAGAGAACGGTGTCGTAACCAACCTCGGCCAGGCCAAATATCCTGCCCTTACCACAGGTGCAGGCTCGAACAATTTCGTAACCTCTGACTTCTGGACTTACAAGACCGATCGCATCGATCTTGCCAAGGTTCAGCTGACCTACGATTTCAATGACGAGATGTTCAAGAACAACAAGGTCGTTCGTGGCCTCTCGGTTTACGCCAGCGGCTCTAACCTTCTCACCATCGCACCAGAGAAGGAGCTTCTTGAGATGAACATTGGTTCGGCTCCTCAATCTCGTTTCTACAACGTCGGTGTTAAGGTACAGTTCTAACTTTTTTCAATCGAAAGACAATGAAACTTAAGAATATCATAATCGCATCATCTGCCCTCCTCGCCTTCTCGAGCTGTGCTGACCTTTTCGAGCCAGCCATCGAGAACAAACAGGACCTCTCGCAGATGTTCCAGGACAAGGAATTTGCTCGTGGTATCCTTGGCAGTGCCTACCTTCAGCTGCCATACCAGGCAGGCTCGGTCACCGATGTGGCTACTGACGACGCCGTGACCAACGACGATGCCAGCCAGTATATCAAGATGGCTATGGGCGGTTGGGCTGCCAATCAGGATCCTATGTCACAGTGGCAGGGTCGCTACAATGCTATCCAGTACTGCAACCTGATGCTCGAGAATGTCGACAAAGTAGAGTGGGCTGCCGACCCTAAGCTAAACGAGCTTTACGCCCGCCACTTCAAGGGCAACTCTTTCGCCATGCGTGCCCTGCAATTCTTCTATCTGCTACGCGCACACTCGGGCATGGTCAATGGAGAGCTGCTCGGTGCTCCTATCCACAACTCGTTCGAGGATGGTGGTGCAGACTTCAATCAGCATCGTGCATCGTTCAAGGAGTGTATCGAACAGATCTTTCGTGACCTGGATGAGGCCGAGAAACTGCTGCCTTACACCTACGGCAACGTAGCCCAGAACGATCCAATCCTCAACACCCTCAACTGCAACAACGGCCAATATAACCGCGCCTTTGGTGACCATGAGCGTGGAAAAATTGACGGCAAGATCATCGCTGCCATACGTGCACAAGTAGCCCTCTTTGCAGCTTCGCCTGCCTACGAGTCTGCCAATGTTGCTACCTGGGAACAGGCTGCCACCTATGCCGGCAAGCTGCTCGTCCAGATCGGCGGTATCGACAAGATGGAGAAGAATGGTTGGACATGGTACGGCAACGTCGACGAGCTCAAGGGTCTCGGTACTGGTGACAACACCAACGAAATCATCTGGCGCGACGTCCTGGGTGATAATCACGACCGCGAGAGCGACAACTATCCTCCCGTCATCGAGGGACAGGGTCGCATCAATCCATCGCAGAACCTTGTCGACGCTTTCCCAATGGCCAACGGCTATCCTATCTCTGACGCTAAGTCTGGCTACAATTCAAGCAAGCCTTACGAAGGCCGCGACCCGCGTCTGGCTGCCTATGTACTCTGCAACGGTGCCACCATCGGCGTCGATGCGAACTACGTGCTCCACACCGGTCTAACCGAGAATGCCGGTATCGACGGCATCAACAAAGAGGCCAAGCACTCTACCCGCACTGGCTACTACATGCACAAGCATCTGCGCGATGACGTCAACCTCGCTTCTGGCAAGGAGACCAATCTTCGTCACTACAATGCTCGTATCCGTGCCACTGAGATCTTCCTCGCCTATGCTGAGGCTGCCAATGAGGCTGGAGGTCCTACTGCTAAATATGGCGACGCTAAGTTCTCGGCCAAGGATGTCATTAAGGCTCTCCGCGAGCGTGCCGGTGTAGGTGTTGATGGCGACCCATACCTCGAGGAGTGTGCCAGCGACAAGAATAAGATGCGTGAGCTGATCCGCAACGAGCGCCGTCTGGAGCTCTGTTTCGAGAACCAACGCTTCTACGACCTCCGTCGCTGGAAGGTAGACATCAACAAGCTGAACGAGACGGTCAAGGGCATCCAGATCAGCAGCGAGAATGCTGACGGTTCGATTTCGTACACCATCATCGATGTTGAAACCCGCGGCTACAAGGATTACATGTACTATGGTCCAGTGCCTTACGGCGAAACCATGAAGTGGAGCAACCTTGAGCAGAACCAAGGTTGGTAATCAATCGTAAAACGAAGAACCGAATAATCGAGAACTCGATGAATCTAAATCTCGAATAATCGAAAAATCGAAAAAATCGAAAAAGAATTATGAAAAAGAATATCATCAAGGCAATGGCCGCCAGCATCCTCACTCTGGGTCTCGTATCGTGCGAGAACAGTGAGGTCGAATTCCCCGATTACGAGGGTGGCGTAACGGTCTATTTCGCCTACCAGACCCCTGTTCGTGCCATGATGCTCGGCACCGACGATCTGGGTTCAACTGCCGACAACGACACTCGCACCTGCAAGATCTACGGCACAATGGGCGGCGCCTACAACGGTAAGAACATCAGTGTCGAAGTTGCAGTTGACGAATCTCTCTGCAGCAACCTCTACTTCGACGCTGCAGGCACCCAGCCTGTCGTTCCCATGCCTTCAAGCTACTATCAGCTCTCGGGCAATACACTTAAGTACAATGGTGACATCAAGGGTGGCGTTGACGTAAAACTTACTGACGCTTTCTTCGCTGACCCAGAGGCATGCAAAGTTCACTATGTCATCCCTGTGGTAATGAAATCACAGACTGGTGCAGACAATATCCTCACCGGCGAGCTCGCTCCTGGCATCAATAATGCCAGTCGTCTCGACGCCGATTCCTGGTCTGTTGCACCTATGGATTATGTGCTCTATTGCGTGAAGTACGTTTCGAAATTCGAAGGCTACTACCTGCCTATGGGCACCATCACCAGCAACTACAATGGTACTTCTACCACCAAGGAACTCAAGTATGAGGCTTGGGAGCGTGTACCAGAGGGCGAAATTGTCAACTGCAAGACTGTAGGCCAGAATGCTGTCGTGTTAGGCGTAACAGCACAGGCCGGCGACAATGTGCTCAGAGCCGAGCTATTACTCACCTTCAACGGCAATGAATGCACCATCACCAGCAATACTCCAGGCGTTACGGCTTCGGGTAGCGGTTCTTACACCGATTCCTCAAGCAGCTACCACTGGGGAGCTAAGGATCGTGCTGGCCTGAAGCTCTCTTACACCGTTGATTGGGGTACTACTCAGGTCAAGGCTGACCTCAACATGGCACTGCAGCGCCGTGGTCAAGGCAACACTGTCGAAGAGTTTACTGTTACACTTAAGAAGTAATCTACTGTTATGAATAAGTATTATATTCTCCCGGCCGCAGCCGCCATCGCACTGATGGCCTCATGCGCCGATGAATTCAATCCTGAATATACGGTCGAAAAGCCTGTCGATTTCGCCAAGATAGCCGAACTCGCTGACTACAAGCCGTTGAAGGAATACATCAACCGCGAGGCTCACCCAGGGTTCAAACTGGGTGCTGCCCTCGATGCCAATGCATTCAGCGAGAAGACTACCAACGAGTATTTTGCAGCCGTTACCAACTTCGACGAAGTTGTTGCCGGCAACGCCATGAAGTACGCCTCAGTAGTTGACAACAAAGGCAACATGGACTTCAGCAATGTCTCTAAGTTTGTCAGTGCAGCAGTTGATGCAGATCTTGCAGTCTATGGCCACACTTTGGTTTGGCACTCGCAGCAGCAGCCAAAGTATCTGACTAGCCTGATTGCAGACAAGCCAATGCCAAAACCTGAAGGCGGTGCAACCTCTACCCAAGAGACTGTTGTGGCCGAAGTCACTTATAACGATGGCCCCTTCCCATTCTATCCTATGGGCTGCGAGCCACCTGTTGAGGATGGAGCACTCCATTTCTCCCCAAACGGCGAATGGTCACAGTTCTTCATAACCAATGCTATCGGCCTCGGCGAAGGCACCTATAAGGCTGTCGTTACCATCAAGGCAGGCAAGGAGGGCTCGATGAAGCTCACCGCACAGAACGGTTGGGGTGGAGATGCTCAGCAGATGGATGGTAACGTCAAGGTTACCGAAGAGTGGGCCGATGTGGAGGTCAAGTACAACGACACCTTCGTCGGCGGCAATTACGACTTTATCCTCAAGCCAGAGATGTTCGATGCCGAGGTCTGGGTTAAGGGTCTCAAGATCGTCAAGATTGAGGAAGTTGCTGCCGGTCCAGAACTCCACCCAGAGTTCCAACAAGTTGCCAAGACCACTTATACCGACGGACCATTCCCATTCTATCCTATGGGTTGCGAGCCTCCAGTCGAGAACGGCGCGCTCCACTTCACCCCAACGGGCGAGTGGTCACAGTTCTTCATCACCAACGCCATAGCCCTCGAGGCCGGCGAATACCAGGCTATTGTCCGCATTAAGGCTTCGAAGGAAGGCTCGATGAAGCTCACCGCACAAAATGGCTGGGGTGGAGATGCCCAGCAGATGGACGGCAATGTCAAAGTCGGCACAGAGTGGGCAGACGTTGAGGTCAAGTATCCTGCCGAGTTTGTAGGTGGCAACTACGACTTCATCCTAAAGCCAGAGATGTTCGACGGCGAGGTTTGGGTCGAGTCGCTTACCGTAGGCACGATCAAGATGGTAGCAGGTCCTGTCGCTAAGGAGGTTGCCAAGACCACCTACACCGACGGTGGCTTCCCATTCTATCCTATGGGTTGCGAGCCACCAGTCGAGAATGGTGCACTCCACTTTACACCTACCGGCGAATGGTCACAGTTCTTCATTACCAACGCCATTGGTCTTGAGGCAGGCGAATACACGGCTGTAGTCGAGATCAAGGCTTCGAAGGAAGGCTCGATGAAGCTCACTGCGCAGAATGGCTGGGGCGGCGACGCTCAGCAGATGGATGGCAACGTCAAGGTTGGTACCGATTGGGCCAATGTCGAGGTTAAGTATCCAGCCGAATTCGTAGGTGGCAACTATGACTTCATCCTCAAGCCAGAGATGTTCGACGGCGAGGTATGGGTCAAGTCTCTCACCATCTTCAAGTGGGAAGAAGCCGCCGGAGGCGAAGCTACCGTCGAAGTTGAAAAGACCATCACCGAGAAGAAGCCTACCCTTGTCGTCACGTCATCGGATATGGTCGAGTATGCCTGGGACACTCAGTTCTGGATCATGACCGACGGTTACAATGCAGGCGACTCATACGAGTTCTCTGCCGATGTCCGCGCCGACATCAAGGCAAGTGCTTCTACCCAGATTCACAATGGTCCTGGCGAATATGTTCACTATGCTTGCGTCGGAGAAGTTCCATTTACACCTGACTGGGAGACCTACACAAGCAAGGGTACGCTCGACCAGGCCGGCAAGTCAATTGCTTTCAACCTCAATGACCAAGCCAAGGGTACCAAGTACTATTTCCGCAACATCAGCTTCAAGGTGAATGGTGTCGAAAAGGTAAAGAATGGCGATCTCTCAAGCGACGATAACTCTGCCTTCTTCTCGAAGGAATCGCGTGGAGACATCTTCAATACCGTTATTCAGCCACAAATCTCATACACCAAGATGGTTGCCTCGAATACCATTCCTCTCACGGCCGAGGAGAAGGATAGCATCATCTCTATCCAACTCGATCGTTGGATTGCGGGCATGATGGAGGCCTGCGAGGGCAACGTCAAGGCATGGGATCTTGCTAACGAGCTTATCTCTGGCGGCGCTGACCGCGTCGATGGCCGCTATGCTCTGCAGCACGGCGAGGAAGGTGACGATGTCAACTTCTACTGGCAAGATTATCTTGGCGACGAAAAGGTTGTACGCTTCGCTGTTGCTTCAGCCCGTCAACACTATGCTGAATCCCTTGAAGAGAAGGGTGGCGATGATGGCAAGCTCAAGCTCTTCATCAACGATTACAACCTTGAATCAGACTGGGATGACAACGGAAAACTGAAGTCACTCATCGAATGGATCAATGTATGGGAGTCTGATGGTGTTACCAAGATTGACGGTATCGGCAGCCAGATGCACATCTCATATTACGCAAATGCCAAGACCATGGAGAGCAAGAAGGCCCACATCGAGCAGATGCTCCGCCTCATGTCTGCTAGTGGCAAGCTGGTCCGCATCTCTGAGCTCGACATGGAATACATCGATGCTTCAGGCAATTCTGTTCACTGCGAGCTCACTACCGATGAGCAGGAACAGGAGATGGAGCAGTTCTATCAGTGGATCATTGAGAAGTACTTCGAAATCGTTCCGGTTGCTCAGCAGTATGGCATCTGCCAGTGGTGTCTCACAGACTCACAGGGTGAGCTCGAAGACAAGAGTGGCTGGCGTCCAGGTCGTCCAACCGGCATCTGGGATCGTCGCTGGAACCGCAAGTACGTTTACCGCGGCTGGGTTAACGGCCTGCAGAAGTAAACCTTATTGCTGATTACATTCGGGGTTGTGGCCTATGCCACTTCCCTGAATAGAAATAAAGTCGCCCCTGCTACACTTTTAAGGTGTTGCAGGGGTTTCTTCTTGCCTCATGTCAACAGCAGGCAGATCAAAGACGACAAACCGTCCTCTCCTAATTATGAACACTCCTTCGAACCAAGAGTCACAACTCTGCAGTTCGAAGGAGTATCTTGTGAATGTGTGTTCGATGTACGAAATTGCTTAACTTATTCGTTACCGTATTCCGAAGGATAGACACCGAAGTGAGTACGGAAGATCTTCGAGAAGTGACCCAGATTCGAGAAGCCGACAGCGTAAGCGACCTGCGAGACGTTCATATCAGTCTCCTTGAGCATACGGGCGGCTTGTTCCAGACGGATGTTGCGGATGAACTCACCGGCACCAATGCCTGTCATCTCCTTCATCTTGCGATGCAGCTGTGAGCGACTGACGCCCACTTCAATACAAAGTTCGTCTACACCGAAGTCGGCTTGCGACAGATGTTCGTTGACCACGCGCACGATACGTTCCAGCAACTTGCTGTCCGAATCCTGGCCCAACGAATTCTTTACCGTATCAGCAGCCTGTTCTGAGGCGGCCTTGGCAGCCTCGACACTTCCGCTGAACTTGTTACGATGGCGTTGTGTATTGGCAATCAGTCCGTCAATCGTGGCACGAAGCTCATCGATTACGAACGGCTTGGCCATATACGCATCGGCACCGGCCGAAAGGCCTTCCAGACGATTCGAAATCTCGGTCTTCGACGTCAACAGCACCACTGGAATATGGGCTATCTGGCCATTCGACTTGATAGAGCGCAACAGCGTCATTCCGTCCATCTCTGGCATCATGATATCGCTTACCATCACATCAAAGCGCGTCGGATCGCTCAACAGCAGTTGCAAGGCCTCGATACCGTTGCGACAAGACTGGAAATGATAGCGGCCCGAAAGTTCGTTAGTAATATAGTCGGTAATTTCCTGATCGTCGTCGACAAGCAGGATGCGCTGGCTGCGGCTTGGCTGACGAACCGGAGCGACAACGGGCTGAACCTCCTGCTCGACCTCGGCCGACAAAGGCAAGGCTACCGTAAAGACCGAACCCGACTTGCCGTCCTTTCTCGACGAAGCCGTAATGGTTCCACCATGCTGCTGCACAATCTTCATACACAGATTCAGGCCGATACCCGTACCTTCGCCACCTTGCTGTCCGGATACCTGATAGAAACGATGGAAGATTCGTTCCGTTTCTCCATTGGGCAGGCCTTGGCCCGTATCACAGACACGGAGCACGGCTTGCTGGCCTTCCTGCGATAATTGCAAGTCGATCTGGCCACCGTCAGGCGTGTACTTCAGGGCATTGCCCACCAGGTTTACAATCACCTTCTCGAACTGCGAACGATCGGCCTGTACACTGATCTGCGACAAGTTGTCGTGATGGAACTGAAGGTCAATCTTACGATGCTGTGCCTCGTAGTAGAATCCCTGCAGATTGTCGCTGATAAGGCGCACCAGATCGGTAGGTTGCGGGTTGTAAGGCATTTGCTGCTTATCGTAGCGGCGAACGTCGAGGATCTGGTTGACCAGCGTCAGGATTCGACGTGCATTGTGGTTAATGGTTTGCAGCTTTCGCGATGTATCCGGCTCGTTCTGGTAGCGTTCGCTCAACTGATGGAGTGGCGAAAGGATCAAGGTCAGAGGAGTACGGATGTCGTGCGTGGCATCAATCAGCAGCTTCATCTTCTCGTCCTCGACCTGAGTGTGCTTGTGACGCAACCACACCACGAAACAAAGACCCGCAAAGCCTAACAGCAGCACGACATAAAGCAGACGCATCCACCATGTAGCATACCAGGGATGGCGAACATGTATGGTATAGAGCGATTCGGGCGAGTAGGTATTCTGATAGAGAGCACGCACGCGAATCTTGTATTCGCCTGGAGGCATGTGATAGAAGGGGATGACGTTGGCCTGATCTACGGCATCCTGCCAGCGGCCACCATCTATCGAATACTGCAGCAGCGGACGATAGGTCAGATCGAACTTCAGCGATGAGAACTCCATCACAAATGAATTCTCGTCATTCGACAACGTGAATTCGTGCGCCTCGGTGATATTACAGTCGTAGATGGGTTCTCCTCCTGATAGTTCGCCAGGCTTCATTACCTTATTATCCATCACGAAGGCTGTCAGCACAGGCGATCCTGGCGTGAACTGCTGATGACGGGCGAACTGGGGATCGAAGATTACGAAGCCATCGTACTGTCCGAAGATGATGTGCCCGTGAGGCATCAACGTTGCTACGGCCTGATTGTATTCGTGGCTCGATGCGCCATCCATGTGTGAATATGGCTGTAACTCGCCTACCTCCGGATCGTAAAGCCAGATGCCACGCGAGGTACTCATCCAGACGGTATGGTCAGGCAGGGCCACGATACCACTGACCGAACGGCTCATCAAGGTAAGGCCAGGCAAAGGCGTCTCGCCCAGTTGTCGTGTACGCTGATTGTAGATATAGGCACCATCATTGGTTCCCACAAGGATGTTGCCATCGGCATCCTCCGCCAGACATTGACAGAGATAATCGGTATAGAGTACACTCCAGCCGAAAGGACAGAATGTCTCACTACGCGGATCGAAACAGCAAGTGCCCGAAGCTGTAGCGCACCAGATGTTTCCTCGGCTATCAGTCATCAAGTCCAGGATCCAGTCGTTGCATAGACGGTCCTCAGGATCGTTACCCAATGGCGTATCCATCTTGTACTGTCGCGACTTACCTGTTGACGGATCGTAAACCAGAAGACCCTTGCCGTAATCCGAGATGTAGAGACGTCCCTGTTTATCGACGGTCATCCGGCGGACGTTAGGCTCATTCATCGGCAGTACCAGCCGCGAACGTCGCGCATCTGGGTCGAAACTGAAGATACCGCGCGAGGTTGCAATCCAGTAGCCATTGCTACGGTCGGAACAGATACTGGTAGCATCCGTAAATTCGGGATAATCGCGAGGCTCCTCGCCTTCAATCAGGTAATAAAGACCCTTGCCTCGCAAGGTCGCCAACAGGCCTTTCTGATAGCCCACAACTGCCGTAAGCTCACTGCTCGAAGGTCGCTGATATTCCGAAAGGCTCCACGAGCGATCAGGTTGCTCAGATGAAGGCTGCAGCAACATACCGCGCTGATAGCAGCCGGCCCAGAGGTTACCGTTGCGATCCTCGAACAGCACACGGAAGCTGGCAGCCGAGACGTCGATTTCCGCAAGGCTACAAGCTACAGGCTCAAAGGGTCGTTCACTGCGCCCGGTGTATCGCCACAGTCCATCACCGATAGCACCGACAATCAGCTGTCCATCGGCACGAAGCAAAGCCGAACCGAAGGCATTGGCCTTATGTATATCTGCCAGAGGCTTTACCTCCTTACCATCGTAGCAGGCCAGTCCATACTCGCAGACGATGTAGATCGAGTCTCCCTTATGTGGCAGGATCTTCACGACCTCGCCCATCTGCAGATCGTAGTTGAAGTCCACCGTGTAACGATGATCCGGAGCTACACGCAGTCGAGTTACACGACCTCGCTGGTCACCGGTCCAGAGTCGTTCTTCACGATCGAGGGCGATTGTCTGGTAGTAGCCATTATCGGGCATATTGTCAGGAGTGCGGAGCTGATAGGTCTGGCCATCGACTACATGCCATACGCCGAAGCCTGATGTAGCGCACCACAGCGTGCCGTCCGAACCGGAGCAAAGCTGCTTGACACGAGGCTGCCAGGCATTGTCGAACATCACAGTCGAAAACAGGTCGGTATCTGGATTGTAATACTGCAAGCCCTGACGCGTACCTACCCAAAGGGTGCCAGCCGCATCTGTATAGAGTTCAGTAACACAGTTGTCGCTAATGGTATTCTCGTCCTGTTCGTCCGAGAGATAATAGGTATAGCGATAACCATCGAAACGATTCAAGCCATATTCTGTTCCGATCCAGATGTAGCCATTACGGTCCTGAGCGATGGCTAGCATAGCGCTGCTGGTCATCTGCTGTGCCGAACTCCAGATAGCAGTCTGAGCCGAAGCCGTGAGCGCCGAGGCCGTCAAAAGACAAGCCGACAAAAACGAGAGAGAAGGGTTATTCTTACGAGACATTATATATTTTTAATGTGTAGTGTTGAAACTGAAGTCTGTTGTATTGTGTCAGGGCAAAGATACGCAATAAAATGCTTCATTGGCACAATTCGACGTGTGTTTTTTCATTTTTTCTCCCCATCAGTGCCGGAAATGTGCCATTTTGCAACATTTAACCACGCGTTTTTAATGTTTTTATGCCCGAACAAATGTGCCATTATCAGGCGCGAAACAAACCGAATAACATTTGAAACATCGCGATTTGTTTTTCTTAGAAAAAAAGTGTTACTTTGCGGCCACATTACCTCATTACACAAATACAATTCAACAAAATTATGAAGAAAACAATCCTCACAGCCATTGTTGCCCTCTCCACCATTGCTGGGGCCATGGCTCAGTTCGGCCCACGTCAGCCCGAACCTAACATTCCTTTGAAGGAAGCGTACAAGGACTACTTCATGGTAGGCGTTGCTGTCAACCAGACCAACGTCACCGACGAAGCACAGGCCGCTCTCGTACTTCAGGAGTTCAACAGCATCACTGCCGAGAACGACATGAAGCCAGGCGAGCTCCATCCAGCCGAAGGTGTCTGGAACTGGGAGAAGGCCGACCGCATTGCCAACTTCGCTCGCGAGAAGGGCATCAAGCTCCGCGGCCACTGTCTGGCATGGCATTCACAGTTCTGCGACTGGATGTTCACCGACAAGAAGGGTAAACCAGTCAAGAAGGAGGTCCTCTACGCTCGCATGAAGGAGCACATCGAGACCGTCATGAACCGTTACAAGGACGTCGTCTATGCATGGGACGTATTCAACGAGTGTATTGCCGACAACGTCTGGGCTCGCCCTGGCCAGAAGGCTCAGCCACTTCGCGAATCTAAGTTCTATCAGCTCGTTGGTTCTGACGAGTTCATCCGCAAGGCATTCGAGTTCGCTGCCGAGGCTGATCCTAATGCTCTCCTCTTCTACAACGACTACAACGAGTGCGATCCTGGCAAGCGCGACCGCATCTACGACCTCGTCAAGGGCATGAAGGATGCCGGCATCAAGGTCGATGGTATCGGTATGCAGGGCCACTACAACATCTATGGTCCTTCGGTCGAGGATTTCGAGGCAGCCATCGTTAAGTACAGCGAGCTGGTTGACCACATCCACATCACCGAGCTCGACATCCGTCTCAACACCGAGATGGGCGGTCAGCTCCGCTTCAGCCGTGGCGAGGACATCGTCGTAAGCAACGACCTCAAGCTTCTGCAGGAGGTTCAGTACGATCGTCTGTTCCGCGTAATGCGTAAGTATCACGAGAAGATCGACCTCGTCAACTTCTGGAACCTTTCGGACAAGGACTCTTGGCTCGGTGAGCGCAACTACCCATTGCCTTTCGACAAGGAGTACAAGCCAAAGAACCTGCATCGCGTGCTGACTCACTTCAACCCAGCCGTCGACAATGCTGTCATCATCGAGGACTTCAAGCCAACTGCTACCTGCCAGCCTGGCCAGGAGTATCCACAGGTCAACTCACAGGGTTATGTTCGTTTCCGTCTCGAGGCTCCTGAGGCCAAGTACGTCATCGCTTCTGCCGGTCACGGCGGTGGCATGGCTGGTACCGTTCTGCGCAAGGACAAGGATGGTGTCTGGACCGGCACTACCCTCCTTCCTGAGGACGAAGGCTTCCATTATTATACCCTCAGCGTCGATGGCGCACAGATCGTCGACCCAGGCACCAACAGCTACTATGGCGGCTGCCGCTGGATGAGTGGCGTCGAGGTTCCTGCTCACGATCAGGCATTCTACGAGCGTCGCAACGACATCGAGCATGGCAACATCCAGCAGGTGCTCTACTACAGCCCTTCAACTGGCAAGCAGTGCGTAGCTAACGTCTACACCCCAGCAGGTTACGGCAAGACCGTCAATGCCAAGGGCAAGTTCGATGCCAAGGCTGCACAGAAGCGCTATCCTGTTCTCTACCTCCAGCATGGCTGGGGCGAGAACGAGACTTCTTGGCCTGTACAGGGCAAGGCAGGTCTGATCCTCGACAACCTCATCGCCAATGGCGAGTGCGAGCCAATGATCGTCGTCATGACCTACGGCCAGACCAACGGTGCACGCATCGGCGGTCGCTTCTCATTCGACTTCAAGGAGTTCGAGACCATCCTCGTTGATGAGCTCGTTCCTTACATCGACAGCCACTTCCAGACCATCGCTGACCGCGACCATCGTGCAATGGCCGGCCTCTCAATGGGTGGCATGGAGACCCACAACATCACTCTCAGCCGTCCTGAGGTATTCGGTTACTGGGGCCTGATGAGCGGTGGTCAGTACCAGTCGAAGGAGCTCGAGGGCAAGCAGGCTCCAAAGGCTATCTTCATCAGCACCGGCTCGAAGGAGAATCCTGTAGGCGTTACCGCTGCAGGCGAGGAACTTCGCGCTGCTGGCTACAACGCTACGACCTACGTCAGCGAGGGCACTGCTCACGAGTTCCTCACCTGGCGTCGCTCTCTCAAGGAGATGTGCCCATTGTTGTTCAAGTGATGGCTTCGATAGCGGCTATCGACGTCAACGATAGCCGTTTATAAGAAGTTGCTATCGCTCCGAACGATGGCCTCAAACAGCAAAATGCCAACTCTGCTTTGCTTTGCATACCTTTTTAAATAATATACATTAGAAAGTAGAGTCCATCCATACCACAATTGCGGGAAATACGCTATCTTTGCGGCGTATTTCTCGCAATTCGTTTATATGCCAGAACTACATTTCGAGCATTCAGTCAGTAAAATTTTCTATTATTAATTAATAATACCATTACCAAATGTTCAAAAACTTCAAGGGATCGAGCGCTATCGATTCCTACCACAAGAAGAAGGCAAAGACCCGCTTCAAGATGAGCGGCTACATCCGCATGGCCATTGCCGCCATCGTGTCGATCATCATTGCCCTCCTTCC
This sequence comes from Bacteroidales bacterium, assembly GCA_045640225.1. Lineage (GTDB taxonomy): Bacteria > Bacteroidota > Bacteroidia > Bacteroidales > UBA3663 > Liminaster. Next base: position 6,583 of record JAZUEP010000030.1, on the reverse strand, counting down.
TACCGAGATGTTCGGCATCGACGGCCTTAACCCCGTCCAGCAGCGTGTTATCGCCATCTTCGTCTTCGCTGCCGTAATGTGGCTCACCGAGGCCATCCCTTCGTGGTGTACTTCGGTGCTGATAATCGTGGTGATGCTCTTTACGATTAGCGACAAGGGACTTTCGTGCTTCACCGGTGTCGAGGGAGCCATCTACGTTCCTTACAAGAACATCATGCACTGCTTTGCCGATCCTACCATCCTGCTCTTCATCGGTGGTTTCGTACTGGCTATCGGCATGACAAAGACCAAGCTCGACGTTGTTCTGGCCAAGAAACTGCTTGCACCTTTCGGTACTAACCCATCGACCGTACTCCTCGGCTTCATCGTCGTAACGGCTATCTTCTCGGCCTTCGTGTCGAACACCGCTACCCCTGCCATGATGCTCGCCTTCCTGGCTCCAGTGCTCAGCGCTATGCCTGAAGGTTCGAAGGACCGCACCGCCCTTGCCCTGGCTATCCCAATCGGTGCCAACATCGGTGGTATCGCCACCCCTATCGGCACGCCTCCAAACACCATCGTCCTCGGCTACCTCAACGAGACCCTTGGCCTCAGCATCTCGTTCGGCGAATGGATGCTCAAGATGGTTCCTTTCGTTGCCATCCTGCTCGTTGCCGGCTGGGTTCTGCTCCGCATCCTCTTCCCATTCCAGCAGAAGGAGATCAAGCTGCAGATCGACGGTGAGTTCGAGTCTAACCCACACGCTTGGATTGTAATCGTTACGTTCATCGTCACCATCTTCCTGTGGTGCTTCGGCGACCTCCTCGGCTGGGGTCTTAACTCTAACATCGTGGCTCTCCTCCCTGTTGCAGCCTTCGCTGTTACGGGTGTATTCACTAAGCACGACCTCGAGGAGATCAACTGGTCAGTACTCTGGATGGTTGCCGGCGGTTTCGCCCTTGGCGTTGCCCTCAACACCACCAAGCTCTCTGAGGTTCTCGTAGCTTCTATCCCATTCGACCAGTGGAGCGCACTGCTCGTCATGATCATCTCAGGCCTCGTCTGCTTCGGCTTCTCTAACTTCATCAGCCACTCTGCCGCTGCCTCACTGCTTACCCCAGTGCTCGGTGTCGTTGCTGGCGCTATGGTTGCCGGCGGTACCCTCGACCAGGGCGGTATGGCACAGATGCTCATCGGTGTAGCTATTGCAGCTTCAGTTTCAATGATCCTGCCTATTTCTACGCCTCCTAACGCCATCGCTCACTCTACTGGCTTTATCCAGCAGAAGGAGATGATGAAGGTCGGCATCATAGTTGGCCTCCTCGGTCTCGTGATCGGCTACGTCTGGATGTTCCTCGTATTCTGATCCCCGCTATCGAATAAATAATTCTAGAGCCTCTGGAATTCTAGGAAATCTAGAACGTCTGGAGGCTCTCACTATAAAAATGCTGATAATGAAAAAGATTATCCTCTCAATGATCCTCGCAGCCACCGCCTTCTGTGGTATCCAGGCTGCCGAGCCAGCAGACGATGCGGTCGAATATGGCCGTTCCATCACCAAGTATGCCAGCACGCCTAAGTTCGGTGGTTACGTCATCGGTCGCTATCAGTACAGCGACAAGGACGGTGCCAAGGGTGGCCCTGGCTTCAACCAGCGTCTCGTCCGTTTCTACGTCGATGGCACCCTGCTCAACGACTTCGCCTACCGTATCCAGCTGCAGACCAACAACGATGGCTTCCACATGAAGGACTTCTTCGTCGAGTGGAAGAAGTATCCTGAGTTCAAGGTGAAGATCGGTCAGTTCAAGCGCGCCTTCGGTTTCGAGAACCCAATGAATCCATGGGACATCTCGACTGGCGACTACTCGCTCATGACCAAGCTGCTCACCGGCCACAGCGATTATCTCAACAACACTGGCCTTGGCAATATTGCCGACCTCAAGGGCTCGACCGACGGTGGCCGCGATCAGGGCATCCAGGTACAGGGCGATCTGTTGAAGATCGGTGCTGATAACCACAACTTCATCCACTATCAGGTCATGCTCTCGAACGGCACGGGTATCAACTGCAGCGACAACGACAGCAAGAAGGATCTCACTGCCACCCTGCAGTTCCAACCTATCAAGGGCCTCTTCATCGGCGCCTTCGGCTGGAAGGGCACCATTACCTATCAAGGTGTCGAGCACAGCCGCAACCGCTATGCCTTCGGTGTGAAGTACGATGTCAACGGTTACACCCTCCGTTCAGAGTATGCTCACGGACAGTCAGACCTCGGCAATGCCGATGCCTGGTATGTTGTTGGCGCCATGCCATTCAACTCATGGTTCCGCCTTTCGGCTCAGTACCAGCACGCTCGTGTTGGCAAGTCGTGGGGCAACTCACAGGTTATCTACTCGCTCATTCCTGAGGTACAGCTCCACAAGAACATCAAGTGCCAGCTGCAGTACAACTTCAACGACAACCGTTACGGTGGCGATCACCACTACAACGAGCTCTGGCTCGAGACCTATTTCCGCTTCTAAGCCGCAACGAACGAACAACAAATCCTAACGGGCGATTCTCACACGAGAGTCGCCCGTTTTTTTTGCGAGGTTACGAATTTGTAACAGATGTTTCATTTTTGAAAGGTGGGCAGAAGGAGGGTTTAATAGGTGAATTATCAGCGATTTTGCAATATCCGGCAAGCAAAAGCGCTTCACCGATTTTAAATTTGTAACAAATGCTTCAGGTGTCGATACAAAGTTCGGAATAGCTATTTCTTCGCGAACATATTATATCTATCTTTGCAGTGCGAAACAAGGTCAATCGATTGCAGTCCTCGCAAATCCCTCGGCATCAAGGCTTATCCCCTACGACAGCCACACCGGTACGCTTTCTATTCATCAATAAAATACTTTCTCACTAATGGAACGTCTAAATGTGCTATTAAACAAGTGCGTCAAGTCAGGAGTGTTGCTTGCCGCCACACTGCCGCTGGTACTCACCGGTTGCCAGGACGAGGAGTTTGGGTATACCAAGTATGATGTCCTCAACAGCAAGTATGCCAAGGAATTTGCCGAATCGTTTGGCGACATCGATCCCAATCACACATGGAATACAGCCACCCGTGCCTCCATCGACGTCGAAATCAACTTCGACGGAGCCTACACCGTAAAGGTATACACGGCCAATCCTCGCTATTCCGAAAACAACGCCTACCTCGTCGGTCAGTTCGACAACGTCGAGATGGGTTCGCACACGTTCCTTTGTGATATGCCTGCAACGGTCGAATGCGCCTACGTTGGCCTGATCGACTACGAAGGCAATCGAATGATTCTGCCAGCCGAGGTGGTGATGGGTAAAGCGAGTGTCGAGTTTGGCAGCAAGCAGACTCGTGCGGTGTATAATGGTACGGAGCCATTTACCTATGGACCTTCAACCAATCATGTTATTACTACCATCAATGATATTCGCACTCCTCTTGCCACGTTGCCAGAACAAGTCAACAACACAGGCAAGGTGTCACAGAACTTCGAGTATATCTCAATGGGTCCTTTCGAGCTGGCACCGATCTATAGTATCACCAGCAACCAAGGCGGGAGATACAATTATGACATGTCAAATGATGAGAAGAACAGGGTTTTCGGTGAGCGATTGGGTGTTTATACCTACGACCGTCAGGGTAATATCGTCAAAGAATCCGATGGCAGCATCAAGATTACCTGGGTATGGCACATGAATCGTGGTGTTTTGAGCGATGATCTGTTATCATTGACCAGTGGCACGTGGTACGAGGCGCACAAAAAGAATGAGGATGCCAACACCTGGCATAACATGTATTGGTTCCAGAACAATATCCGCTACAATTCAGATGCAGAGCGTGATGCCCGTGAATCGTACTGTGTCTGGAGCGGTTCAGATTTCAAATCAGAATACGATAAGATTCGCACCCAAGGTATCTCGCTCAATCTTCCTTCAGGCACTCGTTTCGGCTTTGTACTCGACACAGATCACGGCAACGTGTTCTCAAATAGTTCGTACAACCTTGACGAAGGTAGACCTTCTGCACCAGATCCCAATGTCCCTGACCACATAAAGGACACTTATGCAGCCACCTTCCATGCCGACAACAATTTATACCTGGCATTCGAAGATTGGGGCTACTCAAGTGAATGGCACGATAATGACTTCAACGACCTTGTCTTGAAGTTGATTCCGACAGGCGACTACCATACTCCTCTCATTATCGACAAGGACGTCGAGACCGATCCTATTATCTATATTGTTGCCTGCGAGGACTTGGGTGGCACGTTCGACTGGGACTTCAACGATGTTGTGTTCGGCATCGAGCATGTTTCTGGTCAGAAAGAAGCCCGCATCAAGCTACTTGCCGCAGGTGGCACGCTCCCCATTGCCATCAAATATTATGGCACCAAGAATGACGGAAACACCTATCGAGATGTGAAGTTCGTCAATCTTAATAAGACATCTGACGATAATGAAGACAAAACTCGATATTTGCATCACGCTTTTGGTACAGATCATAGCATCCCCGTTAATGTCGGTGCCCAAAATGGTGTGAACCATGATCCTATCTATAGCGAGAAATTTGACGTAGTTAATCCTTACGCATTCTCCGTGCTCGATGGCGCAAGCCAGTTTATTGTGCGAGTAGAATACGATAAAGATCACAACGAAAACACGATTCATGTACCGAACTTCGAGGAAAAGAAGAAGGTTCCACAGGCATTTCTGATTGCCGATCCGAAATGGCAATGGCCAACTGAACACCAGAAGATCACAGAAAAGTATCCAGAATTCGAAAACTGGGTAAAGAATTTCTCCGACAAGCAAAACACGAACTGGACGCATACCATCTGGGGTAATGTCCGTGAGTTCAATGCCATCCCTTCAGGTGCTGCCAACATGTTGGATTTCAATGCCGTGCAGTACAACGGCAACATCGCCACTATCACCCTATCCAAGGACGATGACAAGATGTCTCGCAACAGCGAATATAAGCTTGCCCTCATGCTTGCCGAGGAGGCTAATGCCGAATTCTGGTATACGCCTAAGGGTGGTTCTCCGACCAAGATTGATGCAACAATCGCCCCTAACGGCACAGTACAAGCCGACAAGCTGACCACCTTCACCATTTCTTCCGATATGGTTAATATCATCAAGGATTCTGGCAATAACGGAGAAGTACGAATTACCTTCTCAAATCCAGCCGAAGGCAAGGTACTTCTGGCCAACTGGTATAAGGTCGGAACCAAACTGCCAAGCAATATCGAGGTCCTGAGCCCAATCACGCTCGACCTGAACGCAACGGCAGCCCTTGTCTACACTACCGAGAATCAGGAATCGCCAGTTACATTTACGTCCGCAAACAACACCATTGTATCAGTCGACGAGAATGGCATCGTCACCGGACGCGCTGTAACCAACGACACTGGTGTAGCCATCACTTTGCGTCAAGCATCCAGCGAGCACTATGCTGCAGCCGAGGCTACCATCTATGTAAAGGTTAAGTCATTATTGATCGATGAAACTAACGCACTCTGTAATGAAAACAACAAGATTGGCGACTGGGAAGTCCTCGGAAGCGAAGAGTTCAAACGCTGGAACTCTGTTGCTGCCAATTCTAGCGTGAGTGGCAGTCCATATTTCGACATGGACATCGACAAAGAAAACAAAAAAGGCTATGGCAACAGCAGCGTAAACTATCTTGAATATGTCAAACTCGATGGTTACGATGTACTGAAGATTGCACTGAAGACAAAAGGCAATGGCAAACCTCGATTCCTTTTTAATCGAGAAACAGATAAAGGTACAATATTCGAGGTCAGCACGACTCAGAATACTGATTATTTGATAGTAGATGATCAATACAAGGATTGGACAGATGCAGGAATAATGCTGTATTACGTCAATCTTAGATCCATCAAACAAAAGTTTAATTGCGTCCACCTTAATGCCATCAAGGCAGATGCTGAATTGCATGAAAGAGTAAAGGTAATCAGAAAGTCGAACTAACTCCCTGCAGCCCCTCCCCGGGGCTGCAGTTCTTTTCTCTCTATTCCGTCCTTCATCGTCCGGAAATGTGAGAGTGGAGATGGTGGAATGCACTTTTTCAATAGAAAATTTGGAGGATTCGAAAAAAAGATGTATTTTTGCGGCATCATACACTTCAAACCCCATGACTCACACCCCGAAAGACACACCGACCCATCGACGCCACAATCCGTACCATGACTATCGGGAGGCGTGCATCTATCACATCACACTGGTGTGTAGCGACCGAGGGCAGGTGCTGGGACGCATCGTAGGAGGGAATCTGGACGAGGCCCGATGCGAACTCACGCCATTAGGTGCAGCCATCTCGCAACAGATTCGCAACATCGCATACCATACCGCACAACGCGGCCGCAAGGTGCAGGTCATTGCCAAGGCCGTGATGCCCGTTATCAAAAGCTTTGGATAACAGGCATTATCTAAAGTATATTGTTATCAAAAGTGGTTCTCCAAATTTCTACATAATTATATTACATTCAGCAGTACTTTTGATAATATTTATTGATAATAATGATTGTTATTTGACAGGATGGAGTATATTATAGTACGG
>JAZUEP010000029.1:0-61997 GCA_045640225.1 Bacteroidales bacterium | reverse complement strand
AAGCAATCCACTTGAAGCCGGTGAACTCGTCGAAGATCTCAACGTCGTTCTTCTTAGCGATCTTAGCGATGAGCTCAGAAGTAACGATGGTCTTGACCATGAACTCGTTGCCCTTGAGCTGGCCGAGCTTCTTCTTGTTGGTGATGATGTACCAGTAGAACATCATAGCGGTCTGGTTGCCGTTGAGAATCATCCACTTTCCAGCAGCATCGCGGCAAACGATGGCCAGACGGCCAGCATCTGGGGCAGAAGCGATGACGAGGTCTGCAGCGACCTTGTCGCGCAGCTTCATGCCGAGGGTCATAGCCTCAGAGTTCTCTGGGTTAGGCGAAACTACGGTTGGGAAGTTGCCATCGATCACCATCTGCTCTGGTACGACGTGGATATTCTGGAAGCCCCATGAACGGAGTGCCTCAGGAATGATGACGCGGCCAGTGCCGTGGAGTGGAGAATATACGATGTTGAGGTCCTTCTGGCGCAGGATGACATCCTGATCGACCATTGCCTCCTTGACAGCCTGGAGATAATCCCAGTCCATCTCGCCACCGATAATCTCGATCAGATCGTAGTTAGGTGTAAACTTCACCTGGTCGATCGTAACCTTGTTTACCTCGTCGATAATGCCCTTGTCGTGTGGAGCAAGCACCTGTGCACCATCGTCCCAGTAAGCCTTGTAGCCATTGTATTCCTTTGGATTGTGCGAAGCGGTGACGTTGACACCAGCCTGAGCACCGAGCTGACGGATGGCAAACGAGATCTCTGGCGTAGGACGCAGTGACTCGAAGAGATATGCCTTGATGCCGTTGGCCGAGAAGATGGCAGCAACGGTCTCGGCGAACATACGGCCATTGTTGCGGCAGTCGTGACCTACGACTACAGCTGGCTGCATGTTAGGGAATGCCTTGTTGATGTAGTTGGCAAAGCCCTGAGTGGCCATACCTACTACGTACTTGTTCATACGGTTGGTGCCGGCGCCCATGATGCCACGCAGACCACCAGTTCCGAATTCCAGATTCTGATAGAATGCATCGATCAGAGGAGTCTTGTCCTCGTTTTCAAGCATTGCCTTTACGGCAGCCTTGGTTTCGTCGTCGAAACCATCTCCCAGCCAGGCCTGAGCCTTGGCGGTACAGTCTTTAATAAGCTGTTCGTCCATGATATGAATTAAATTTAATAGTTATAAGATCGGAAATAAAGTGATGTGTTGTGAATACCAGCTCGCTATTTGTCTGGTTGAAGAGGTTAGCGGAAGAAGTTTGCCTTCGGTACCGACGTATGTGAGTAGGGTCGGTACCGTTTTTGCACGGCAAAGATACATATTTTCTATAAACTGCACAAATAATAAATCAAAAAAATGCTCAAAACATGTTGCATAACATATTTTTGAGCATTTTTTAGTGTGAAACAACGGACTGCGGACAATCTTCTCACTCCTCGTCCCAATCTTCCTCGAGGTCGGCAGGCGAGACACCTTCGATCGTGTAGTCGTTGCGTCCGTAAGGGTCATCTTCTTCATAACTATCCTCGAGTCCGCGCGTGAGGTCGAGGTTGCGATGGGTGAAGGTGTTGATACGGTTCGACTCGTCGTTGAGCATGGTCCAGAGCATATCCTTCAGCTCGTCGAGGCCTTGTCCGGCAACGGCCGAGATAAATACCGTAGGAATACCGTCCGGCAGGTCCTGACGCATCTGGTCGATCAGCTCGTCGTCGAGCATGTCGCACTTGGTGATGGCCAGCAGACGCTGCTTGTCGAGCATCTCGGGATTATAGGTTCCCAGCTCGTTGAGCAATATCTCGTAGTCGTGACGGATGTCCTGGCTGTCGGCCGGAATCATGAACAGCAATGTCGAATTGCGTTCGATGTGTCGCAGGAAACGCAGTCCGAGGCCTTTGCCTTCCGAGGCGCCTTCGATGATGCCAGGAATATCGGCCATGACGAACGAGCGATTGTCGCGATAGGGCACCAGTCCCAGATTGGGCTCCATGGTGGTGAACGGGTAGTCGGCAATTTTTGGCTTGGCGGCACTGATGCTCGACAGCAAGGTCGACTTGCCAGCATTCGGGAAACCGACGAGACCTACGTCGGCCAGCAATTTCAGCTCAAGGATCACTGAGCGCTCCTGACAAGGCTCGCCAGGCTGTGCGTAGCGTGGCGCCTGGTTTGTAGCCGTTCGGAAGTGCCAGTTGCCCAGTCCGCCACGACCACCCTTCAGCAGGACGATTTTCTGATCGTGGTCGGTAACCTCGCAAAGGTATTCACCGGTCTCGGCATCATACACCACGGTACCCATAGGTACTTCGATGGTAACATCCTCGCCATCCTTGCCGAACGACTTGTTGGCCTGTCCGGCCTGACCGTCGGTAGCAAATACGTGACGCTGATAGCGCAGGTGAAGCAGGGTCCAGTAATTGCGGTTGCCGTGCAGGATCACCGAGCCTCCCTTGCCGCCGTCGCCGCCGTCAGGTCCACCCTTAGGGATGTACTTGGCGCGATGGAGGTGCGAGCAGCCTTTGCCACCCTTGCCCGAGCGACAGTAAATGCGTACGTAATCTACAAAGTTGGATTCTGCCATTATCTAATGATTCTTTTTTTCAGTATTGGTTATTCAATAAAATAAGTGACGCCGACGCTGATGTTGTTGTTCTGCAGGAAACGTGACGTCAGGTTGCGGAAACCGCGGTCGTAGCCGATGTTGAACATCCACAGCTGGTCGAACAGCAAGCCGGCCTGTACGCCCCAGCCGAAGTCGAAACGCGAGGCATGGTTATCGTCGAAGAAGGGCGAACGACTGCTGAACGGCATCTCCTCCAGACGCTCTGTGCCACCCAGGCCAAAGGCTACGTACGGACCCGTCTCGGCCAACAGCGACCAGTCTTTGTCCAGACGCCACGAGTAACCGTAGTGCACGGGCAGTTCGATGTAATGAGTCGTGTAGTAGACGTTGCAGGCAGTGAATTGGTCCGTGGTGACCTTATAACCCTGATTCTTGCCGGTAGCACCCTTCATCGAGTACTTCAGCTGAACGCGGAAGTGAGTATCGTAAAGCAACTCGCTACCGTCGATCATCAGGTCTACGCCAGCGTGCAGACCGTAGCTCAGACCAAAATGATTGGCCGAGAAGGACGGCAGATTCAGTCCGGCACTTACACCCAGTTTGTAGGGTGGCATGAAGTCGAAGTCGAGAATCTGTGCGCTGGCCGTATGAGCCAGCACGAGGGTGATAAGCGAGAGGAGGAACTTTTTCATCTCAGAACGATATTATCAGTCAAAATATACGTTGAGGTTGAACGTCAGGTTGAGGTTGCTGCCGGTATGCTTGTTGATGACGTTGCCCAGGCCCCAGTCGTAACCGATGGTAAACTCGTACTTCTTGTCGAGCAGCACGCCGGCACGACCACCCCATCCTGCATCGAAGCGGCGCAGGCTGCGATAGTAGTCCTTCATGTCACCGTTGGTAGGATTTTCGATCTTGCCGTCAACTCTGGTGGCATCGGTGCGAAGCGAACCGCTCAGACGCATGGCGAAATAAGGACCGGTTTCGGCAATCAGGCACATCATGTCGGTAGCCTCGTAGGCATAGCCGAAGTGGATAGGCAGTTCGAGGTAATGCAAGTAGCTGGTCAGGTCTTCGAACTCGTATTTATGGCCGTTGGCTTCAATATTATCCAGTCCTGCAGCTGTGCCTTTACGGGTGTAGAGGGCCGAGACACGACCGTATGAATTAGGGATGAAGTCCTGGAGGTCATAGAGAACAGTGGCACCGAAGTTCCAACCGATGGTCTGTCGATACTGTGATTCGCTGAATTGTGGGGCATTGAAACCAAGCTGGATGCCGAAACGCCAAGGGAAGGAATCGTCGTTCATCACAGCCTGTGCACTGGCTGAAGTAGCAATTGCCGACAAGATAACGGCGGCAACCGAAGCAAGGATCTTTTTCATATATTATAAATATTAAATGTCTATTTTCTGCTGCAAATTTAGGTATCTTTTGGCAAAAATGCAAACTTTCGGGGTAAATAATCCATAAAAACGCTTTTTTCGGTCATATTTCTTCGTGTTTTGCTTTTTTTTGCCTACCTTTGGGGGCGCAAAATACTGTAAATGCAATCCTGAACAAATCATAAAACCCTTATAACAATGAAAGGAATTGTACTGGCCGGCGGTAGCGGAACCCGTCTGTACCCCATCACGAAAGGCGTGAGCAAGCAGCTTATCCCAATCTACGACAAACCGATGGTCTATTATCCAATCTCGGTGCTGATGCTGGCTGGCATCCGCGAGATCCTGATCATCTCTACCCCGTACGATTTGCCTGGCTTCCGTCGCTTGCTGGGCGATGGCTCGGATTATGGTGTCCACTTCGAATATGCCGAACAGCCTTCGCCCGATGGCCTGGCACAGGCATTCCTGATAGGCGAGAAGTTCATCGGCAACGACTCGGTCTGCCTTGTTCTGGGCGATAACATCTTCCATGGCATGGGCTTTACCGGCCTGCTCAAGAATGCGGTAATGAATGCCGAGAAGAACAATAAGGCAACCGTCTTTGGCTATTGGGTCAATGACCCTGAGCGCTATGGCGTGGCAGAGTTCGACAAGCAGGGTAACTGCCTCTCGATCGAGGAAAAACCTCAGAATCCTAAATCGAACTATGCTGTCGTAGGCCTCTATTTCTATCCCAACAAGGTTGTCCATGTGGCCAAGAACATCAAGCCTTCAGCTCGCGGTGAGCTCGAGATTACCACGGTCAACCAGTGGTTCCTCAACGACCAGGAACTCCTCGTCCAGACCTTGGGCCGCGGCTTTGCCTGGCTCGACACCGGCACGCACGATTCGCTCTCCGAGGCTTCGACGTTCATCGAGGTCATCGAGAAGCGCCAGGGCCTTAAGGTAGCCTGCCTCGAAGGCATTGCCTATCGTCAGGGTTGGATCGATGAGGAGAAGATGCGCCAGCTCGCTCAACCAATGATCAAGAATCAGTATGGCCAGTACCTGCTCAAGGTGATTGATGAAATTGAGAGGGACGGAAGAAGACCCCTCTAACTCCCCTTGAGGGGAGAACCTGGAAGTTACTTAAGTTGGTAGGTTTATGAAATGGCAAACTGCGGATCCGTTCCAATATGAATTGCTTCGTGAGAATGCTCATGCTAATCGCCGGTTTATGACTGAGGCTGAGTCTGCATTCTGGTCGCAGGTTAAGTGTTCGGCTTTAGGGCAGAAATGCCGTCGCCAGTATGTTATCGGTCAGTATATCGTGGATTTCTTCTTTCGCGAAAGTATGCTGATTGTCGAAATAGATGGCGGTTATCATCTCGAGTCAGCACAACAATTGGTAGATGCTGAGCGTCAGACTTGGCTTCAAGATCATGGATACAGAGTCTTGCGGTTTTCTAACGAGCAAGTCTTGTTCGATATTAACAATACATTAGAATTAATTAAAACAAATCTAACTCCAATCCTACCTTTGGGAGAAACGAGGGAGTCATAAATTATGAACCAGAACACTAACCAGTCATCCCCCTTTAAGGGGGAAAAGAGGGGGTCTACTATCGTAATCACGGGTGGCGCCGGTTTTATCGGTAGCCATGTAGTCCGACTGTTTGTCAATAAGTACCCCGAGTATCATATCATCAACCTCGACAAGCTTACCTATGCCGGAAATCTGGCTAACCTGAAGGATATCGAGGATAAGCCGAACTACGAGTTCGTCCGTATGGATATCTGCGACTTCGACGCGTTCTATCAGCTGATGCAGGATAAACAGGTCGATGGCATCATCCATCTGGCTGCTGAGAGCCACGTCGACCGTTCGATCAAGGATCCTTTCACCTTCGCACGTACCAACGTGATGGGAACCCTGAGCCTCTTGCAGGCGGCCAAGCTCTATTGGGAGTCGCTGCCCGAGAAGTACGAGGGCAAGCGCTTCTATCACATCTCGACCGACGAGGTGTATGGCGCCCTAAAGATGGATCATCCGGAAGGTATCCCTGCTCCATTCACGACGAAGGCAACTAGTCACTCCCCTTTAAGGGGAGATGCCGGGGTCTCCTATGGCAAGGACTTCTTCTACGAGACGACGAAGTACAATCCTCATAGCCCATATTCCGCCTCGAAGGCTTCGAGCGACCACTTTGTCCGTGCCTTCCACGACACGTATGGTATGCCTACCATCGTGACCAATTGTTCGAACAACTATGGTCCTTATCAGTTCCCCGAGAAGCTGATTCCGCTCTTTATCAACAATATCCGTCATCGTAAGCCATTGCCTGTCTACGGAAAAGGCGAGAACGTGCGCGACTGGCTGTTTGTCGAGGATCATGCTCGTGCCATCGACCTCATTTTCCATCAGGGGACTGTGGCAGAGACTTATAACATCGGTGGCTTCAACGAGTGGAAAAACATCGACATCATCCGTGTCGTAATCAATACTGTCGACCGCCTGTTGGGCCGTAAGGAAGGCGAGGACATGGATCTGATCACCTATGTCACCGATCGTCTCGGACACGATGCACGCTATGCCATCGACTCGACCAAGCTCCAGAAGGAACTCGGATGGGAGCCATCGCTTCAGTTCGAGGAGGGCATCGAGAAGACCGTCCGCTGGTATCTCGATCATCAGGAGTGGATGGACAACATCACATCGGGCGAATACGAGAAGTATTACGAGTCGATGTACTCTGGCCGATAATCGCTTGCAGCGTCTCTGGCCAGGCATTACATTGCTTGCCAGCCGTCAGGAGACTGCTAATTTCGCAGAAATACCTCTATAAAAACGAGGAAGCACATTCTTGTGTCGAAATGTGCTTCCTCGTTTTGCGCATGTCCCATTCGGAACCGTGCGGGATATGCTTCATTTTGCTGAACTGTATTTTTGCGCCGAAATGCGCCTCCTCGTTTTGTGCATGTCCGGCCCGGAACCGAGCGGGATATGCTTCATTCCGCGCGATTGTATTTTTGTGCAGAAATGCGCTTCCTCGTTTTGTGCATGTCCCGCCCGGAACCAAACGGGACATGCACAATGCTGCTAAAGCACATTTCGGCGGCAGAATACTCTTCCTCGAAGCGAGAAAGCTTAAAACTGGATTTTGCGGCTCTCTGTGCCTGCACGGAGGATGTATATGCCATGCGAAGGCGTGCCTTCGATGCGGCGGCCGGCAAGGTCGTACAGCTGATGCTCGCCATCGCAATCGGCAGTAACGCGCTGGATACCACTTTGCTTGCTCAGCTCGATGCAGCGCTCAAGTCCTGCCAGAACGTCGATCTTTCCGGCACCCCAGAAGCGCGTGTCGGCCGTGAAGTTGTCCTGCCGTGCACTTAGTGCAACCACCTCCTTCAGCTCCTCAGGCGTGAGCGATGGATAGGCCTGCAGCCACAGAGCGACAGCGCCTGTGACGAAAGGCGTCGACATCGACGTGCCCTGCATATAGCCATAGCGCTGTTCGTGGCGGCTGGCATCGGTATAGTGCGAATGCATGTGAATGTCGTCTGAGAGGTCTAGGCCCGATATGGCCGAGACGATAACACTGCCCGGCGCACAGATTTCGGGCTTCTGGCGGCCATCGGCCGTAGGACCGTAGCCCGAGAAGGTGCAGAGGTCGCCTAACGTCTGGTCGGCAGGGTGTATCTTATCGTCGCCTTCGAGCTTGAATTCGTCGCGCGTGGTATAGGCTCCGACGCTGAGAATCCGGTTGGCAGTGCCGCCGATCTCGCACACCGTACTCTCGTCCGTAGGGTTGACGAAGCCGTCGTAATGTGGCGCATTGAAGCGGAGCTCGGCATTGTCGGCCCAGAGGTCGATCTGTCCGGCACCGGCGGTCGGAACGACGCGCAGGGCTACCAGATGGTTGACGCGTATCGACGTGATGAGCGAACGCAACAGGATGTGGGTCTTGCCATTCATGGGATTGGTCTCGCCCGTCAGCTGGACCGTACCCGAGATGTTACGACCGAATGTCACTTCGTGTACCTTGCCGTCGAGCAGTTGGGCCAGCGTGAGTGTCGATTTCTCGCTCTCGCCGTGGGCGATTGTGCCGTAATCGAACATCTCGAGTGAAAAGTCGAGCGAAGGATCGGCCCAGATGTCCACGTCGCCATAATTGCGTTTTGCTTCGAAGTCGTGGTTCAGCAGAGTCTTGAAGCCCTCGGTATCGGCCGAGGCATCGAGGCTACGGCCGATGTGGAACTTGTCGGCACCATAGTTGCCAGCCGCACCTACGATGAGGCGGCCTGGACCTTGTAGCCCGTCGGCTATGCGGTCGAAGGCCGAAGTGCCATCGTGGGGACCGCTGTTGCCGCCGAGGCTGAGGTTGATGACGCAAGGCTTCTGTACCGCATCGGCATAGTCGAAGATATACTGGATGGCATCGCTGACGTGCACGTTGTCAGGGCCAACTTCGTTCATGGCAACCATTACCAGCTCGGCCTCGGGGGCGAGGCCATGGAACTGACCGTCAAGATAGGTGTCGCTGCCAGCCGCAATGCCCATCACGTGTGTGCCATGCGAGCCGGCATCGGAGTCGCCTCCAGCCTCGAGGATGAGCTCAGGGGTGTCGAGCTCTGCTCCATAGCCGAAGGCCTCGGGCGAACGGAGCCCAGCAATGTAGGTTGCCGAAGGATCGGTGCCTTGCTCCCATACGCGCGAGATGCGTAAAGTGCCGTCGGCCGAGCGGAAGGCGTTGTGCATGTAGTCAATTCCGGCATCGACCTGTCCGATGACGATGCCTCGGCCCGTAGCCGGCAAGGCCTCGGGCGACGAGGGGAGGGGCAGGGCCTGGGCCAGGTCGGCAAATGCTTCGCTGCGAGCCAGGTCGAGCGCCAGATGGGCCTGCTGAGGGGCCTGGACATAGGTGATGCCCTGCACGTCGGCCAACGAGCCGAGGCCGGAGAGCGGCAAGCGTACGGTGGCCAGTCCCTGGCTACGGACGCCTACGTGGCCGCCCAGGGCTTGGATGGCTTGCCAATCGGTCTGTCCGGGGGTATAGACGACGTAGACCGATACCATCGCATCGGATGTCGACGTCTGGCCACGCAGGGGCGCTTGGGCGGCGGTGGCGTTGGACAGGAGGCGTGCGGCAGGGTCCAGCTGTGCCTGCAGCATCGTTGTGGCTGTGGCAAGGAGGCCTGCAAGAGCAAGGCGGAGGGTAGAGCGTGACATGGCGTAACGGACTAGGGGGAAGGTTAGCGGATAATGGCCTTGTGGCCGTCAATGATGTAGAAGCCGGCAGGTAGCGAGGCTGCGCCGTCCAGCTGACGTCCAGTCAGGTCGTAGATGCCGCTGGCCGATGGATGGCGGTCGGCGGCTACTGCCTCGAGTGCTTCGGTCTGGCTGTAAGCGGCCTGAGTACAACTGCCATTCACGAGGGGTACCTCGATGCAGTTGTGCACCATATTCTGGTTGATGTCCGAAACCGAATAATTGGCTACATAGACTACGATGCGCATATCCGATGGAACAGTGGCGAAGGTGACCATCTCCTCGCTGTACTTGGCCTCGGAGAGCAAGGCTTTAGTCCAGAAGTCGGACTTGATGGCTTCAGGCAGCTCGAACGAGGTGGTCCATTCGTACTGCTGGCCGCGGCCGAAGTCGCTGGGTAGCAGCATGCCCCACGAGTTGTTGGTCAATACGCTGCGCATCACGCCATTATGGACGTAATCCGTGCCTCCGTTCGACTGATAGCCAACTAGCCCGTCCTGAATCAGGAAGGCATTGAAAAGCGTAGGGCCAGGCAGATCGTTGTGTGCCAGGATGCCGAGCTTGACGTCGACCTGACGTGTCGACTCGTTGTAGGCCGATTCGAGGCTGAGCGAGACGTAGGGCTGACGCGAGGCGGCATACTCGAGCGTGCTGAGGCAGTATTGCAGACCGACGTTGATCACCGGTACGGTGCTGACCTCCGGATTGACCACGCGATCGATCATTGCTGCCGGAGCAAAGGTGCTGGAAGTGCCGTAGTAGATGGTGTAGTCCCAGTCGGCATCGGTCGAATAGAAGTCGGGCGCATAGCCTGCATGGTGCATGATCTCGACACAAGGCAATCCACTCTGTTCGACAGCCTTCTGTAGGGTCGTCTGTCCGTTGGGGCAGTTGGGGCACGAGGTGCCAGTAAACTCTTCGACCAGGAGGTTGCGCTCCATGTTGGCAGGGTAGAAATAGGCCGAGCCCTGGAAGGAATTGTCGGTCACATCGGCCTCGTCGCTATGGTTGGCGCGGACGCTGACTTCGATGCCCGTGGTGCCGTCGGTAGCCGAAGCAAGGGTAGGCAGCTCGAATTCGAAGACGCCGTGCTGCTCGACCGAGAGGCCATCGTACGTTACGGTCTGCTGCTGCTCGCCCATCGTGACGGTGACGTCGAGGCTGGTGATAGGCTCAGAACCGAAGTTGTAGATGTGGGTCTTGTGTTCGTATCCCTGGCCTGCCAGATAATAGCGATCGGCAAAGTCTACTTCTGAGAGCATCGCGTCGGTGAAGTCGACGTCAGCATCGAGCACAAGGCGGATGTTGGCGCTGCCAAAGCCTGTGCCGTACAGGTCGGTCCATCCTTTACCGTTCCAGGCAAACGAGCAGTTGCGCAGGTCGTTCTTGTGGTCGGCCTGCAAGGCCTCGGGGATGTTGTCCTTGCTAGCTTCGAGCATGTAGCCGACGACGAGTTCTTCCTCTTCGCCCGTGATGGTATAGGTCTGATCGAGGTCGATGGTGCACCAGCGGTTGGCCTGACCGATGACGTAATCCTGCTCGAGGTACGACTCGTCGTAGAGCGAAGGGGCGATGAAGAGAGTAGCCGTCTTGTCAGCCACGGCATTGGCCGAGCCGAAGGCCGTGTAGATGGCCGTGATGGAGCGTCCGGCCAGAGGTTGCAACTTCTCGTGGCTTAGGCGGATGGCCATGCCTTGAAGGCGGCTGTTGCCGAAGTGAAAGACGGTGGAGCGTCCCATATTGCCCGTGGTATAACCAATCTGAGTCTGGGCCTGAATGCCGGCTGTCGATAGGAGTGCAGCCCCAATGGCTATGAGGGCGGAATAGCGATGTTTCATTAGTCGAATCAACTTTCTTTTTTATTATTGTACGCGTATTAGGGCAGCAAAATTAGCGAATTGTGACCACAAAAACAATCTTTCGGCAAGCAATTGTGCATTTTTCGGTGTGAATTTGTATATTTTAACTCGAAATGTAACCTTAGACTTTGGTTTTCCCAGTTATTTTCAGTATCTTTGCGGCGCTTTGTATGTGCTTGTTGCGATGAAGAAAGGTGGAACTCGCTCACGCATTTTCACTACACTGCATAATCAATTCATAATTTACATAACTACAATGAAGAAAACTCTACTTTTTTCTACCGTAGTGGCAGCAATGCTCGGCATGTCTGCTACTACTCAGGCCGAGACCGCCTATGGCTTGATGTCGGGTTGGCCCACCTGGAGCGTCTGCAGCTACGACTTTGCCCAGTTGGGCAGTGTGACGGCCGAAAGCATGTTCGACGTACCTTTTACCGACGTGCAGTCGGGAACGTCACTTGGCGATTACTACTATGCCTATGCAGTCATCGCCGATCCTGTGACGTATGTCGACAATCTGGTGTTCGCTTCGGTCAACATGACCAATCAAGAGACCGTCGTAGTACATGAGTTCGGCGATGTCGGGGGCGAGAACGGTTTCATAATCCGCGACCTTGCCGCCAAGAATGGTGAGCTGTACGGCATCAAGGACAATAACCAGTGGGACGATGCTACCGAGACCATGGTCTATGCCACCGATCTGGTGAAGATCGATGTTGCCAATGGCAGCTACGAGACCGTAGCTACACTCGATGCCATCTGCTGGGGCCTGACCTGCAAGGACGATGACCTCTATGTCGTTGTGCGCGGCGGTATGCTCGGCTGGTCGTATCTTGTAGACCTCTGCAAGGTGGAGGCTGACTACAGCCTTACAGCCGTGACCGCCAATGCCGATGCAACAACTTACGAGATTGCACCTTCGCACGCCGCATTGGCCGAGGATGGCAATATCTACTTCTTTGCCGGCCCTGTAGCCATACTGATGTCGGCCGATGGCGTGAAGACCATTGGCGAGGTAACCGCTTACCAGTCGTATGCAGGTACTACATTCACCGCATCGACCCTCTCGGCCGGTGCCGCTGCGGGTGGCGATGATCCGGACGAGAAGCCTGCCACACGCTTACTGACCACCATATCGTCGTTCGGCGATTTTATGGGCTTGACCAAGGACGATCAGCTCTCGTCTCAGAAGAACTACTTCTACAACGACAAGCTGCAGATCGTGGCCGTAGTCGAAACCGCCGCCAGCGTTAACAGCGATGTGCTCGAGACCCAATACTATAGCCCTTATGTCTACGATGCTGAAGGAAAGCTGCTCGTTAAGGATCATTATCAGTATGGCCTCTACGACTATGGCGACCGCGCCATGCATCAGGCTGCCGGCGTCGTCGAGTACAAGTACGATGCCGAGGGTAACTGCATCGAGGAGGTCGAAGGTCCGAACTCTATCCGCTACGAGTATGATGCCGAGGGCCATCGCGTGAAGGAAATCCACTATTCGAACGGCGAAGTAGGCCGTACACTGACCTTCGCCAACTTCGAGGCCGGTAAGAACAAGCCGGGCATTGTTGTTTCGACCCATACCAACGATTCGTTCACAGGCGAGTTCTATGAAGAGACACGCGAGTACGATGCAAAGGGGCACCTGGTCAAGGCCGTACGTCTGTGCAATCGCGACTATGTAGAGGACCACGGCTTCTGGCAGCTTTCCACGGCTGCTGGCGACTTCATGCAGGAAGAGCATTGGACCTACGACGGTAGCCAGCTTATGCTCTACGAGAAGTTTACGAACCTCGACGAGGAGACGGGCGAGCTGATTCCATATCTCAAGACCGTCTACACCATGAAGGACGAGAATACCATAGGCGTTCAGAGCTATACGGCATTCGCTGGCGAGTGGTACAAGAGCGGCCTCTATCAGGAGGAAACCTACAGCGACTTTGCAGGCATGGTCGAAGCTACTGCCTTCCAGCTGCTGAGCGTCAACCGCGCAGCAACGGGTGTGAACGATGCCGAACTCGAGTTCACGGTACCTCAGATTGCCAACTTCAATCCGAACCTTGCCTTCCGCGTCTATCGTAACGGCGATCTGGTGGGCACCGTCGACCTCATGGACGTGATTCTCGGCCAGAGTCCTGACGTGGTCATCAACAACGAGAGCGGCAACCTGGTATACACCGATCGCAACGTAGTGAGCGGCAAGTACGAATACTTCCTGCAGGTACTGACAGCTGACGGTGGCCCAGAAGGCGGCATCGATCCTCTTGCCGAGGGCGACGAAGCAGCTGTGACCTACATGGGCTATTGCGCTTCGAACATCTTGTCGGTCGACCTTACACTCGACCTGCCTGCTGCCACCAACGTGAACATCGTGGCCAGCGAGAAGGACCAGAATAATCTGAACTACGTGACCATCGGCTTCACCGTGCCTGAGGCTCCGGCCGAGTATGGCTTCATCCGCAACGAGCTGATCGTCGGCATGTCGCAGATTGGCGAGGACCGCACAGAGGATCCAACGGTCGGCGAACTGCACTGCACTTTGTTCGACGACGTGGCTACGGTTTGCATCCTCACCCGCTACCAGTTCGGTAAGGCAGTGTCGGAGAAGGTGACCATCGACGTCAACAATATTCCAAGCTCGATCGAGCAGATCCGTCAGCAGGGCAACGCCATGATCTTCGACCTCAATGGCCGTCAGGTCAACGCTCCACTCGAGAGCCTGCACGGCAGCTACATTCTCCTGAACGGAAAGACAGCTCAGAAGATTGTTCTCGAATAAGCACATACAAATCAAATCAAGTTTATAATGAATCAATCCAAAATCTATTCATTCCTTGCGACCGTAGCTCTTTCGGCTACGGCCGCTTGGGCTGAACCACAACCAATCGTCCTGATGTCGCCGCCCGATTATCAGGTGTTGGCCATCTCGCCTAATGGCAAGTGGGCAACTGGTATTTTCTCAGACTATTCGTACGCACAGCGAGGCTTCCTGTGGAACCTCGAGAGCGACACCTTCGAACAACTCAGCACCAGCGAGGAGTCGATGGGCTGGGCTGTGGCTAACGATGGCACGGTTTGCGGCGCATTTACAGACTGCAGTACATCTGAAATCGGTGCCGGAACTATGATGCCTGGTTACTATCGTAATGGTGAATGGCACAGCGTCGAGGTGCCTCAGGGCTTTTCGGGCCCAGAGGATAACTATCACGGTGCCGGCCAGGGCTATGGCATCTCGGCCGACGGAACAGTAATCACCGGCGCCGTCTATGTGAACGGCAATTACACGCCAGCCGTTTGGCGCGAGGGCCAGCTTGTGCAGTTGCTCGACGTCACCAATGATGGAATGCAGGGCGGCGCGCCTTACTGCATCTCGCCCGATGGTACCATGGTAGGAGGCTGGACCTATCGTTACAACCGTGCTTGCACGCTCTGGAACGTGGCCGACAATACGCGTAAGATTATTGGCGATGCCGAGGGCCCATGGTCGAGTGTCGACCGCTTCTCGCCCGATGGCAAGAAGGTGATCCTTGGAGGCGGCTGGGATGAGTCGATTCCGGAGGATGCTGAAACCCAGTATTACTTCTCGATTTATGATATTGAGACGGGCGAGCTGACTAGCCTGCCTGCTTACGATCGAAACTCGACCGTCCGTCTGTTCGGTATCAGCAACAGCTATACTTGTGTAGGCTCGACCGCAGATTACGACGGCGGCCGTGCCGTCATCTATCCTAACGGCACGGGTTCTGCCATTCTGATGGAGGACTACCTGCGCGAGCGTGGCGTCGACATCGATAACATGGGCCTGCTCGTACCGGAAGAGATCGGTTATATGTTGCTGTTCCGCGCTCAGGATATCTCGGCCGACGACAACATCCATGCACTGTTGGCATACGACCAGTATGGCATGCGCTCCATGATCGTGATGTTCAATCAGGATGCAGAGCATGCCGCTCCGATCGAGGTCAAGGCTCGTCAGCTGAGTGGCATTGCAACGACTGAGATTTCGTGGAGTGCCCCAATCCGTTCAACCGAGGGCATCCAGTCGTATCGCATCTATCGCGATGACGTGCAGATTGCCGAGGTTTCGGCCGACGTGCGTTCATTCTTCGATCCAGCCTTGGCTTATGGCTCATATCTTTACAGCGTGTCGACGGTTTATGCCGATGGCACAGAGATGCGAGCTTCGGCGCCATCACTCACCGTGTCTCCGCGCATCGTGTCTCAGCCTGGAGGTCTGAAGGCTCGTCAGAAGGGTGCCTACAGCATTTTTGCTGAATGGGATGCACCGGGTACGAATCTGGTATGCAAGAGCTGGTACAATCCGGCTACGGCCAATCTGCGTGGCTTCGGTATCGGTATCGATGGCCAGACCATCGAGTGTGGCGTAGGCTTCCTGCAGGCCGAGATGGCCAACTACGAAGGTTATTCGATCAGCAAGGTCAACTTCTATCCAATGTCCGAGCAGTGGGGTTGGACGCTGAATATCTACAAGTACGAAGGTGCGACCCCTGTGCGCATCTATTCGCAACCAGTCACCCAAGAGCTGAACTACAAGCATCGCAATACCGTGGTCCTCGATGAGCCTGTACCGGTACCGACTGATGGCGATCTGGTAGTAGCTTTCGAGGTTGTCGTTCCGTTTGCTACGATGAACGTCATCGGTATGGATTATGGCCATTACTATCCTGGATACAGCGATCTGGTGCGCTTGAGCTCCGATCCAGACCTGTACTCGTATTACTATGCTTCGCTCGAGAACGGTTACCCCGACTATGCTTCGTTCATGATCGAGGCTGTGCTGACGGGCGAGGGCGAAGACCTCTCGGCCGACGAGCTTACAGGCTATCGCCTGAGCCTTGATGGTGAGGAACAGCTTATGACTACCGACGAGGATTGGAAGTCGGACAAGGTGTCGCAGGCTTCGCATGTACTGTCGGTTCAGGCTGTTTACGCCGACGGTAAGGTTAGTGATCCGGTGTCGACAACGGTCGATGTGGCCTACGACTATAAGAAGATTGAGGCTGTCGACGTCAAGATCGCAGGTTCGCAGGTCGACCTGCAGTGGCAGGCTCCGATGGATGACGATGCCACCGAGATTACCTATGCGCATGGTCAGCCACAGGCTGAGAGTATCATTGGCCCTATGGAGAACAACTATGGTATCTTGGCAGCTGTCGAATATGGACAGAAGCTTCTGTCGGGCTACGATGGATACGAGATTACCGGCTTGTGTTTCTACCCGATCGGCAACGCTACGTATACCTTCTTGCTTGCTGCCGACGATGAGTTTATTGCCGAGGTCCCAGTATACGACTACGAACTCTATACATGGAATACCGTGCAGCTCGATGAGCCTATCTACATCGATGCAAATGCTACCTATATGTTGGTGCTCGATTGTTACGATGGTGAGCCTGATTGTCCTTCTTTGGCTATCGATAATCGTTTGCCATTGTCATTCACCAGCGATCTGGTCTCAACCGATGGCAGCTATTGGAGCAGCATCCTGGTAGAGACCGGCCTGAGTGGTAACTGGATGATGGGCATGATGATTGCCGATCCAGAGGCACAGCCAATGGCTGTTGATGGCTATGACGTTGTAATCGATGGCAAGACCGTGGGCGAGAAGGTCGAGCAGACTTCATTCAGCTGCGATCTGGCCGAAAAGGCCGACGGTAAGCATAGCCTGCGCGTCAATACCTACTATACGGGCCGTGCCGTCTCGGTCAAGGGCGATCTTCTGTCATTCACGATCGATATGTCCGGCATCACCCGTCCGCTGGCCGATACTTATCGTCTGCAGCGTGGTACGGACGTGCTCGTGCTTGAAGGTGGCGAGGTCAGCCAGATGGCTGTCGTAGCTGCTGATGGCGCTGTCATGGCTCGTGCTACTGGTAACAAGGTAGGCATTTCGTCATTGCCTGCTGGCGTCTATATGGTCAAGGCTATAGCCGCCGGCCAAAGCCTCTGCTACAAGATTGTAATCGACTGATAATAGATAAAGGAAGGACAAGAATCTGCCATCTGACGGCTTCTTGCCCTTCCTTTCTAACCTTTTCGATCAGAATACACACTGACACAACACTTGAATTTTATATATGAAAAAACAACTCACTGCTATCTCGTCTTTTCTTCTCATGGCAGCTTCGACATCGGCACAGTGCCCGTTCGAGATGCCTGAAGTGGCTACTCCTGTTATTCCAGACCACCAGGTCGTACTGTCGGACTTCGGCGCTGTAGGCGATGGCGGAACTCTTTGTACTGACGCGTTTGCTTCGGCCATGCAGTCGCTCGCAAAGCAGGGCGGCGGTCACCTGATCGTGCCTAGCGGTATCTGGCTGACGGGACCTATCCAATTCGTTTCGAACGTCGATCTTCATGTCGAGCAGGGTGCACTCGTCCTTTTTACTACGGAATACGATGCTTATCCCGAGGTGACGACCATCTACGAGGGCAATACCTCGACACGCAAGATGGCTCCGCTCTGGGCATACGAGGTGGATAATATTTCGATTACGGGACCAGGTGCATTCGATGGTCAGGGCCAGGCATGGCGTCCCTCGAAAAAGGGCAAGTTCACGGCAGACCAATGGAAGAAGCTTACGTCCGGCCAGGGTATTGAACTGAAGAACATCTGGTATCCTGATGCCAAGGATGATGATCTCCGCGGTACGGCAGAACAGCCTGATATGCGTCGTGTAAATGGCCGCCCCGTGTTGCTCGAATTCACACGATGCAACAAGGTGCTGCTGCAGGATGCAACCTTTAGTAATTCGCCGGCCTGGAACGTCCATCCGCTGATGTGCGATGACCTGACGATCGACCATGTGCAGATCCGTAACCCCTGGTATGCGCAGAATGGCGATGGCCTGGACCTTGAATCATGCAATCGTGTTATTATTCGGAATTCTACGTTCGACGTGGGCGATGATGCAATCTGCATCAAGTCTGGTAAGGACAAGGAAGGCCGCGACTGGAAGCGTCCTTGCCAGAACGTAATCATCGAGGGCTGTACTGTGCTGCATGGTCATGGTGGCTTTGTTATCGGTTCGGAAATGAGTTCAGGTGCGCGCAACATCTATGTACATAACTGCCTGTTCAATGGTACGGATACGGGCCTGCGCATGAAGTCGACCCGTGGTCGTGGTGGCGTGATCGAGAATATTTATATCGATCAGATCAATATGACCAACATTTCGGGTGATGCATTTACCTTCGACCTGTATTATTCGAACAAACCCGTAGGCGGAAAGGCCGATAAAGATGCTTCGGCAAGCGATCCTGTTCCTCCGGTTACTGACGAGACGCCTTGCTTCCGCAAGCTCTACATCTCGAATATCGTTTGTCAGGGTGCACAACGTGCCATCTGGTTCAACGGATTGCCAGAGATGCCACTTTCAGAACTGGTAATGTCGAACTCGCTCTTTGTAGCCGAGCGAGGTGCTGAGATGCATTATGCCAAGGATATCACCTTCGAGAATGTACGTATCGTCAACAGCAAGGGCGATCGTGTCGTGACGGCCGACGTTACCGGCTTTGTCGAGAAGTAAGGCAGACAATCGTCTATACCTATAATAATAACGCGCGCAAGGCTTTCGTCTCGCGCGCGTTATTATATATAATGTGTAAGGGGAGAATTACTTCTTGTTGATGTAGTCAACAATCCAGGCGCCTACCTCCTTGGTGCCGTACTTCTCGCCACCTTCGACCTGAATCTCTGGGGTACGTACGTTCTGGTCGAGCGAGGCATTGACAGCTTCGCGGATCAGTGCGCCTTCCTCCTTGAGGTCGAAGTACTCGAACAGCATGGCGGCAGAAAGAATCTGAGCCAATGGGTTGGCAATGTTGAGGCCTTTGCCCTGAGGCCAAGAGCCGTGGATAGGCTCGAAGACAGGAGTGTGCTCGCCCGTCGAAGCTGATGGGAGCAGACCCATTGAGCCGGTGATTACCGAACCCTCGTCGGTGAGGATATCGCCGAAAGTATTCTCGGTAACCATTACGTCGAAGAAGCATGGATCCTGAATCATGCGCATGGCGGCATTGTCGACATACATGAAGTCAGTGGTAACATCAGGATACTGTGGAGCCATCTCCTGGGCAACCTTGCGCCACAGGCGTGATGACGCCAGGACGTTGGCCTTGTCGACCACGGTGAGGTGATGACGACGCTGACGTGCATACTGGTAGGCAACCTTCAGGATGCGCTCTACCTCTGGACGGGTGTAGTAGTTGGTGTCGAGGGCCTCCTCTACGCCATTGGCATTGATGGTTGGCTCCTCTTTCTTGCCGAAGTACATGCCGCCGGTAAGCTCGCGAATGCAGATAAAGTCGGCTCCCTTGACGATTGAATCCTTGAGAGGTGACTTGTGGGTCAGGCAGTCGAAGGTGGTAACTGGACGGATGTTGGCATAGAGGCCCAGCTTCTTACGCATTGCCAGCAATCCCTGTTCAGGACGAACCTTGGCGTTAGGATTGTTGTCGAACTTTGGATCGCCTACCGATGCGAACAATACCGCATCGGCCTCCATACAGGTCTGGAAAGTCTCCTCAGGGAAAGGATCACCAACCTCGTCGATGGCATGAGCACCGCAGAGAGCTTCCTTGAAGCTAACTTCATGACCAAACTTCTGGGCTACGGCCTTCACTACGGCAACGCCCTGCTCCATGATTTCTGGTCCGATGCCATCACCGGCCAGAACAGCAATTTTCAGATTCATAGCTTTATGTTGTTGTTTTTAATGTTTTGTCTGTACGTTTATGGATTGGGTGGCAAAGATAGTGATAATTCTGTTACGTTGGTCAATCTTTCGGCAATAATTGCAAAAAAAGATGCGTTTCCGGACAGAAACGCATCTTTTTGTTTGTGCAAGCCGTCAATTTGCGGCTATTGTCAGTTGCCAATCAATAGGTGATGAGTGGCTCTAGTTCCTTGGCCTGCTCAATCATGCGCTCCAGCTCGCTAACGGCAGGAACACGGTTGCAGAGGTTCTTCTGCTCGTTAACCTCAACCATCTTAGGCTGGAGGTTGGCAGCAACGCGGTGACGGAACTCCTTGACGGTATCAACGCCGGCAGCTTCGAGAAGCTCGGCAAACTGTCCTGCGATACCATTGATGCGCATCAGGTCAGCATGATTGGTCCACTTCAGAATGAGCTTGCCGCTGATGCCGGTTGCTTCGGCTACCTTGTCGCGGCCAGCCTTCTTGGCGCACTGTGCGAGGAGATCCTCGGTGGTTGCAATACCTACTGCATTCAACTTCTCGGCGTAAACCTCGCCGATGCCTTCAATCTGTTCAATCTTGTAAGCCATGGTCTTGATAAATGTATTAGTTTGTAGTAATATGGGTGACTATTTGACAATGAATAGTTTTCGTGCGGCAAAGATAAATAAAAGGAATGAGATGGGCAAATTTTTCGGCTAAAAAAACAAGTTAAGGTGTCAAAATCTTGTTTTTGAGACAAAAAATAGGTGCAAAATGCAAAAACAAAGGAATAAATGCTTGAGATTGAGAAAAAATATCTATCTTTGCGCGCTGATTCCGAGTTGAGGCTCCGAAAGTAACGGCCAATGTGTGGTTGTTCGCCTCGCGGAGAAACTATTAAAAAAGTTTTATAGAACAATGTTCGCAATTGTAGAGATCAAGGGCCAGCAGTTCAAGGTTGAGCCTGATCAGAAGATCTGCGTCCTCAACATTCAGGGCGCAAACGTAGGCGACGAGATCACTGTTGACAAGGTGCTTCTCATCGACAACGACGGTGTAGTAACCGTTGGCGCTCCAGTAGTAGAGGGTGCAAAGGTAATTCTTGAGGTATCTCAGGTTGAGGTACGTGGCAAGAAGATCAAGGTGTTCCACAAGATCCGTCGCAAGGGCTTCGATAAGCTCGTCGGTTCACGTCAGCACTTTACCGAGGTGTTAGTTAAGTCGATTGTTGCATAAGCGATTTTCGCTATTAAAAAAGAAAGGAAACAAGCACTATGGCACACAAGAAAGGTGTAGGTAGTTCGAAGAACGGCCGCGAGTCACATAGCAAACGACTCGGTGTTAAGAAGTTTGGTGGCGAAATCGTTAAGGCTGGCAACATCCTCGTTCGTCAGCGTGGCACCAAGCACAACCCAGGCCTCAATGTAGGTCTTGGTAAGGACGATACTCTCTACGCTCTCATCGACGGCAAGGTGGTATTCACCAAGAAGCGTGAGAACAAGAGCTACGTCTCTGTTGAGCCTCTTGCATAAAGAGTCCCAAACATCAAGAAACAAAGGACAATTGACACCTGATTTCTCAGTTGTCGATTGCCCTTTTTCTGCTTTTTTGCACTCATTAATAATCCATATAGTCGTTTCCATCTCGCGACAAGCATAGCCAATCGTTATGCGCCCTCCCTTGGGAGGATAGGGGTGGGGTTTTATATGTTAACACTAAAACTCATCACAGAGCAATACGACCGCGTGATTGCCGGCCTCGAGAAGAAGCACTTCAAGGGTGCAAAGGAGGCTATCGACGCTGTCATCGCCAAGGATCAGGAGCGTCGTCAGACCCAGCGTGTCCTTGACGATAACCTGGCCGAGGCCAACAAACTGGCCAAGAGCATCGGTATGTTTATGAAGAACGGCCAGAAGGACGAAGCCGAGCAGGCAAAGACCCGTGTGGCTGAGCTCAAGGGCGCCAATAAGGAGCTGGACGAGAAGAAGACTGCCATCGAGCAGGAGATCACGACGATGCTCTGCCAGATTCCTAACATCCCTTACGACGAGGTGCCAGAGGGCTCTTGTGCCGAGGATAACTGGGTTGTGAAGTCGAACCTGAAGGAGTGCGTTGTGGGTAAGGATACTGTCGGTAACTGGGATTGTAATCCCGATGCTCAGTACCCTGATGCCAAACTGCCTCACTGGAATCTGGCCAAGAACCTGAATCTGATTGATTTCGATCTGGGCGTGAAGATCACCGGCGCCGGCTTCCCTGTATATCGTGGCCTGGGTGCTCGCTTGCAGCGTGCCCTCATCAACTTCTTCCTCACCGAGGCTGCTTCGGCTGGCTACGAGGAGATTATGCCACCAACGGTTGTCAACAAGGATTCTGGTTATGGCACAGGCCAGTTGCCAGACAAGGAGGGCCAGATGTATCACTGTGAGGTGGACGATTTCTATCTGATTCCAACGGCTGAGGTTCCTGTTACAAATATCTATCGCGATGTGATTATCGACGAGAAGGAACTGCCAATCAAGAATTGTGCTTATACCCAGTGCTTCCGTCGCGAGGCTGGTTCGTACGGCAAGGATGTACGTGGTCTGAACCGTCTGCACGAGTTCTCGAAGATCGAGATTGTACGTATCGATACACCTGAGCATTCGGCTGAATCGCATAAGGAAATGCTTGCCCATGTGGAGGGTCTGCTTTCTAAGTTGGGTCTGCCTTATCGTATCCTGCGTCTCTGTGGCGGTGATCAGTCGTTTACGAGCGCCGTATGCTACGACTTCGAGGTTTATTCTGCAGCCCAGAAGCGTTGGCTCGAGGTTTCGTCTGTATCGAACTTCGATACCTATCAGGCTAATCGTCTGAAGTGCCGTTATCGCCGCGCTTCGGATAAGAAGACCGAGCTCTGCCATACCCTTAACGGTTCGGCTCTTGCCTTGCCTCGTATCGTCGCTTCGATCATGGAGAACTACCAGCAGGCCGATGGTACGATAAAAGTTCCAGAGGTGCTTAAACCTTGGATGGGCGTAGACGTCATAAAGTAAAGGACTTCGGTTCGCGAATTCTGTACTAACCCTAACAAACGAATTACTGCTATGACAAGAATTTCTAAGTTCCTCTTGATGGCTGCACTTGTTGCTTCGCCTGCAATCAGCTTCGCACAGGACGTGATGAAGAGCACCAATGCACAGCTCAGCGAGTATTATAAGCATGAAATCGGTGCGCTCGAGGACGAGCTCAAGGCCAACAAAAAGCGCCAGAAGGCTGATCCTACCGATACTAAGCTCAAGGCCGAAGAGCAGAACAAGAAGTCACAGCTCGAGGCTGTCAAGGCTAAGAAGAAGGCTGTCGATGCTGCACTTGATGCTGAGAAGGACAGCCAGAAAGCCCAGCGTAAGATGCAGGATGCCCGCGATGCTGCCAAGAGTGCCGAGTCGAAGATGAAGGCTGCGCGTGAAATCGCAGATAAGGCTATTGTTGCCAATCCTAACAACAAGACCTACGAGCAACTCAGCGAGCAGTATAAGAATGAGATTGGTGCCCTCGAGGACGAACTCAAGGCTAATAAGAAGCGTCAGAAGGCAAATCCAACTGATGCCAACCTGAAGACCGAAGAGCAGAACAAGAAGGCCGAGCTCGATGCACTGAAGGCAAAGAAGAAGACTGTTGACAACTTCATCAAGGCTGCCAACGAGTACGAGAAAGCCAAAGAAAAGGCCTTGTCGACTCAGCAGGATTCTGAAGATGCCGTAAAGGCTGCTAAGACAGCGGCTGCTGATGCCGACAAGGCTGTAGGCCGTATGTAAGTACAAGACGGCTTATTGGGCACGTAGATATTCGGTAGCGGCAAGTATGAAGGCTCCGTAGACCTTCCCTTCGGTGTAGGTCGTGATGCGGGTCACATCGTTGCCCAGAAGATAATAGGCAGCTGAACCATCGCGTACTCCCCAACTGGCTCCGCCTAGTCCGGCCGACGCACAGTCGTCGATCAGCATCCACGAGCCGTCCTCATCATTCAGTCGTAAGAACTGGCTGACCAAACCCTCCATGGCGCGGTTGGCCAGTTCTTTGTATTGTGCGCCATCGAGTTGTCCCAGACGGATGGCCTTGAGATAGGCGGCCGTGAAGATGCTTGATGCAGACGATTCAAGGTAGTTGTAGACGGGCTCAAAAGTATTGCCTTGATACTCGCTTGCGCTGAAGTCTCCATCATGAGCCAGCAATTGGTACCAGCAGCCTGTTTCGCGATCCTGGCGGCGTGCCAATCCTTTCGCCAGTTCATTCAGGTAATATAGGAGGCGCTGACGGCAGTCTGTGCTTAGTCCTCGTAATGACTTTTGCTCAGGCTTCATAGTGATGCCGTCTGGGATGAGTTCGAGCACATCGACCAACGCCAGGAAATACCATCCGCAGGCGCGTCCCCAGTATTCCTGAGAACGTCCTGTAACGGGATCGGCCCAGAGTCGTGCTTTCTCACCTTTAGGATCTGCACTGAAAGCGTGCCACAGCAGTTGTTGCTCGCTGTCCCATAGCTTGTGCCATGTGATGTCGAACTGGCGCGTAATGGTGCGCCAGTCTTCTTCCGCGCCGTCGATGGTGTAGCCGTAGTGTACAAGCTGAGCTAGAAGGGCAGGCCCCATATATTGGCCGTCGCACCACATTTGATTAGGATAGACTCCCTTGTGCCACCATCCGCCGGCGCACTCCTTACTTTGTTCCGCCGTAATCGTATAGTTCTGTTTTACGTCTTTCAGTCCTTCGAGGGCGCGTTCCATGGCCAGACGAGCATTGTCGTGTGTCGCAGGATTTGCAATCTGGCGGAAGGCTCCGGTTTCTGGATTGGTCAGATCGTAGAGCGTGAAGTACATCTTTGTTGCATTCAAGTCATCTAGACTCTTGCCCGTCGCCGGTACTTCGTCGATACAGCGATTGGCGTAATCTTCGACGCTGTAGAACCAGCTTTTGGCGAACCCTGAGTCACTGAAGCAATCAGCCGCCTCGATGATAGCTTTGGCAACAAGTCCAGGAACATAATCGAACTTCAAGTTCTTGCCCCCAGCATTCTGTCTTTCCAGTTCGCCATGAATTGTATACTGATTCAGTCCCATCAACTTCTTGTTGGCATAGAAGTCGCTGATACGATCGTGAATAATGGGCACGAGCATATTATCGCCAGGCTTCAATGTCTCGACTGGATATTGTTGCGCTGAGCATAAGTAGGGGAGGGCTACCATCGTCATTATGGCAGCTGAGGCTATGAGAGTGTGTCGTGTCATGTTTTTTTATCGGATAATGATATTGCGGCCTTTGAGCATTCGAGGTTCATCGTTGTTTTGAATCGGGTGGCCCATCAGGTCGAAATAGATGAGATCTGTCGTATCGGAATCTTCTTTTGTGAATGTTATGGATTGCTCTTCGCCTTCAATGCTTACCGCAAAACGTTCTGGCGCTCCTGATGCAGAAGTACATTCAAGATAGCAGCGG
This sequence comes from Bacteroidales bacterium, assembly GCA_045640225.1. Taxonomy (GTDB): domain Bacteria; phylum Bacteroidota; class Bacteroidia; order Bacteroidales; family UBA3663; genus Liminaster. Next base: position 36,771 of record JAZUEP010000029.1, on the reverse strand, counting down.
AAAGGTGAAACATGTGCATTTACGCTCGCTGTCGGACTGATGGATTTCCCATCCTCGTTGAGTTTGTATTTGTCTGCACCGATAATTTCTCTTGTAAATGAGCCAATCATATTCCATCCGTCAATCTTGATAGTTCCAGCTTGTGTTGAGCTTTTAATCTCACGGTTTTCAAGCGTTAGATTCCAACTCTCAGCATCTGAATGGATGAAACAGGGAGTGCCAGCGTCAATGCTTTCAGTGCGTGTTAACTTGATGCTTTGATCGTCTGCTCCTGAGATGGTATAAATTTTCGTGTTTGAATTCGCATCGAAATCATTCTCATTTAGATCAAAAGGCAAGCATACAGAGTTCCAATCTTGTGTGTTGCTGCGGGAATAGTGGATAGTCGTAGTGATGTCTATACTTGGAGTTGTGTAATCCGTCAAATCAGGTATTGTAGGATTATACACTGTATTTTGATCGATTATTACGGTTGCTCCAGCAGGTAAGAGTGACGATGGATCAAAATCTCCGAAATTGAAATTTACTACTGTGCTTGCGTTTGGTTTATTCTTCAGATTTGATAAATCAATGGTCATTATGTCTTCAAGTTTGTAATCTTTATAAACGAGATGCTGTTCTAATGCCCATATCAAATATTCAAATCTTGTTTGATCAACCAGTGCTCTTGTAGGAAAATCTTGTCCCCAGTTGTACATCTGGATTTCTTCGGCATAATTGTCAGAGTACTTAACAACTATCGAACCTAAATGAAAAAGACGTGTACAACCATTCCCAGTAATATCTTTTGCTGCATACTTGAACCCTCCAAAAGTATAGATACATTTTAATGCGCAATTATCACTATTGATATCTGTATAATAAAAAGGAAAGCCATACCCTAAAATTTCAAAACCATCATCGATTACACCACATTGAAGGTATAGTAGATTTTGTGTTAGTGTAATATCTGCTGTAGTACTTACGTCATATGGAATGTATATTTTACTTACGTTATAATTGTTTTTTGAACCGAAAATCCTTTTTATAGTGGTTACAGGGTTGCCTTCAATATATTTTGGTATGATTATAATATTATCTTCAGGTGTCTTCGTGTATTTATTAATTGTTACTTCCCCCTTACTATTGATTGTATAATCATACTCTCCATTATCAATTGCAATGGCATTGCTAATAATGCAGTAAGAGAGTAGGAAAGCGATAAAATGTCTCATATTATTATATAAAAAAGGAGTGACGTTACTAATAGTAGCGCCACTCTGGTTTTCTTTTATTTGTTAGCGTTGTGGCCGACGCCACAATGAATTAGAGGTCGTTGAGATCCCAACCCATAACGTCGTCGCCAAGGAGACGCTCAGGGCTCTGAATGATATCTGTGCCTTCGCCGGTGAAGATACCAAGATCACTGGTGCAGATGATATCGTTCATGTCGAGCTTTACGAATTCAATCTCGGGAGTTGTATATTTCTTCATAATTGTATATCTTTATTTGTGGGAAAACCCGGATTAGAAACGAACTACCTTCTTGCCATTCTCGATTGCGAAGCCCTTCTGGCTCTTGATCTGCTGACCCATCAGGTTATAGTTAAAGCCGACATTAGCCTCAGCCTCAACCTCCTCTATGCCAGTAACCTCATCATCAATGATGCGGAGAGGTGCACCGGTCGGAATTGATGCAAGATATGCCTTGTTTGCTGTGATTGTAGTGCCTGTGAATACGTAGAAACCGGTTACACCATCCTTGGTAGAAAGAACCATTGTTTTGTTTGCAACAACTGGGGTAGGAAGAACTGAAGGAGAAAGTGCGCTAGTCTGGCTAAAATCAGAGTCTACAGCCTCAAGAGTTACGGTTGCTCCTTCTGTTCCTTTGAGGATGACACCGGTATTGGCAGGAACAATATTTCCTTCTCCTGAAAGTGTAATCGTTGATCCACTAAGAGAAGCGAACTTAACAGTGGCGCCAGTTACCTTAACAGGTGCGCAAACACTGTATGAAGAATAGCCTCCCTTGCCAATAGTTAGATCACTAATTACATTTGCGGTACACTCTGAGTCTGGTAATTCGTCAAGAGCTACGACTCTATTTTCGAGCGTAATTGTTCCACTCTCTGCTCCGGGAAGTGCTTTAATTTTGCAAGTTGCATACACGTGCTTTCCTGCAAGTACTTTTGTTCCAATCGAGGAGAGCTTCAGTCTTTGACCACTATATGAAGGCTGAGCCATAGCGTAGGTAATGTCTGCACCCATGGTGACCTCTGGATCACCAAATGCATCTGTTACAGCTTCATATCCAGTAGGAAGGATAAGATCAATAGAAACGGCTTTGTTGTTCAATACACTTGTAAGTTCAAGGTAGACTGTTACAGTCGATCCGTCAGTAGCATTTGGATCTAACACACAGTCCGCTACATAAATGTCGTTAGCATTAACAGCACTAAATGCGCAAAATAATGCTGCAAACAGAGCAAATTTCTTCAAAAACATAATTTATTATTTTATGAGTTATACAAATCATAGATTGCTTGAACGTCGTTAATGTCAACTTTTCCATTGCCATTAATATCGTACTTCAAATCTGTAGAATTGGTATTGTATGCATCGTAAATGGCTTGTACGTCATTGATGTCAATTTTTCCATTACCGTTAACGTCTCCAACAAGGGCAGCTTTTACCTTAACTGTCACCGTGCTGCTGGTGCAGTTTGCAGTAACGCCAGAAGCATTCGAAACGATGCCGTTCTGAATGGTGAGGGTGTAAGTGGTTCCTGCAGTAGCGCTCGAAGGAATGGTAACAGGGATGACTGCTACAGTCTGAGTCGCTGCACCTGTGTAGGTGTTACACTCTGGAGAGTACATAAGCACGTTGTAAGACGTGCTTGAAACTGCATTGGATCCAATCCAAGGAGTGCCTGCAATAGTACGAGTGCCAAGAGTGGCGGCGCCAAGTGTCAGGCCGGCCTTGTCGGCTGCAATGTTTGCCTGGAACCCTGCAACGGCAGCATCGTTAGTAAGAACGAGCTGTACATTAACTGTTGAACCAGGAGCACCTTCTACGTTGGTTGCCGTAATCGTGTTGGCAGCATTGGCTGCAACACCAAAAGCACTTGCAATTGCAATAGATAGTAATGCTTTCTTCATATTGTTTTGTTTTATGTTAATTTCTTTTTTTTGCTTCGGCAATGCCATTTTTGTTGTCGTCGCCTCCGAAACCGATGTGGGAATCTTCGATGTAGTTGATTAATGCGATGATATCGCCTACATTTACATTTCCGTCTCCATCGATGTCATATGTTGTGATATCTTCGGTGTCAGACAGAATGGCTTCAGCTAATGCCTTGACATCCTTATTGTCGACGGTCTTGTCACCATTGATATCTTTGTTCGCCTCTGTGGCCCATGAAGTGAGCGCAGATAGTGTGAATAAGGCGAACATCAAAGATCTTTTACGCATGTGGACGTTATTTGTCTTGATAAAATGATATTTTAACGTTGCAAAGTAAATATTTTTTTTTCAATATTCCAAATTTTTATCGCAAAAAATGCTATTTGACCTTCTATTTTTGCGTTCAAATCCATAAAAACATGGTTTTCAAGCCTGTTTATCGGCCGAAATGATAGCGTGTTGTCCTTCTGGCATCAAGTTGAATGCGTCGGGCAATCTCCTCGGCAATGATCATGGAGCCGCCGGGTCCAGGATGAATCTTGTCGGGTAAAAGCTCGGGGAAAGGCTTCATCACAGAATAGAGGTCGATGACAGGCAGATATCGTTCCTGTGCGACTGCTCGTATGCGTGGAATGATTTCGTTGGCAATCACCGAATCGCGGATGTTCCATATTTCGCCTGCTGCAGGAATCGGTAGACAGAGGTATATCTGTGGATGCGAGGGCAAGGCTTGAAACGAGTCGACCAATGCATTTAGGTCGCGGATGAAGTCGGCATGAAGCAGCGAATCGTATGGCGTCTTTGAATCGTTAGTGCCCAATTTGATGGTGACGATATCGGGCATGAACGCCAGCACTTCGTGAAAAGGATGGCGATGTTTTGCAAAAGGTGTGATGTAAGGACGATCGGTCTGCTGCATCAGCGTGTGCCCTGACAGTCCGGCATTGAGCACCTTGTATCGCCCGCCCAGCAGCTGTTGCAGCCGAGCGGGGTAAGACTCTACATCGGGATTATCCAAACCATAGCCCTCCGTGATGGAGTTGCCGACACACGCTACGCAGATGGTATCGGGCCTATGGTGCCGATGTCCATGGTGCTGCGCTGTGCAGACTTGTACCGTCAGTAGGGCTATAAGGATAAGGAGTATTCGTCTCATCAAGAGTATTCTTACTTTACGGGAATGTCTTCGATACGCTGCTGGTGACGGCCACCGGCAAATTCGGTCTGGAAGAACTCGTCGAGGCACTGACGGCAAGTCTCTTCGGTGATGAAGCGGCCTGGGAAGACGATTACGTTGGCGTTGTTGTGCTCGCGGATAAGATGAGCAATTTCTGGCTGCCATACAAGGCCGGCGCGGATCTGCTGATGTTTGTTGAGTGTCATCGAGATGCCCTCACCGCTGCCGCACATGGCGATGCCGGGATAGCATTCACCTTGCTCGATGGCGTTAGCCAATGCATGACCATAGGTAGCATAGTTGCACGACTCTTCGGTCAGCGTGCCATAATCTTTCCAGGCAATGCCCTTTTCGTCGAGGTATTTCTTTACAAACTGCTTGAGTGGGAAGGCTGCGTGATCGCTGGCCAGGCCGACGAAATTCTTGATTTCCATATCTGCTTATCTAATAATATTTTGTTGATTAATGATCGTCTGTTGCTTGATGTTGTATTGTTTATTAACGAATGAGACAGAGGTATGCTTGTGGATATGAGGAGTGCGGCTGCGCCAGAAAGCTACGCCGATGGCGCGGGCAGCAGCAATACGCTCCGACTCGAGACGGATGGCATCGTTGTATTTCTGTCGTACCTCGAAGTTGATGTCGCTGCGAACCTGCTTCTTGATGTCCTGATAGAGTTTCTGCGCATCGGCATAACTGGTAGATTCCGGATCAATGGCCGACAGGAACGTACCTGCGCGTCTGGCTCCGTTCTGGTCAGGCGAAGCAGCCCATTCTGCACGAGCACGGGAAAGAAGCATCTGGTTCACACGATCGAGGTTGCGCAGGTAGATGCTGGTGGCATATTCGATAGCGTCGTCGCCATACGAGCTGCAAGACGGAATAGAAGCGCAGACGGCCATAGCCTCGTCGAACTGCTGTGCACCTGCATAGCGCTGTGCCTCCTTCAGAAGGCTAGGGGCCTGTGATTCGTAGTAATCGATGATCTTGGCCTTGCCTTCGTCGAACAGCGCCTTGATCTGCTGATTGGCGGCTGTCAGCTGGCTGAAAGCATTAGTCATGCTTCGTGTCTCGTCGTTGCCAATACCGCGTACTTCGACGTAGGTCGAGGCAAACGTCTTCTTGCCTACAACGTCGGCGATATAGAGCGTCACGCCCAACTGATTGATAACCTTGGTCGGAGCCGTATTGGCTACCTGCTTGTCGATCTGATCGACATGTGCGGTCAGTACGAATTGCGAGGCGTCGGCATCGGCGTTGACACCCGAAGCCGTAGCAATGCGACGTAACTGGTTGCTGAGCAACTGGGCAGAATGTGGCGGGATATTTACTACACCCTCCTCAAGATAGACCGCAATCGGAAGTTCGCAGTCCTGGGCATGGATAGGAGAGATGCCTATAGCGATAAGGAGCAGCGCGAGGCTGGCCTTCAGTAAACGTAGAGCTTTCATAATGTCAGAATCTTTGGGTTATTTTTCGCCGATGATGATCGTGCATTTGCCAAGTCCCTGGTTGACCAGCTTGCAAGGCAGATTGAACGGAGCACCGCGCAACACCTTGACCAGGTTGTTGGCGAAGCTACGAGTATCCATTGGCGTTGTTCCGTTGGCGCGATAGAGAGGAATGCGAACCTGCTTGAAATCGATCTGCGTCTCGGTGTTGTTGTCCATATTGTAGCGATGCTGAACCGTATTGGCCGACATCCAGTTGTCGATGACGTCGGTAAGTTCCTGTCCGCCGAACTCCGACTCAAGGTCGATACCCGAACCGTCGTCGAACACACGGATGCTTAAGGCAACCTCACGTCCGTTACGCATCATGTCGTCGAAGTGACGTTGCAGCTGGTCGCAGAAGTTGTCCATGTGGGCCAGGACGGCTTCCTCGAGCAGTGTAGGAATATCGGCGGCCATCGATGGTGCACCGATTCCCTCGGCTGCAGCCACCTGCTTGTTGGTGTAGGCGTCGAGACCACGAAGCGTATAGCGGATCTTTTGCTTTGGACCATTGGCCAGCACTTCCCAGTTGAGCTCCATGATGATGTCGGCCTTTGCCACGCGGCGGAATTGGTCGAGCGGAGTTTCCTTGATGCCGGCACCTGTAGCCTTGCTCGAAATGAGTGACTCTTCGATCGACGTATTGTTGATATCCTTCAGTGTCTGCTGCAGATCCTGCAGCGGGAAGTCACGCTCCTGCATCAGCAGATTGATCTTGGTGATGGCGGCATTGAGGTCACCGCTGTATTGCATGGCCTTCTTGTAATCGGGCATGATTTCTGTCTCGCCCATGTTATCGAAGGTCTTTGTGTACTTATTGGCGATGCACCAAGCGTCGCTTGGAACAACCATCAGGATTGGCTTCTTGGCCTGAGCCAGCAGCTGACCGATACCCATCAGAAGGATAGTCGTTGCGATGATGATTCTGCGGAGTTTCATATCGTTCGGTATTTATTGGTGGTGTATAGAAGTGAGAGTTCTTCTTAATTCGTTTTAGCGTAACAGAAGATTGTCGTCAGGAAGGAACTGCACTTCGCGTAGCAGTTGCTTGAGCTCGTTGCGATATACGCGGACCGTAACGGCATAGGTGACGAATTTGCCATTCTTTGCCCTTTTGTTGTCTGAGAATCTCTGCGAACTGACGACCTCGATATATTCGCGGTATTCGCCGCGGTGGCTGAAGAAACGGTTGAAGAATTCTTCGTACGACTCGGCCGCATTAGGCTCGTTGAGGAGCGGGCGTACGTCGCAACCCTGCTGTCCGTCGAGGATTCCCTTGAAGAGAACTGCCTGAACGGCATTCTTCTGGGCTTGTTCGATGGCATCACGCTTCGACGGGCCAGAACCATAGGCGCGGATTGTCTGCGAACCGTCGAGGTCGACGCCCATGCATTCAGGCGCAGGCAGGCGACCGGCCGATACTCCTTGTGCCAGGACGTTGGTGGTGAAGATAAGGCTGCAGGCAACGGCCATTAGCAGTTGTAGTGCGCGGAACATGTGTCGTTTCATATCAGAATCCAGTATTAAGTCCTCGGATGATGCCGGCCTCCTCGAGGTAACGGCGTAGTTGTGTCTTCTGTACCTGTACGGTAGCGCCTACGCGGTAGTCGCCGGACGCTGTCTTGGTGCGGTCGTGGCTACCTGCTACGATATTGGCGTAACCTAGGTGCGAACCTTTTGCGAAGAAATCGTCGAAAAAGACGGCCTTCTCCTGCTCGACTGCAGGCGATGCCATGGCCTTCTGCGAAGGTGCTCCATTGGCTGCTGCGAAACCCCGGAAGATGACGCCACGGATAGCAGCCTCCTTGATCATCTCGTCTGTTACTTTACCCTTGTTGCTGAGTACGTAGGCTCTGACAAGGTAGGTGCCCTCTACACCGACGCCGGCGGCCTCGATTTCGTAGCGGAACATTTCTTTTTTCTTCTTGGCGCTGACGTTCAGTGGCATGATGACCAGCAAGAGGAGTGCCAGCAGGCGGATAATGTGAGTCTTTTTCATATTATATATTATTATTTGATTTCACGGATCAGCATGCCTGGCATAAAGTCGCCACCGCTGACTTTTTCGAATGTCGTAGCCTTGAGAAGGGCATCGGGATTGCCGGCTTCGAGGTCGGCCATGTAGCGATTGTCCCAGATGTGGCCGGCTACCGGCTTGATGACGCCGACGCGTTGGTACTTGCGTGTGCCATCTTCCTGTTCGATTACCTCGAGTACTTCGAAACGCGACTTCTCGGTGATATCCTCCTTCATTCCGATGGCACATTGTAGGGGCGCGGTATTGAAGAGCGGCGCCTTGATGCGGAAGTCCTCGAATTTGTGTTGCAGATCCGAAAGGTTCTTGTCCAGCGCACGGGTACATACCTTGCGGATCATGTCGAGGTTGGTAATCACGCCAGACAGCGCGGTGTTGCTCGATGTATTCTCGACCATTCCCACGAACCGGAGGCGGAACTCGCCTTTACTCTGTGTGAAAGCTTCGGCCTTGGCCGCATTGGGCGCACTGGCATCGAAATAATATTGGTTGTAGAAGAGGCCTGCAATCTCGTCGTCCCACTCAAGTTGGAAGAGGTAGGTGGCGATGTGAACCTTGAAGCCTTTCATGTTGCCCATCAGATCGTCGGTGAGCCATGAAAGTTCGTTGGACTGTAGCAGCTCGGCATCGGTGATAGGACCTGTTGAAAGTGCTGCCTCGCCACGTGCAATGGTCTGCTGGACGCCACTGACAATGTTGGTCGAGAGTTTAGTCAGATCCTTGGCTATAGACCAGCGGTTCGATTTGTCGACGTAATAGATGTCGCTGATAGCGAGGAATGTCTTGCCGATCAGGTTTTCGCCGGCATCGGCCAGAATGGCCATGTTGCGCGTCTGGGCATTGGCCAGGTTGACGTCGAGCAAGGTGGCATTGTAGAGCCCTCGTTCGGTAACGAGGTCGACATTGAAGCTGCCTGTCGTTTTGTCGCGGTTGAACCATCGGGCTACCATGCGCTTGCCGATCTGAGATTTGTCGACAAACGAATTCAGTGCTCGCTCCATATTGTCGAGGTCGGCCAGCAGGAAGGTCTTTACGCCAAGGCTATGGTCGTTGAAGCGTTCCGGCTTCTCGATGCGGCCGAAGATGAGCTCGATCTCCTTGCTGTATTGCAGGTTAGGACGTCGAACCATCATGTTGTAGAGCGAAGCGCGCTGGTACTGATTTTCGTACTGCACTTGCGCCATGATGGAGCCATGGACTGTCGCAAGGAGCGTAGCGGCTATGAAAGCGAGTTTAGAAATCCCATTCATCGTCGATCTTGTATTGTACGTCCGACACGACTTCGGCATCGGTAGGATACATCTTGTTTTTCTTCAGGTACTTGGTGTTATCCTTGGTGATGCGTATTCGCTTGATGCCAGTGTCGTCATTCTCGAGTGCGCAGTTAGCTGGTGGTAGAAATTCGGCATCAGCAACCGGACGCGGATTGATGCTTTGCAACTCGTTGGCACTATACGACGAGAGCGTGCCTATCAGCGGCACCTGGCCTTTGCTGTCCCATACATACTTGGTGGGCAGGCCTTTGAACTCTATGCCGTTCAGGAAGTATTTGATTGTGGGAGTTATCTCGAAGTCGGGCGCTGCCCATACTTCGAAATCTGTCGTAATGGTTCGGCATACGATGGGGCCACGGTAGACGTCGTTCTGCATGCCCATGTAATCGCGCTGCTCGTCGAGCTTGACGATGCGGTAGTCGTTTACCTTCACTTTCTCGACGCTCTGCTCGGAGGTGGCAATGGTCATGTAGCCGGCAACTTCCATGTAGTCCGGCGAATACTGCATCATCAGCTTCTCGATGTACTGTTTGGCCTCGTAGCGGATGCCGCGGTTGGTTACATCGCTGTAGAAGTATACGCTGTCCTTCTCCAGGTTGACGATGGTATGCAGATGCATGCTCAGGTCCTGGATGTGCATATTGTCTCCCTTGATGATGATCTCGTAGTTGCGAACGCCATTATAGGCCAGGCCTTGCGACAGGCGTATATTACTCTTGCTGTTGTTCTCGAGCGAGTGATAGACCAGCACGCCCTCGAACGGTCCGGCCGATGGCTTGTCGGTCTGGGCCTGGGCGGTCAGTGCAAGGCTGCACAACAAGGTGCACAGGGATGAACGAAGTAGGAAGGACAGTTTTTTCATGTGATAAGGTGGTATGACGTGATTGGTGGATGGAAAAACGATTTTACGATTTACGATCAAAAGCTGGTAGTCGGTTATGGGCCTTGGCTACAAGGTAACCTTCGATCGTAAATCGTAAAAATTATGGAATCGTAAATCCGATTACTTCTTCAGCATCTTCTTTACCTGGTTGTAGACGTTCTGGCCGGTGAAGCCGAGCTTCTCGTCGAGCACCTTGTAAGGAGCTGAGAAACCGAAGCTGCTGAGACCCCATACCTCGCCGTCGGCGCCAACCAGACCCTCGAGGGTTACAGGCAGACCGGCAGTCATACCGAACTTAGGCTTGCCTGCAGGCAGAACCTTCTGCTGATAAGCCTTGGTCTGACGACGGAACAGGCCCTCAGAAGGAACGCTGACGATGCGGCACTTGATGCCATCCTCGCGGAGCATCTCGGCACCAGCAACGAGGGTAGCAACCTCTGAGCCTGAAGCCAGCAGGATAACGTCGTAATCCTCGTCCGAGCCAGCTACTACGTATGCACCCTGTGCAGCCTGTGAGTAGTCATTGCCCTCAGGCAGAGTCTTGATGTTCTGACGGCTGAAGATGAGGCCGGTAGGAGATACGGTGTTCTCCATAGCGAGCTTCCAGGCAGCGGTGGTCTCGTCAGAGTCAGCAGGACGGAGCACGAGCATAGCGTTGCGGCCCTTGTGGGTCTTGAGCTTCTCGAGGAGACGGATCTGTGCCTCCTGCTCGACTGGCTCATGGGTAGGTCCATCCTCACCGACACGGAATGCGTCGTGGGTCCAGACGAACTTGACTGGGAGCTCCATCAGAGCAGCCATACGAACTACTGGCAGCATGTATGGGCTGAATACGAAGAAGGTACCACAAGCTGGGATGACACCACCGTGGAGAGCCATACCTACGCAGCAGCAAGCCATGGTAAACTCGGCAACACCAGCCTGGAAGAATGCGCCTGAGAAGTCGCCCTTCTGGAGGTCGTGAGTCTGCTTGAGGAAGCCGTCGGTCTTATCTGAGTTCGAAAGGTCAGCCGAAGCGCAGATCATGTTAGGAACCTGCTGAGCGAGCTGGCTGAGAACTGCAGCCGATGCGTTACGGGTAGCATCATCCTTCTTCTGCTCGACCTTGGTCCAGTCGATGACTGGAGCCTTGCCGCTGAACCACTCGTGCATCAGCTTAGCCTTCTCAGGATTAGCCTCTGCCCATGCAGCCTTCTTGGCATACTTGGCATCCATGATCTTGCGGAGCTCAGCACGACGCTGGGTGTAGAGCTTCTTGACCTCAGGGAAGATCTGGAATGGATCCTCAGGATTGCCACCGAGGTTCTTGATGGTGTTGACGAATGCGTCGCCACCCAGAGGAGCACCGTGGGTCTTGCAGTTACGCTCGTATGAAGAGCCGTCGGCCTTCAGCGCGCCCTTACCCATGATGCACTTACCGATGATGAGGGTTGGCTTGCCAACGGTAGCCTTGGCGATGCACAGTGCGCCGCGGATCTGCTCAACGTCGTTGCCGTTGATCTCGAGGACGTTCCATCCCCAGGCACGATACTTCATGGCAGTATCCTCGGTGGTAACAACCTTACACTCGGTAGAGAGCTGGATATCGTTCGAGTCGTAGAACATGATGAGGTTGTCAAGACCGAGAGTACCGGCGATACGGCCAGCGCCCTGCGAAACCTCCTCCTGGATACCGCCGTCCGAGATGTAGGTATAGATCTTGTGACCCATAACCTCCTCGCCGAGACGAGCAGCCAGGAACTTAGCTGCGATAGCTGCACCAACAGCATATGCGTGACCCTGGCCGAGAGGACCAGAAGTATTCTCGATGCCGCGCTTAACCTCGAGCTCTGGGTGACCGGTTACGGCCGAACCCCACTGACGGAGGGTTTGAAGCTCGTCGGTAGTGAACTTGCCGGCGAGGCAGAGCTGAGCATAGAGCATTGGAGCCATGTGACCTGGATCGAGGAAGAAGCGGTCGCGGCCTTCGTACGTCATGTTCTTTGGATCGTACTCAAGGAATTGGCTGAAGAGTACGTTGATGGAGTCGGCACCGCCCATGGCGCCACCAGGGTGACCGCTCTTTGCCTTTTCGACAGCAGCGGCAGCAAGGATACGAATGTTGTTCGCAGCCTTGTTCATAAGTTCAACAGAGTTGTTCATCGTGTTTCTGTAGATTGGTGATTAGTCAATAGTAATTATGATGATTCTAAAAATTAAAATACGTGAGAATTATCGCGGCAAAGATATATATAAAAAATGTAATAACAAAGAAAAAACGCGAAAATTTGCATTTCCGCGTTAAAAATATCTGTTTTTGCCCAAAAGTCTAATCATTACGCACAAATTGTGGCCTTTATCTTGCAATTCTGCTAACCAATTACTTCGGAACGACTCAAAACGCCAGACTTCGGATGTCGAAGTCTTGTCTTATTTCGGCGCTTTCTTCTCGTAGACATACCAGCACAGCGGCAGGTATACCAGATTGGGTAGCCAGACGGCCAGCTCTACGCTCATGGCTCCGCTCACGGCAAACGACGACGAAACGGTCTGGAACATGATGTAGGCGAACGCCAGCACCAGGCCGATGCCCAGATTGATGCCCATGCCGCCACGGATCTTCTTCGACGAAAGGCAGACGCCCAGGAACGTCAGGATGAACGATGTGGCAATGGCCGCAAAGCGCTTGTGATACTCAATCTCGTACTCCTTGATGTTGCCTACGCCACGCGACCGCTGCTTCTCGATGTAGTCGCTCAGCTCGGGGGTCGTCAGCTTCTCCATGTCGTGACTGCCTACGATGATGTCCTCCGGAGCCACGTGGATGACCGTGTCGAGGCTGTAGCCTTCGGACAAGGTCTCGCCTCGCTCACCGATGTCACGGATCTTGTAGTTGGTCAGGTGCCACGTGTCGTTGCCTTGCCAGTCGGCACGGTCGGCCGTCAGACGCGAACGAAGCTCGGTGCCCTCGAAGCGTTCGAGGGCGAAGCGATGTCCCGATTGCGACGTGCGGTCGAAGGTGCGGAAGTAGGCGACCTCGCCTGGTGCCACCATAAACTGGTTGTTGCTCTGCACCTTGGCGTCCTTGTCCTTGTAGTATTGCTTCAGGAATTCCAGTCGCGGAACCGAGGTGACCGGGATCACGTAGCTGTTCAGGGCGAACGTCAGCAGGCCGATGAAGAGAGCCGAGAGCATGTAGGGCCGTAACAGGCGGTTGAACGAGATGCCTGAGGCCAGCATGGCGATGACTTCCGAGTTGCCGGCCAGTTTCGAGGTGAAGAAGATGCAGGCCACAAACGTGATCAGTGGCGCCAGCATGTTCGACATGTAGGGAATGAACGTCAGGTAATACTTCACGATACCCCATGTGGGCGCCTCATGCTCCGCAAAGTTGTCCATCTTCTCGTTGTAGTCGAGTACGACCGCAATGGCCATGATGAGCAAGATTGCGAAGAAGAAGGTGCCCAGGAATTTCTTGGCTATGTACCAGTCGATCTTCTTCAAGAGATAAAGTTTAGAGTGGAGAGTTTAATCATCCTCGTCGACAATGCCGGCGGCACGCTTCAGACGCTTGCGCTCCAGCTCGTCGAGGACAATCTTGCGCATGCGGAGGCTGTGAGGCGTAACTTCGACGTACTCGTCTACCTTGATGTATTCGAGTGCCTCCTCGAGGCTGAATACCTTAGGCGGGATGAGGGCAGCCTTCTCGTCGCTCGACTTCGAGCGCATGTTGGTCAGCTGCTTGGCCTTCGTGACGTTCACTACCAGGTCCTTCTCCTTGGCATGCTCGCCTACGACCTGTCCGCCATAGACCTCATCCTGAGGGAAGATGAAGAACTTGCCGCGATCCTGCAGCTTGTCTAGCGCATAGGCAAAGGCCGTACCGCCCTCCATGGCGATGATCGAACCGTTCGTACGACGCTGGATGTCGCCCTTCCAAGGCTCGTAATCGAGGAACTGATGCGCCATGATGGCCTCTCCGGCACTGGCAGTCAGTACATTGGTACGCAGGCCGATGATGCCGCGCGATGGAATCTTGAACTCCAGATGCTGACGGTCGCCCTGGGTGTCCATAGCGGTCATCTCGCCCTTGCGACGTGTCACCATGTCGATCATCTTCGACGAATATTCTTCCGGGCAGTTGATGGTCATCTGCTCGATAGGCTCGCACTTCTGGCCGTTGATTTCCTTCACGATAACCTGTGGCTGGCCTACCTGCAGCTCGTATCCTTCGCGACGCATGGTCTCGACGAGGATGGACAGATGGAGCACACCACGACCGAATACCAGCCAGGCACCGTCGCGCGACTCGTCCTTCTGAACACGCAGAGCCACGTCCTTCTCGAGCTCCTTCATCAGACGATCCTGAATCTGGCGCGAGGTGACGAACTTGCCGTCCTTGCCGAAGAATGGCGAATCGTTGATCGTGAAGAGCATCGACATCGTAGGCTCGTCGACCGTGATGCGAGGCATGGCCTCGGCAGCCACGATGTCCGAGATGGTGTCGCCGATCTCGAAGCCGTCGATACCCGTCATGGCGCAGATGTCGCCGCTGAATACCTCGTCGACCTTCTTCTTGCCCATGCCTTCGAAGGTGAACAACTCCTTCACCTTCACTTGCTTCTGGGTAATGCCCTGGTCAGAGTGATGCATCAGCAATACATTCTGGCCGGCCTTGATCGAACCGCGATGAACGCGTCCTACGGCAATACGGCCGACGAACGACGAATACTCGAGCGAGGTGATCAGCATCTGCGATGGGCCTTCGATGACCTCAGGTGCAGGAATATTCTCGAGGATGGCGTCGAGCAGCGGCAGGACGTTGTCCGTTGGCTTCTTCCAGTCTTCGCTCATCCAGCCCTGCTTGGCCGAACCGAAGATGGTCACGAAGTCGAGCTGCTCCTCGGTAGCGCCGAGGTTGAACATCAGGTCGAACACCTTGTCCTGCGCCAGGTCGGGCGTACAGTTTGGCTTGTCTACCTTGTTCACGACGACGATAGGCTTCAGGCCGATCTGGATGGCCTTCTGCAGCACGAAGCGTGTCTGCGGCATTGGGCCCTCGAAGGCGTCGACCAGCAGCAGGCAGCCGTCGGCCATGTTCAGCACGCGTTCTACCTCACCGCCGAAGTCCGAGTGACCTGGGGTGTCGATGATGTTGATTTTGGTTCCCTTATAAGTGATCGATACGTTCTTCGAAAGGATTGTGATGCCACGCTCGCGCTCCAACTCGTTGTTGTCGAGCATGAGGTCGGTCGTTGCCTGATTCTCGCGGAAGAGGTTTCCGGCATACAGCATCTTGTCGACCAGCGTGGTTTTGCCGTGGTCGACGTGTGCGATGATTGCGATATTGCGGATGTTCTGTTGCATATTAAACACTAATTTGGGCGCGAAGATACACATTATTTAAATATGGTGGTATTGTTCGGCGGCGAAAAAAGCGTGCTCGGTGCCTAATCGGATGCATTTGCAATATGGATAGTTCAAAAAAGCGACGCGAAAGCTCCTCTCACGACCGATGCAGTAGGTCGTAATCGCCATTCAGAAAGCAATGACGGCGAATGAGCTTCCTCGATTTATTAAGGAAGAATCTTCGCCAGGATTCTTCCTTCTCGCTCCGCGGAAGCGCATTTTTCCGACGGATTGCCCTTCCTCGTTTTGTTAAGGCAGAATCTTCGCCAAGATTCTTCCTTCTCGCTCCGAGGAAGCGCATTTTTCCGACGGATTGCCCTTCCTCGTTTTGTTAAGGCAGAATCTTGGCGAAGATTCTTCCTTCTCGCTCCGAGGAAGCGCATTTCTCCGGCGGATTGCTCTTCCTCGATTTGTTAAGGCAGAATCTTCGCCAAGATTCTTCCTTCTCACTCCGAGGAAGCAAATTCGAGCAATCTGGCCTCCTCGCAGGACGTTTCCACCTTTTATATTTTAAGCCGTCTTGCATGCTTTTCGCATGTGACATTTTTTGATTATCAGCACAAAACGTAACGCGAAATTATATTTTTTCGACAAAAAGTTTGCTTTTGTCATCTAAATTATTTATTTTTGCGCCCGCTTTTAATAGTAAGAAACAACCTACAAGATATGAAATTCGCAGAATACAGCCAATTCAATCTCTCGGACGTCAACAAGGACGTGCTGAAGAGGTGGGACGAGAACCAGGTGTTTGAGAAGTCGATGACCACACGTGAGGGCCATCCTTCGTTCGTGTTTTATGAGGGACCACCGTCGGCCAACGGTATGCCCGGCATTCACCACGTAATGGCTCGTTCGATTAAGGATATTTTCTGCCGTTTCAAGACGATGAAGGGCTATCAGGTGAAGCGTAAGGCTGGCTGGGATACCCACGGTCTGCCTGTCGAACTCGGTGTCGAGAAGATGCTGGGCATCACCAAGGAGGACATCGGTAAGAAGATCTCGGTCGACGACTACAACGCTGCCTGCCGTCGCGAGGTGATGAAGTACACCAAGGAGTGGACCGACCTCACCCATAAGATGGGCTACTGGGTAGACCTCGACGATCCGTACATCACCTACGACAACCGCTACATCGAGACCCTCTGGTGGATGCTCAAGGAGCTGTACAAGAAGGGCCTGCTGTACAAGGGCTACACCATCCAGCCTTACTCGCCTGCTGCCGGCACTGGCCTCTCGAGTCACGAGCTGAACCAGCCAGGCTGCTATCGCGACGTGAAGGATACGACGGTGACGGGCGTCTTCAAGATGCTCGACCCTAAGCCCGAGATGACCGAGTGGGGACAGCCTGCTTTCGTGGCATGGACCACCACGCCATGGACCTTGCCGTCGAATACCGCCCTGTGCGTAGGCCCTAACATCGATTATGTTGCCGTACAGACCTTCAACCCATACAATGGACAGAAGCTTACCATCGTCATGGCCGAGGCACGCCTGAAGGCTTACCTGGCAGGCGAGGAACTGCATACGCTGGCCGAGATGGAAGCCCTCGACATCAACAAGGTCGACGGCAAGAAGCTGCCGTACCGCATCGTGGGTCGCTATAAGGGCACGGACCTCGTAGGCATGAAGTACGAGCAGCTGATGCCATGGGTCAAGCCTTGCGAGCAGGTGAACGACCTGGCTGCACCATATATTAATATGTACGCGCAAGAGCATCCCGAGAAGGTCTTTGCGCAGGGTCAGGACAAGTTTGTCGAGATTGCCGAGAAGGCTTTCCGCGTCATCCCTGGCGACTATGTCACCACCGAGGATGGTACGGGCATCGTACACATCGCACCAACCTTCGGTGCTGACGATGCCAAGGTAGCCAAGGCTGCCGAGGTGCCTGGCCTGTACATGATCAACCTGCTGGGCGAGACTCGTCCGATGGTCGACATGACCGGTAAGTACTACCTCACCAGTGAGCTGGCTCCGGCCTTCGTCGAGAAGTGTGTCGACACGGCTGCCTATGGCGTTCACGAGGGCGACTTCGTAAAGAATGCCTATGCGCCTAAGTATAACGAGGGTGGCAAGTACAATGCCGATGCCGCACAGAAGGACGACGACCTGAACGTGGTAATCTGCCTCGAGATGAAGAAGGCCAGTCAGGCTTTCAAGATCGAGAAGCACGTCCACAACTATCCTCACTGCTGGCGTACCGACAAGCCAGTGCTCTACTATCCACTCGATTCGTGGTTCATCCGCTCGACCGCCTGCCGCGAGCGTATGATCGAGCTGAACAAGACCATCAACTGGAAGCCAAAGTCGACCGGTACTGGCCGCTTCGGCATGTGGCTTGAGAACCTGAACGACTGGAACCTCTCGCGTTCGCGTTACTGGGGAACTCCATTGCCTATCTGGCGCAACCGCGATACCCGCGAGGAAATCTGCATCGGCTCGGTCGAGGAACTCTACAACGAGATCGAGAAGGCCGTGGCTGCCGGTGTGATGACCGAGAATCCGCTCAAGGCCAAGGGCTTCGTGCCTGGCAAGATGGACAAGCAGAACTACGACCTCATCGACCTGCACCGTCCTTATGTCGACGACATCAAGCTCGTCAGCGAGACCGGCAACGTCCTGACCCGCGAGCTCGACCTCATCGACGTATGGTTCGATTCCGGAGCCATGCCTTATGCCCAGATTCACTATCCTTTCGAGAACAAGGAGGCATTCGACAACCGTACAATCTATCCTGCCGACTTCATTGCCGAGGGCGTCGACCAGACCCGAGGCTGGTTCTTCACCCTGCATGCCCTGGGTACGATGATCTTCGATTCGGTAGCCTATAAGGCAGTCGTTTCGAACGGCCTCGTCCTGGCCAAGGACGGACAGAAGATGTCGAAGCGCCTGGGCAATGCCATCGACCCATTCGGTGCCATCGAGAAGTACGGCTCTGACCCATTGCGTTGGTACATGATCACCAATGCTTCGCCATGGGACAACCTGAAGTTCGATCCAGAAGGCGTGACCGAGGTAAGCCGCAAGTTCTTCGGTACCCTGTTCAATACCTACAAGCTGTTCGCACTCTATGCCAACATCGACGGCTTCACCGGTCAGGAGGCCGAGGTAGCACTCGAGAAGCGTCCTGAGATCGACCGCTGGATCCTTTCTTCGCTCTCGACCCTCATCACCGAGGTCGAGAAGAACTACGAGAACTACGAGCCTACCCAGGCCGGTCGTCTGATCGAGACTTTCGTCTGCGACAACCTGTCGAACTGGTACGTCCGCCTGAACCGCAAGCGTTTCTGGGGTGGCGAACTGAACGACGACAAGCTGGCTGCCTACCAGACCCTCTACACTTGCCACGAGACCGTAGCCAAGCTGATGGCTCCTATCGCTCCGTTCTATTCGGACAAGCTGTTCACGGACCTGAACGCTGTCAGCGGTCGCGACAAGAATGTATCCGTACACCTGGCCGACTTCCCGGTTGCCGGCACTACCGATGCTGGCCTCGAGCGTAAGATGCAGCTGGCTCAGACCGTCACTTCGCTGGTTCTGTCGCTTCGCAAGACGGCCAAGATCAACGTGCGTCAGCCACTGCAGACCATCCTGTTCCCAGCTGCCAATGCCGAGCAGGCCGACGATATCATGGCTGTGAAGGACCTCATCCTGAGCGAGACCAACATCAAGGAGCTGAAACTGGCCGGTGGTGACGACCACGTGCTGGTCAAGAAGGTCAAGCCTAACTTCCGCGAGCTGGGCAAGCGTTACGGCAAGCTGATGAAGTCTGTAGCCGCTGAACTTGCCGCCCTTGAGCAGAGCCAGATCGCTGCCCTCGAGCAGACCGGTGCGCTCGATCTGGTAGTTGAAGGTGCAGCCGTCAACATCACCACTTCCGACGTCGAGATCCTTTCGGAGGATATGCCAGGCTGGAATGTAGCCAGCGAGGGCAATGTGACCGTAGCCCTCGACGTCACCGTCACCGACGAGCTTCGTCAGGAGGGTGTTGCCCGCGAGCTGATCAAGCGTATCCAGAACCATCGTAAGACCGCCGGCTTCGAGGTGACCGACCGTATCCAGATCGTCATCGAGCACAACGAGGCTACCGATGCCGTCGTCGAGCAGTATCGCGACTACATTGCCGGACAGGTGCTGGCTACCAGCATCACTGTGGGTGAGGTAGGCGAGGGTGCAGCCGAACTCGATATGGACGACTTCGTTATCAAGGCTAACATCACCAAATAACACTATATTATTTTTACACAACACAATGGCAACCGAAGACAATATCAAGCTTCGTTACTCGGACGAGGATCTGGCCGAATTCAAGGTCCTGGTTGAGCAGAAACTTAATGCTGCCCTCGAAGAGTACAACGAAATCCGCCAGCGCATGCGCCACGGCGACAATGGCGACCGCGACACGGCTCCTATGTTCAAGAACATGGAGGACGGTGCCGAGACTCTCTCGCGTGAAGAACTGGGACTGAAGGCTTCGCGCCTCGAGAAGTTCATCAAGGGCCTGCAGGGCGCATTGGTTCGTATCGAGAACAAGACCTATGGCATCTGCCGCGTGACTCACACCCTGATTCCTAAGGAGCGTCTGCGCGCTGTTCCTCACGCTACGCTGAGCGTCGAGGCCAAGGAGAAGAGACGCTGATCGCGCCTGCCTTGCCCCCAAAATATGTTGATTGTGGTGCCTCCACAATCTCGTCACCACGTTAATGCATCAGAATGTTGAGCCCTAAACGTCAAGGATGGCTGGCTGCGGCCCTGTTTGTGCTGCTGCTGGTCATCGACCAGATCATCAAGATATACATCAAGACGCACTTCTACCTTCGCGAGTCGGTAGAAGTGACGTCGTGGTTCTACCTGTCGTTCATCGAGAACAACGGCATGGCCTACGGCATGGAGTTCGTCGACAAGTATGTGCTGACGGGTTTCCGCATCGTGCTGACCATAGTGTTCGGATGGGCTATCGCCAAGGCCATCGGCCGGCGGCAGGTATCGACGGCCTTTGTCGTCGTCGTGACGTTGATCCTGGCTGGCGCTATGGGAAACATCGTGGATTGCGTCTTCTACGGCCGTTGGTTTACCGACAGCTACGGGCATGTAGCGCAATGGGCCGATGCCCAGGCTGGCCTGATGCCACAGGGTGAATGGTTCAAGGGACGCGTGGTTGACATGTTCTACTTCCCGCTCGTCTGTTTCGACTGGCCTAAATCCTTCCCGCTGACCGGCCAACCCACCACGTGGCTAGGCTTCACCTTCGCATGGCCCTCGTGGCTGCCTACCAGCGATGAGCCGTTCATGTTCTTCAAGCCGGTGTTCAACTTTGCCGATGCCTGCATATCGGTAGGCGTTGTGACGATGATCCTCTTCTTCCGCGACGAATTCGGCCGTCTGATTGACTCGTCGGAAGGGAAGAAGGAGGCTGAAGTCAAGAAAAAACAATAAAATCCCCTGCACAGTGCGTCGTCTGTTCTACCTCTTATTGACATTATCAGTATTCGCGGTCGTTGCCTCGTGCATCGACCGTCCTGACTATGTGCTCGACGAGGATTCGATGATCGATGTGCTGGTGGATGTCCATCGTGCCGAGGGTCTGCTCGACCTGCAGCAACAGCATGGTGGCCGCCCGGACGAAAACGAGCGTTATCAGCGCGAGGTGATTGCCGCTGTGCTGCAGAAGCATGGCGTGACACGCCTACAGTACGATTCGTCGCTGATGTGGTACGCCCAGCACCTGAAACTCCTGACCCGTGTCTATGGTCACGTGGATGAGCGTCTGCAGGAGGAACACGAGCTGTGGAGCCTGCAGGTGGCCGAGTCTCAGAGCTTTGCTGCCAGCGAGGCCGGCGATTCGGTCGAGCTCTGGACGTTGCGCGACCACCTTGTGCTCGATGCCCGTCGCTATGGCGATGCCCGCTACTGGGAAATACCTTCGGACAGCAATTTCATGGCTGGCGATACCTTGCACTGGCAGTTCAGCGTCCGTCAGCTGCTGGAAGGCCAGAAGCTGGTGGCCCAGATGTCGCTGGTGGCCGAGGATCAGAAGGACGAACGCGACAACCTGAAGAGCGACCAGCCTTACGAGCCTATTGGCTATTGTGGCCGCGTGATAGACCGTCCCGGTCGTTATCGTCTGAGCCTTGTGGCCGACTCGATACAGAAACACAAGAAAGCCTTGCTCGGCCTGGTGCTGATGCAGGATTCGAGCCTTACATCGCCTGTCTTTGCTGACAGTATCACCTTACTCCGTACTCGTCATGCCGAAACAACCGTTGTCGATGCTGAATAATAGTTGCGGCCGTCGTCTCGTCTGTGCCATGATGCTCTGGGTCGTCGTACTGATTGCTCATGCACAGTCGCGTCCGTTACCGGCGTCGTTCCAGAACTTCCTGACCTCGCCGGGGATGAGCCACGCCACGGTGACCTTCGAGCTGATGCGATTGCCTTCGACCGCCTCGCCTCAGGCGCCTACATCAGCCGAACCTGCTTCGGCTCGCGCACAAGTGATTCATGCCTACGATGCCGAGCGCATGGTGGCGCCAGCTTCGGTGATGAAGTTACTGACGGCTGCCACGGGATTCCGCCTTTTGGGTGCCGACTATGTCTGGCCCGACAGCATCGGTATGATCGATACGGCCGCCGTGGCTTTGCCTGGCCTGGAGCGCTATAATCCGGATTGGCTGATCGAGGACATCGATACCGACTACATGCCGCCCCTCGACAACGTGTTGCCCGATAGCGGACGTGTGCTGTCCGACGTGATGCACGAGACGTTGCTGAAGAGCCTGAATCTGCAGGCCGAGACAATGCTGTGCCTGCTGACGCCTTCCTGTCGGCGCGACAGTGCCATCGAGTGTGTCCGGCAATATTGGACCGAGCGTGGCCTCGATATGGAGAGCCTGGTAATGTACGACGGCAGCGGACTTTCGCCCAACGATCGTGTCACGGCTCATCTGGTAAACAGTTTGTTGGCCGACATGCAGTTCGATCGCGATTATCGCCGCTCGATCGCCATAGCTGGTCGTGAAGGCACGGTCCGACGTTTCCTGAAGGATACACGGCTCGAAGGGAAGGCACGGCTCAAGACCGGCACACTGAAGAATGTATTGGCGTATGCCGGTTATATCGAAGGTTCGGATGGCAGGACCTACGCCATGAGTATCTTTGTGAGCAACAGCAGTTGCAAGCATTCCGAGCTTCGTAAACGCATCGAAAAACTCCTGCTTTCGCTTATTCCATAAACCAAATCTTGGCGTTTTGTGCTGATGCGTCGCTTTTTTTTGAATAAAAAACTCTTTTGTACGAAAAAAGACGTAACTTTGCAGCGCAAAATTTCAGCCAGATAATTATCACAACCGCATTCCATGTCGAAACTGTTCGTAGTACCCACGCCTGTAGGCAATCTCGAGGATATGACCTTCCGCGCCATCCGTGTGCTGAAGGAGGCTGACCTGATTCTGGCCGAAGATACGCGTACGTCGAGCATCGTCATGCAGCACTATGACATCCGCGTGCCCATGCAGAGCCACCATAAGTACAACGAGCACGAGACATCGGCTCAGATGGCACAGCGTATTGCAGCAGGCCTGAACGTGGCGTTGGTGAGCGATGCCGGAACACCAGGCATCAGCGATCCGGGGTTCATGCTGGTGCGCGAGTGTTGCCGGCTGGGTGTCGAGGTGGAGTGTCTGCCAGGAGCCACGGCCTTCACGCCGGCGTTGGTGCAGAGCGGCTTGCCGACCGACAAGTTCTGCTTCGAAGGTTTCCTGCCGCAGAAGAAGGGCCGCGAGACTCGTATGCGCGAGCTGGCGGCTGAGACCCGCACACTGATCATCTACGAATCGCCTTATCGACTGGTGAAGACTTTGCAGCAACTGTCGCAGGTGATGGGAGAGGAGCGACAGGCAGCCGTTTGCCGCGAGATCAGCAAGAAGTTCGCTGAGACGCAGCGTGGCTCTCTGGCTCAGCTGATAGCGCACTTTACGGAAGTGGAGCCAAAGGGCGAGATTGTCCTCATCGTGGGCGGCGCTCAGGAGGCTCAGAAAGAAAAGAAAGTACACCGAAACAAGTACAAGGATGTGGCCGAAGCCGACGAGGATTGAGCGGCCACATACAGATAGAGAAGAAATAATAATTTTAAAAACGAATAACATGAAAAAGATTCGTGTAATCCTTGCAGCCCTCGTGGCTGTAGTCCTGACCACCGGTTGCGACCGCGTCAGCAAAGAACAGTATCAGCAGGCCACCAATACCAACGATAGCCTGTTGACCGTAGCCCTGCAGCAGGGTAACGAGATCTATGAGCTTTCGACCACCCTTCGTTCGGTGAGCGAGCAGCTGGATCAGATCAATGGGCAGATCGAAATTTCGAACGGTGAGGATCAGAGCCTGGTAGACAAGCGTAACCGCCTGATGGAGAAGCTGGCTACCGTGCAGAAAACCATCGAGGAGAAGCAGAAGGCTCTGGACGAACTGCAGAAGAAGTATAGCGCTCAGCTTGGCCAGAACAAGGTGCTGAAGCAGACCATTGACCGCCTGCAGAGCGAGGTGGCCGGCTACCAGAGCGAGGTTTCGAACTACAAGGCACAGGTTGCCCAGAACCTGCAGCAGATTGAGGAGCTTAGCGATACACTGGCACAGACACAGCAGGAACTGGTCGAGACCCAGGAGCGTAGCGAGCAGCAGCAGGAAGTAATCAATACTCAGGACGAGATGCTGAATACGGCTTACTACATCATTGGCGACAAGAACCAGCTGAAGGACCTCGGACTGCTGGAGGGCGGCGTGCTGCAGAAGAAGCGCCTTACGAAGCAGGGCTTCTCGGTCCAGGGCTTTACCCGCATCGATATCCGCGACGTCGAGGAACTGGCACTCGGTTCGAAGAAGGTTGAGATCATGACTATCCATCCAGCTTCGTCGTATGAGCTGCGCACGCAGGCCAGCGGCAATGTAAACCTCTTCATCAAGGACCAGACAACATTCTGGAGCAATTCGCGCTACCTCGTCGTTAAGACCAAGTAATCACAGCAATGCCATTACGCTTACCTAAACACCTTCCGGCCATTGAGGCACTCAAGAAGGAGAATATCTTTGTGATGGATTATGAGACGGGCGATACTCAGCGGATCCGTCCTCTGCGCATCTGCGTGCTGAATCTCATGCCCATCAAGGAACAGACCGAGAACGACCTGGTGCGTCTCCTGTCGAATACATCCCTGCAGATCGAGATTGTGTTCATGATGATCTCGACACACGTTTCGAAGAATACGTCAAGCGAACACATGGAGCGTTTCTATACGCCGTTCGAGGAGCTTCGTCAGCAGAAGTTCGACGGTATGATCATCACCGGCGCTCCCCTCGAGCAGCTTGATTACGAGCAGGTAACCTATTGGTCGGAACTCACCGAAATCTTTGACTGGGCTCGGACACACTGTACTTCGACCATGTACATCTGCTGGGCAGCACAGGCAGGTATGTACCATTTCTATGGCGTGCCTAAGTATCCGCTCGATCACAAGATGTTCGGCATCTTCAAGCACGGCAAGACCGATCCTAAATGTCCTATCTTCCGTGGCTTTGACGACGAGTTCTACGTGCCGCATAGCCGCCATTCGGAAGTACGTCGAGCAGATATCGAGAAACATCCGGAACTGGAGATTATGGCCGAGAGCCGTGAGTCAGGAGTCTATATGGTCATGGCCCGCAATGGACGCGAGATTTTCGTAACCGGACACTCAGAGTATGCTCCTGATACGCTCGATCGCGAATACAAGCGCGACCTGGCCAAAGGTCTTCCAATCGATATGCCTGTCAACTACTATCGCGACGGCAATCCGAACAACGGCCCGCTGGTGCGCTGGCGTTCGGTGGCCAACCTGTTGTTCACCAATTGGCTGAACTACTATGTATATCAGGCCACTCCGTTCGATATCAACGAAATTCAGTAGTTAAAAATTAACAAAAAACGTCGGTTTAAGTAAAATTAAACTGACGTTTAACTTTTTTAGCCTCGGAGGTCTTGGATATTTCGTAGAAAAAGTGTATCTTTGCACCCGATTTTCGTGCTATCGAATAGCCGAAACCTAACTCGAAAGTAATAAGTAAAAAGTACAATACAAAATGGAAAGAGTAGATATTCGTGAGCTGAACGAGCTCATTGAAAGCAAAAGCGCCTTTGTTGGCGTCCTGACCCAGGGAATGGATCAGGTGATCGTAGGTCAGAAGCACCTTGTGGAATCTCTGCTTATCGGCCTGTTGGCAGATGGTCACATCCTGCTGGAGGGCGTTCCGGGTCTGGCTAAGACCCTTGCCATCAAGACCCTCTCACAGCTGATTGATGCTAAATATAGCCGAATTCAGTTCACTCCAGACTTGCTGCCTGCCGATGTGGTAGGTACTATGGTATACTCGCAGAAGAACGAGCAGTTCACCGTCAAGAAAGGCCCAGTCTTTGCGAACTTCGTATTGGCCGACGAAATTAACCGCGCTCCAGCCAAGGTGCAGTCTGCCCTGCTCGAAGCCATGCAGGAGCGCCAGGTAACCATCGGTTCAGAGACTTTCCAGCTCGACAAGCCATTCCTCGTAATGGCAACCCAGAACCCTATCGAGCAGGAGGGAACCTATCCACTGCCAGAGGCACAGTGCGACCGTTTCATGCTCAAGGTTAAGATCGACTATCCTAAGAAGGAGGAGGAGATGCGCATCGTCGCCGGCCATCTGATGGGCTTCAAGCAGGATGTAAAGCCTGTGATGAGCATCAACGAGATTCTCGACGCCCGTAAGGTCGTCAAGCAGGTCTATATCGACGAGAAGATTCAGAAGTACATTGTCGATATCGTCTTCGCTACCCGTTATCCTGAGACCTACGGCCTCGACTCGATGAAGGACATGATTGCCTATGGCGCTTCGCCTCGTGCTTCGATCAACCTGGCCCTGGCAGCACGTGCCTATGCCTTCCTGAAGCATCGTGGATACGTTATCCCAGAGGATGTCCGTGCTATCTGCCCCGACGTCATGCGTCATCGTATCGGCCTCTCGTACGAGGCTGAAGCCAACAACCTCACCAGCGAGGAGGTTATCGCCGAGATCCTCAACAAGGTCGAGGTGCCCTAAGCAATTGACAACTGATAATTGATAGTTGAGAATTGGAAACAACAGAGCTCATCAAGAAAGTCCGACAGATCGAGATCAAGTCGCGAGGCTTGAGCGCCAATATCTTTGCGGGATCGTACAAGACGGCGTTCAAGGGTCACGGCATGTCGTTTGCCGAGGTGCGTGAGTACCAGTATGGCGACGATGTGCGCGACATTGACTGGAACGTCACCGCACGCCAGAGCAAGCCTCACATCAAGATCTTCGAAGAGGAGCGCGAATTGACGATCATGCTCTTGATCGACGTCAGTGGCAGCCGCGAGTTCGGCACCACCACTCAGTCAAAGCAGGAGCAGATCACCCAGATAGCTGCCACCCTCGCCATGTCGGGCATTCAGAACAACGATAAGATTGGCGTGATCTTCTTCTCGGATCGCATCGAGAAGTACATCCCACCGCAGAAGGGCAAGAAGCATGTACTCGCCATCATCAGCGAGATGCTCCGCTTTGAGCCAGTGCAGCGTGGCACTGACCTCAATCGCGCTATCCAATATATATCGAACGCCCAGAAGAAGCGTTGCACCACCTTCATCATCAGCGATTTCTTCGACTCCAAATCCTTCAAGCAGTCGCTCCAGATTGCCAATTCGAAGCACGATGTCATCGCCATCCAGGTCTATGACCCTCGTGAGCAGGAATTGCCAGACGTCGGACTGATGAAGGTGCGTGATGCCGAGACAGGAGCTGAGCGATGGGTCGACACCAGTTCGCGCCGTGTGCGTGAGGCCTATGCCCAGTGGTGGCAGCATAATCAGGCGCAGATGCAGGATGCCTTCATGCATAGCCGTGTAGACAGCATCTCGATCCGTACGGACGAAGATTTCGTCCCAGCGCTGCTTTCGCTCTTCAAACGACGTTCATAATCAGAGACATCGACATGAAAAGAATCGCCCTATTGGCAATATTCACCCTCCTTTGCTCATTATTGGCATCACCCGCTTCGGCACAGCAGCCCAAGGTGAGCGTCGAGATGGACTCAACGTACGTCTACTTCGGATGTCCGATGACGTTCCATCTGCAAGCCATCGTGCCCGAAGGTGAGCAAATCCTCTTCCCGCAGAATGTGGTGAAGCAGGGTGGTATCGTAGGCTATGACGAATCAGCAAGCTACCTGCTCGAACTCGATACTTTCCACCCTCTCGAGATTGATACCGTGCAACAGTCGGGTGGCATGCTCACACTGAAAGAAGATGTCACCGTCTTTGCATTCGACTCAGCTACGCTCTACATCCCACCGTTCCTGTTTGTTACCCAGCGCGGCGATACGCTTGAGACCAATTCCCTGGCCCTGCAAGTGATTGTGCCGTTCGAAAGCGTCGAGATTGACCCGCAGAAGTTCGTCGGACTGAAAGATGTCGAAGAGCCGGAGTTTGTCTTGATGGACTACATATGGTACATCCTCTGGCCGCTTATCATCCTGGCACTGGCTGCTGCCGCATGGTTCGGTTGGCAATACTACAAGCGCCACAAGACCGATGCACCTGTCGTAGTGCCCAAGGTCAAACCGCTGCCTCCGCATGTCGTGGCGATGCAAGCCCTCGATCAGCTGGCAGGCAAGAAGCTGTGGCAGAACGGCCATAACAAGCAGTTCCATACCGAGCTCACCGACATCCTCCGTCAGTATATTGAGCAGCGATTCAATGTGCCAGCCATGGAGAAGACTTCTGATGAGATTCTTGATGAACTCTATGAACTCGCTGAGAGTCAGAAAGCTTCGCTCGCCAACCTCAAGCAGATTCTCTCTATTGCAGACTTGGTCAAGTTCGCCAAATATGAACCTTTGGCCGACGAGAACCAGCTCTCGTTCATGAACTCAAAGATGTTTGTCGAGCAGACCAAGAAAGTTGAGATTGAGGCTACCGACAGCGAAGGCAAAGCCGATGACGAGGCTGCTGCATTTGATTCAGAGTCTGCCACAACGTCGTCAGACAACAAATGACACCGACACTTGGCTTCGCAGATAGCCTCTTCACTTCATAACCACTAAACAACAAACAGAGATAAGATGCAATTCGCTAATCCCGGATATCTCTTCCTTCTCATACTCCTGCTCCCTGCCATTGCATGGTATGTCTGGAAACAGTCCAAGGCCCAGGCCTCACTTCAGGTCTCGACCACCAGCCCGTTCCAGAAGCTGCCCCGCTCATGGAAGGAGTACTTGCGTCACGTCAACTTCGCCCTGCTATGTGGTGCCCTGGCGCTGACGATCGTGGCCCTGGCCCGTCCGCAGAGTTCCGACAGCTGGAGTCAGTCGAATACCGAGGGCATCGACATTGTCCTCTCGCTCGACGTCTCTAATTCGATGCAGTTCGAAGACTTCCGTCCTAATC
The DNA here is from genome assembly GCA_045640225.1 of Bacteroidales bacterium. Classification (GTDB taxonomy): domain Bacteria; phylum Bacteroidota; class Bacteroidia; order Bacteroidales; family UBA3663; genus Liminaster. The sequence continues at coordinate 7,890 of JAZUEP010000029.1, read as the reverse complement.
GTCTCGAAGCCTCAAAGGATGTGGCATCGCAGTTCGTAGCCGGTCGTCCGAATGACAACATCGGACTCGTGCTCTTCGGCAAGGAGTCATACACCATGTGTCCGATGACCAGTGACCATGCCGTCGTGAGCAATATGATCAATTCGGTCACCTTCGATCTTATTGATGGTGGTTCCACTGCCATTGGTGATGGTCTGGTGACGGCTGTCAACCGCATTCGCTCAGGACAGGCCAAGTCGAAGGTCATCATTCTCTTGACCGACGGTTCGAACAACTCTGGTGACGTTTCGCCCAAGGATGCGGCTCAGGTGGCCCAGGCCATGGGTGTGCGACTGTATACCATCGGCGTCGGATCGAAGGGCGAGTTTGAGGCTACCGTAGGTTATGACCCCTTCGGACGTCCAGTGCGTCAGAAGATGACCGCCGATATTGACGAAGAGACGCTCAAGTCGATGGCTCAGTTTACGGGCGGTCGTTATTTCCGAGCCACCAACAAGTCGTCATTGGCCGAAATCTTCGACGAGATCGACAAGATGGAGAAGACCAAGATGTCAGTGCGTGAGTTCTCGCGCCGCGACGAGGAGTTTCTCCCCTTCGTCCTCATCGCCATCTTGCTGCTGCTGATTCATGTGGCGCTTCGCAATACTGTGCTTCGTAATATACCATAATATATAATAATATAAAATGGATAATTTCCGTTTCGCCAATCCTCAACTCCTTTGGCTGCTCATCGTGGTGGTCGTCTGGGTGGTGCTGTTCTTCCTTTCGCGAGCCAGCAGCCACAAGGCGCTTCGCCGCTTTGGCGACTTGAAACTGCTCCGTCCTCTCATGCCGGGCGTCAGTGAGAGCAAGCTGCGTCTGAAGTTCCTGCTTCAGTCCATCGCTCTGGTCTGTCTGATTCTGGCTGCAGCCCGTCCGCAGTTCGGCTCCAAGCTCGAGACCGTCAAGAAGGAGGGTATTGAGGTGATGGTATGTCTTGATATCTCTAACTCCATGTTGGCCGAAGATATCCAGCCTTCGCGCCTTGAGCGTTCGAAGCGAATGCTCTCGCGACTGCTCGATAACCTCGACAACGATCAGGTGGGACTCATCGTCTTTGCCGGCGAGGCTTATACCCAGCTCCCTATCACCAACGATTTCGTATCGGCCAAGATGTTCCTTCAGAGCATCGACCCCCGTATGGTGTCGCTTCAGGGTACGGCCATCGGTGCCGCCATCAACTTGGCTGTGCGCAGCTTCACTCCCAATGAGTCGTCAGAGAAGGCTATCGTCTTGATCACCGATGGTGAGAATCACGAAGACGATGCCCAGGGCGCAGCCGCCAATGCCCTTGCCAAGGGAATCCACACCCACGTGATTGGTGTTGGTTCTACCCAGGGTGCGTTGGTGCCAGACGATTCGGGTCGTCCAGGCTCTTATCGTAAGGATACTTCGGGCAATCCTGTCACTACCCGTCTCGACGAGCAGATGGCCCAAGAGATTGCCGCTGCCGGACAGGGTGTCTATGCTCATGCCGACAACAGCAATGCAGCTATCCAGAACGTCTGCGATGCCCTCGATGCCTTGCAGAAGTCTGAACTCGAGAGCCATGTGTATGCTGACTATGACGATAAGTTCATGCCATTCCTTTGGATTGCACTCATTATGCTCCTCATCGATATCTTTATGCTCGATAAGGCCAATGCCCTCTTGTCGAAGGTCAAGATCTTTGCCATTATCGGTCTCTGTATGATGGCTTTCCAACCTGCGTCGGCCCAGTCTGCACGTCAGGCTCGTAAGTCTACCCGCGAAGGCAACACCCTCTACTGCGACAGCCTCTGGCACGATGCCGAGATGGAGTATCGCCGTGCACAGGAGCAGATGCCATCTGACTCAATCTCGCTCTACAACCTGGCCAATGCCCTCACTCAGCAGCAGGATCAAGCTAAGGCTCAGGACGCTATGTCGTTCTATGGCAAGGTGATAGACACTGCCGAGCGTGGTGGCAATCACAAGTTGGCGTCGATGGCCGCCTTCAATGCGGGCGACATCTGCATGCTCTCGCAGCAGTACGAGCAGGCCGTACAGCTCTTCAAACGTGCCCTCCGTAACAATCCTAAAGACGATGAGGCTCGCTACAACCTCTATCTTGCCAAGAAACTCCTCGAGCAGCAGCAACAGGACAATCAGGATCAAGACCAGCAAGACGAGCAGAAGCAAGAGCAACAACAGCAACAGCAGGAACAGCAGCAGCAAGACCAGCAGCAACAGCAGCAAGACCCTCCTCAGGATCAGCAACAGCAGGATCAACCCCAGCAGCAACAGCCTCAGAACCAGATGAGTCAGGAGCAGGCTGAGGCCATCCTCAATGCCAACAACCGCGACGAGCAGGATACTCAGGAGAAGGTTCAGCAACGTCAGATGCAGCAGATGCAACGCCGCAAGACAAGCAAGGACTGGTAACCTCATTTAATAATCAAGCGCAAATCGATATAATCATCCCCACATGAAACGAATCGTTCTCTCGCTCCTCCTTTCGATCATTACCCTCGCTGTGGCGTGGGCCGATCCGACGTTCAAGGCATCGGCTCCATCAGCAGTGGCTGTCGGACAGCAGTTCCGTGTCGAGTACACCGTCACGGCCCGTGCCACCGGCATTTCGGTCAACCTCGAAGGCCAGGGATTCGACGTCCTCTACGGGCCCAGCACCAGCTCTTCATCGAGCACCAGCATCGTCAATGGTCAGATGAGCCAGGAGGTGCGCACCACCTTCAGCTATGTGCTTCAGGCCGAGAAGGAGGGTGCCTTCACCTTGCCTTCGGCCACCATCAAGGTCGACGGTAAGACCCTCACCTCCAACAGTGTCAGCGTCAAGGTGCTCCCTGCCGATCAGCAGCCAGCTTCCAGTGGCCAGTCCAATCGCCGCAGCGAGCAGGGTGGCAGTCAGGCTAAGTTCAATAAGGATGACGTACACCTCGTCCTCGACCTCTCGAAGACCACTGCTTACGAGGGAGAAGCCATCGTAGCTACCCTCAAGCTCTATTGGCGCAACACCCAGATGGGTAACCCCTCTGACGTCAAGCTCCCCGACTTTGAGGGCTTCACCGTCCAGGATATGGACAACGATAATGCCCAGGCTACCCTTGAGCACTACGATGGTGCCAACTACCAGATGTACCCACTCGTCAAGTGGCTCCTCTTCCCATCACGCACCGGCGAGATTACCATTCCTGCAGCCAATCTCAAGGCCAACGTCCAGATTGTCACCACTCGTCGTTCCGGTGGCTTCTTCGATTGGCCAATGGAGTATACCCAGAACGTCGAGGTACCTCTTCAGAGTGCTCCACGCAAGGTCACCGTCAAGGCTCTTCCTTCGGGTAAGCCCGCTTCGTACATGAATGCCGTGGGTGACTTCAAGGTCAGCAGTGAGCTTACGGCCAATAAGGTACGCACCAACGATGCCGTCATCTACCGCATCGTAGTCGAAGGTGTAGGCAACCTCAAGTATGTCAAGGAACCCGAACCTGAGTTCCCCTCTGACTTCGAGATCTTTGATCCTAAGGTCGATATGAGTACCAAGGCAACCGCCAGTGGTGTATCGGGTCGCAAGACTATCGAATATACCATCATTCCACGTCATGCCGGTACGTTCAATATTCCAGCCATTGATTTCACCTTCTTCGATGTCAAGAGTGGCCAATACAAGACGGTCAAGACCCAGGCTTATGGCCTTGAGGTAGAGAAGGGTCCGAACGATGGTAACAACCAGGGTGGCAATGCGGTTGACTTCAGCGGTGCCAATCAGGAGCGTCTCAAGGTGCTTGGTAACGATATCCGTTATCTCCATACCCTCGATGCCGATGATCTCGAGATGGGACTCTGGAACGAGCAGCTCAACACCATGGATCCCTATCCACCGTTCTATGGTTCGTTCGGCTATTGGCTCTTCTTCATCGTTCCATTCATCGCCTTCTGTGTCGTTGCCTTCATCTACCGTCGTCGCATCCGTCGTCTGGCCGATGTGGCTGGCACGCGTACCCGTCGAGCCGGCAAGGTGGCCGAGCGCCGTCTCAAGGCAGCATCTCAGGCTCTCAAGGCTCGCAATGAGAGTGCTTTCTATGAGGCTATCCACAAGGCAATCCTCGGTTATGTAGGTGACAAGCTGCGTATTCCGCTCAGCGAACTGTCGCAAGACAACATCTCCGATACCCTGCGTCAGCATGCAATCTCAGAGTCGACTCTCCAGTCAGTTCGTGACGTGCTCGAGACTTGTCAGTTCGCCCGTTATGCACCTTCAACCGACTCTGCCGCAATGGACGAGCTCTACCGCAAGACCTCACAGACCATCGACAGTCTCGAGTCCGAGATCAAGAAGTAATTATGAATTCTGAATTATGAATTTTGCAATATGAAGCAGCATATCCTTGCCCTCTTCACCCTCCTCCTGCTCTCGGTCAGTGCCCCTTCTTCGGCTCTGGCTCAGCGCGAACTGATAGATGCCGCTGTCGTTCAATACGACTCTGCCCAATATGAGCAGACTATCGCCACCTACGAGCAGATTGCTTCTAAATATGGTGTCAGCCCTGAGCTGTATTACAATCTCGGCAATGCCTATTACAAGCAGCAGAATTATCCGAAGGCCATCCTCAACTACGAGCGTTGCCTCCTCTACGATCCCTCACACGGCGATGCACAGCAGAATCTCGAGCTGGCCAGTCTGCAGTGTGTTGACAAGATTGAGTCTATCGAACCCATGATCTTCGTCACCTGGAGCAACGCCCTCCGTGATCAGATGTCGTGCGATGGATGGGGCACATGGGCCATCGTCTTCTTCCTGCTCTTCATCCTCGGCTGTTTCGGTTACTTCTTCGGCCGCAAGACAGCTATGCGCAAGACGGGTTTCTACGGTGGCATCGTCTGCATCCTGCTCTGCTTCGTCTGTATCCACTACGCCGGTGAGCAGCGCGATCAGATTCTTGAGCGCGATTATGCCATTGTCATGACACCTTCTGTCATCGTCCGCAGCAGTCCTGCCGAGAGTGGCACACAGCTCTTCACCATCCATGAGGGACTCAAAGTGCGTGTCCGCAACACCCTCTCTGGCTGGTCCGAGATTGAACTTTCAGACGGCAACGTCGGCTGGATGCCGAGCGAGGGCCTCGAAATCATCTGATACTACCCTTTTGTTTTCGTAACAAAAATGTCAAAATAGTAACAAAACGTGAATCCCTTGTCAAAAAAGCGGGTTCACGTTTGTTTTTCTCGTCAAAAAACCTTATCTTTGCCCCCGTTATCTATTCAGCACTATGTGCTCTTCTCTGGCATCGATAGTGTCTTGATATAGCTTTGCACCGATGGTGCTTCGCCTCTCACGCAAAACATAGAAACACAAATCATACTACAAAACCACATTACCCTATGAAGCTAACTCACCTATCCAGCTTAGTGGCCCTCACTATGGCCATGGCGGGCACTTCGGTGTCTGCCCAGCAGCTCCAGCTCAACGACCTCGAGTATTTCGAGGCACAGGGCGTCAACGTCCTCGTATTCAGCAACGACTTCAATGGCGGATTCAACGACGAAAAGAACTCCGGCATCGAGCTCATACACCACGGTGTCCGCACCGCTCAAGGTGGCTCTGTCCGTCTCAACAACACCCCTGAGCAGTGGGATCTCGTCCCTACTACCACCCTTCGCCAGGTCAATAAGGCCGATGGCTCCATCGAGGTGGGTATGCGTTATGAAGACTATGACTTCGACAGCCGCGTCATCGTCAAGGGCGAAGGCGATGCTGTCCGCATCTCAGTATATCTTGACAAGCCTGTACCAGAATACCTCGTCGGCAAGGCAGGCTTCAACCTCGAGTTCCTCCCAGCTCAGTATTGGAACAAGACCTTCCAGATGGATGGCCGTCTCGACCGTTTCCCACGCTATGCAGCCAGCCAGACTGTCACTCAGCCCAATAGCCAGAAGCCACGTCAGTTCAAGGGCTTCAAGACTTACGATGACCGTGGCACGGATCGCTTCATTGACCCACAGCCACTCGCTGTCGGCCATCACCTCCTCATGGCTCCTGATGCTCCTGAGCGTATGATCGACGTCACTTCGGCCGATGCCGAACTTCAGCTCTTCGATGGCCGTATGCTTGCTCAGAACGGCTGGTACGTGCTCCGTAGCCTCCTCCCTGCTGGCAAGACGGGTTGCGTCTTCAGTTGGGTGGTTCGTCCTCACGCTATCCCAGGTTGGGTGCGTGAGCCAAACATCGGCTTCAGCCAGGTAGGTTACACGCCATCGCAGCCTAAGGTGGCAGTCATTGAGCTCGATAAGGTTGACACCGTTCTGCCCACTGCTCAGCTGATGCGCATCAACAACGATGGCAGCCGCGAGGTAGCCTTCGAAGGCAAGACCGAGGTATGGGGCCGTTTCTTCAAGTACAACTATGCCAAGTTCGACTTCTCGAAGGTTACCCAGCCTGGTATCTATTACATCAAGTACGGCAAGACCGAGACTGGTAACTTCCTGATCGATGAGACCGTCTATGATAAGATTACCGATGCCACCACCGACATCTGGGTGCCTATCCACATGAACCACATGATGGTCAATGAGGGTTACCGCATCTGGCACGGCGAGCCATTCAAGGAGGGTTACCTCCAGGCTCCTCCTTCAGATCACTTCGACCTTCACTTCCAGGGCCCAACTACCGACACCAAGTACAAGCCTCTCGAGCTTATCCCTGGTCTCAACGTCGGCGGTTTCTTCGATGCTGGTGACTACGACATCGAGACTGGTTCGAACATCAGCGTAGTCCAGAACTTCGTCCGTGCCTGGCAGCTCTTCCGCTCTGAGCGTGACGAGACTTTCGTCAGCCAGGAACAGCGTTACGTCGACCTCCATCGTCCTGATGGCACCCCTGACATCCTCCAGTTCATCGAGCACGGTGTCCTCAATCTCGTTACTCAGGCCGAGCAGATTGGCCACATGGCTTCAACTCTCTCAAACTCAGTGCTCGACAACTATCACCACCTCGGCGACATCTCTGCCATCACCGATGGTCTTCACTATGATCCATCGCTCAAGCCATACGAGATTTCTGCCGACGGCAAGTCAAGTGGTACCCCTGACGATATGTGGGCATTCACCACACGCAATCCTTCACTCGACTATCGTGCTGCCACCATGTTCGCTGCTGCCAGCGAGGCCCTTGCCGGCTACCACGACGAGCTGGCTGCCCGTGCCCTCACACAGTCTACGCGCCTCATGCAGGAGGCTACCGAGCTGATGCCTAAGTACCGCAACCGTCGTCATGGTCAGAGTGGTGGTGCCGACAGCCTCTCGCTCCTCGGTTATGGCGACATGGCTGCCAACCTCCAGCTTTACGGTGTCACCAAGGAGGCTCAGTATCGCGATCACTTCCTCGCCCAGATCTGGCGTGCTCTCGACCGCAACGTCTCACAGACCCTCCAGACTGCCCTCGATGCCATCCCTTACATGGATGCTGACTACCAGCAGAAGCTCCGTCCATACGTCGAGAAGTACCTCGAGTATATCAAGAGCCTCGAGAAGGAGAATCCTTACGGCGTACCTGTCACCCTCGGCAACTGGGCCGGCAGCACCCAGGCTGCATCGTTCGGCACCACCGTCTGCTTCGCCAACAAGTATTATCCAGACATCGTCAGCATCGACTACGTCTATCGCACTGCTGACTATCTCTTCGGCTGTCACCCATACCATAACTATTCGCTCGTAGCTGCCGTAGGTGCTGCACGTCCGAAGAACGTCTTCTATGGCAACAACCGTGCTGACCTCTCGTTCATTCCTGGCAACATGGCTCCTGGTCTCCTCTTCCGCAAGCCTGACCACTTCGAGAACTATGTCGACTGGCCGTTCCTCTGGGGCGAGAATGAGGGT
>JAZUEP010000028.1:0-22624 GCA_045640225.1 Bacteroidales bacterium | reverse complement strand
ATCTTTGCACCCGAAAATACAAACAAATGACATGAGCAACAGTTTTCTTCCATCCAAAGCACGTTACGAGATCCTTGACGGACTTCGTGGAGTAGCAGCCATCATGGTACTGCTCTATCATATCTGCGAGACACATTGGGGGCAAACCACCCAACCTGTGGCGCATGGTTATCTGGCAGTCGATTTCTTCTTTATGCTCTCTGGTTTCGTCATTGGCTATGCCTACGATGACCGTTGGAGCCGGGGACTCTCGCTGAAGGAATTTCTGAAGAGGCGCATCGTCCGTCTGCATCCTATGGTGGTGCTGAGTGCCATGATCAACTTGGCTTGCATGTGTTTTCTTGTAGGTGGTGTGATATTTCCTGAGACATCTTCGGGTGAAGTTCTTCTGGCGTGGCTGTTGTCTATGCTGATGATTCCTGGCTTTGGCGGTCAGATGTTTCTCATCAGCGGAACGCAGTGGACACTCTTCTACGAATATCTTGCCAATGTGCTGTATGCTACCATCATCCGTCGTCTGGCAAACAATGTGCTGTATCCTCTTGTGGCAATCTTTGGCATTTGGATGCTTGTTTACCTCACCGCCTATCCTGACAGCGGTGGTGTTATGGCTGGCGGTTGGGAGTGCAATGCTCCCAATATTCTGAGAGCGTTCACCCGTCTGCTTTTCCCCTTCTTCGGAGGCTTGGCTTTGTTCCGCATCAACAAGCTGATTTGCGTCAAGAGAGGTTTCCTATGGGCAAGCCTGTTGGTGATGGCGGTATTGCTGTTTCCTCATCTTGAGGGTTCCTTCTGGGTCAATGGTCTTTACGAAGCACTGGTCATCGCCTTGGTCTTTCCGCTGATTATCAACATCGGTGCAGGTAGTCCTCTTACAGGAAAACGTGCCACGAGGATCTGTACCTTCCTCGGTGAGATCTCTTTCCCTCTCTACATCTCCCACTATGGTTATATGTTCCTCTACATGCAATACGTATTCGGCAACGATTACACCTTCGAGCAGTCGTGGCCAGTAGCTCTGTTGGTACTCATCGCCTCTCTACTCACAGCCTATCTCTCACTCAGATTATATGACCTACCTGTCAGAAGATGGTTGAAGAAGCACTATTTGCTGTAGTCCTTTCATTCTTTTATTTTTTCTTTTTCCCTTTTTCACATTGCTCCTCCTCTTCATTATCTACACAGCCTTCATCGGATTGGGCCTTCCCGATTCGCTCTTCGGATCCGCATGGCCGGCCATCTACGCCGACCTGGGGTTGCCGTTCTCGTTCGGCAGTTTCGTCACCCTGATGACTTCTATGGGTACTGTCTTTTCGAGTATAAAGAGTGATAGCATCATCAAACGCTGGGGCACATACCGAGTGACATTTGTCAGTACCGCACTTACGGCCATAGCCATCTTAGGAATGGCATTTTCGGGCAATTTCCTCTTTTTCTGTCTCTGCGCTATTCCGTTAGGATTAGGTGCAGGAGCCATCGACACTGCCCTTAACAACTATGTGGCCTTGCATTACACCTCGGCTCAAATGAACTTCCTGCATTGTTTCTATGGCTTAGGTGTGACCCTGAGTCCTTACATCCTTTCGGTGATGCTGACTAGTGAGAATGGCTGGAGGCAGGGATATCATTCGGTGTTCTACATACAGCTGGCAATCTCTGCATTACTGCTGTTTTCCTATCCGTTATGGCAGCGAAAAAGGAATGATTGCAACGAGATGGCAGAGATGAACACCTTAACGATAAGGCAAGTATTGCAACTGAAAGGAATCCTACCGATGCTGATACTTTTCTTTGCTTCTGTGGCAATCGAAATGTCATGTGGTGCATGGGGAGCAACCTATCTGGTCGAGGACTTGCAGATGACCGACGATAGAGCTGCCGGAACTATCATGTTCTACTTCGTTGGCATTGCCATTGGCCGATTCCTTTCGGGCATCTTGGCCATAAAACTACATGGATGGCGAATCATTCGTTATGGAATGATCGTACTATTGGCCGCTTTGATTCTGCTTGTATCTACCAAGGATATCCTGCTCACAACCCTGGCATTCATGCTGATCGGCATCGGCAATGGTCCGATGTTCCCCAATTTCTGTTACCTCACTCCTGAGAATTTCGGTGAGGAAAACTCCACCTCTGTCATGGGTATTCAGATAGCCGTTGCCAACATTTCTATGATGCTGATGCCTGTGCTTTGTGGATTGCTTACTCAATGGCTAAGCATGACTTCCTTTCCATATTTCTTGCTTGTATGCTATGCTGTAATAGTTTTGGCTATTTTTATTAAAGGGAAGAAACATTAGCTCTTTTTTGACCTGTTTTGTTATAAAATGTACCTTATCTGTACCACTTCTTTCTAATTAGCTGAAACAAAAGATGGTTCATCGTTCTTAGGAAAAATACTGGGATGGGCATGCCGTCTTTCCCGCTAGAATGTTAAACTCGTGTTAAATCCGAAAAATCTCTTGACTCGTACCTTAGGTCATAGGTTATCTTTGCAGCCGAATTCAAATTATTAGCGCTAAGATGAGTAAAACAAAATTAAAAATCAAAGAGTTCTCATTGCTCTGCCAGGTGACAGTCAAGACACTGCGGCATTACGAGAAGATCGGATTGCTCAGTCCTGCCGAGGTAGATGAATGGACGGGGTACCGCTACTATAGCGTCAGCCAGATGCAGACGTTGAACAGCATCCGGCTGCTGAAGGATATCGGTTTTTCGCTGGACGAGATACTTGACCTGAAACTCCGCCAGACCAGTCAGGCTCATCTGCTCGAAGATGAAGGTTTCTACACTCCCTCCATCGAGTTGTTGCAGCAGAAGATAGACACTTGTCAGCAGGAACTGATGCGGCTGCAGAAGCGTCAGGAAATGCTGATGAGCATGATGAACTCACAAAACGAACTAACTGACATGGAAAAATTCAGTATTCAGTCATTGCCAGAAATCATCGTGGCAAGTCATCGTGAAGTCATCCCCAACTATGCGGCTCTCGGAGTGCTCTGCTGCGAGAAGATCGGCCCTGAGATGCAGCGCCTCGGATGCAAGTGTTCGCCTTCGGGCTACTGCTTCACCATCGAGCACAACAAGGAGTACAAGCCCACAGACGTCGATATAGAGTATTGTGAGCAAGTAGAGGAGATGGGCAAGGATTCCGCCATCATCAAGTTCAAGAAGCTCTCGGCCATACCCAAGGCGCTCTGCATGAAGCACGTCGGCCCCTACGAGCGTTTCTATGAGTCTTACACCGAGGCTTTCCGTTACCTGGAGGAACACGGCATGAAGATCTGTGGCCAGCATCGCACCTGCTACATCGATGGTGCGTGGAATCAGGAAGATCCTGAGAAATGGGTATCGCTCATCCAGATTCCTATCGAATAAACGTCACACTTTGCTTCCGTTTGCTCCATTCCGCTCACATCATCACAAATCCAGCCCGTCTATCCCACATTTTTGGAGGTAGGCGGGTCAATACATACACCTAACCCGCGTAATAAGTAATAGCTTAAAATGCCTTGTTTGCATTGCTATTAACGGATATTCCAACCAATACTTTCAAATAGTTGGAATTTCCCAGTTGCTTTATTGGAATTCCAATGGAAAATATCTATCTTTGCCAGCGTATATCACGTGCAAAAAGTATTGGTTCTGGTATTGATAGAATAAAAGAACTCATGCTGGAGCCGGTCAGTCAGAACTATATTTATGAATAATCAGAATACATTTATAGGCCGAATACTTGGCGGTGAACCTTCAGTGTGTCAGCTTGTTTATTTCATAGCATTCCTTATCTCGCTGTTGCTTTGGCCGATGATTGCTTTCGGTTCGATATTCATTTTCGATGCCCCTATCCACAATCAATATGACGAAATAGCCAGATCTGGCATCGTATTGACTATCTGGGCCTATCCGATACTTTTGTTCCTATTGTTCAGGCTTGGTTTTAAGTTATCAGTTAAGAGTAATTCCCAGGGCTGGTATTATGCTATGCCTTGTATCCCTTTCATGCTGGTGGTGGCATTCTGCATATTGGCCAGCTCTGAAATATCGCAGTACAAGCCTGATGGCTATGACAGCGAGACTTTTGAACGCATTGACCAATCGTACGCGAAAGATAAGAATCATGCCTATCTGCACAATATAGTCATTGAAGGTGCATTGCCTGAGTCTTTCGAAGTAGTGGGCGAAGGATATGCTAAAGATGCCTTGCACGTCTTCTTCGAACGTGAACTGGTGCCAGGGGCAGATCCAGCTTCATTCGTCTTGGGCAAGAAACTCACGAAGGAGTTTTTCGCTATTGTCCTGGCGCATGACAACAAGGACTACTACTATCGCTCAACTCCTCTACACGTGGCGGACTATGAAAGTTTCAAGCTGGTAAAAGACGGATGGTACATTGACCGGAAGCAGGTCTACTACGAGGGATTCCTTAACAGAGAGCTAAACAAACGACGGATGCCAATAGCAGATTATGACAGCTTCAGGGTGCTGAACGAGAGATATGCTTGTGACGACAAATGTGTGTATTACACAGATACAATTGTGGTGGATGCTGACCCCTCTACCTTGCGTGTTATAAAAGATCAGAACGTATTGGCGCAAGATAAATACTGTGTATATTATGAAGGTATGGCCACGGAGGTTAAGGACTTTGCGAAACTCGCGAGTCATCCGTTGAAGGATTCGCGCGGTACATTCTACACCGAGGGATCGAACATCTATACCTCCGATCTGCTTAAGATGCCTGAAGGTACTGATGCTGCAAGCCTGAGGAGGGTCAACGATTATCGTGACTGGTATGCCGATAAGAATAGAGTGTATTACGAGAACCGGATCATCCCGAATGTCGATCCAAGGAAGATCGAGATATTCCCAGTGCACTACCTGTCAGAGAATTATGCTTCGAACAATAATAAGAATACACTTTATTCGCACGATGGTACGCACGTCTATTATCAGGATTCGTTGATAAAGGGCGTTGATATTGCCACCTTCAAGTGCGGATATGACTATGTAGATTCCGTCTCTTTTGCTTTTGACAAAAACAGATATTATGAGGGGCATCCTACGCCTCATACCGAAAAGTTAAAGGCAGGGAATATGCGGGTAGATAGTCATTGATAATGTCACTTAGTAATGAGCAATTTCAGGTTTAACACCATCGGCCTTTTGACACAGAACAACATGGGTGACAACGCAACTGCTACGTTGCTGACCCTGCAGTAGATTTATTTTTTAATTGTTCACAGATTATCCTGAGCCACGGCGGTCAGCGAGCCATCTGACGTCTGGATGCTTAGCTGTGCGCCTGCAGGTACGTCGCCGGCACTTTTAATGGCGTGTCCGTCCATTCGGACGATCGAGAATCCACGACGCAGGATGTTGTCGGGCTGAGCCATGTGGACGGTGCGTTCGATGAGGGTCAGGCGATCGCCCTCGCGCTCCACCCGCTGACGCGCCAGCATCTGTGCACGTTGGCCGAGCATCTCGATGCGGTTGACCACCTGCGCCAACGTGAGGCGTGTGCCTCGCACGGCATTGGCACAACGCTGCAGCCGCTGATGCTCGCGCTCCATGCGGCCTTGTGTGCTGTCCAGTAGCGACGTCTGCAGGTCGTCGAGCAGGCGAAGCTGGTCGGCCAGCGTGTCGATCAGAAGGGCGGCAGCGGCCGTAGGTGTCTTGACCGAGGTGTGAGCCACGCGGTCGAGTACCGTCTGATCGCGATCGTGTCCGATGCCGGTGATGACGGGCAACGGGAAGTTGGCTACATAGAGCGCCAGCTGGTAGCTGTCGAACGACGAGAGGTCGACCGTAGCACCGCCACCACGGATGATGACCACACAATCGAAAAGCTCCTGTGCCTGGTAGATGCGTTCGAGGGCAGCGGTGACCGAAGCCTCGGTCTGCTGGCCTTGCATGGTGGCAGCGAACAGGTGGCAATAAAACTTCAGACCATATTGGTTCTCATCGAGTTGCCGGGTAAAGTCGCCATAGCCGGCCGCTTCGCTGGCGCTGATTACGGCGATGCGCTGCGGACGGGTAGGGAAGGGCAGCTCGCGATTCATGTCAATCACGCCATCGGCTTCAAGCTGGCGGATAATCTCGAGGCGTCGGCGTGCCATCTCGCCCAGGGTGTACGAGGGGTCGAAGTCGACAATCTGCAGCGAGAGGCCGTATTGCTCGTGCATCGTGACCTGCACCAGCAGCATCACCTTCAACCCGTTGCTGAAAGGCTGTCCCGTCTGTTGCACGAAACTGTCGCGCAGCAGCCACCAGCGGTTGGCCCATATCATGGCGCGTACCGATGCCAACGTGTTGCCGCGGCGGGCATCCTTCTCGACGAGCTGCATGTAGCAGTGGCCGTTCTGAGCCACACGCAAGTCGCTCACTTCGGCGACGATCCAGAGAGGGTCGACAAAGGTACTGTTCACCACGTCGGCAATCTGCTGGGTGAGCTGGTGTAGGGCAATGGCAGGTGATTTTTGTGCATTCATGTGGCAAAGGTAGGCGTTTTTATTGGTACAACCAAATATTTTGGGCAAAAGTTTTGGTTTTTGTCAAAAATGACGTATCTTTGCGGCAAAAATAAACCTTTTTATATGTTAGCAGAAATCACTTGGACAGTGCATCCCGTCATCTTCCAGCTCGGTTCGTTCGGGTTGCGATGGTATGCGCTGATGTTCATCATCGGCTTCTTTATCGGCATCAAGATCATGGAGTGGGTGTATCGTCGCGAACAGCTCGATCCTGAGCGTGTCTACTACTTGTTCCTCGCCTGTTTCGTCGGTACGTTGGTCGGTGCCCGTCTGGGGCATTGCTTCTTCTACGATCCGGCTTATTATCTGGCCAATCCACTCGAGATCTTCAAGACGTGGAAGGGCGGCCTGGCTTCGCACGGTGGCACGATCGGCGTCATCCTGTGCGTGATGTATTACGCTAAGAAGGACCGTCTGTCGAACCTCTGGCTGCTGGATCGCCTGTCGATAGCCGTAGCTCCGGTAGCTGCGCTGATCCGTATGGGCAACCTCTTCAATCACGAGATCTATGGCCACGAGACGGCTTTGCCCTGGGGCACGCGCTTCGTCCAGAACATCCATCAGTGGGAGATGGGCGCTGAGCCGATATTCTGCAATCCGTCGCATCCGACGCAGGTGTACGAAGCCCTGGCATACGTGGGCGTATTCCTGATGTGCTGGTACCTTTATAAATACACGTTGGCCGGTCAGCATCGCGGCGTCATCTTCGGTGCTTTCCTCTGCGGCATCTTCGGCTCGCGTTTCTTTATCGAGTACCTCAAGAACGTACAGGAGGCCTTCGAGGAGGGTATGTTGCTCGACATGGGTCAGCTGCTGTCCGTACCGTTCGTCCTGCTGGGCGCATGGCTGGTATGGCATGGCATGAAGTCCGATCCCGTCGGCACGCCATTCCGTCAGACGGCCAAGCGCTGAAACATAATTTCCTTGAATTGAAGATTTCTCGATCCATCGATGCATCGATTCATCGAATCCCCGAAAAAAACTTAGCAACAATGAACTACAACGAGATAGGAAAGACCGGCATGAAGGTCTCGCAACTGAGCTTCGGCGCTTCGTCGCTGGGTGGCGTGTTCCGCAACATCAACGAGGCCGACGCCCTTCAGGCGGTATTCACGGCCGTCGAGCTGGGCATGAACTTCATCGACGTCAGTCCTTATTATGGCCACTATAAGGCCGAAACCGTGTTGGGCAAGGCCCTGAAGCAGATCCCACGCGACAAGTATTACCTCTCGACCAAGGTGGGTCGTTACGGTAAGGATGGCGTCAACACGTGGGATTACAGCGCCAAGCGCGTCACCGAGAGCGTCTACGAGTCGATGGAGCGTCTGAACGTCGATCACATTGACCTGATCAACGTGCACGACATCGAGTTCCAGGCATCGCGTCCCGGTGGCCTGCAGCTGGTGGCCGACGAGACGTTGCCGGCCCTGTGCGAGCTGCGCGACAAGGGCGTAGTCAGCCACGTGGGCATCACCGACCTGCAGCCGGAGAACATCCGCTGGGTGATCGAGCATGTGCCGGCCGGTACGGTCGAGGCCACGCTGTGCTTCTGCCACTACTCGCTCAACGACGAGTTGCTGACCGAGTACTTCGACTTCTTCGAGCAGCACGGCGTAGGCGTGATCAACGCTTCGCCGCTGTCGATGGGCTTGCTGGGTACGCGCGGTGTGCCTGACTGGCATCCTGCTCCGAAGCCGCTGGTCGAGGCCTGTGCCCGTGCCGTCGCTCATTGCAATGCCAAGGGCTATCCGGCCGAGAAGCTGGCCATACAGTATGCCATCTCGTCGCCACGTATCGCCACGACCCTCTTCTCGTCGGCCAATCCTGACAACGTGCGCAAGAACTGGCAGTATGCCGAGGAGCCTATCGACTGGCAGCTGGTCCGCGAGGTGCAGGACATCATCGGCGACCAGATGCGCGTGCGTTGGAAGAACTCGTAATCCACAATTAATCATACAGCAATAATGCCGATTATTGACTCACACGCCCACCTCTGGATGCGTCAGAATACGCAGGTGGACGGCCAGCCTATCCGCACACTTTCGCCCAACGGCTCGCGCAGCACCTTCTTCGGACAGGAGGTGCAGATGCTGCCTCCGTTCATGATCGACGGCCAGAACTCGGCCGAGGTCTTCCTGAGCAACATGGATTACGCCCAGGTAGGTGGCGCCGTGATCGTGCAGGAGGTGATCGACGGCCTTCAGAACGACTATCTGCTCGAGGTGCAGCAGCGCTATCCCAATCGCTTCTTCTGCTACGCCATGCCCGAGTTGCGACGCGACCAGCGGCGTGCCCGCGGCCTCAAGGATCCGCTCAGCCAGACGGAGCTGCTGCTCGAAATCGGCTTCCGCGGCATCGCCCTTCCCGGTCATCGCCTGTTTGCGCCGGGATCAGGCCTCGAGCTCAACAGCCCCGAGATGATGCAGGTATACAAGTGCCTCGAGGAGCGTGGTGCCTACCTGTCGATGTGCCTCTACGACGGCGACTATCACGTCGGGCAGATGCAGGAGGTGATTGACGAATGTCCCAACCTGAAGATCGCTATCGGTCACTTCGGTATGGTCACGCGTGAGGGGTGGCAGCAGCAGATTCTGCTGGCGCGCAATCCGAACGTCTACGTCGAGAGCGGCGGCATCACGTGGCTGTTCAATGCCGAGTTCTACCCCTACCGTGGCGCTATCCGTGCCATCCGCGAGGCCATCGACCTGGTGGGTGCCGACAAGCTGATGTGGGGATCTGACTATCCGCGCACCATCACGGCCATCACCTATCGCATGTCGTACGACTTCATACAGAAGGATCCTGACCAGCTGCTGACGGCCGACGAGAAGGAGCTCTTCCTGGGGCGAAATGCCGAGCGTTTCTACCGCTTCCGCAAGTTGCCCGATCTGCCTTATCTGAAGAATATGAGCGAGTGAGACGCCCGGTCGCACATCGCACAAAATAATTTCTAAACGAACGAAAATGAAAGCTTTACAGATACCCGAGCTCAAGACCATCCGCGTGGTGGAGCTCCCCAAGCCTGAAGCCGGTGCGGGCGAAGTCCTGTTGCGACTGCACTACGTCGGCTTCTGCGGCAGTGACCTCAATACCTTCCTTGGCCGCAACGCGATGGCCAAGCCGCTGGTAATACCCGGACACGAGATCGGCGCTGAGATCGTCGCCCTGGGCGAAGGTTGTCCGTCCGACCTGCAGGTAGGTCAGGTCGTCACGGTCAATCCCTACACCAACTGTGGCCACTGCGCCTCGTGCCGCAACGGCCGCTACAATGCCTGTCAGAACAACGAGACCCTCGGCGTACAGCGCGATGGTGCGATGCGCGAATATATCGCCCTGCCCTGGCAGAAGGTAATCCCCGTGCGCAACGTCTCGCTGCGCGATGCCGCCCTCATCGAGCCTATGTCGGTAGGTTTCCACGCCGTCAGCCGCGGCCAGGTGCAGGACATTGATACCGTCCTCGTCCTCGGTTGCGGCATGGTGGGCCTTGGCGCCATCATCCGTTGCGTGCAGCGTGGCGCTACGGTCATCGCCGTCGACCTCAGCCAGGAGAAGCTCGACCTTGCCCGTAAGGCCGGAGCCACCTACCTGATCAACTCGACGCAGGAGGCTATCCTCGACAAGGTGATGGAGTATACCGACGGCATGGGCGCTGACGTGGTGATCGAGGCTGTCGGCTCGCCTATCACCTACGTCTCGGCCATCGACGCCGTATCGTTCACCGGCCGCGTGGTCTGCATCGGCTATGCCAAGAGCGACGTCTCGTTCCAGACAAAGTTCTTCGTGCAGAAGGAGCTCGACATCCGCGGCTCGCGCAACGCAACGCCCGACGACTTCCGCGCCGTGCTCAACTTCATGCAACACAGCCAGATGCAGATGGATCCTTTCATCAGCGGCATCATCACCCCCGAGCAGGCACAGCAGGCCCTCGAGGATTGGGCAGCCGATCCCGGACGCGTCTTCCGCATCCTTGTCCGCTTCGACTGATCCGGCGGTCGATGCCGAAGGGCAATTATACATTATATATAGTAACAATGGTAACCGAATGGGGCAAAATCTGAGTATTTTGTCCCATTCACGCGTTTTTTACCCTCCAGATGTACCAACGTATCGTTTTTTTGTATATCTTCGCGGTGTAATTTTGTTTTTATGTTTATGAAAAAAATAGCCATGTCATCCTTACTCGTTGCCGGCTTGCTTGCGAGCTGTGCCGATCAGAATAAATCCGACGCTCCCGAGGCCGCTATGCCTTGGCAGGTCGATCGTTTTGCCGATATCCAGGTGCTCCGCTACGAGGTGCCTGCCTTCGAGCAGCTCTCGCTGCAGCAGAAGCAGCTGGTGTATCATCTGACCGAAGCTGCCCTCTGGGGCCGCGACATCCTGTGGGATCAGAACTGTAAGTACAACCTTGCGATCCGCGACCTGTGCGAGGCCGTCTACAAGAACTATAAGGGCGACAAGGAGGACGCCCAGTGGAAGGCTTTCGAGCAGTATATGAAGCAGATCTGGTTTGCCAACGGCATTCACCATCACTACTCGAACGCCAAGTTCCGTCCGGGCTTCAGCCTGGAGTGGATCACGAATCAGGCAATGCAGATGCCCGAGATTGGCCAGCTGCTGCGCGGCGTCAATCCCGACGAGCTGGTCCGTGCCGTCTTCGACTCAACCTACATGTCCATCCGCGTCAATCAGGCCGACGGCGTAGACCTGGTGACCACGTCGGCCACTAACTTCTACAGCGGCGTGAACCAGCAGGAGGCCGAGGCCTTCTACGCCAAGCTGAAGAACCCGAAGGACCAGACCCCCGTGATGTATGGCCTGAACAGCCAGCTCGCCAAGGTGGACGGCAAGATCGTCGAGAACGTCTGGAAGATGGACGGAATGTACGGTCGTACCATCACCAAGATCGTGGAGCATCTGCGTGCCGCTCAGCCTTTCGTCGAGAACGAGGCACAGGGCGCCGCGCTGCAGGCACTGATCGACTACTATGTGAGCGGCGACCTGAAGGACTTCGACAACTATTCGATCCTCTGGGTGAAGGACCTCGAGTCGCGCGTCGACTTCATCAACGGTTTCATCGAGGATTACGGCGACCCGCTGGGCATGAAGGGCTCGTGGGAGGCCATGGTCAACTTCAAGGACTCGGTCAATACCGCCCGCACCGAGGTCATCTCGAGCAACGCGCAGTGGTTCGAGGATCACTCGCCCGTCAAGCCCGAGTTCCGCAAGCCTGTCGTCAAGGGCGTGACGGCCAAGGTCATCACCGCCGCTATCCTTGCCGGCGACAGCTATCCGTCTACCCCTATCGGCATCAACCTGCCTAACTCCAACTGGATCCGTGCGCAGCATGGCTCGAAGTCGGTCAGCATCGACAACATCACCGCCGCCTACGACGCTGCCGCTCAGGGCAACGGCTTCGGCGAGGAGTTCATGTGGAGCGAGGAGGAGATAGCCCGTGCCAATCAGTATGCCCACTACGTCGATAACATCCACACCGACCTGCACGAGTGCCTTGGCCACGCCAGCGGCCAGCTGCTGCCAGGCGTCGATCCTAACGCCCTGCGCAGCTACAGCGCTACGCTCGAGGAGGCACGCGCCGACATCTTTGCCCTCTACTACATGGCCGACGAGAAGCTCGTCGAGCTGGGCGTGATGCCTAATGCCGACGCCTACAAGGCCGGTTACTACCAGCAGATGATGAACGGCCTTATGACCCAGCTGATGCGCATCGTCCCCGGCGAGAACCTCGAGGAGGCACACATGCGCAACCGTGCCCTCATCGCCTACTGGACCCTGGAGCGCGCCGAGCAGGATGCTGCCGCCACCGGCGCTGAACCCGCCCTCTGCTTCGCTCAGCGCGACGGCAAGACGTATGTCAGGATCAACGACTACCAGAAGCTGCGCACCTACTTCGGCGAGCTGCTGGGCGAGCTGCAGCGTATCAAGAGCGAAGGCGACTACGAGGCCGGCCGCGCCCTTGTCGAGCGCTATGGCGTCAAGGTCAACCCCGAGCTCCATCAGGAGGTGCTGGCCCGCTACTCAACCCTCGACATTGCTCCTTACAAGGGCTTTGTCAACCCACGCTACGAGCTTGTCAGGGACGCCGAAGGTCAGGTGACCGACGTCCGCATCGTCTATGGTTCGGAGACCTACGCCGAGCAGATGCTGCGCTACAGCCGCGATTACAGCGTCGAGTAAGTCCTAACCGCTACGCCCATGCGCACTGCCCTCAACGCCGCCCATAAGCTGTTCCGCGGCCGTCAGAACATCGTCACCAGCTCGCTGCTCCGCCAGCATGGCTATCGCTACACGGTGGCCTTCGGCTGCTCGTTGCCCGACGTCCGCCAGCTCGCCGCCGTCATGCAGCAAGGCCTTGCCGACCCCGGGTCGCCCTTCTACGGCCTCGACGCTACGGCGCTGGCCGAGGCACTGTGGGCCGACGAGCGCATCCGCGAGTCACGGCTGGCAGCGCCGATGCTCTATCCCCGCGGTACGATGACCGTCGACGTGGCCGAACGCTGGGCCCGGCAGATACCCACCCCCGAGGTGGCCGACGTCGTCTGTATGTACGCCTTCCAGTACGGGATAGGCCGACAGCTCATCGAGCGGTGGAGCGACAGCCCTGAACCCTGGTTCCGCTATTGTGCGCAGAGCCTCAAACGCCGCCTCGACTGACGATGAAAGCCGCCAAGCCCGCCACATCGACCACCGCCCGTAAGCGCACCGCGAAGGCCCATGCGGCCAAAGCCGCGAAGAAGCGCCCCGCCGCCGTAAAGCCCGAAGGCATACACGAGGCCGTCAGCCGTAAGCGCGACCTCATCGTGTCGGCCATCCGCCGCGTCGACCTCCCGTCGGCCTACGCCGAGGCCCTTGCCCGTATGGAGGATCATCTGCGCAGCGTCCACAAGCGATGCACCGTCGAGCGACGTTTCGTCCTCGAGGCCCTCTACCGGCTGGCACAGCCCGTCGACACCAGCACCCTCCATCAGCTGATATGCGCCGAGAAGGGTGCCGTCGCCCTGGCCACCGTCTACACCACCCTCGAGCTCCTCGTGCAGCTCCAGCTGGCCCGTCGCGTCGAGCTTGTCAGCCACGGTATGACCTTCTTCGAGCGAACCCTGGGCACCGAGCCTCATGGCTTTGTCGCCTGTAGCCAGTGCGGCAACGTCAGCGTCCTCGCGGCACCCGAGCTCCTCGCGCAGCTGCAGCCCAGGCTGCCTCGCGGCTTCCGCCCCGACGACTTCACCCTCGTCATCCACGGCCTTTGCTCCAAGTGTCAGCGCAAGGCCAACCGGCACAAGGCGACATCAGACAATACGTAACAATCCGAAAATAAATAATATAACACTCAAAAACCATCATAACATCATGCAGAAAGTAGATGTACTGCTCGGCCTCCAGTGGGGCGACGAAGGCAAAGGTAAGGTAGTGGACGTCCTCACGCCCAACTACGACATCGTAACCCGCTTCCAGGGCGGTCCTAACGCTGGCCACACTCTCGAGTTCGACGGTCAGAAGTACGTACTCCGCAGCATTCCGTCGGGTATCTTCCAGGGCGGAAAAGTCAACATCATCGGCAACGGCGTCGTCCTCGACCCGCTCCTCTTCATGACCGAAGCCAAGGAGCTGGCACAGAGCGGACACGACCTCACACAGCGCCTCTTCATCTCGAAGAAGGCCAACCTCATCCTGCCTACCCATCGCCTGCTCGACAAGGCCAACGAGGCCGCCAAGGGCAAGGCCAAGATCGGTACTACCGGCAAGGGCATCGGCCCAACCTATACCGACAAGATCAGCCGTAACGGCCTGCGCGTAGGCGACATCCTCGACAACTTCGAGGCAAAGTACCAGGCCGCCAAGCAGCGCCACCTCGAGACCATCGCCAGCCTTAACCTCCTGGCCGTCACCAAGGGCAGCGAGGCCGTCAGCACCGACGGACTCGAGGAGCTCGAGGCACAGTGGATGGAGGGTATCGAGTACCTCAAGCAGTTCCGCTTCATCGACTCTGAGCACGTCATCAACAACTTCCTCCGCGAGGGCAAGAGCGTCCTCTGCGAAGGCGCACAGGGCACCCTGCTCGACGTCGACTTCGGCTCATACCCCTTCGTCACCTCCAGCAACACCGTCTGCGCCGGCGCCTGCACCGGCCTCGGCATTGCGCCTAACCGCATCGGCGAGGTGTTCGGCATCTTCAAGGCCTACTGCACCCGCGTAGGCTCTGGTCCTTTCCCTACCGAGCTGTTCGACGAGACCGGCCGTCAGATCCGCGCCATCGGCCACGAGTACGGCGCCGTCACCGGACGTGAGCGCCGCTGCGGCTGGATCGACCTCGTAGCCCTCCGCTACACCATCATGCTCAACGGCGTCACTCAGCTCATCATGATGAAGTCCGACGTCCTCGACACCTTCCCCACCATCAAGGCCTGCACCTCGTACAAGGTCAACGGCGTCGAGACACGCGAGTTCCCATTCTCGATCGACGAGGGCGTCGAGCCACAGTACGTCGAGATCAAGGGCTGGAACTGCGACCTCACCCAGTGCCACTCGGAGGCCGACTTCCCACAGGAGTTCCGCGATTATATCGACTTCCTCGAGCGCGAACTCGAGACTCCTATCACCATTCTTTCAGTCGGTCCTGATCGCGATCAGACAATCGTCCGTCAGCCAAAGTGATGCCGCAGTATCAGCTTATAGCCCTCGACCTCGACGGCACACTTACCAACGCACAGAAACAGATCACACCCCGCACATTGGACACCCTTATGCGTGCCCAGCGTGCTGGGGTGCGCCTTGTTTTAGCTTCTGGTCGTCCAACCTACGGCATAGCCCCGCTGGCCGATCAGCTCCAGATTGCCAGCTACGGCGGCTACGTGCTGGCCATCAACGGCGGCCGCATGGTGCGATGGGCCGACCGCCAGGTGGTGTTCGAGCAGACGCTCGACCCGCAGTACGTCCCCCTGCTGCACGAGGCCGCCCTCAGCCACGGCTTCAACATCCTCACCTACCAGGGCGAGGCCATAGCCG
The DNA here is from genome assembly GCA_045640225.1 of Bacteroidales bacterium. GTDB lineage: Bacteria > Bacteroidota > Bacteroidia > Bacteroidales > UBA3663 > Liminaster. Next base: position 7,067 of record JAZUEP010000028.1, on the reverse strand, counting down.
CCACCTCGGTCACCGACCGCTACGTCCAGCACGAGGCCTTCATCAACAAGATGCCCGTGGCCGACTATAGCGACGACTTCCTGGGCCGCCTCGAGTACCCCATCAACAAGTGCCTCATCGTGGGCGATCCCGAGCCCCTGGGCCGCCTCGAGCAGCAGCTGCAGCAGCAGCTGGACGGCCGCATGAGCATCTACCGCTCGGCCGACTTCTTCCTCGAGTGCGTACCGCTGGGCATCGACAAGGCCGCCTCGCTCGACCGCCTCATCCACCAGCTCGACATCCCCCAGCAGCAGGTCATGGCGTGCGGCGATGGCTACAACGACCTGTCGATGGTCCGATGGGCCGGCCTTGGCGTGGCCATGGCCAATGCAGCCCCCGAACTGAAGCAGGTGGCCGGGTTCGTCACCCTCTCGAACGAGGAGGACGGCGTAGCTCATGCCGTCGAGAAGTTTATCCTCGATTGTTAAATTATCGTAAAATTTTGCGCCTAATTGTCCGGTGTATCGATAAAAGCATTATCTTCGCGCGAATTTTTAGCGCTGCGGCATAGCCTGTGGCGTATGTAATGCTTTGTAAACCATTAATATATCTAACATTCGATACCCTATGTACTGGACACTTGAATTAGCTTCGAAGCTCGAAGATGCCCCATGGCCAGCCACCCGCGAGGAGCTCCTCGATTACGCCAACCGTTCGGGTGCTCCTCTCGAAGTCATCGAGAACCTGATGGAGATGGAGGACGAAGGCGACATCTACGACTCGATCGAAGACCTCTGGCCCGACTATCCGTCGAAGGATGACTTCTTCTTCAACGAGGAGGAGTATTAACTCGAAAATATCTGGGTTTGCCTCTAAATGAGGTGTTTAACAATTCGGCGAAATGGACATAAATTTGTCTGTTTCGCCTTTTTTCGCCTTTAATCGCATTTTAATTTTACCCGAAAACCCAGTATCTTTGCACCATATTCTTTTTAAAAATAGTAAATTCTAACCACTAAAAACGACAAGAGTATGGCACGCAAGAAGTCATTACGAAATGTAGGTAAGTTCATCCTACGTCAGGATCGCAAGTCGAATCCAAGAAATGAGTATCCTCTCTATATCCAATATACTTTGGATGGGAAGGTCGCTAAAGGAGAAACTGGAGTCTGGGTACAGATCAAGGATTGGGATGATAATCGTCAGCGAGTAAAAGGTTCGCATCCTATGGCAGAGCGATTGAACAAGATTATCGATGAGAAGAAGCTTTCGGTGGATACGATGGTACTGGAGTATCTCAATGCAGGCAATACATTAACCATCGAAGTACTCCGTCAAATCGTCATCGGCACCTTCTCATTAGAGAACAAGAAAGATGCCGATCTCATTCAGTTCGCTAACAACAACCTGGATTATCGTTACAAGACTGACAAGATCAGCATCTCGACTTGCGACAACGGCCATTGCGCCATGAACGGATTTAAGAAGTTCGTCAAGCAGAAGTATCATCAAGAGACAATGATGTTCTCTCAGCTCACAGAGACAGTCATCGATGAGTACATTATCTGGCGCAAGGAGGTGGAAGGCAATTCTCCGGAAACAATCAACAAGACACTCACACCCATCATGAAGGCTTGCAACTCCGCAGCCGCTCAAGGCCTTCTTTCTCGCGAGATTTCAGATCTCATAGCGCTCAAATATCTTGGCGAAAAGAAGAAGCTGTCTCATGAAGAAGATGAGGATAGCAACGCCAGCCATTATCTGACCGAAGATCAACTGAAGCAACTCGCTGCGATGTACAATGGGTTCAAATATCCTCGTACGCGCGATTATGTAGATATGTTCATGTTCAGTGTCTATGCTTGTGGTCTTCGTTTCTCTGATATCATGACCTTGGAATGGAACCAGATCAATTTTGAGACAAACAGGTTGACCAAGGTGCTGGTCAAAGGAATGGTGTCACATAGCTTCATACTCAATGGGGCAGCTCTCCAGATTCTCAACAAATGGAAGGAGCGCACGGGCATGAACCGATTTGTCTTCGGCCTTCTGCCGGACAACTTCAACGTTGACGATGATGTTGAAGTCCGTCGCCAGCGCATCAATCGCAACACACCTATCAAGACCTCACTGAAGACAGTAGGCCATAAACTTGGGTTGAAATTTAACCTGACCATGCATGTGGCACGTCATACCTGGGCTGTCCTGGCGCTCAACAAGGGTGTAGAAGTTCATAAGGTAAGCGCACTTTTGGCTCATAAGAGCATTCTGGTCACAGAGAAGGTCTATGCCAAGTTCCTCCCGAAGACACTCGAGGATGAGGTGATGGATAAATTGGATTTTGACTTCTCTGCGTAATCTACCTGTGCTCCTTCCAATACTGATAGACATCGGCGATGGAGCACTCATGCTGGAGCCATGACTTAGCGACAAACTTGGGAAGTTCAAAAGCGCAGTTATCGCCGACCTTGAGGAACCAGGTATCCCGACGGTCATTGGCATAGATTCTTGCATTGAACTTCTCAAGGAACTTCTTTTCCCCTTCGTCAGTATAAAGGTAGTACGTGGATGCGACTCTACGCAGACGAGTGATCTCATCCTGCAAGTCCAGCAGTTCTGCTTCGTGTTGATTGCCATTGTTGCGGTCAGAAGCGGATTGACCTGTTCCGGCCGCTCTTTGTGCATATTCGTTGCGTTCCTGCTGACGAAGCTGTTGCTCCAGGGGAACCGTATCAATCGGGGTGTATTCCTCTCCTTGCAGATGACGATCTGCGCGTTTGACGAACTCCACCAACACTGCAACCAAGTCTTCCGACAAGCCGTAAGTATGAGCAAGTCGCATTAACTGGTTCAGATTATTGAGGTAGCGAGAAGAAATCTCCGAATGGCTTTGATAGAGCTGTTTCTCCTCAGGTGTTAACGCCGCTTTGATTTCAGAGCCCATCGCTGCATTTCGTATGTATATGGCAACAGGCAGGTCAGATCGCTTGGCTTTGCTGCAAATCATTTCCCATTCGGCATCGTTGAACTGAATCTCTTTGCGATGGATTCGCTTTTCTATGTCTTTGTCTTTTTTCATATCTTATGGCCTCCTTTCATGCCATTACGTTTCTTCTTTTTCTTATCTTCGTCTTCATCGTTGCTGCCACCACCGCCACCACTTGAGAGCGCCGGGCCAGTTTCGGGAAATAGAATAGCTATGACAATTCCTGTGATGTCAAGAGTGCCATCTGTGAAGGTAGGGAAAGAAGATTCTTCATCTCCAGCATCCTTTTCATTTGTGTTATCGTCCCAGGTCGAATCAGTATTGGCCTGATCATTCGAGATGAACTCCTGTTGCGAATACTCATGAAGAGTTTGATTCAGTTCTGCAATCATCTCCTGTTTTGCATGTTTTGCAGATGTCAGTCCCCACTTTTCTGTTACAAAAATGGATGCCTCTCTTGCAGCTTCTCCGATATTGGCAAGGTTGGCTCGTGAACCATCGTTCAGCACAACATTGCCGACAAAGTGCCAGTGTGGATTCTTATGATCCTTGTCATGGTGCCGTGTAATAAGGTATTGATCGAAGCGGTAGCCATGGCTTTCCATTCGGTCAATCCAGTCTTGCAAGATTTCCGAATCATGCTCGTTCAATAAAGCTGTATCCCATACATGAAACGACATCGGGATATGAACGGCTTTCACTTCAAGTGTGGGATGAAGGGCGCTTTGTGTTTCGAAGTCCTTGATGATACGCTTGACATCGAAGAGAGAACTGATCCCTTTTGACAGGTAGATCTCGGCTTTCTTCTTCTGGTTCATCACGTAATTGATGGTAGCTGCTGGATTCTTGGAATAGAGAACTTTAGTAATCATTGATGCTATACATTATAGATAATAGAGAAAGATGAGGGGTGGTCAGAGGCTTGTCACCATGAATACGTATCATACGTATCTTGGTACCGCTGGCCACCCCTCAAAAAACATCCTTTTATTTCAAGTCCTCTGCTTGGGCGGAACGCCAGGGTGCTGTCTTGAGATATTGGTTCAGGAATGGCGGATTCGGCATTGACGACAACGTAGGAACGTAAGCGATAGAAGCGATTCGCTCCGACTCGTCCAGGTTCGCCCAAGTGGCAAGTGCTTCGTCACGATAAGCGCCAACGCTTGCCTTCTTGGGGTAAATGGCTTCGATTTGCTCGAAAGAAGTGGACGTAGAAGCGGATGGCGCCGAGTCGATAGACTTAGTGTCCTGGTTAGCGATTGGCTCCGAAGGTAATGAGATGTCTTCCTCCGAAGGAAGCTCCTTTCTGGCTCGACGAGACTTGCTCTTTGAAGACTTGTCGTTTCCACTCGCAGCCTTTCCCTTGGCATTCTCGCTATTGACCGTGCTACGACGATCCGCAGATGCGATTTGTGCATCAAGGATTGGTTTGTAAATGGAGAAAACGAATGGCAGCAGCTGGTTGCCCTTGCCGAAATCCGGAACCTCTTGTGTGAGCACGTAATGATAGATGGCCTTGAGCATCTTGCCGACACTCTCGTCATCGAGTTGGACAAGTGGCTCCAACTTGTCCAGGGATAGTTCAACTTTCTTGATCATTGTTATTAGTATTTTGTGTCGCTTGTTTTGCGACGGTTAGTATGATTTGCTATATAAGAGTTGGCAGCACATCGAATTGCAACTTGTCGTTGACCTCCTGTTCGAGGACATGCGGAATGAAGCGAGCATAGGTTGACTCCGTGACCAGCACCGAACTGTGTCCAAGTAGTACACTCAGTTTCTTGACATCTATTCCACGGCTCAAGGCGAGTACTGCGAAGGTGTGACGTGCGCAATGCATTCCCAGGTTAAAGGGTAAGTCCAATATCTTCCCTATCCTTTTGAGACTGGTCTTTATGCTCGCATTTTTGTGGAGACACGCATGATAAACTGCAAGGTCATCTGACAAATCAAATCGGTCTGGCAGTAATCCGCAGACGAATCTGCGATTGCCATTACGCCCCTGAAGGCTCCGAAGCAGAGCAATAGCTTGATCAGAAAGAGGCACCTCAATTAGCCTTTTCGTCTTGACCACCACCTTACGGATTATGCGTTCCTCCCAGCACACATCACACCATTGCAGCGTAAGAATATCAGAAAAACGAAGTCCGCAAGTGTGCAGAGACAGGAACCACATATCCATGTAGTCACGAGTCCGTTGCCTCTTTTGTTGGGGATAGAGCGCCGCCATTTCTCGGAGTTTCGCCTCGGTAAGATAGTGATCCGAATGGTTATCTTCGTCATCAGAACCATCCAAAGAACGTCTCTCTGTCAGATAGAGCTCACCAATAGCTTCGGCCACCTTGCTGCTCATCAGTTCATCGATTGCTGCCGACTTGCAGGCCTTCATGATGGGTGTGAGCGCCTTGTTGACAGTTGCGGGTTTGTTACCTCTCACCTCTAATCGCCAGACGATATAATCAGAGATGAGTTGCACGCTGACTTCTGAGCATGAGATTGTGTCTCGCTCCAACTTATAGCGTAAGAATTCCTGAAATCTGCCGATGGTATTATCGCCATTTTCGTGAGTTGAGACAGCAATCTTCCCCACCTCATACCTGCGTCGCTGGTTATCGCGCATGTATTGAATGAAATCGGCATCGACCTTTCCTTCTTCTAATTGCTTGCCCAGAACAATGCTCCGAAGCACGTCAATAGTAATCCGGTGTGCGGATGGGCCAAGGTACAGCAGAACCTCAGTATCAATGTAGAGCTTTTTTTCATCCAGTACCTGATTCAGCCGTGTAGCCATACGGTGGGTCGTTCTTACTCTCTGCCGATTGGCATCCCAATCCTTCTCCTTCACCCACACGCCAGTCTCACCCTTGGCGATCTTGCCGTCAAGGGTGTACTGTATGTAGATGGGGTATTCGCCCATCCGGTTCGGCTCGCGATCCGTACGAAGGAAGAATTTGCCGACGTTACGCAGAGATTTTTTACGACCCATGTATTGCTATAGATGATTACTCGGTGAACGTAGGTACTTTGGTCACCTCCATCAGATAATCAAGATCTGCCTGAGTGTACCAATACTCCTTTCCTGTCTGATGGTAGGGAAGAAGATTATTATCACGAAGTTTTTTCAGTGTCTTGTCACCCACGCCCAGGATGGACTTCATCATAGAGTTGGTGTAGATTTTGCCTGCGTCATAACCAGAGAAGCAGGTTTGAGCAGCAAGCATTGCCTTGATGTCTTCGACACTTTTGACAAGAGCCTCGAAGGTCGATTCCTCGACCATGGTAAAACTGTTAGCCATGAGAAATGGAAAGATATTTGGTTTGAAAATCGATAAGTTCGCTCTGATAGAACCAGAACTTGTCATTCGCTTGATGATATTGGATTCGCCCGTCATAGCGAGCACGTTTCAGTTCACTGTTAGAAATGTCGAGAAAACTCAGCGCTTCTTTCAACGGGTAGATTCTGTGCGGATTGGCGGCGAGACGAACAGCTCGCTCTTCTGCCATCTTCCGAATGGCCTGCAGTTGTACAGCCAGAGACTGTAGCGCGTCAGATGAAATAGTTACAAATGTCATTGTATTGATAATTGTCTGTTCAATAAATTTACTTTCCGAATTGCGGGAAGAACAATTTTCCCGTAAAACTGGGTGCAAAGTAAATCTTTAAACACTTTCGCAGGGGGGTATGCCACTCAACTTTTTTCTGCCTTTAACTTTTGTTAGCCAGAATTGGGGGGATGATGGAACATCTTTTGAGTCATTTTTGTTCGTGAGACATTCATAAGTCTGTTTATTCGTTACGAATCAAAACGAATCCTTGACTCTCGAAACAAGTCGAACCAATCATCTATTTCAGTAGTCTTTTGTAATCCATCATCCCGCTTTTTTGTGATCTCGCAACAAAAAAAGTCCTAATTAGTCATTTTTTTGCCAGTAATTATTGTACTATGCCAGAAAAAACGTATATTTGCACACCATTATAAAATTTCTACCAACAGACGTGACCGCTAATACCACTGCCTCATTGATTAATGGGCAAATCACATCTGGAGTTGAAAGTACCTCTCCCCGCAGTGGGGTTACTCCCTCTGCCATCCCCGAGGCT
>JAZUEP010000027.1:0-4951 GCA_045640225.1 Bacteroidales bacterium | reverse complement strand
AGCAGCATTCAAAGCCTCTACATCCGCAATCTTACCAGGGAATGTAGCCTGAGTAGCATCAGTCACACGTGGATCGGTATCCAACATGTCATCACAAGCAGTGAATGATACTGCTGACAGTAAAGCTACTGTTGATAAAATATATTTTTTCATATTGTTTTTCGAATTAGTAATTGTCAATTATCTGTTATCAATTGTCAATTATTAAATTAGAACTTGATGCTAGCACCTACAGTCCAAGTACGTGAAGGTGGGTAGAGACCGAGGTCGATACCAGATGCCCAACCCTGACCGCCACCAGCTGAACCAACCTCAGGATCGAGGCCAGTGTAGCCAGTGAAGGTGTAGAGGTTAGATGCCTGAACATAGAGACGCATCTGCTGCAGTGGGCATGACTTCCAGATAGTCTTGAAGTCGTAGCCGAGGGTAACAGCCTTGATCTTGAAGTAGTCAGCATCCTCCATGTAGCGAGTAGATACCCAAACGGTATTTGGATGACCGGTACCCATGATACGTGGATCGGTGTTCGAGGTACCCTCGCCGTGCCAACGCTTCAGGATTGAAGTGTCGTAGTTCTGGTATGGAGAGTCGCCGTATGAACGGTAAGAACGCATGATCTGCATGCCGAATGCACCAGCACCGTTTACCGAGAAGTCAAGGCCCTTGAAGTTGAAGCCGAGGTTGATACCGAGGGTTACGTCTGGGTTAGGATTACCGATCTCGTGCTTATCTGAGTCATCACCCTCACCATAAATAATCTGACCATCACCATTGAAGTCGTCCCAGATTGGATCGCCAGGCTGTGCGTCCTTATACACTGCCTTGCCTGCTGCGCGAGCAGCTTCGATCTCCTCCTGGTTCTGCCAGATACCGCTGTATGACATACCACGGAAGTAGCCGATTGGCTTGCCTACCTCAGCACGGTAGATGTAGTCGGTACCCTGTGAGAGGATAGAGCCAGCACCGTTGATGTAGCCATTCTCGTTGGCAATACGGGTGATCTCGTTCTTGTTGGTAGCAACGTTGATACCGATGTTGTACGAGAAGTCCTTGGTGACACGGTCATTCCAGGTCAGAGCAACCTCGATACCGGTGTTCTCAACGTCACCACCGTTGATAGCAGCAGGGTTGGTACCCTGAATAGCTACACGTGGAGCAGTGATCAGCCAGTCCTTGGTGGTCTTCTTATACCAGTCGAAGTTCAAGCCCAAACGGCTGTTGAGGAAGCGAGCATCGAGACCGAGGTCGAGCTGCTCAGAGGTCTCCCAGGTAAGGTCAGGGTTTGGAACGATGTCAGCGTATGCACCGGTATTAGGAGTGCCGAAGAGTGAAGAATCCATCGAGTCGTCGAACTTGTAACCGCTGTCGCCCAGAGTGCCTGACTGTGCAATGGTAGCGAGGTACTGATACTTAGCAATACGGTTGTTACCGTTCTGGCCCCAAGATGCGCGGATCTTCAAGTAGACCATCCATGACTGGGTGTTCTCCATGAAGTTCTCCTCGGTGAGTACCCAACCTGCAGATACTGATGGGAAGAAGCCCCAACGATGACCCTTGTTGAAGATTGAAGAACCATCGTAACGGAAGGTTACGGTAGCCATATACTTCTCAGCGTAGTCCCAGTTTACACGACCGAAGTAAGAAGCCAGATACTCCTCGTCGTTAGGATTGCCGCCCAGAGTAGCATTTGCAAGGTCGGTGCTGAAGTTGTTCAGCCAAGCAGAGTTCCAATCCTTCAGGGTTGCATACTGCGAGCCCTGCTTAACCGAGTTCGAACCACTGAGGTTAGAGCTCCATGCGGTGCTCTGGAATGCCTGACCTACCAAAGCGCTGAACTTGTTGTTGGCAACGGTGAAGTCGTAAGACAGGGTATTCTCGTACTGGAAGTTGGTGCTCATGTAAGCACTCTGGTTTACGCCGTATGAATCAACAGTGCTTGAGCCAGAGCCAGAAGAACGTGGAGTGCTGAAGTTGCGATAAGCGCCTGCATTCCAGCCGAAGTTGAACTGTGAACGCCACTTCAGACCCTTGATAGGCTGGATAACAACGTAAGCGGTAGCGTTGGCATTGAGGTTGCGGCTCTCAGCCATTGAGTTCCAACCACCCTTTGAGAGGTTCTCCCATGGGTTGCTGAACCAGAAGTCGTTCCACTTACCATACTGGGTCGAGCCGTAGGTGTTGTAGTCGTAGTTGTTGCCCTTCTCGTCGAACTGTGGAACGAGTGGGTTGGTCTGAAGCAGAGAGTGGATGTAGCTCCAGTACATGCCGTCCTCAGCGAGGTCGTGGCTCTTGTTGTAGCCGATCGAGATGTTCTCGCCGATGGTGATAGCATCGAAATCCTTAGCCTTGAGGAGTACGTGGTCGCTGTTCAGACGGATGGTGTGACGGTTGTAGTACGAAGCCTTGTCTGCACCCATGATACCTTCGTTGTCGGTGTATGAGTAAGACATAGCGAACTTCGAGCGGTCTGAACCACCAGTCAGGGTGATCGAGTGATTCTGCTGCTGAGCGCCTTCGTTCATAAATGCGCCCCACCAGTCGGTGCCTTCCCAGCCATTCTTTACACGATCAAGAATGTCGGTAGGAACATAGTCAGCGAAGTTCATCTTCTGACCAGAGGTATTGAACGTATACTCATCAATAATGGTCATGTACTGCTGAGCGTTGAGGAGCTGTGGACGCTTGTAGCTGTTCGACCAGCCCATCGAGCCATTATAGGTAAGCTCTACCTTGCCCTGCTTACCCTGCTTGGTGGTAACAAGGATAACGCCGTTAGCAGCTCGCGAACCGTAGATGGCAGCCGAAGCGGCATCCTTCAGTACGTCGATTGACTCGATATCGTTAGGGTTGATGCCGTCGAGGTTACCGCCGGCAACACCGTCGATTACGTAGAGAGGTGAAGCATCACCGATGGTACCGATACCACGGATGTAAACCTTGAAGCCCTTGCCAGGCTGTGTAGATGACTGGGTGATCTGTACACCAGGCGATGATGAAGCCATAGCCTCAAGTGCGTTGGTGGTGTTCAGCTTGGCGATGTCGTCGCCCTTTACCTGTACGGTAGCACCGGTAACGAGCTTCTTCTTCTGGACACCGTAGCCCACTACGACTACGTCCTCGAGTGACTGGCTGTCCTCGCGGAGGGTGACAGACATGCCGTTAGCGGCCTTGACGGTCTGAGATGCATAGCCGATGAACGATACCTCGAGAGTGGCACCTGCGGCAGCATCCAATGAGAACTTGCCGTCGATGTCTGTGACGGCACCTGTGGTAGTACCCTTGACGCGAATGTTGGCACCGATGATTGGGTCGCCATTCTCGTCAACAACAGTACCTACAACCTTCTGGCTCTGTGCCTGTACGGTCTGCATGAGACCAGGGGCGAAGAAACCAGGAGCACCACTAGCAAGCAGGACGGTCACACCGGCTGCAAGCCAAGTTTTTCTTGTTTTGCTCATTGATTAATAATTTAAAAACATATGTTAATTAAAGGATATGGTGTTGCAATTCTTCTGGCTTTTCTTGTACGTTCTGACACTCCATTACTTATAAAAAAACCATCTATAATTGTTACCTATAATGTGCATTATCGGTATTCTTTATATAAAATAAAGACGAAATGCACACTTTTTGCGGCACAAAGATAGTTTTATTAATTTATATTTTATTATTTGCACTATGAATTTAACCATTTCAATTAACAATTTTAACAAATTAATCTTGTTTTTGCCAGAGATTTTCATTGTTCTCTCTATTTGTAAAAGGTTTTTATCTCTGGCAAATGCGACATTACCTCTGGAAAAGAAATAATATGAAGACACTTGTGGATGCGTTTAAGCAGTTCCTGACAGCCCAACGGATGTCGGAAAATACCGTGAGATCCTATATGGTCGCTGTGTACACATTTAATAATATATATAAGGGGAAGCTGACCCGCAGAAATGTGGACCAATATCAGCAATTTCTGGTCGACAGATATCGCCCGAAGAGTGCCAATCTACGCATCATCGCGTTCAACAAATTCCTGACGTTTGCGGGTCACGACGAACTGAAGATGCACCTTGTCAAATGCCAGCAGGCCTACTATCTGGACGACATAATAGGATACCCGGATTACCTTCGTTTCAAAGCGTTCCTGAAGGCCGAGAGGGACCAGAAATGGTACTTTGTCGTCTGGACGCTGGCGGCCACGGGGGTCCGCGTCAGCGAACTGGTGCAACTGCGGGCCGAACATGTATTCGACGGTATGATCGATATCCGTTCGAAAGGCAATAAGGTGCGTCGCATCTACTTGCCCCATCCCCTACAGCAGCAGCTGATCAGCTGGCTGACGGATCAGCAAAGATTACGGGGGCCCTTGTTCGTGAACCGCGAGGGACAGACCATCAGCATCAGAGGCATCACCAAAGGCCTGGCCCGTTGCGCTGACCGTTATGGCATTGACCGACACCTGGTGCATCCGCATGCCTTCAGACATTTGTTCGCCAAGAAGTTCCTCGAGACGAAGAACGACCTGACAATGCTGGCCGACCTGCTGGGGCACGAGAGTCTTGATACCACAAAGATCTATCTGCGAATGACGTCGCAGGAGCAACGGAACATTATCGACCAGATTGTAGACTGGTAATGCTTCCCCGTTTTGTTAAGGAAGAATTTTCGCCAAGATTCTGCCTTATCAAAACGGGGAAGCGTATTTTTGCGGCCAGACGCGCTTCCGCGAAATTTTAAGGAAGAATCTTCGCCAAGATTCTGCCTTATCAAAACGGGGAAGGGCATTTTTACGCCCAGACGTGCTTCCGCGAAATTTTAAGAGGGTGTGTCAAAAGGTATAAATACCCTGACACACCCTCATTTGCTAATTTAAATTAAAAGTCCGGACTTTCACAAGCTCGGACTTTTTTATATCCGCAAAAATGTGTATCTTTGCGGCAATTAAATATTATGTCTGCAA
>JAZUEP010000026.1:0-15003 GCA_045640225.1 Bacteroidales bacterium | reverse complement strand
ATAGCACAAGGGCTCCACCTCTTACCATTCCGAACAGAGAAGTTAAACCTTGTAACGCCGATGGTACTGCGAAAGCGGGAGAGTAGGAAGCCGCCACCTTACATGAGGACTCGAGAAGCTATATCTCGGGTCCTTTTTTTTGTTGTTTTATACGATCCTGGCACGAACCTCGGCTTCGGTGGCTTTCAATGGTCCATTGCCTTCGAGCTTGAGAGTGGCAGCTGAAGAGGCGAACAGAGCCGCTTCGCGCGGGTTGTCACCTTGTGAACGACGATAGATGTAAGCCATGACGTAGGTATCGCCACAGCCGGTAGCATCGACTGAGACGAGCTCTGGAACGACGTGAATATCCATGACCTCTCCTTCGGCTGCAACGATACTACCCATTCGGCCTAATGTGAGCAGAACTTCAGGTATTCCTTGTTCGTGCAACATCCGGGCGGCAAGGTGCAGATCGGTTTCGTTTGTGATCAGCCGCGCCTCGTTCTCGTTTAATTTCAGTACGTCGATATTGGCGAAGAAGTCAACTTTGTTCTCCCAGTCGCATTCCCATACTTTTCCGATAGGCGTGCCGTCCGCATCCTTCGTAAACCGCACTTCACGGAAGTAGCCTTGCGCATCCATCACCACCTTGCCGATGTTGTGGCAGTAACGCACTACCTCTAGCGGAAAATCGCTTGCCAGCAGAGAGCCCAGGATGATGTATGGCTTGTGATCGAGCTTCCTGAGCGGCTCGACCATATTTTGCAGTTTAGCGATGCTGAACGGATCGCCTGTCGAACGTACGCGTTGGCTGCGGTCGCGATTATCAATGCCGTAGATGTTCTCGAAGAACGAAGTGGCACTCGATGGCACTACGTCCACCTTGATGCCTTTCTGGCGCATTCCGTCTACGATATCCATGTCGGCTTCGGCCAGTGATGCAATGAGGTGGAAGTCGATGTCGCGACATGCGCCGACCCTGCCCTGAAGCATCGAATTAAGACCTAAAGCTACGTATGTAGTAGTCCCACCAGCCATGTAGGTGGTCTGTGTCGGAGTGACGTTCTTGTCGCGGGTAATATGGCCGATACAGGTGATATTCATGCTCTAAGTAGTTCTATTTTGAGCCACAAAGATACTAAAATCCGGAGTATCTTCCAACAAAAGAGGCGAAAAAAATAAAAATAACTAAAAATATTTGGCTACATCGCGGAAAATTGCTATATTTGTGCCCAAATTCGATAACTATCGCAAAATGAAATTATACAAAAACGTACTCTGCCTTGTGGCAATGCTTCTGGCGCTGACATCGTGTGGCGAGTACAACAAGTTGCTGAAGAGTAACGATCCGGACGAGAAATACGAATATGCCAAGATCTACTACGATCAGGGCAAGTATAGTCGTTCGGCCACATTGCTGACGGATGTGGTGCCCATTTATCGTGGTACCGAGGAAGCCGAAAATGCCATGTGGTTGTTGGCGATGAGTTACTTCAAGCAGAAGGATTTCCTTTCGGCTGGCGAATATTTTGTACGATATGCCAACAACTATCCTCGCGGCTCGCATGCCATGGAGGCTCGCTTCAACGTGGCCTATGGCGATTATCGCGATTCGCCCGATGCGCGACTGGATCAGGAGGTGACGCGTCGTGCCATCAAGGAACTCGACTCGTTTGTTGAGAATTATCCTTACAGCGCCTTGGCCGACAGTGCCCAGATCATGCGCCTCGAGCTTACCGACAAGCTCTGTTATAAGGAGTATCTTAGTGCCAAGCTCTATCTGGACCTCGGTACCTACATGGGTAACAACTACGAGGCTGCCGTCATCACGGCACGCAATGCGCAGAACGAATATCCCTACAGCAAGTATCGCGAGGATCTGGCTTACGTCATCTTCCGTGCCCGTTACGAGGCAGCAATGAACTCGATTGCCGAAAAGCAGGAAGATCGTCTACGCGAAGCTGCTGACGAGTATTACACCTTCATCAACGACTATCCCGAAGGCAAGTACTCGAAGGAGGTGACCCATCTGAACGAACGCGTGCAGAAGAAGCTGAATGCCTACGTCGACTAACTCGCAGCAGCACCCCCTTTATTAACAGAAAACGAAAACTGAAAAAAGAATATGGATTACAAGAAATCAAATGCGCCCGGTAACACCGTTACGCGCGACATTATCGCTCTGTGCGAAGACACTGGTAACATCTACGAGACCGTTGAGATCATTGCTCGTCGTGCCAACCAGATCGGTGGCGAGATGAAGCATGACCTGGACAAGAAGCTTCAGGAGTTTGCTACCACCAACGACAACCTTGACGAGGTATTCGAGAACCGTGAGCAGATCGAGATCAGCCGTTACTACGAGAAGCTGCCAAAGCCAACCCTCATCGCTACACAGGAGTACACCGAGGGCAACGTCTACTGGCGTCTGAACCAGAACAAGGACGGCGAGCTGGGCGGTTCGCAGCGTTATTGATTCCCCCTCGGTATGATACAACGCGTACAGACCATCTACATGCTGGCCAGCGTGATCGCCATCCTGACGATGCACTTCTTCCCGCTGGTGACGTATGCGATGCCCGAGGCCACTTTCGAGCTCAATTCGCTGGGTCTCGTCAGCCATACCCCCGAGTTCGCAGCTGCCGGTCACTTCTGCCTCGACCTCTTCCTGCTGTTGCTCGTGATGGTTGCTCTTCCGCTCACCATCATCTTCCTCTACAAGAAGCGTAAGCTCCAGTTGCGCATGCTCATCTACACGGCAGTGCTCAATCTCTGCTATTACGGCCTGTTCTTCTGGCGTGCTTCGCAGGTGAGCGGCGAGGTGTTTGCCCTCTCAACCTCGAAGGTCCTCGACGAGAGCTACAACTACATGATGCTTTTCATGCCGGCCCTCAGCATCTTCTGTCTGATCATGGCCATGCGTGGCGTCATCTACGACATCGCTCTGCTGAAGTCGCTCGATCGCCTTCGCTGATAAGCCGACCCTGTTCACTTACGATTATAAAAAGTTAAGCGCGAATCCGTTGTCAAGACAGATTCGCGCTTTTAGTCGTTGTAGGGGATGCGGAACTTACAGCTCGAGGTCGCCGTCATGTTCCTCGTGCCAAGGCAGACCCTGTACATTGAGTTCGGCCATGAATGGATCTGGATCGAACTCCTCGACATTGTGAACGCCTGGCTTCGACCAGATGCCCTTCAGGAACATCATGGCGCCGATCATGGCCGGTACGCCAGTGGTGTAGCTGACGCCCTGCATGCCGGTCTCCTCGTAGGCAGCCTTGTGCGAGCAGTTGTTCCAAACGTAATAGGTGTGCTCCTGACCGTCGTTGCCGATACCACGAATGCGGCAGCCGATCGAGGTCTCGCCGTCGTAGTTCTCGCCCAGCTCCTTAGGGTTAGGCAGTACGGCCTTGAGGAACTGCAGAGGCACGATCTTTACCACAACATCGCCCGAACCGTCGGCAGCCGGAGCCTTGTATTCGATTTCGTCGATGCGGTCCATGCCGATGTTCTGGATTACCTCGAGGTGCTTCAGATAAGCCTCGCCGAAGGTCATCCAGAAGCGGGCACGCTTGATGGTAGGGTAGTTGATTACCAGCGACTCGATCTCCTCGTGGTGCAGCAGGTACGACTCCTTAGGGCCGATGCCAGGATAGTTCAGTGGCTGATGAATCTCCATTGGCTCGGTCTCGTGATACTCGCCATTCTCCCAATACAGGCCCTTCTGGGTGATCTCGCGGATGTTGATCTCAGGGTTGAAGTTGGTGGCGAAAGCCTTGTGGTGATTGCCGGCATTGCAGTCGACGATATCGAGGTACTGAATCTCCTTGAAGTGATGCTTGGCAGCGTATGCAGTGAAGATAGAGGTGACGCCTGGGTCGAAACCACAGCCGAGGATAGCACAAAGGCCTGCCTTCTCGAAGCGCTCGCGGTAAGCCCACTGCCATGAATACTCGAAGTGTGCCTCATCCTTTGGTTCATAGTTGGCCGTATCCATATAGTTGACGCCAGCCTCCAGACAGGCATCCATGATGGTGAGGTCCTGATAGGGGAGGGCAAGGTTGATACAGAGCTCTGGCTTGAACTCCTTCATCAGCTTCACGAGGGCCTGCACGTCATCAGCATCGACGCTGGCAGTGGTGATGTTGGCCACGACGCCATTCTTGCTGTAGTTACGGGCGCGGATAGCTTCGGCCGTTGCATCGCACTTCGACTTGGTGCGCGAAGCGATGCAGATGTCAGTAAACACGTCGGCATTCTGTGCCAACTTGTGTGCTGCTACGGTACCCACACCGCCGCAGCCGATAAGAAGTACACGACTCATTTCTGTTCTTGTTGATTTTTTGTGTTTGTGTTGATGTATAATTTGGGTGCAAAATTACACAATCTTTTTCATCTATCCAAATTTTTGGGGTATAAACTGCAAATTCGGCTCCAAACTCTCGTTGCATATCCGTTTTTTACCTTTTCGCTGCCCCGTTTATTTGGTTTTCGGCTTTTTCTGCTTGGGGTAAGGCAGTACGTCGCGCAGGATGGATACCACCTTGCGGGCATGCTCGCCGTGCTCGATGTCGAGGATGTAGTGCTCCTTCGCTCCCTCGTAGGGGTAGCCGCATTCTGCATCGGCCATCAGGTCGGCCAGTTCGGCGATCTTCTTTACGTAGCATTGGCCGTCGCAGGCCGTGATGACGCATTTCTCGTCCACGTAGATTACGTAGTCGCCCATCATCTTGCGGCTACGCACCTGACCAATAGTCGCCAGTTGCGAGCATACGAAGTCGATGAATTCTGTTGTACAAGCCATATCGGATAATTCGTTTTAGTTCAAGTGAGAAACATGTTCTTCTGTTTATAGATAGAACGTAGAAAGAGTGGTTTTATTGCTGAAAGGTGTGTGAAATCACCCGGATCGGGTTCATTTTGGCTGTCACTCCCTTATAGTTTCGTTTCATTTCAGGTACTTTTTGATGCTGTGAACCGTTTGTCAACAGCAAAGTTTGGTGCTGTTAGGCCTTGATAATATCTTTGCACTCGAATATTCAAGGAATGGTAAATCCTTCATCTATATTATTCAGTCAAATTATTAGTTTCGGTTATTCTCATGCGAGTCAGGATTTTCATTGGGTGTGCATTGTTGTCGGCTTTTCAGTTGGCATCATGCTATGATAGTGAGATAGAGCAGCTAAATCACAAGATCGAGCAACAGCAGGAGTGTATAGAAGCGAGACCCACAAGCCTAGCCATTTTGACGACATCACCTATCTGTCTGGCGCAAGGCACACAGGCGGGCATTGAGTTTCGTATCAATCCCTCGGAGGCCGCCTTGTGGCTCGATGCCGAACTCTGTACCTGGCAACTCGACCGTGTAGGTACAGCGACGCGGCAGTCCGTTGCATCTTCGCAAAACGTATCGCTTGTGCGCATCGAGCAGGTGTATGATCCCGAAACGCAAGCACTGAAGCCGGGCCAGTATCGTGCTATCATCAAAGATGCTAACTATGAATCAGATTATGACGAACTCCTATCGCTGGTGCTGACATGCTATAAAGGTACGAGTGAGGAATGTCAGATATCCTCTTCGGCCTTTGAGGTCAAATCTGTGGTGCAGACTTCGGTTCATACGGGATTGCGATAGTCAATACTCCCGATGCTCAGCCTATTCAGAGTAAAAAAGTATGGATAGAGGGCGCGACGATGGCTATAATATCTGATGAGGGGACCATCGCTTATCAAGGCAAATTGTCTGTCAGAGGCCGAGGTAATACCTCATGGGGATTTCCTAAGAAGCCATACGCTATCCGACTCGATCAGAAGGCTGCGCTTTTGGGAATGCCGCCGAACAAACACTGGTGCTTGTTGGCCAATTGGGCAGATCGTTCGTTGATACGCAATGCCGTGGCTTTCGAGTTGGCACGGCAGACCGAACTCGACTGGACACCCTCTGGTCGGCATGTCGAGCTTGTAGTAAATGGCGTGCATCAGGGTAATTATTATCTGTGTGAGCAGATTCGTGTGGACGAAAGCCGCGTGAATGTAGATAATTCCAACACCTCTGCCGTAGACCGAGGCTATCTGATGGAGCTTGATGTGAACTATGACGAGACTTGCAAATTCCGTTCACCGCTTCGTAATCTGCCTTGGCAGTTCAAGGATCCCGACGAGGTTACCCCCGAACAGCAATCTTTCGTTGAGCAATATGTAGCCGAGATGGAGGATGCACTCTATGATTCGGTGCGTTTCAGCCATCGCGACTTTGCCCGATACATGGACCTTGAGTCCTTCGCCGATTACTGGCTCGTGTATGAGATTGCCCAACTTTGGGAACCTAATCATCCCAAAAGTGTCTTTATGCATAAGGATGCTAGTGGCAAGATGAAGGCTGGCCCTGTGTGGGACTTCGATATGGGATGTTTCAAGCCTCGACCCTATTATTTCTGGGTGGACAATACGGCTGTTTACTATGACAGGCTTTTCGATGATGCGGCTTTCTGTCAATTGGTCGCCGAACGGTTGAATCGCTTTTTGCCACGTTTCCTTTCTGTCGAATCCTATATCGACAGTCTTTCAGCCATGCTCGTCCGTTCCGAACAGATCAACTACCCGATGTGGCCTATCACTATCGACAGTAGTGGAGATGAAAAGCTATCGGACTATTCCGAAGTCATTGAAAGAATCAAACGTGCATTGCACGAGAAGTCGTTATGGATGCACGAATCCCTCCCTCTGTAACCCCTAATTTTGTTTCATTTTAGGCACATTTCGTTATTGTAAACCGATTGTCAACAGCAAAATTTGCTTTTTTCGGACGAAAAATGTATCTTTGTGCCCAGAAAGATAGATAATCAGCATGAAGCATCTCATCCGCATACTTCTGATTGTGGCGCCTCTCCTGACGGGTTGCACCTCCGACCCTGAGCCGCTTCCGGATATTCTGGTACAGGCCGATAGCGTTTCAGCCAGCGATCCTCGTCGTGCCATGGCGATGCTCGATTCGGTGTTGCCCCAGATGCTCGTAGCCGATTCGAGTACACAGATGTTTTATCAGCTGCTGCGCGTCAAGGCACAGGATCGAGCCTACATCCGCCACACCTCGATGCAGAGCATCCTGCCCGTCATAACTTATTACCAACGCCACCCTCAGGGCGATAAACTGGCCTGGGCTTACTGCTATGGCGGACGTGTGTGTCGTGACCTGGGCGATATGCCGGGCGCTCTTCAGTACTTGCAACGGTCGTTAGACGAACTCTCGGATGGACGCAATCCCGAGTTGCGTTATCGAGTGCTGAGTCAGTTGGGCTACCTGTTCTACTACCAGTACCTTTTCGGCGAGAGCCGTGACATCAAGCGCGAGGTCATCGCTGGCGACAGCCTGGCAGGCCGATACGACAGGATGGTGACATGCTATACGGATATTGCACGTTGTTTTATAGGCGAGGGGCAATACGATAGTGCCGCTTTGGTGGCTCGTTATGCCGAGTCCTTGGCTCGTCGACACCAGATCACAGGCCAGCAGCTTGCCCTCGATCTGCTTGGGGCACAGGTGGCTGCCTATCGGGGCGACCATGGCGGGGCACTCACGCTTATCGAACCTTATCTGGCTGACAGTACCTTGGCCGATGCAACACCCTATCTCGCCGTAGCAAGCAAGGCACTGATGGCTCAAGGCCGTTATGCCGAGGCCGCTCCTCTGTGCCTGCGTATTCTGTCTCAGCCTTTTGCTACGAACACCAACAAGGCCACTGCTATGCGTCATCTGGCAATCATCGGTCAGCATCAAGGCCATCTGTTCGAAGCATTGGAGTGGCAACAGAAGTCCATGGCCTTGCTCGATACCATGCGTCAGGCCGAGGACGAAGCCAAAGTGACCCTTGTGAGTACCTACTACCGTAGCCAGCAACGCGAGCGGCAGATGGCACTCCTTCAGCAGGCCAAGTCGGCTGCCGAGACTCGTCTCTACGTCATCAGTTCATTGCTGCTGTGTCTGCTATTGACAGCTGGATTGCTGTGGATACAATACAAACGTCGCCAGGTCGAGCGGCTGCTCAGTCGTGAGCGCGCCATCACCAACTTCAGAAGCACCGACCTGTGTCAGCGTATCTATGCCGTCTGCTATGCTCAGCATCCTATCAACC
Organism: Bacteroidales bacterium; assembly: GCA_045640225.1. Lineage (GTDB taxonomy): Bacteria > Bacteroidota > Bacteroidia > Bacteroidales > UBA3663 > Liminaster. The sequence goes on along the minus strand of JAZUEP010000026.1, from coordinate 6,889 downwards.
CGGAACTATGGGCCGAGGTCGAGGATTATCTCAACCAATCGTCGCCTGGATTCCTGTCTCGACTGCGCCGTCTCACTACCTTGGGCGAGACCGAATGGCACATTACCTTGCTCACGCGCCTGGGCTTCCGCAATGTGGATATCGCCACCCTGCTCTGTCGTCATCGTTCAGCCATCTCTCAGGCCAAGAAGCGCCTCTATGCCAAGGTCTATGGCCGTGAGGGAAAGGCCGAAGACTGGGATAAGGCGGTGGAGAACATGTGAGTATCAAATCGACGAATTGTCTGTCACTGGTTCGTTTCGTTATGATATTAGTCTTTTTAGTCGTTATTTTTAGCTATCAGCTATAAAGAAGTTTCTTTGCAGAAATGAGGAAAACCATATTTAACCCCATCATATTGGTCGCTGCTACGCTATTTGGCTGCCATACCGAGATTGAAGTGTCCGAGAACTTGCCTGGATCAATCGAGGAGCGTCCAAACCTTTCGCCTTCGACCGGCGACACCATCACAGAGAGTTCAGGGTCGAACATCGTATCGCCCGGAACGGTATTCGCTGCATGCAATGCCGAGGGTGTGACCCTATATTATCGGCTCCTTACGCCTGCCACATGTGAGGTCGTACGGGGCGATGAGTTATTCGCTGGTCAGGAACCGTACAGCGGCCAGGTGCTAATCCCCGAGCATGTGGATTATGGCGGTGAGCGGGTGACGGTGGTGGCCATCGCCGAGCGGGCTTTCGAATACAGCGAGGTTACCGAGGTAAGCCTGCCCGCCACGTTGACAAGTATAGGTGCTTATGCCTTCCAGTACAGTACACAGCTCCGTCAGCTCACCATTCCTGGCGGTGTGGAGCGTATCCAGATCTGTGCCTGCCGTGGATGCACGGGCCTCCAGTCTGTAACCTTGCTCAATGGTGTGGTGTACATCGGTAAGCTGGCATTTACCAAATGCACTCAATTGTCCGAGGTGAACTTGCCTGGCAGCCTTGGAGTGATCGATGTGGGTTCCTTCCTGGGGTGTACGTCGCTCAGCACCATTGACATCCCGCCTTACGTAGGCATGATCAACGATTATGCGTTCAGCCGTTGTGGCCTCACCTCATTCTCGTTTCCCGACAAGGTGACGATGCTCTCGGAGGGCGTGTTTCAGAACTGCAAGGAACTCACAGACCTGAATCTTCCCTCCCAGCTGAGCGAGGTGGGATGCTATGCCTTAGCTGGATGTGAAGCTTTGGGACACATAGTATTGCCTGAGGCCGTTCGCCGGATAGGTGCGCAGGCATTCGCTTATTGTCCCGCCCTTCATACCGTGCGGGTAATGTCCACCACACCACCTGTCTGTGGCGATGATAGTTTCGATGGCCAGTCCTCCATTGGTCTCGCGCTTGAGGTCCCTGCAGGTAGTCTTAGCGCTTATCTCGAAGCCCCTATATGGCAGCAGTTTCAGCAGATAAGCAGTTATTGAGATCTTGGTCACTCAGGTTTTCTCAATAATTTACGCTATGGTTTCAGCCTGAACCACTTGATATAGTTTCGCGGCTATCTCTTCATCGCTTTCAGCAGCTCCTTCTGTTCGGCTGTGATGCGATAGCTCTCGCGAGCCTTCTGGATGGTCTTGTTGTGGGTCCAGGGTTCGAGGCGGTGCTGTTCGATGTAGGGCAGGGTGGCATCCCATTGCTTGGCCAGGGCCGTGGCGAAGAACCATGCTACCATCATCCGCACGTAATACTCCTCGCTACGGGCGTCAGCGGGTATCTCGAGCAGTTCGGCCGCGAAGTCCTTGTCCAGGAAGTGCGTCATCAGCATCTCGAGGCCGAAGCGGCAGGTGTAGGTGTGGCTCGACGTACTCCATTGGCGGATACGGCTCAGCAGTTCCTGTTTGTGGCGGGCAAAGACCTTGGGCGACATGATGTCGCAGACGGCCCAGTTGTCCACATAGGGCAGGAAGCGTTCGGTGGCCATCAGACATTGATCCATGTCCTTCATCTGGGATATCAACAGGCCGTGAAGCATGTTCTCGTCGTAGTATCGGTGGGGCAGCGAGCCAAGGAAGTCGTCCAGCTCGCGTCGGCGTTCGTCCGATGTCCGTGCCTCCTTCTCCAGCATCTTGGCCAACGCTCTGGCATTCGGCACGCGTACACCGATGAATGTCTCGGCGGGCACACCAGGCGTCAGCTTGGCCTGGAATGCCGCATATTCCTTGTCCTGCAAGGCAAAGAGATGTTCTGTTATCGTCATGTCCTAACTTCTTAATTTTCTTTTAATTCCTTCAATTCCTTGTTCTTTATTACCAATAGTTTTTATGACCAAGTAAATTGTTGTTTGTTATTAAAATGGCATATTATATTTCGATGCAAAAGTATAAAATCTCATTATAATAAGCAAGCATTTTCGCCTATTTCCGGCATTTTTAAGGGATTTTCGTATCCTCAGAGCAAGTTTTGGTTGTTGAAATTACCAAATCCGGGTGTTTCATCTCATAAATACAATCTTCCGCTCATTAGTATCCTTCTGGTATATTCATTCTGTCTTCCTTTTTCAACTGCAGCACTGCAACGTGCAGCAACGCGTCAATCTTAAATTCACACCGAAAATCCTTAATGACAACTAATGACCATGACAATGTAGTTCGACCCTGATTGCTGAATCCATCGGGCATACCTGATAGCAAAGGGTGGAACTGGTGGTTATGGCAGAAAGAAGAGTAAAAAAAGTTTCTCACACTCGTTCAGCGCGAGTGTGAGAACTTTCTTTATTTAAATATTCACTTCCGTCTGGAAGTTGCGTGCCGCTCTCAGCAAGTGGCGTAGGGTGGAGATGAGCTCCTGACTCTCCTGCAGGATGTTGAGGTAGACGTAGTTGGCGCCGAGGCTCTCGGATTCGTCCTGCATGCGGTCGATGAGTCGCTTGCGGGTGAGCGAGAACTGTTCCTTCACGCGGTCACATTCGGCACGGAGCGCATCGGCATCGCGGAAGCGGTGATGTTCGAGCAAAGCACGCGTCTTGTCAATCAGGAAGACCAGTTCGTTACGCATCGGACGGAATTCCTCGATGCACTGGCGGCTGATGGGTTCGAAGTTATTATCGACGTGCTCAAGGGTGGGGTCGCACATGCGTGACAGGCAATAGTGCATCTGCATGCACGAGTTTTCGCCAAGATGGAACCATGTATTCTTCTCGATGGCCAGCGATGGGTCGATCTTGCGGAGGCCGATCATCTCGCGTCGGCGATTGATCTTATGCAGGGGCTTAGCCTTGCGGATCTCCATCGAGGCACGGCGCAAAAGGCGCAGGTTCTCTTTGGCAAAACCTTCGGTGAGGTGGCAATACGAGGTCTTGGCGAAGTCGATGCAACGGATCTGGTTCTCAACGACAAGCGCGGAGAGAATCGTCCATGCTTCCTCGCGGTTCTTGGTGCGTATGAGCTGCTGCCAGAGGTCGGCCTCCTTCTCCTCTTTCTGCTTGCGACGGAACTGTATATTGCTGCGGATGAGCAACCCTACGGCCACTACGACCAGCGCGATGGCAACCACCACGCCGCCATAATACATGGCTGCTACGACCAATGCGCAGGTCAGGAAGGCAGCTCCGGCTGTGATAAGCCAGCCGCCGATGACCGACAGCACGCCCGTGATGCGATAGACGGCCGATTCACGACCCCATGCACGGTCGGCCAACGAGGTACCCATGGCCACCATGAAGGTGACGTAGGTGGTGGACAGCGGCAGCTTGAGCGATGTTCCCAATGCCACTAGCAAGCCGGCGAGTACGAGGTTGACAGAGGCGCGTACCATGTCGAAAGCCGCTCCTTCGGGCAAGACGACGTCGGTGCGGTCGAAGCGCGAGTTGATCCATCGCTTCAAGCCGTTAGGGGTGTGATTGACAATGGTTTCGGCCAACGATGAAGAGTTTCGAACCATCCATCGGGCCATGTGCGAGGAACCGAACATCTCGTCGCCCTCGTCCTGACGGCTCAGGTCAACCGAGGTCTTTACGACGTTCTGCGCCTTCTTGCTCGTGGCCAACGACCACACCATGATCACGCCTGCGATGATGAGGAAATAGGTTGGGGTAGTGGCGGGGCCATTGAGCGAATCCATCAGCAAAGCGTGGTCAGGAGCTCCTGCGGCTTGCCAGTCGGTGAACGACGAGAAACCGGCCAAGGGTACGCCGATGAAGTTGACAAGGTCGTTGCCGGCGAAGGCGGTGGCGAGGGCGAAGGTTCCCATGAGGACGATGACCTTGAAGACATTCACACGAAGCGAATAAAGCACCTGCATCAGGATGGTGAAAATGACGAAGCAACCGCTGATTATCAGCCAGGTATTCTCTTTGATGAACGCCTTGGCATCGGCTGTCATGAAGGTCAGGTCCTTTACTCCTTTGATGAGCATGAAATAGATGATGGCTGTGGCACAAAGACCACCGAAGATGCCGATCTTATACTTCAGGTTCTTCTGGAAGTTGAAGCTGAAAAGCAGTCGGGTAAGGTATTGCACCAACGCGCCGAACGTGAACGCGATGGCCACACTCACGAAGATGCCGATGATGACCGAGAGCGCCTTCTCGCCATTGACCAGGTCGGCAAGGACCAGTGTGCCGGTTGGGTCGCCCGCGAGCTTGACGATGGCCAGCATGAACGTACCACCCAGCAGCTCGAAGACCATCGAGACAGTCGTCGAAGTAGGCATTCCCAGCGAGTTGAAGATATCGAGCAACACGATGTCAGTAATCATCACGCCGAGGAAGATACACATCAGGTCTTCGAACAGGAATTGCTCAGGACGGAAGATACCGTGACGCGCAATCTCCATCATGCCGTTGCTCATGGCGGCTCCGCAGAACACGCCAATGGCGGCGATGATGATGACCGTGCGGAACGGCGCCGCCTTGGCTCCGATGGCCGAATTGAGGAAGTTGACGGCATCGTTGCTCACACCCACCATCAGGTCAAAGATGGCCAGGGCGAAGAGGAAGATGACGAAACAGGAAAAAATGGAGTCCATCTTTCAATTACAAATTACCGGCACGAAAGCTGCAACGTGGTCGTAGGACCGTAATTCGTAATTAGTAATTCGTAATTTTGGAGGCCAAGCCTCCAATTATTCCATCCGCCAACCCAATAGTCGGCACAAGGATGGCGTTAGCATCGATAGCATGAGCAATGGCAATGAAGATCTGAGCCGCTGGCACGATGACGTCAGCGCGATCGGGACGCAGGTCGAACTCACGGATTCTCTCCTCGACGGTGAGCGATGAGAGCTGGCCGAAGAGCTTCACAAGCTGTGGCAAGGTGATGCGATCCTTGAGCTTTGCCTTCTTCGGTACAAGACGGTAGAGCTTATTGATATTGCCGCCCGATCCGATAATCTCTACTTCGGTTTGACCGGCTATCATGGTGCAGATCTGGTCGCACATCTCGTTGATCGACTCCAGACTTACCGTGCCACTCAGCAAACGCAATGTGCCGATATTGAAGCTCTGGCTGGCTTTTAGCTCTCCACCTGTGATGAAACTCACTTCGGTCGAACCGCCGCCTACATCCACATAGAGGTACGACTTGCTGCCTTCTTCTGCGCTGGCCGATGACACCAGCAGCTTCTCGATGTGATTGTCGTAGATGGTGCGAGCTTCCTCTTCGCCACTGATAATCTCGATGTTGATGCCTGTCAGGTGTTTGATACGTTTAATTATCTTCTGCCCGTTCTTCGCATCACGCAACGCCGAGGTGGCACAGGCGCGGAAATCCACCACATTATATATTATCAGCAGTTGGCGGAAAGCCTTGATCATGCGAATGAATTGCACTTCGCGCTCCTTGCTGATCTTGCCCTGCGTGAAGACATCGAGGCCCAGACGTAACGGAAAACGCACGAACTGTTGCTTCTGGAACTGCAGCGTGCCATCCTCCTGCCTGGTTACACTCTTGATGAGCAGACGTGCGGCATTCGAACCGATGTCGATGGCGGCAAGATTGAAGGTATCGGGGGTATATTGGGGAATCATAGTTTTGATGTTTTTTTGATTTTTTTCAAACTTCGATTTTTCGAAACTTCCATTTTTCGAGACTTCAATATCTCGATCATTCGATATCTCGTTAATCTGATTAATCATTTTTCTTATTATAATGCTCATATAGTGCCTCTTGGCTGCGGAATACGTTCTTTTCGTCGCGCAACCCACACTCCACAATCAGCTTCGCCTCGCGCTTGATATCCGCATCATACACCGGTGCATACACCTCGATGCGATGATCCAGGTTGCGTGGCATCCAGTCGGCCGAACCGATGAAGACCTTATACTGGCGATGCGAGCCATCTTCCTCGATAATCTCCGGATGCTCCAGATCTGCGCCATTGGCAAAGACGAGGATTCGCGAGTGCTCCAAGTAACGGTCTATGATGGCGTTGACCGTCAGGTTGCCGTTCAGCTCTGGCAGGTCGGGCACCAATGAGCAATTTCCGCGAACCAGCAGCTGTACCTTCACGCCAGCAGCTGCCGCCTCATAGATCTTCTTGACGATGGTTTCGTCGGTCACATGATTGAGCTTGGCCATGATGCAGGCAGGCAATCCCTGGTTATGATTCTTGATCTCCTGATTGATCAATGCCACCAGCTGGCGCTTCATATCGTTGGGCGAGACGAGAAGTTCCTTGAAGCGGACAGGCAGATACGGGTGCTCGATGAACTCGAAGACACGTGCCACATCGTTCACAATCGGCTTGCGTGCAGTGAGTTGCATCATGTCTGTGTAAGCTCGCGCGTTGCCCTCATGGAAGTTGCCCGACGAGATCACCGCCACATCACCACCCTTGGCCGTGATGAGCGTCACCTTCGAGTGGATCTTCAATCCCTCCACACCCGTGATGACGTTGATGCCCGCGTCAGC
>JAZUEP010000025.1:0-13384 GCA_045640225.1 Bacteroidales bacterium | reverse complement strand
AAAGACACGAGATATTAAAACATACATAATATGGTTACCCCCGTTACAAAGCACTGTAGCGGGGGTAATTACTCGTTAATATGCCTCGATGCTCTGGGACGGGGACGAAGACGAGGCTGTGTCACAAGATCCAGCAAATATTCCAATTTGCGCTTCCCCGTTTCGCGGAAGAGCACTTCGCCAGCAAAATGCGCTTCCCCGCTCCGAGGAAGAGCATTTCGACGGCAAAATGCGGCTCCTCGTTCCGCGGAAGAGCATTTCGCCAGCAAAATGCAGTTCCCCGCTCCGAGGAAGCCATTTTTTCGTCGCTCAGGGCAGTCAATGCTGATTCTCTCGCCTGGAAAGTCCCATCACCAAAAAGAATGCTTATAATCGCGACTCGAGATGCCAAAAGTATACCTTTAAGGGGATAATTTGAGGGGAAACTGCTTTTTCTATACCTTTAATGGTATAATTCGGATTATTATTTCTATCTTTTACCCGAAATGGTATAAAATTAAGTATTATGACTAATCTTTCGGCCGTAGTTAAAGCACTCCGCAAGCAATACGGAATGACACAGGAGGATCTATGCATGAAGTCCGGTGTAGGCTTGCGCTTCGTGCGTGATCTGGAGCAAGGCAAGCAGACCCTGCGCCTTGATAAGGTCAACCAGCTCCTCAACTTCTTTAATTACGAGATGGCGGCGGTACCCAGAACAACCGATGACGTATGATGACGCATCCATTCGCCCTACATAAGTCCGGCGATGACGGGGATGGTGAAGAGCGAGAGGATGGTGGTGAGGAAGGTGCCTTGCGCCATCACGGTTTCGTCGACGCCGTATTTCAGGCAGAAGATGGTGCCGAACGAGGCGACAGGCATGGCGATGATGAGTGTGTTGATCTGGATGAGATGCGGATCGAAGATGACAGCCGACACCGGAATCAGCCACACCAGCAGGCGCATGGCGTAGTAGACCATCAGCGGGATAAGCAGCAGGCGGCCGAGGCTGGTAATCCATACCCGTGGCCCGCCAGCCATGTGCTTGGCCGGAATCTGCGAGATGCTATAGCCGATGATGAGAAGCGAAGCCGGGACAGTGACGTTGCCGATGAGGGTCAGCGGACGGGCCACGACTTCGGGCGCATGCCAGGCAAAGGCTACGACCACGATGCTGAGGTAGGTGCCGATCATGGCAGGCGTGTACAGGCGGCTCAACAGCGTGCCACCTTCGCCCTTGCCGGCAATGAATGGCGCACCCCATACGAAGACCGAGATGGTATTGGGCACATTGAGGATGGCGGCATAGAAGACCGCCTCAGGGCCGAACACCGAAGCCACGACCGGATAGCCGATGAAGCCTACGTTGCCAAACGTCAGCATGAACGAGTGCAGGCCACGCTCGGGATCCTTGCATCCCCACAGCCGTGGCAGATGGGTGGCTACCGGTAGGATAAGGGCATAGGTGACGGCACCGATGATGAGCAATGGCAGGATCAGACGCCGGTCGGGCATCACTTCGCCCATGGTGCTGGACAGCACAAGACAAGGGCAGGTAAGGTTGACGATCAGTCCGCTGAGCCCTTTGCTCAAGGGTGCCGTCATCAGTCGGGTCTTGCCACAGATATAACCCGCTATGACTACGATGAAGAGGATGGTCATCTGGGAGAGGAGAACGGAGATTTCCACGTTGATAATAGAGAAAAGACCTTATCGATTTCTGTTGATGGAGGCGGAATCAGAACCCTCGGCCAAATCGGTAGATCGTGGTGCTGTGGAACGTCTCGCCGGGACGCAAGGCGGTCGTTGGCCATTGCGGCTGGTTAGGCGAGTCGGGGAAGTGCATGGTCTCGAAGCAGATGGCGTTGCGACGAGGATAGACCTTGCCGTCCTTGCCCACGATGTTGCCCTTGTGGCCGTTGGCCGTATAGATCTGGAGGGCGGGCTCGGTGGTAAATACCATCATCTGGAGGTCGGTGACAGGATCGTGCAGGCGTGCCACAGGTGCGGACAGGAGAGCCTCGACGTCGCCGGCCTTGTACAGATAGTGCTTGAGCTGGTAGCAATGGTCGTAGCCGCCCGTGACGGCCAGCTGGTCATTCCCGGCATCGATGCTGTCGCCTATGGCGTGCATCGTACGGAAGTCGAAAGGCGTGGCGGTGACCGATGCCAGCTCTCCAGTGACCTTTTTCTGCGCATCGTAGAGAGCGATGCTGTCGCTGTCGATCCATACTTCCTCGCCCAGAACATCGGCCGAGAGGTCGCCCGTGAGGTTGAAGAACGAGTGGTTCGATGGATTGAGTACCGTGGGTCGTGTGGTACGGGCCTGATAGTCGATGCGCAAGGCATCGGACGTGAGCGTATAGGTGGTAAGCAGGGTGAGCTGGCCCGGAAAACCGTTTTCGCCGTCGGGCGATACGTAACGCAAGGTCATCGTCGTGTCGCTGAGCGAACCGGGAACGAGACTCCACATACGGCCTGCAAAATTAGGATTTCCGCCATGGCCACAGTCGCCACTGGCCTGTAGCTGCAGGTGGGCAGTATCGCCATCGAGCACATAGGTGCCGCCAATGATGCGGCCGATGTAGCGCCCCACGACAGCACCGAAGTTCTGCTTGATGGTCTGATAATGCTCGAGCGTGTCGAAGCCGAGTACGACATCCGTGCCGTCATAGGTGAGCTGCTGGATGCGCGCACCCCAGTTGGTGGCCGAGAGGGACATCGATCCATTCTGCAGCGAATAGAGCTGCAAGGCGCTGTCGACGGGCTGGTCGATGCCGGCGGTGAAAGGGTCGATGGCCGATTGCTGCTGGCGGCCGGTAGTGCAGGCAATCAGGAAGAGGGTAGAGGAGAGGAGAACGAGAAGCTGCTTCATCGGGTTAGAGTTGCTTGAGGTTTGCAAGGCGCTTGAGGAGTTCGATGGTGACGCGCCAGATGTCGTCGCAGGTCTTGAGCTCGACGCGCTCGCTGGTGCTGTGAGGTTCGAGGATGCGTGGTCCGATCGAGGCCATCTGGATGCCAGGATACTTCTGGACAAAGTAGCCGGCCTCGAGCACAAAATGCATGGCAACTGGTGTAGGCCGGAAGCCAAGGACGTCGTTGAAGACGTCGCTCGTGAGGCGCAGAAAGCTGGAGTTCACGTCCTCCTGCCAGGCGGGAGCGTTCATGATGGTCTCCACCTCGGCCCCGCTTACTTCGAAGATCTGGCGAATCTTCGAGGCCAGCAGCTCCATGTCGTCCTTACGGAACGAGCGCGAGTGGGTGCTTATCTCAAAGCAGTTCTGCGTGGCGTGTGGCGCGTTGAGCGAGGTCATCCTTACCGTGCCGATGTTGTTGCTGGTCATGGGCGTGCCAGGCATGTCGGGATGCATCTCGAGCGGTCCGGTAGGAATAGCGTTGATATCGGCCAGCAGGCAGCGTGTCGAGACCTCGTCCACGATGTTGCCATGCCAGACGGTAGGTTCGAACAACACCTCGACGTCAGGATCGGTGACACCATATTGTGCCTGCACGGCGCACGAGCCTTGGATCATGATGTCGGTGAAATCCGATTCGGCTGCAGCCGGAATGGCTACCATGGCCTCGGCCGACGACGGGATAGAGGCCGATGCCTGTCCGCCTTCCAGACGCACAAGGTAGAGGGCAATATGCTTATGCTGGATGCACACCTGCAGGAGGTTGGCGAGGATCTTGATGGCATTGGCGCGTTGCTTGACGATGTCCACGCCTGAATGTCCGCCCAGGCCGCCACGGACGCGTACCTTGTAGCAGGTATAATCCTTCGGCATCCGGATCTGCTGGTACGGCAGACGAGCCTGCTGGATGTAGGCACCAGCCGCACCGACGGTAATCTGGTCGTAGGCTTCGGAGTCGAGGTTGATGATGTGACGGCCACGGATAAAGTCGGGCGACAGCGAGGCCGCACCGTCCATACCGTCCTCCTCGTTGGTGGTGGTAATGACCTCGAGCGGACCATGCACCAGCGTCGGGTCGGCCAATATGGCCAATGCCATCGAGAGGCCCATGCCATTGTCGGCGCCCAGCGATGTGTGGCGCGCCTTCATCCAGCCGCTGTCGACATAGGCCTGGATAGGATCGTGCAAGGGATCGAAGTCATAACCTTCGTCGGCCACGCAAACCATGTCCATGTGGTTGAGAATGACGATGGGTAGCGCCTGTTCGTAGCCAGGAGTCGCAGGCTTGCGGATGACAATACAGTTGTGAGCATCGCGGCTATAGTCGAGGCCATGGTCGGCGGCAAAACGGCATAGGAAGTCCGCTACCTGCTCTTCGTGATGCGAAGGGCGGGGCGTCTGGTTCAGCTGGGAGAAGATATCGAGAAAAGTCATGTCCTTTCTAATTACGAATTACAATGCTTCGCAAATTACAAATTACGAATTACGAATTACGATGCTTTACAAATTACGAATTACAATCTGCTTCGAAACGAGTGCAAAGATACAAATAAAATCTGTATTGTTGGCGAAAATGCGTCAATAAAATGGCTGACAAACGCTTTTTTGTGTAATTAAACCTTTTTTGTCAACCGAAAACTTGCTTTTTACATCGTAAAGGCTTATCTTTGCGGCATGAAAAGAATGTCGCTCCTGCTTGTACTGTATGTGCTGTTTGCCGCAATGCCCCTCCTGGCCCAGGAACGGGCAGATAGCATCGGCACCGAAGGTGGCCTGACCGCTGAGGACATCGAGCTGCTGACAAGGCCGATAGACCCTGCCGAGACACCCGTGGCATCGGCGGCGATGGATCCCATGAGCGGTATGGTCAGCCCTCGCGAGCTAGGGGTAGAATCCGTCCTTGATGCTCGCTATCAGGCTCCGCCGTTGTTCCGTGTGATGCCTGAGCGGTCGTTCTATCCCAGCTGGACGACAGGCTACATGTACGGTTACAGCGGACAGTACAACGACTGGCTTCGCGGCTATCAGGCCACGGCGGGCATCGGGTTGTACCAGCAGCTGGGCGATTACTGGACCGCCTCGGCCTACGCGTCGGTGTCGAAGAACTCGATCTATTACAACACGGCCACCCTGGGCGGACAGCTGACGTGGCGGCCTAATCAGCACTTCAGCGTGACGGCATTCGGTATGTATTCGCCCGGCACGTTCATGTCGAAGGTTGACTTCGGCCCTACCTTCAACTGGGGAGGTTACATGACCCTTGAAGGCGAGCATTTCGGTATAGACCTCGGAGCGCGTCAGGCCTATGATCCGATGTTCGGCCACGAAGTTACTCCTATCGTGCAGCCCTTCCTGAAACTGGGCGGCGCCAAGCTCGGTATCGATCTTGGCCCGATGCTGAAGGATGCCCTCCGCAAGGACCGGCACGACGGCCCCGGTTTCAATCCCATACCACAGCCCATCAAGGCCGTCCCCCAGATTGCCCCGCGGCGATAGGCCCGTCAATACCACGATACTCTCAACTTATTACCACATAACATGAAAACCTCATTCGTAACTCTAATTGCAACGACAACCATGCTTGCTACCAGCTGTACAACTACGACACCCCGCCTCGGCACCGATCCGGTAGACGCGGTAATAGCGGCCATGACGCTCGACGAAAAAGCCAACTTCGTGGTGGGTACGGAGCGCCTCAAGGTAACCCCTCCCGATCGAGCTCCCGGAATGCCCGTGCGCGAGATGTTCTCGGACGAACTGAAAGCCCGCTTGGCGGCCTGTAAGGATTCGGCCGAAGCCTACGAGATGATGTTGGCAACGTCGCTCGTCCAGGGTAAGGTGGCCGGTTCGGCTGGTCAGCACTATGCCGTGCCTCGCCTGGGTATCGAGCCCATTGTCTATGCCGATGGCCCTGCCGGCCTGCGTATCGATCCGCTGCGCAAGGACGACGATGGCGAGTACTATTGCACGGCCTTCCCGGTAGGTGCAACGCTGGCCGCCTCGTGGGACGTAGACCTGGTGCGCAAGGTCACCACGGCCATGGGCGAGGAAGTGCTGGAATATGGTGCTGACGTATTGCTGGCTCCGGCCATCAATATCCATCGTACTCCACTTTGCGGCCGTAACTTCGAATACTACAGCGAGGATCCCGTACTGGCCGGAAAGATTGCCGCGGCCTACATTCAGGGCATACAGAGCAACGGCGTGGGCGTTTCGCTCAAGCACTTTGCGGTGAACAGTCAGGAGACGTGTCGCAATGGCGTCGATGCACGACTGAGCGACCGCGCATTGCGCGAGATCTATCTGAAGGGCTTCGAGATTGCCGTCAAGGAATCACAGCCATGGACCATCATGTCGTCGTACAACAAGGTGAACGGAACGCTGGCCAGCGAGAACCGTTACCTGCTGACCGACATCCTGCGTGGCGAATGGGGCTTCGAAGGCTTCGTGATGACCGACTGGTGGGCCGAGGAGAACGGCGCCCGTCAGATTGCTGCCGGCAATGACCTGCAGATGCCTGGTACACAGCGTCAGCTGGACGACATCATCAATGGTGTGAAGAATGGGACATTGGCCGAGGCCGACCTCGATCAGGCCATTCGTCGTATCATGAATATCATGCTCAAGACTCCTACCTATCGTCATTATCAGTATAGCAATCATCCTGACCTCGCTGCCCATGCTGCCGTGACCCGTCAGGCCGCTACCGATGGTATGGTGCTCCTGAAGAACGACAAGAAGGCGCTGCCTTTCGGTTCGGAGGTAAAGACGGTAGCCTTGTTCGGAACGGCATCGTATGACCTGCTGGTAGGCGGTTCGGGATCGGGCAACGTGAACCGTAAGTACAAGGTGTCGCTCGACGAGGGCCTGCGCAATGCCGGCCTGCAGCTCGATGCCGAGTTGGCTACGACCTATCGCCAGCATACCGATGCAGCCCTGTCGGCTGTCGCCAAGGAGAACTTCTGGACCATCCCTGTAGCTCCTGAAATGCCGCTGACCGCCCAGCAGGTAAAGGCCGCCATTGCTCATAGCGACGTTGCCGTTCTTACCATCAGCCGTATGGCAGGCGAGGGCGGTGACCGTAAGGTAGCGAAGGGCGACTACCTGCTCTCTGACCTCGAGCAGCAGAATATCGAGATGGTTTGTCGCGAGGCACATGCCGCACATAAGCCGGTAGTCCTGGTGCTGAACATGGGCAACATCATCGACCTGACGCGTGCCAGCCAGTTGCCTGACGCCATCCTGCATGCATGGATGGGAGGCCAGGAGATGGGCAATTCGTTGGCCGACGTGCTGACGGGCAAGGTCAATCCGAGCGGCAAGCTGCCAATGACGTGGGCCCTCAACTATGCCGATTATCCTTCGGCCAACGACTTCCCACAGTCGAATGGCGATGCCGCCTATGCCAACTATGTCGAGGATGTGATGGTAGGCTATCGTCACTTCGAGACCGCCGGCGTCAAGGCACTCTATCCATTTGGCTATGGCCTGTCGTACACCACCTTCACGTATTCGGATATGAAGGTAGAGCGCGAGGCACAGAAGCTCGTCGTGACGGTCAACGTCAAGAATACGGGCAAGGTAGCCGGCCGCGAGGTAGTGCAGCTCTATGCTTCGAAGCCTCAGGTCGAAGGCCTGCAGATGCCAGCCAAGGAGCTGGTAGCATTCGCCAAGACCAAGGACCTGCAGCCTGGTCAGACCGAGACCCTGACTATGTGCCTGGACCTGCAGAACGAAGACCTTGCCACATGGCGCGAAGATCAGCATGCATGGGTAGTTACTCCAGGCGAGTATAAGCTGATGGTGGGCGCCAATGTGCAGGAAATCTGTGGCAGCGTCGATGTGAGCCTCTAATAATAATTCGTCATCAGTAATCTTAATTCCAGATAGAACTATGCCAAAAGAAATCAGCCTGGATTCGCTTTATCCGGGCGCACGCAAGGATACCGTCGACCTCAACTATCAGCCGGCACCACAAGGCCTCGAGGTAGATTATACGTTGACCAATGGCGTCGTGACCATTGTAGTAAGTAATGATGGAGCCGAGCTGACTTCGATCAAGAAGGATGCTACGGGCCGCGAATACCTCTGGCAGGCCGATCCGAAGTATTGGAAACGCCACTCGCCTGTGCTTTTCCCCATCGTCGGTTCGGTGTGGGATGGCGAGTATCGTTCGAAGGGACAGAAGGACATCCTGCCACAGGGCGCACCCTGGGTTCCGCAGACGTTCAAGCTCGGACAGCATGGCTTTGCCCGCGACATGGCATTCCAGTTGATCGAGAATCAGCCAGACGCGGAAGGTAATCCACAGTTGCTCTACGTGCTCAAGTCGAATGACGAAACCCTGAAGAAGTATCCTTACCGTTTCCGTCTGGAGATCGGTTACGTACTGAAGGGTAATGCCGTCGAGGTTATCTGGCGCGTGATGAATCCAAGCCGCGAGGAGGAGCTGAGGTTCCAGATCGGAGCTCATCCGGCCTTCTATTGGCCACTGCTGACCAACGAGGAGGTAGCTGCTGGCGTTGAGGCCCAGGATCAGGCTTTGGCAAAGGGCTCAGAGCGTGGATACTTCAGATTGCCCGGTGCCGCCAAGGTGCTGAAGAAGAGCGTCATCACCGATAAGGGATGCGTCGATCCGACACAGAGCGGAGAAGTGGAGCTCGATGCTGAAGGATTCCTGCCGCTGACAACCGATACGTTTAGTCGCGATGCGCTCATCTTCGAGGACGGACAGGTACAGACCGTTGAGCTCTGCGATCAGGACAAGAAGCCATATCTGACCCTCGAGAGCGAAGCTCCGCTGATGGGCCTCTGGTCTCCTCCCGGTAAGAACGCACCATTCGTCTGCATCGAGCCATGGTATGGCCGTTGCGACCGCGTAGGATACACGGGCGAGTACGAGCAGAAGGACTGGATACAGACGCTTGCACCACTGGGTGTCTTCGAGGCACGCTATCAGATTGTGCTGGCATAAAATATAAATAGTAAATACTAAATAGTAAAGCCATCCCCGTACTATGACGAGGGTGGCTATCCTTTACTATTTATTATTTATCATTTGCTGTGGCTTTTGACACAGCTAAGGTATGGATTATAGCCAAGGTGTGGCGGCTGGTTGTAGCAGGAATTCTGCCAGACAATAGACATGTCGTAGACGTGATCATCGCGTAGCCATGGCAGTAGATGCTGGGTAGGGATAGTGGACGAGAAGATGCGCAGACGATACTTTTGCTGCCCTCTTGATGCTATCCGGTCCGATGGCGGTCGCTGTCCTTGCTGCCGTTGGGCTCGTTGCTGTCGACGCATCTCGCGCATACGGTTTTCCTGGGCCTGCATATCCTCGACGGTCTCGCCTTCGACTACATAATACACTACCTCTTCGCGCCAGTCGCCATAGAGGTCGGTCTGCAGTACGGGGGTATCTTTCGATCCGTTGCAGCTGCGGGCACAGTATTGTCTGAAGTCGGTGACCATCTGCCACGAACTGGTCAGCGTGTCCCACTTCGAGACATAGCGGTGGTCGTGGTATTCTTCGAGGAAGTCGCCATCCCAGAAGATGCGGTAATTATGGTTGTTGATGGCGCCCTTCTGCCAGGGTGCGATAGCTTCGCCATGGCAGGTGTAGAGATCGGGATAAGTGCGCGCCAGGAACTCTGCGCCCGGATGGCGAGGATCGCAGTCGAGGATGGTGCCACGACCTACATCGCCATTCTTGTAGGGCAGTGAGCAAAGGATGCGGCCCGTGCGGGCATCGATCATACAGGCGTCGAAGTCGGTATCGTCCTCGGTGACGCGGTACACTTCCATTCCGGGATTTTCCGGATCGAAATCGCCCAGATGCAATGCATCGCCATGTCCCAGACCCGTGCGCCACAGCGTGGTGCCGTCGTGGTCGAGGCAGGCCGCACCGACTACAATCTCGTCGTATCCATCGTTGTCGACGTCGCCTACCGAAAGGGAGTGAGCTCCCTCGCCAAACATTCCTTCGCCTTCGGCCTCACTGCTGTGCTGCCAGACGATCGAGAGGTCCTTTCCGTCCCATGCGTAAGCCGCAAAGTAGCTGTAGGAATAGTAACCACGATTCATGATGGCACAAGGACGGCCCCCCTCGGTCCCCCCAAGGGGGGAGGACTGTGGGACGGGCAAGAAGGCGACAGCCGCCTTGAAACGGCAGCCACGGTTGGCCTGTCGGGCATCGTCGGTATGGTCGGGACGAGGATCCCAGTCGCTCTGGATGTCGAAGTGTGGCCAATAGTCAGTGGTCATCAGCTCGAGGCCCGTAGCTCCGTCGAAGCAGGTGAGCCATTCCGGTCCCTGCGCTACCATGCCGTTATCGTCGACATACGAGGCTGTATGATCGGCATTGGCTGCCACACCTTTATTAATATACGCGTGCGAGGCATCGGTAGTGCCCGGTGCGGTCTTGACGATCATCTCGCCACGTCCGTCACCGTCGAAGTCGTAGCAGAGGAATTGCGTATAGTGTGCTCCGGAACGGATGTTCGGCCCTAAGCAGATGCGCCATAGCCGTTGGCCCGACAGCTTGTAGCAGTCAATCCAGACAGGAGACGTCTGGCCGCGATGAGCATTGTCGTGCGAATTCGAAGGATCCCACTTCAGGATAATCTCCTCCTCGCCGTCGCCATCCATATCGTAAGCCGAGGCATCGTTGGGCGAATAGGTGGCACCGAGGCCTCGCGTATCGGAGGGAGCCTCGAGGCAGATGTCGCGCCAGAAAGCCGTGTCGGCCTTTACTCCCTGCTGCCGTTCCAGGATGGTTCCGTCTTGGCTGACCACTTCAAGGCTGAAGGTGGCCTTGCACAGGTCGGACGACACGTTGATATTGGTACGATCGGAGAGTTCGGCTACCAGATGATCGTCGGCATAGAGGCGGTACGATGTGCCAGGCTGGTCGTAGCTGCGGGCTCGCCAACTGACGAACAGCTGGTCCTGCTGCTCATTCACGCTGGCATGCAGGCCGCGATTGGGCGTGGTCTGGGCTGTGGCAGCATGGAGGACGGTAAATAGCGACAAAGAGAGAATATAGCGGTGTTTCATGCAGAAGGGTGGTTAGTCTTGTAATTACGCCGCAAAGATAGTCTATTTTGTCGAAAACGCCAAATTTTCTTGTTTTTTTTCGTTTTTTTCGAAAAAAACTTTTCCTTTTTTGTAGTAAATCGTTCGTAAGATAGGTCATTAGTATAGAACAGTTCAAAAAAAACAAGCAACCGATATGAACAATAGCGAACAACAATTCAGCCTTCTGGTCCGCCGACACAAGGAGACGATCTACTCCGTCTGCCTTATGTTTGCCGACAATCAGGACGATGCCAACGACCTGATGCAGGAGGTGCTCATCAAGCTCTGGCATGGATTTGGCACCTACCAGGGCAAAGGTGACGAACGCGGGTGGGTATGGAGAGTAGCCATGAACACCTGCATCACACAGGACGCCAAACGGAAGAAGCACAACACCGAGGTGCCCGTCGAGGAACTTCTGACCCAGAATACCGAGGAGTCGAAGCAGATGCGTCTGTTGCATCAGCGCATCCACCGCCTCGAGCCTTTCGATCGTGCCATCGTCCTGCTCTGGCTCGAAGACCTCAGCTATGACGAGATTGGCCAGATCGTTGGCATCTCGGCCAAGAACGTCTCTGTTCGCCTGGTCCGTATCAAGGAGCAACTCAAACAAATGAATGACTAACTACAAAACTTTACGATTATGACAACTTTTGCAACTTCTGACGAACTCGATGTCCTCAAGGCTCAAATGCAAGTACTGCGTTCTCATCTGCAGAACAACGAGATCATCTCGCAGCAGATGCTCGAGGCCTCTGTGAAGGCCGAAGTCAAGACCATCGTGGGCAACCGTCGCTCGTTCCTGATAACTATGGTGATAGATACACTGATGGGTGTCTATTTCGCTTGGATCTACTTCAGCCGACCAGACTTCATGAGCACGCCATTCTTTGTCGCTACGATGTGCTGGTGCCTGCTTTGGGTCTACGTGGCCTATCGTCAGTATCGCCAGAATATGCGCGACCGTCTGCTCAATGATTCGCTGACCGATGCCGCCCTTGACCTCGCTCGTGTCAAGCAGCAGAATCTTCGCTTGGCCATCGTGACTGCTGCAGCCAGTCTCGTCTGGGTAGGAATCCTCTTGTGGGAAACCTGGGGAGATATCTCTGAGAGCCCCGAGCATTGTCTGGCCGTCTGCTTCATCCTATTCTTCGTATTCTATTGCGTCAGCAGCCGCATGCAGAAGATTCATCGCACCACTACCGATCTGCTTCGTCAGATCGAGGAGGTGAAGCGAGGTTGAATGCAATCCTCACCTCGTTCATTTCTTTAGTTAGGGCAAAGAGTCCAGTTTTGTTATCCTACAATGCCATCAATAGTTAAAAATGCATGTAATTCGAAATTTGCGGCTCAATAATCAATTGAAATTGAAGAAAAAGTACTACCTTTGCGCCCAAAGGGCGCTAATCGCTCAGATAAATAAGTGAGGACAAATATAAAAAAGATAATAACATGTGCACTTTTAAATTGATAATGAACGATTCTTTGGCATCGCCTGTAAAAGAGCGCTCGGCATGGGTTCAGTCAATGGCTAAGTATCGTCGCCTTGCTCCTATGGATGATAAGGCTGCAATGTTGGATTCTTTGGATGAACGTTTCGGATGAACGTTTTAATAGACACGAATGTTCTTCTTGACTTCTACTGTGAGCGAGAGGATTTCTATCAGGATGCAGCCAACATCTTCGATTTGGCATGCAATGGTAAAATCGAAATATGGGTGTCACCAATTTCGTTCGTAAACTTCTTCTACATAACAAGAAAGACGTACACTGTAGAACAGCGAAACGAGATTCTGAGAGGACTGATGCAGATTTGTAACATTGCAAGTATTGATAAGTTCGTTCTCACGGAAGCCCTATCTGTTGTAGTGCCTGACTTCGAAGATATGGTGCAGTATCATTCTTCCCGACTTGTTTCTGCAGATTGCATTGTAACGCGTAACGTGAAAGACTTTGCTACAGCTACAGCCGTAAAGGTCATGACTCCCTCTCAGTTTCTTTCTGATTATAACCAGCTTTAGTCATCTCTTATTTCCTGCCTCGATTATAGGTTTCACATGTGCTTTGCATGATAATAATCAGAGCATCCACCTCTACGAAAGAAGTGGATGCTCTGTGTCTGTTATTTAATGGTAAATTCCTTATTTCGTGTAATTCACAATAATGCTGCATCTCCTGATGCCGGTGATGATCTTTACCTTGCCGTTCCGGCTCTTAATTTGGCTAAAGAGTTACATTTTGATTTTGTTGAATTGTCAAACAAAAAATACAAGTCACTATGTTTGCAGGCCTAAACCGGCAAACGGTTAGACAAAAAAGATACCGGACGCTCTTAGGGGCTTTGCGCCCCTGCCGCTTGGCAAACTCCGCAGTGTTTTTCATAGTGGAGTTTGCAGAAGCAGAAGAAT
>JAZUEP010000024.1:0-23019 GCA_045640225.1 Bacteroidales bacterium | reverse complement strand
CTTCTTCCTCTCCGTCTTCGCCTTGGCAGCACACTCTTCCGAGCAATACCTCTGTGAACCGCTTCTTACGACAAACTCCTTGCCGCAGTAGGCACATTTTCTGGTCTTTCTCATACATTTTAAAATAGTGGTTCAACAATACTTTCTTGTATTGCTGCCGCTTTGTCAATCAATCCACACCATTGACAACCGTTGTCAACTATGTCCGTTTCATGACAATCCTTGAATCTCGTCCACTTAGCCTTGTCACCTTTGTAACCTCTGTTAAACCGTTGTCAACTGAGTCCACAAAATGACAAAAAATAAGCCCCGTAAATTCTCCGCGGTAGAAATACGTTGCAAAAATACGCGGAAATTACGGAACCACCAAATCTCGTATGAGAAAGTGTTAAAATCTAATTCCTGTTGAAAATCAATATATTATCTCTCCTTATTCCTAATTATTTCTCGTTACTCTCGGCTTCTAAATACACTACTCTGATCTGCAAGATCGACCACTGCATGTAGTTTCTCTGCAATAACAGTTTCAAGAGAATAAGCAAGAATATTGGCACTTGGCAAGTGTACAAGGAGAACTGGATAATCAAGATCAACAGGCTCTGGAGTAACCACATCGCCAAAGCCAATGTCCATTGTCATGACCTGAGATATAGTGTCCATGCTGACAGGAATACTCAGACGAATACCATGGTAATCCTTGAATTCAGTTATGTTTTGGTAAGTAATATTCTCAACATCAAAGTTTACACCATCCTCTCCATATGGAACAGAGCATATTTCCTTAAATGCCTTCACGATTGATGCTCCTTCATTACTGATATTGTTTCCAAGGAAATCAATGTCTAATGTTGGACGTGCAGCAAACCTTTCGTATGCATACATTAGAGCTCCGCCTTTCAGATAGAAGTTATTGCGATAACGTGTTTGCGAAATACGATAAAGCAGACGTTCCTGAAAATAGCGCGTCAGTACGGTTTGATAGAAGGTGTTTTCTTCTTTGGCTATATTGAGGAGTTTACTACGGATGGATTTTCCGTAGTTTTTTACAGTGTCTTTGCTCATAGTTTTACTTGAAGATATTTTTCCAGGATGTTTGCCACACGTAGAGATCGTGCATAATCCATTAGTTTGGTTATATTTCTATCTGGACGTTCAAGATAATTATTGATTATCTCAGAGCATACATCCATTCCTACCTTATTACGGAATTTTACTGCGTCACACACACACCGCTCAATATCGTAGATGTTAAATGTAAAGCCTTCCATTGTCATTTCTGTTACACCTATTTTGAGCACCGATGCTGTGTAACTGTGCAACTCGATCTTAGGGAAAGATGGAGTTATAACCTTTCTGTCTCTTTTGATGGCGATGTGAAATGCCTGGGGCATAGGGGTCGTTAGTCCGTATATGTTCCATGCCGACCAAAGGCAGAGGATTCCATCGGGCACGATAGCATCGATGTCAATCATATTGCCACTGAGTTGGTCAATACTTGCATACACACCTCGGCGAACCTGTATAAGTTCACCATCACGTGCGCTTTCCAGCATCTTGTAATATGCTGTTCTTCCCTGTTCTTTAATAGTCGCTGATGATATAAATGCCATGCCTTGCTTCATTATTGAATATAATTCACGGTACAAAGTTACCACAAATATTTTTAATTGTGGTTCTTTTGTACAAGTTTTATTATTCTACACCTATAATTTCTTATTAAAAGTCATCGTTTGAAAGCTTAGAATTACATTTTTGCAAATACCGGCATACTTCGTATTTGCAATGTGATAATGTCATTTTGCAACGAGTATCAAATGCCCGAAAGTACCAATGTTCACCTGCGGTCTTCACTTTTTCGCCCGAAAATTTGGAATTTCTCGATAAAGGTTGCTATCTTTGCGGCGTCAATAATGTGGTGTCCGATTCTCCTGTCCCTATGGACTCTGGGATTTCTAAATTGCAATTAATACGATTATGAGCCCAAGGCAAAAAAGGTTCACGTTGTGTATCATTTTTCATTCGCATGAGAGTGCAGTCCCACTATTCCCAAGCGGGTTTCTACACCTGTCCCTCAAACCCGCGAAAACAATCTTGAAGTCTTTTGAGATTGGGCGTAAAGATTTAACTGTTTTAGATGCGCTGCAAAGATAAGTATTTTTTACAAGAAAACAATAGTTCGAAGGATTTTATTACAAAAAAAAGCTACTTTAGGAGGATTAATGCCTAAAGCAGCGATATTTTTAGGTTAAAACTGATGAACTGTGCTGTCTATTCCTATTCCTTGTCCTCTCATCTCTCCCTTTCCTCCACCGTCCTCAGTATTGCATCGAGGCGGGCCTTCAGGGCTTGGTTCTCCTGGCGGAGCTGGAGGTTCTCGGCTTCGAGCTGACGGAGACGGGAGTCGACGTCGTTGCGGTAGCCGGTGCGGGCCTTGTACATGCGCTCCTTGATGCCGCCTTCGGTGACGAAAGTCTTCTCGAGGTCCTTCAGGTAGCTGTTGATCATGGCGTCGACCTGGAAGCAGAGGGTGAGGCAGATGTTGCAGAACTCCTCTTCGTTCCAGACCGTGGCGTATGGCAGGTAGTCCTCGGGGTTGTTGTGCTGCTTGGTGAAGTCCTGCATCGGCTGGAAGCGTGGATGATCGGGTTGCCACTGGCAGAGGCGGTGCTTGTTCAGGTGATCGCGATAGTCCTCCTTGAGCTCGCTGACGCTGCTGCGCGCTACGTTCAGTAGCTTCAGTTCCATCTCGGTGGATGTCTTGCCATCCTCCGAGCCCTCGATGATGTTCTGCTTGCCCGAACGTGCAGCTTGTACCATCTGGTCGACAGTGCGATCGCCGTACTTTGGCAGGAAGCGCTCGCAGAAGATGAACGTCAGCTGGAACAGCGTGTCGGTCTTGTGGTAGAAGCGGAGGTTACGCCAGTCCGCTGGCTTGCGCAGCACCTGGCCAGGGTTATAAGGGACAGAGGGCATAATAACAGGGTTAAAGGGTTAGACGATATAGAGAGCAATAGAGGCTATAGTTGCTATAGTTGCTATAGTAGCCATAGTTGCCATAGTTGCTATAGTTGCTATAGTGGCTATAGAGGCCATAGTTTCTATAGCTTTTAGCCCCATATCTCTCGTTTTGGCGCGGCAAATATACTGAAAATAGTTTGCATAAGCAAACAAACGGCACAAAAAGAGGGCAAAACTGCTAATTTTTGGCCATTTATGATTTTTTATCCGAAAATTATCGTACCTTTGCCCCCGCTACAGATCATAACTGTAGCGAGGTGCTACTGTCATGAATTGGCGCCTGGTGTGTTTTCCTTGCTACCGGATTGCAAACGGTGGCTAATCCAACAACAATTGGTGATTCGGCAAATAAGCAACGAACACCCCAGGCGCCTGGCATTATTGCTTTTTTCAACAAGCAACAAAATGCCTAACAACTCAAAATGTGCTGCTTACCAGCAGCTGAACAATCTGGTAGCCCTTATGGTGTCCGATCAGGCCATCGCCTATCGTATCATCACTCCGCGGAGCATACGTCCGCCGCTACTCTTCTTCCTCGACGTGACGACCGACCAACAGCTACGTCCGTGGCTAATACCGCGGCCTGACTGCCTGAAGAAGTCGCGCTGGCTGAAGATAGTAGGCTGGCTGCTCGACCACGACGTGTTCGTGGTCGACCAGAAGACGACGATGGCCGATTTCCTGCTGTCAAGCCACCTGCTCCGCTCCAACTGTACGTTGAAGACTGTACGCACGGTTATGTCGCATTCGCTCCCTCCCGACAGGGAGGGCGGGGGGGAGAGTCTTTGCTCCGCCTCCTCATCAAGATCGCAGGTGTTATCCTTGCTGCGTTCGGACTGTCGAGCTTCGAAGCGGACGATTGACACCATCGTGCTGCACTGCACGGCGACGTGGCCGGGGCTGGACTACACGGTGGAACGGCTGGCGCGTGATCACCGTGCACGAGGGTTCGGCAATACCCGGGCTACCATCTGTATGTACGACGCGATGGCACGCTGTACTACTGCCGCCCCATCAGCCTTGCGGGGTGCCATGTGGCTGGACACAATGCACGCAGTATCGGAGTCAGCTACGAAGGTGGGGTGAGTGCCTCGGTGGGGCATCGACCGGAGGATAACCGCACGGCGGAACAGGTGGTGGTGCTGCACGAGGTGCTGACCGCGCTGAGGGAGGAATATCCGGAAGCGAGGCTGGTGGGGCACCACGATCTGAACCCGAAGAAGGCATGTCCAAGCTTCGATGTAAAGCGTGAATACAGATATATAGACCCCCTCGATCCAAGCCCCCCTCGATCCCCCCAATGATGGTTAATGATTAATGGTTGATGATTAATGATTATCAGCCACGCGCAATAACGGATCAGAAGGAATCCAATCATCAATCATCAATCATTAATCGCCAATCGCCATTCCGGGGGAAGACTGGAGGTTACCAACGGCTGACGATTGTAGGACGAAACATCATCCATCATCCATAATCCCTTCATCAATTTTTGGGGGGAGGACGGAAAGTAACCACAACTATTTGTGATCATCTGTGGGAGAAAAAATCGGGGAGGAGTGTTCTGTCAGAAAAATGGGCTTCCCCGTTTTGTGGAAGTGCAGTTAGCGGGAAAACTACAGCTCCTCGTTTTGTTATGGTGCATTCTGTGCGAAAAATGCAGCGTAACAAAACGAGGAGGTGCATTCCGTGCGAAAAATGCAGCGCAACAAAACGAGGAGCTGCATTCCGTGCGAAAAATGCAGCGCAACAAAACGGGGAGGTGCATTCCGTGAGAAAAATGCAGCTCCTCGTTTTGTGGAAGCTCATGTTAATTACGAGTTCTTCGTTTCACTCAGGATGACATGCAGAATGCAGTGGCCTGGGTTGGGGTGTTTACCAGCGCACGATTACTTCCTCGCCGTTGGGGATTGCATCCACCAGCAGGTAGGTACCGTGGTTCATCACCTCGAGCTTCGTGTTGCCTTGCTGTGCTACCGGAGTAACATCCCCAAATGTGCCATCGATGCGGAAGGTGAGGGGCTGATCGAACAGGGTAGGGTCGAGCTGGTTTAACGAAGGCGTCAGCACCAGAGCGGAACCATTGCTGGTCCACGAAAGCAGCAGATGATCGCGTTCCTCGATGTAGGCGGCGACATCGGCAAAAGGTGCTACCCAGACGCTGTCAGTGGCCTCGCGTACCTCGGCAAAGAAGTTGTAGAGCACTTCCGGCTCGTTCCAGAGGTCCCAGCCATAGGTGGTACCGTGGGTCATCGTTACACCCCATTCGCGCTGACCGATTACTCGATGCAGCCATGCGGTGAGCGAGTCGGCCGTCTGATGGCTCTCGACCTGACCCTGAGCCTGCTGTGTAGTACGCGTACCGACACGGTTCTGGCTGCAATAGGCCACAACCTCAGGGCTCATGGCGTTGTACGGATAGCAGAAAGTACGTGGCCGGCTTCCGGTGACGGCTTCGAGTACCGAATCGCAATACGATACCTCCCATGCCAGCTGTTCGGGGGTGAGCTTGGTCAGATCGGGATGATTCCACGAGTGATTGCTCATCTCGTGTCCACGTTCGGACAGTTCGGCTACCTGCTGCCACGTCATCCAGGGATAACCGGGCTCTTCGCGGTCCATGTTGGCACCGATGATCCAGAATGTTCCGCGGAAGCCGTTCTGTTCGAGGGCCGGAGCGATGTCGGTATAATGGCAGAGCATACCATCGTCGAAGGTGAAGCTGATGGCTGCCTGACGGTCTCCTTGGTACGGTGTTACCCGTACGTCGTGTACCTGGGTGCAGGCCGTAAGCATCAGCAACGACAGGGCGGTGCCGTACATTGCAGGTCGACGCATCTTCGAGGCTTCGGCCTTGGTCGGGAGGAAAGAGAGAATCGTTGTCTTCATAAGGATGAAAAAGGGGCTGTTGTCAGCCCCAATAGAATTGTGTGAAAGCGGCAATGCAGTAGTCCTGATCCTGCAGGCTGGCAGTCTCGCGTACCGAATGCATGGCCCAGACGCCATTGCCCATATCGACGCCACGCATCGGCAGCGATGACGTGAGGATGTTGCCCAGGGTACTACCGCCGGCAATGTCGCTGTGGTTGACAAAACGCTGGTAAGGCACGCCTGCACGCTGGCAGACCTCGGCAAAGACGGCTGCACCATCGGCATCGGTGGCATACTTCTGTGCGGCATTGACCTTGATGATCGGACCGCTGCCCAGCTTCGGATGATTGACCGGATCCATCTTGTCGGCATAGTTAGGATGCCAGGCATGCGCATTGTCGGCACTGACCATGAAGCTCGACTCGATCATGCGATAGAAGTCGTCCTGAGGGTCGGTATCGAGGCCGAGCGCCTTGTTCTGCGATGCGACGAGGCGCTGCAGCATCTGCGCCAGGAAAGGCGAGGCAGCACCCTGCTTCGTGCCGGAACCGGTCTCCTCGTTGTCGAAGATGGCCAGCACCTGGGTGTCAGTAGGCACATCGTTGTGGGCCAACAGGGCCGACAGACCTGCATGAACCATCGAGAGGTCGTCCAGCCGTCCGGCCGAGATAAACTCCTGGTGCAAGCCTACCGAGCAGGCAGGGGTGGTGTCGTAGAGGTAGAGGTCGAAGTCGAGGATGTCCTCGGGTGCAACCTCCAGTCGTACGGCAATCTCCTTGAGCAGCAGATTGTCGGCCGATAGCTGCTGGTCGATGATGCCAAGAATGGGCAGCATATCCTTCTGCTTCGACAGCTTCACGCCGTCGTTGACCTGACGGTTGAAGTGGATGGCCAGATTCGGGATGACGAGCAGCGGCTCCTTGATGTGCAGCAGGCGCGTGGCCGGATGCAAAGGGTCGGATGTACGGAGCATCACGCGGCCAGCCAGCGACAGCGGACGGTCGAACCATGTGCTGAGGATGGCTCCGCCATAGAGCTCGGTATTGAGCTTCACGAAGCCACCTTCGCACTTCATCTCGGGCGATGGCTTGATGCGGAACGTAGGCGAGTCGCAGTGAGCACAGATCAGGCGTATGCCACTCTGGCCCAACGGACGACGACCTACACGGAAGGCGTAGAGCGAGGAATCGTTCTTCGTGACGTAGAAGCAATCGCCGGCATGTACGGCCGGCATCGGATCGCGTGCGTCGAGCCTACGGAATCCTGTTGCCTGGAGCTGTTCCTCGAGGGTAGCAACGGCCAGATAGTTGACAGGACTGGCGTTCAGGAAATCGATTAACTGCATGTTACTAATTACTTCAGGATATTGACGTCCACCTTGTTGTATGGGAACATGTAACCCGACTTGCGGAGCTGCTGGTAGACCTCGTGGTTCATGTAGCCTGCAACGGTCCAGTAGTCGGCCGTATTGCACCAGCTACGGGTTGCGATGGTGCAGCTGTGGTCGTTCATCGAAGCCAGACCCTGCCAAGGACCCAGCACTGGCTCGCCGCTGATAGGAGCCTGGATAATCTGAGGACAAGCCTGCTGAATCTTCTCGATAGCCTCGCGGACGGTCTCGTAATCGGTGCCATAGGCGAACTCGAAGTTGAGGTCGACGCGGCGATAAGGTTGCTTCGAATAGTTCTCGAGCGAACCGGTCGACAGGGCACCGTTAGGGATGATGATGGTGCGGTTGTCGAGCGTAACGAGGATGGTGTTGAAGATCTGGATCTCCTTTACGACGCCTTCGTAGCCCTGGGCCGAGATGTAGTCACCCACCTTGTAAGGCTTGAACAGCAATACCATGACGCCACCGGCAAAGTTGCCGAGCGTACCGCTCATAGCCATGCCGATAGCCATGCCGGCGCCAGCAAAGAGGGCAACGAACGATGAAGTCTCGATACCGAGAACCGAGATGATGGCGATGATGAGAGCCAGCCAGAGGGCGACGCTGACGATGCTCTTGATGAAGCCCATGAGCGAGACTTCGAGCTGCTTCTTGAGCAGCGCCTTCTCGACGATAGCGTTAATCTTCGAGATACACCATTTGCCTACGATATAGACAAGGATAGCACCAATGATGCGATAACACAGGTTCATGGCCATTGCACTAAGGCCAGACATAAATGCTAGATTTAACATGATGAATTAAATGTTGATTAGTATAATTAGTAGAATAGGATTTTACGAGTTCCTTCGCGTTGCTCAGGATGACATGCAAAAAAAATATCGCATGTTACTTAGCGAGGAGACTTGATGCTGTCGACACGTGCCTGCAGGTATTCCACCTTGAGCGAGGCCGTCTTGTTTTCCTGCTGCAGACGTATGCTTTCGCGCAACAGCATTCCCAGTTCGTAGGTCGCAGCCATCTGCTGTCGCTGCTGGGCCGAAAGGGGGACGGCCTGTTCCTTGCCCTCGGCCGTGAGCATCTGGCAGCTGAGCTTGGCGTCGTCGACGTGCTGTGCGATGTAGGCCAGCGCTCCATTGTCGGTATCTGCATTGGCCAGGACGGTACTGTCCTGCGTCATGCCTTCGGTGATGCGTCCCGCAAAGGTAAAAGTTATCGTCTGGTAATCCACACCGTCGATGTCGTAGCTGTAGTTGCTGCCGTCATTAGGGGCGATGCTTCGTGTCAGGATCGACGTAACGTCCGAGGCAGAGAGTCGCAACTGCTCGACGACGAACTTCTTCGATCCGCAATAGGTGCAGATCAGCTGGGTACGTCCGTAGTCGTCGACGGCACAGCGCAGATAGGTACGTTGGACGTTGTCGCCCGGATCCATACCCTTCGGACGGAAGCGGCCGAGGTCGTCGTATTCGGTCTTCTCGTATTCGAAGCCCTGTGTGGTGGCCGTGTTGATCTGCCCGGCAATGGCCTGTAGCAACGAGTCGGTGACGTGCAGCGTCTGTCGCTCTGTACGGAGCTGGTCGACGTAGCGCTGGTCGAGTTCGGCACGACGTTCGGCAGCCGTCAGTCCTTTCTGTTCGTTACACGAGGCAACGGACAGAAGGGTAAGCGGAAGCGCAAATAGGTAGTATAATGGTGAGCGCATGGGGATTGCGATAGTTGAGTTATTAATTGGTACGCGAGACGTTCTTGACGCCTCGTACACCCTGAATCTTGCGGATAAGGAGGTTGAGCGACGACAGGTCGGACACACAGACCGTCAGCTGACCCTGGAAGATACCACCTTCGGCATTGATCGAGATGGAACGTAGCAGGGTGTTGGGTTCGTGATTGATGACGGACGAAATGTTCGTAACGATGCCGATGTCGTCGTGGCCGATGACGCGCAGCGTGATGTTGTACTGTCCGCCGCTCTTGCCGCTCCATCGTGCCCGCTGTATGCGATACGGATGCTGTTGCTGCAGGCAACGGATATTGACGCAATCGGCACGATGGATGGTGATGCCACGACTGATCGAGACGAAACCGATGACGTCGTCGCCATAGATCGGATGGCAGCATCCGGCCAGCTTGTAGTCGATACCCTTCAGGTTGCGGTCGATGACCAGGACGTCGTCGTGCCCCTGGTGCTGTGTGGCAGACGTAACCGGATCCGGGGCCGTAAAATCCTGGGCCGAATGTGTCTGTGCCTGTCCCTGAGGCAGGATAGGAGTGGAGAGCGATTCGTATTCGTGGATGACGTCATCCACCGTGATCTCGCCTTCGGCCAACGCGTGGTAGAAGATGGTCTGATGCTTGTAGCCCATGCGGCTGATCAGACGCGAGAGTTCTGATTCGTCGAGCTCCATCTTGCGATTCTTGAAGCGACGCTGCAACATCTCCTTGCCGGTCTGGGCTTCGCGATTCTCGATTTCCTTGATGCCCTGCTTGATGCGTGTACGGGCCTTCGAGGTACGGACCATCGACAGCCAGTCCTGCTTCGGGGTCTGTTGCGACGAGGTGAGGATCTCGACCGTTTCGCCACTCTGCAGTACGTAGTTCAGGCGAACATTCTTGTTGCCCACACGTGCACCGACACACTGCATGCCCAGACGGGTATGGATGCCGAACGCAAAGTCGAGGACCGTGGCACCGCGCGGGAACTTGTGTACATCGCCATTGGGCGTGAAGACGAATACTTCCTCCTCGTAGAGGCCCATCGACATGTCCTTCATCAGGTCGCCCTTGGGGGCTCCGCTCTCGAGGACCTCGCGAATGGAGGCCATGATGTCGTCGGCCGATCCGCCCTGGCTCTTGATGCCTTTGTACTTCCAGTGTGCGGCCAGACCACGTTCGGCAATGTCGTCCATGCGTTTGGTGCGGATCTGAACCTCTACCCATCGTTCCAGAGGGCCGTAGACCGTGATGTGCAGCGATTCGTAACCATTCGATTTCGGGATCGACAGCCAGTCCTTCAGTCGCTTGGGGTTGGGCTGATACATGTCGGTCACGACGCTGTAGGCCTGCCAGCAAAGCACCTTCTCCTGCGCCAGGACGGCACGGTAGTCGTCTTCGGACTGGGCCATCGGAGCATCGATGATGATACGGATGGCAAAGAGGTCGAAGATCTGGTCGACACGCTTCTGCTGGCGTTTCAGCTTGTTCCAGATCGACGCGATGCTCTTGGTACGGCCCTTGACGTGGAAGGGGACAGGCAGCACTTCGCGCAATCTTTGCTCGAGCGGAGCAATGAACTGGCGGATGTAGGCCTCGCGCGACTGTTTGCTGTCGTGCAGCTGGCTGGCAATGTCGGCATAGACATCGGGGTAGTCGTATTGTACGGCCATGTCCTCCAGCTCGCCCTTGATGACGTACAGGCCCAGGCGATGCGCGATGGGAGTATAGAGCAGACGGCATTCCTGCGTCACCTTCTGACGGTAGGGAAGGTCGGTCGTTTCGCGTAGCAGACGCATCAGGACGTACCGGTCGCAGATCATGCAAATGATGACACGGATATCCTGAGCGAACGAAAGCATGAGCTTGCTGAAGTTCTCGTCCTCGAGGCTGTCGTGCTCGGCATAGAGATGCTTCACCTTGGCCATGCACGACATGAGGCGGGCTACTTCCTCGCCAAAGACGCGTGTGACCTCGGCACGGCTGATGATGTCGTGCTCGGCCAGCGGGTACAACAATACGGTGAGCAGAGAGCGTCGGCCCAGGGCTACCATGCTGACCAGTACACGACAGGTCTCGACCGCGTGGACCAGCTGCTGTACGCCATGAACGTCGCGACTGTAGGCACCATGTTCGACACCTTTTAATATATACGTGCGTATGGAACGCCATTCCTCCTTGCGCAACTTATCGCCCACAAGTTTGTACAACTCGCGGTAACCCGTCAGGAAAAGTTGCGTCTCGGCAAGCGTGAATCCGGTGTATTCAAAAAGTTTCATATTGCTTTCTGTTGCGCTGCAAAGATAATAAAAAAAGGCGATAATCGAACAAAATAGATGACAAATTTTGCGGATTTTATACTTTTTGTATTGCAAGATTGACTTATTTTGACAAAAATAACCTTTTTTTTGACAAAAAAGATACAACATAAAGAAAAAGTACGTATATTTGCCGACGTAATTTGGTAAAATAGTTATAGCCATAAATAAATACTTATGTTTACACAACAAGATCTAGAAGTGCTGGCCGGTCGTGGCATCAGCGTAGAGAAGGCCGAGAGCCAGCTCAAGTCATTTGAAAATGGATTCCCTTACCTGAAGCTCAAGGGAGCAGCATCGCCTGAATACGGTGTTGTCGTAGTTGACGAAGACGCAGCAAAATATTATCAGGACCTCTGGCAGAAGTATCTGCAGGCCGATAAGCAGATTCTGAAGTTCGTGCCTGCATCAGGTGCTGCAAGCCGTATGTTCAAGAACCTCTTCGAGTTCCTTGATGCTGAATACGACGTGCCAACCAACGACTTCGAGAAGAAGTTCTTCGGTGGTATCCAGCAGTTCGCTTTCTACGAGGAGCTGAATGCTGCCTGCCAGAAGAACGAAGGCAAGAGCATCGACGAGCTGGTTGCTGCCGGACAGTACAAGCCAGTCGTAGCTAACCTGCTGCTCGCTAAGGGCCTGAACTATGGCCAGCTGCCAAAGGGCTTGCTGACCTTCCACCGTTCGGCCAATGGCGTCCGCAAGGCCTTCGAGGAGCACCTCGAGGAAGGCGCAGTATATGCAGCCAACGGCAAGGGCCAGGTGAACCTCCACTTTACCGTCAGCCCTGACCACCTGCCACTCTTCCAGGCTCTGGTAAAGGAGAAGCAGGCTGCCTATGAGCAGAAGTACGGTGTGAAGTACAACATTTCGTTCTCGGTTCAGAAGGCCAGCACCGATACACTGGCTGCTGCGATGGACAACACCCCATTCCGCGACGAGAAGGGTCAGCTGCTGTTCCGTCCTGGCGGACATGGCGCACTGATCGAGAACCTCAACGAGCAGGATGCTGACGTTATCTTCGTCAAGAATATCGACAATGTAGTTCCTGAGAAGAAGAAGACCGCTACCATCGCCTACAAGCAGATTCTGGGTGGTGTACTGGTTAGCCTCCAGCAGAAGATCTTCTCTTACCTCCAGGTACTCGAGGGCGGCAAGTACACTCACGAGCAGCTGATCGACATGCTGTACTTCCTGCAGAAGAACCTGTATGTGAAGAATCCTGATACCAAGCAGCTCGACGATACCGAACTGGCTCTCTACATCAAGAACAAGCTGAACCGTCCTCTCCGCGTCTGCGGTATGGTTAAGAACGTAGGCGAGCCTGGTGGTGGTCCATTCGTTGCTCAGTCGCCAGACGGAACCTATCAGCTGCAGATCCTCGAGTCAAGCCAGATCGATCAGAACAATCCTGAGTCGGTAGCTATGTTCAAGGAGGGTACTCACTTCAACCCGGTAGATCTGGTTTGTGCCGTACGCGACAAGAATGGCAAGCGTTTCGACCTGCTGAAGTATGTCGATCCTATGACCGGCTTCATCTCGTTCAAGTCGAAGAGCGGCAAGGAACTGAAGGCTCTCGAGCTCCCTGGTCTGTGGAACGGCGCCATGAGCGACTGGAACACCGTCTTTGTAGACGTCGACCTGCTCACCTTCAACCCTGTTAAGACTGTCAACGATCTGTTGCGTCCGATGCATCAGTTCTGATCAACATGACAAGTGAAAAAATACCAAGTTATTTTTTCACCCTTACTAAATAATCTATAATGAGTATGAAACTTCGCCTCATTATCATGAACTTCCTACAGTTCGCGGTATGGGGCTCCTATCTCACTTCTATGGGTGCCTACCTCGCTTCGGCGGGGTTAGGCACCGATATTGGTAATTATTATGCCTTGCAGGGTGTAGTGAGTATCTTCATGCCGGCCATCATGGGTATTGTGGCCGACCGTTGGATACAGGCCCAGCGTCTGCTGTCGCTCTGTCATCTGTTGGCCGGTGGATTCATGATGGGTGCGGCTGCTATCGGCCTCTCGGCTGATGGTGTAGGCGATGGTACGGCTATGTTCTGGCTTTATGCCTTCAGTGTAGCCTTCTATATGCCTACGTTGGCACTGAGCAATTCGGTTGCCTACAATGCCCTCGATAAGGCTGGTCTCGACACCGTGAAGGCATTCCCTCCGATCCGCGTTTTCGGTACCGTAGGTTTCCTCTGTGCCATGTGGCTCGTCGATCTGGCTGGTTGGCAGAATACGCCTATTCAGTTCGTCGAATCGGCCGTATTCAGCCTTCTGATGGCTCTCTACGCCTTCAATATGCCTGCTTGTCCGGTAAATAAGGGCGGAACACAGAAATCTCTGGTCGAGGCACTTGGCCTGAAGGCATTTGCCCTCTTCCGTCAGAAGAAGATGGCCCTGTTCTTCATCTTCTCGTTCCTGCTCGGCGTCAGCCTGCAGATTACCAATGGCTTTGCCAATCCGTTCATTCAGTCGTTCGGTAGCTACGAGGGATTCGAAGGACTCTTCTTTGTCGAGCATTCAAACCTGTTGATCTCTCTGTCGCAGGTAAGTGAGACGCTCTGTATCCTGCTGATACCATTCTGCCTGCGTCGTTTCGGCATCAAGAAGGTGATGCTTATTTCGATGCTGGCATGGGTAGGCCGATTTGCTTTCTTCGGTCTGGGCGATCCTGGCTCGGGCGTATGGCTGTTCATCCTTTCCTGCATTGTCTATGGCGTGGCCTTCGACTTCTTCAATGTCTCAGGTTCGCTGTTCGTCGACAAGGAGACCGATATCTCGATCCGTTCATCGGCCCAAGGATTGTTTATGCTGATGACCAATGGCCTTGGCGCTACGATCGGTTCGCTTTCGGCCGGTGCAATCATCAACCATTTTGTCTACACCAATCCTGTTGATCCTACCTTCATGAGCCTCGACGGTTGGCGCACATCGTGGTACATCTTTGCCGCTTATGCCTTAGTGGTTGCCATCGCCTTTGCCGTGCTGTTCAAGTACAAGCATCAGGCCGAGGACGCCAAGTGACATATTAATTACTTACAGCTTTGATCATATTCTACGCTCCCGATATTCAAGCATGTCCCGAACTTCCGGAAGAAGAGTCGGGGCATGCTATACGTGTGCTCAGGCACGTTGAGGGCGACGAGATTGAAGTTGTAGATGGTGCGGGTACCTGGTATCATTGTCGTATCACTGCCGCGCATCACAAGCATTGCGGGGTCGAGATTCTCAGCCAGCGACCAGATCCTCATTGGCCCTATCGCGTAGAATTAGGCATTGGTCCAACCAAGAATCTCGATCGTATGGAATGGTGGCTCGAGAAGGCCACCGAGATGGGACTCGATCGATTCGTCCCGCTGAAGTGCCGCTTCTCGGAGCGTAAGGAAATCAAGACCGAACGTATGCGCAAGATAGCCATATCGGCTATGAAACAAAGCCTCAAGGCTACCTTGCCAGAGATTTCGGAGATGACCGACATCCGTCATTTTATTGAGGAACCGTTCGACGGTCAGAAGTTCATTGCTCATTGCATGGACGATCAACCTCGACAATTGCTCACACACCTAGTAAAGAAAGGCCAGAATGTACGTATTCTTATCGGACCTGAAGGCGATTTCAGTCCTGAAGAAGTCCGATTAGCTCTCTCAAATGGATACTTGCCGGTATCGTTAGGCGATCAGCGCCTGCGTACCGAAACGGCTGCTCTCTCATCAGTCAACATCATACACATAATAAACCAACTTTAAGTTTATAAATTTTTTTTATCATGCGTTTCAAATTCTCTCTTTTATTAATGCCCGAAGTTAGTGGAGACGTTATTCCGATTGGGTATCAGTATTGTCTGTCCTCGCGTTTCAATGCGATGCTCACGGCTGATGCCGATGCTTATCACAAGTGGCTTGCCCAGAATGGCCTGGACGTGCCAAACTTTCCGATAAGCCTTTTTGCCATCAGTAACTTCTACATCCCAAAGATCATTGTCAACGACGACCGTCTTCAGATCTGCGTGCCTCGCATTCAGTTCTGGGCTTCGTTCTTGCCCGAGGTCAATACCCTCGAGTTCCTGAACCAGAGTTTCCTGGATAAGGAATTGGTCATCGGTGACGATTTTACTTCGGTGCATTTCAAGATTGTAGCCATTGACGAGGTTTCGCCTGTGGACTTCAATCCTGTGATGGAGTATCAGACTTTGTCGCCTATCGTAATCAAGGCGTTGCGCTCGAACAATACGCTCGAGTATCTGGCTCCGAACAATCAGTTCTTTGCAGAGTTCATGATTGACGAACTGATCGAACGATGGCAGGCGCTGTATCAGTGTCCATATAACGGTTCGCGCATGTTCCGTTTCAGGCTGCTGGCTCCTGAACGCCGTAAGTCGGTGAAGGTTATGGATGCTCAGGGCAACGAAGTGAAGGTGGTAGGTTATATGATGAAGTTCCGCCTTGAAATGGCACCCGAACTACACGAGATTGCCTATATCATGGGTCTTGGCGACGAAATCAATTCTGGTTTCGGTTACATCGAATTGATCAAGAAACGTCGTTAAATTTGATTGTTAAAACATTGAAAAAACTATGTATACACGGCAAAAATGGGGCTTTGATGCTTCATTTTTGCTTTTTTTGTTGTATTTAGGCTAACAATCCAAATAAAATCATTATATTTGCGCACTCATTAGAGATCAATGAGAAGTATTAATCCTAAAATTTATGTCAGAGATTCTTGATCCTATCCAGTCGGAGGAAATCATTCCTTCTTTGGAACCTGCTGCGACCGTCGAGGTTGCTGACTCTGCTGCCGAGGCTGCAGAGACTACTGTTGAAAAGAAGATTTATGCCAACCGTTCGGAGATTCTCGATCGCATAGCTGAAATTGCCGGCGAGGCAACCGAAGCCGTGAAGAGCGAGATCACCCATCTGCGTCTGCTCTATTACAAGTTGCGTCAGCAGGAGACTGATGCTGCGATGCAGGCCTTCCTCGACAACGAGGGCGATCCGGCTGCGTATGAATCAAAACCCGATGAACTCGAACCACGCCTGAAGGAGCTGCTCGATGTACAGCGCGAAGCACGTGCTGCCATGGTCAAGGCTCGCGAGGAAGAGTATGCCGCCAATCTTGCTGCCAAGAAGGAAATTCTGGCCCAGATGGAGGCTATCGCTTCGGATGCTGAAGGCGTAGGCCAGAAGTACAACGAGTTCCAGGATCTTCAGAAGCAGTTCAAGGAGGTAGGTGTGGTCGACCAGCAGGAAGTGGCAGGTCTCTGGAAACAATATACCCAGCTCACCGAGCAGTACTACGATGCGCTGAAGATCAACAAGGAGCTTCGCGACTACGACTTCCGCAAGAACCAGGAAGCCAAGGAACAGCTTTGTGTTGATGCCGAGAAGCTGGCCGAGGCTGCAGATATCGTTCAGGCATTCCGGCAGCTGCAGGAGATGCACGAGCAGTGGCGTCTGATCGGTCCTGTTGCTCCAGCTGTCCGCGAGGAGATCTGGACGCGTTTCAAGGCTGCTTCGACCGTCATCAACAAGCGTCATCAGGAGCACTTCGAGGCTCTTAAGGCTCAGGAGCAAGCCAATGAATCGGCCAAGACCCTGATCTGTGAACAGATTGAAGCCATCGACCTGCTTCAGATCTCTTCGGTCAAGGGCTGGGACGATGCTACCAAGGTAATCCTCGGTTTCCAGGAGGAATGGCGTAAGCTGGGCTTCGCATCGAAGCGTGTCAATACGCAGCTGTTTGAGCGTTTCCGTCAGCTGTGCGACAACTTCTTCAACCAGAAGGCCGAGTACTATAAGAGCATCCGTGGCGAGCAGAACGAGAATCTGCAGAAGAAGATCGCCCTCTGCGAGAAGGCCGAGTCCCTCAAGGAGAGCACCGATTGGCGCAAGACTACCGATCAGCTCGTTGCTCTGCAGAACGAATGGAAGGCCATCGGCCCTGCACCACGCAAGAACTCTCAGCAGGTTTGGGAGCGTTTCAAGGCTGCTTGCGATGCTTTCTTCAAGGCAAAGGAAGAAGCTGTTGGTGGCGAGCGTGCTCAGGAACGTCAGAACTTCGAGCGTAAGCAGGAGATTCTCCTGGCGTTGGCTAACCTGAAGGAGGATGTCGAGAACGCTACCGTCAAGGGTGTTCGCGAGCTGATGAGCCAGTGGGCTGAAGTAGGTCATGTGCCTTTCCGCGAGAAGGACAAGCTGCAGGCTCGTTACAAGGAGCTTACCGACTTCTTCTACGAGAAGCTTGATATGCGCGGTCAGCGTCGTCGTCTTGAAGGCATCAAGGAGCGCGTCAGCAACATCAAGGACGGCAATACCTTGCAGCGTAAGCTCGAGCGTCTGATGGCCGACCTGAAGACCTACGAGAACAACCTGGGCTTCCTCAATGCCAAGTCGAAGAGCGGCAATGGCATGCTCGCCCTTATGCAGAGCAAGATGAACGACCTCAAGGCAGAAATCGACGAACTCAAGAAGAAGATTGCAGCCGAGAACGCAGAATAATCATGGTTGAAAGGCCGGTCGCTACCTATAACGGCAGGCCTTTCTGCACTAAAAAGCATACAACAATAATATTCGAAATGGAATTAGCATCAAAATACAATCCCTCTGAAGTAGAGGACAAATGGTATCAATATTGGCTGGACATCAAGGCATTCTCCAGCAAACCAGACGGCCGTGAGGCTTACACCGTTGTAATTCCACCACCTAACGTAACCGGAGTCCTCCACATGGGCCACATGCTCAATAACACCATTCAGGACATCCTGGTTCGTCGTGCACGCATGGAAGGCAAGAATGCCTGTTGGGTACCTGGTACCGATCATGCATCGATTGCTACCGAGGCCAAGGTGGTAAACAAACTTGCCTCACAGGGCATCAAGAAGCGCGATCTTACGCGTGAAGAGTTCCTAAAGCATGCCTGGGAGTGGACCGACGAGCATGGCGGAATCATCCTCAAGCAGTTGCGCAAGCTCGGTGCATCGTGCGACTGGGATCGTACCGCATTCACCATGGACGAGAAGCGTTCAGAATCGGTTCTTCGCGTTTTCTGCGACCTCTATGATAAGGGCCTTATCTATCGTGGTCTTCGCATGGTCAACTGGGATCCTAAGGCTCAGACCGTACTCTCGACTGAGGAGGTAATCTACCGCGAGGAGAAGTCAAAGCTCTTCCACCTGAAGTATTATGTAGCTGATGCAGATGTCAATCCAGTAGTTCTCACGGGTGAGGAAGGCGAGGTATTCCACAAGGATGAGAAGGGTTATTTTGCTGTCGTAGCTACAACCCGTCCTGAGACCATCATGGGCGATACCGCCATGTGTATCAACCCGAAGGATGTCAAGAATCAGTGGCTTAAGGGTCATAAGGTCATCGTCCCATTGGTTGGTCGTGTAATTCCTGTCATCGAAGACCGCTACGTAGATATCGAGTTCGGTACCGGCTGTCTGAAGGTTACTCCTGCCCACGACGTCAACGACTACAACCTCGGCAAGACCCACAACCTCGAGACCATCGACATCTTCAACCCTGATGGAACCATTTCGGAGGCTGCAGGTATGTACGTCGGTATGGATCGCATGGATGTGCGCAAGCAGATCGCCCTCGACCTCGAGGCTGCAGGTCTGATGGATCATATCGAGGCATACGACAACAAGGTAGGTTACAGCGAGCGTAATCAGGACACTGCCGTCGAGCCACGTCTCTGCAAGCAGTGGTTCCTCTCTATGCAGCACATGGCCGACATCGCTCTGCCTCCAGTCCTCAATGGTGAGCTGAAGTTCTATCCTCAGAAGTATGTCACCACCTATAAGAACTGGCTGGAGAATATCCAGGACTGGTGTATTTCGCGTCAGTTGTGGTGGGGTCATCGCATTCCTGCCTACTTCGTCAACGACAACGTGAACGAGGGCGAGGAGGAGAAGTATGTTGTAGCTCTTACTGCTGAAGATGCTTTGGCCAAGGCTAAGGCAAAGTATGGCGAACATATCCCCATGGAGATGCTTTCACGCGACGAAGATGCCCACGACACCTGGTTCTCAAGCTGGTTGTGGCCTATCTCGCTCTTCGACGGCATCAACAACCCTGGCAACGAGGAAATCAACTACTATTATCCAACGGCCGACCTTGTAACGGGTCCGGATATCATCTTCTTCTGGGTAGCACGCATGATTATGGCAGGTTGCGAGTATCAGAAGCAGATTCCATTCCGCAACGTCTACTTTACGGGTATCGTGCGTGATAAGCTCGGTCGCAAGATGTCGAAGTCGCTCGGTAACTCGCCCGACCCACTCGAGCTCATCGCTAAGTATGGTGCCGATGGTGTCCGCATGGGTATGATGCTCTCAGCTCCTGCCGGAAACGACATCCTCTTCGACGATGCTCTCTGCGAGCAGGGCCGTAACTTCAACAACAAGATCTGGAACTCCTTCCGTCTCGTTCAGGGTTGGGAGGTGGCCGACCGTGAACAGCCAGAGGCATCGCGTGTGGCTTGCCAGTGGATCGAGGCCAAGATCAAAGCCGTTGGCAACGAACTGCAGGATCTCTTCTCGAAGTATCGTCTCTCTGAGGCGCTGATGCTTGTCTACAAGCTCTTCTGGGACGACTTCTCGGCCTGGTACCTCGAGCTTATCAAGCCAGCCTATGGCGAGCCTATCGACCGTATCACCTTCGACAAGACCATCTCTTACTTCGACACCCTGCTCAAGATGCTGCATCCATTCATGCCATTCATCACCGAGGCATTGTGGCAGAGCATCACCGAGCGCAAGGAAGGCGAGAGCATCATGTTCGTCACCTTGCCTAAGTTTACCGATCCTATCGAGGCTGAACTCAAGCTCATCGCCGACTTCCAGGCTGCTACCGAGGTTATTGCTGGCATCCGTACCATTCGTGCACAGAAGCAGATGTCGCATAAGACTGCTGTCGACCTTCTGGTCATCAACGGAGAGGCTCCGCTTACGGCCGTCATCACCAAGGCTGCCAATACCTCGTCTATCCAGTCAGTATCCGAGAAGTCTGGCATTTGCGCCAGCTTCATGGTTGGCACCACAGAGTTCGCTGTACCTCTGGGCGATAGCATCAATGTCGAGGAGGAACTCAAGAAGCTCGAGGCCGACCTCAAGTACAATGAAGGCTTCCTTGCTGCAGTCATGAAGAAACTCTCGAACGAGAAGTTCGTCAATGGCGCTCCTGCACAGGTCGTTGCCAACGAGCAGAAGAAGAAGGCCGATGCCGAGCAGAAGATTGCAGCCATCAAGGATGCTATTGCTGCCCTGAAGGCATAAGCTGATACAAATAAGGTTCGGAGTAGCTTGGTTTTATGTTGCTCCGGACCTACATTATTATATATTATACCGCTGCATCCCTACACGATGCAGCCTCTGCACATTCCCCGTGATGAACGTGCGTTACGCATTCGCCTTATTGTCTCTTGTCGTATTGTCGATACTACCGCTCCGGGCAGACTTGTCCGACGCTTTTGTGTCGCCATACTTTACTGAATCCAGACCTTGGGCTCTGTGGTATTGGGACGAAGGACAGGTGGACAAGGCTACCATCACAACACGACTTGAAGCCTTGGCCGAGAATGGAGTAGGAGGAGCCTACATCATGCCGCGTACTGCCGCTTCGTCAAGGTTGATGCAGAATGGTCTCGTTAAAGACGATGGATCGTCCTTCTTCCTGGGATCTCGTCGCGATGAGTCTACAGCTGTGAAGCTGTTGTCTCCTCAGTGGTACGAGCTGGTAGATTGGGCAATGCAAGAGTGCGAACGCCTCGATCTGCAGATGGGAATGCCTTTGTCCGAAGTTTCATTGTTGGCTGGAGGTTCCTGGATCAGTGAAAGCGAGTCGATGCATCATGTCGAGATGACACACGTCGACGATACGCGAGGCCAGACCATAGGATATTATTCCATACCAGCCCGTTATCTCAAGGGCGAGACCTTCTTCGATGATGTAGTGAGCTCGCGTTCCACAGAGGCCAATCCCGTGCAGATTACAGCCAGTAATGACGTGAAGGTCGATACTCACAAGGGGAGCTTCTCTTCTCGTCGAGCCTGTACCATCTCGTTTGCTTTCGAACGACCCGTAACGGTGAGCGCGCTCGAATTCATTCTGCCCCCTTCGCAATATCAGGCTCATACTCTCAAGATCGGTTATAGCAGTAATGGCGTTGATTACGAGACATTAAGTACGCTTACTCCAGGTGTCCGAAGTTTGCAGTCTTCAAAAGTATCGTCTACACATCGTGTCCCTACGCATACGGCTCGTTATTGGCAATTCTCCTGGGATCCTGCTGCGGCTTCCGACTCGCTCGACCATACGATGATAGGAGAGGAGTGGTCGCCTTATCTTCAGGTCGATCAGGTGATCTTCCATGCTGCTCCTCGCATCCATCAGTGGGAAGCTAAGTCAGGCCAGACCTGGGCTATCACAAGCCTTGAGGGCAATGGTCTCGAACCGTTCGACTTCATACCGATGCGCGAAGTGGTTGAGATTTCTAACCGTCATAACATCGACGATCGCGACCTTACGCACTTTTATTTCCGTCTTGCCTCGGTTGCCAACGAACCTGTGCTGCAGGGACGCCATCAGGCAGTCTATGAGTGTGATAAGTTCAATCGTGAGGCCATTCGCAAGCATGTCGATACCTGGTTTGCCAGCCATTTCTTTGCTGATGTTCCCGAGCAGATCTCGTTCGATCACGAGGAACTTGCCCGTCGTGTACTGAAGATCATGCATGTCGATACCTGGAACTGTGGCGACCAGAACTGGACAGACGGTTTTGCTGACGAGTTCCGCAAGCGTCGTGGTTATAGCCTACGTCCTTACATGCCACTGATGGTTGGTTTCCCGCTTGAGAATCAGGAGACCTCTGAACGTGTACTACGCGATGTTCGACGTACCATCGATGATCTGCTCAACGATGTCTTCTTCGATGAGGTTCATCGTTGTGCCCTCAATCTCGATTGCTCGCTTTCTGTCGGCTCGCTTCATGGCTCGATGGTAGGCGATGGACTCACTCCTTATCGTGTAGCTGATTTTCCGATGCCCGCGGTATCTGACAATCCGTTGCTCGATTATACGCCTGTCGACTTGCTCGAAGCCGTAAGTGCCGCACATGCCTATGGCAAGCGTATCGTGCAGTGTCAGGCCTTCGTACAACCATCTGAGGCCGATTCTGATTATTATGCAATGCTCAAGCCTACGCTCGATCGTATGTTCTGCCAAGGCATCAATCGCATCTTCTTCCAGTCCGATTCCGAACAGTCGTTGCCTTCTGGCTTGATGCGCTACATCATGCGTTGTCAGACAATGCTTCAGATGGGACGTCCGGTTGTCGATCTGGCTGTCTTTACCGGCCAGGAAATGCCACGAAGAACGGTTCTTCCGACCGATGTCCATCGTCTTTTCCCTGGTCTCTCGTGGGAAGGAGAGCCTTCGTCACTTCAATTGCTCAATCCGCTTCGTGGCTACCTCTACGACAGCTATAATATGGATGCCCTTTTACGTAGTAGGCCCTTTGGCGGTCAGTTGTCGTACGAGTCTCCCGAGGATGCTGCACCGGCCTATCGCGCCCTCGTGTTGCCGCCTCGTCATTCGCTTGATCCAGATGGCATAGCCTATACGCCTGAAGTCGAAGAGCGTCTTGAGGCTTTGCGTCAGATGGGTATCGTTCTTATCCCGTCCGATCAGTTACC
>JAZUEP010000023.1:0-2677 GCA_045640225.1 Bacteroidales bacterium | reverse complement strand
CGAACAAAATACTACGAAAAATGACGGTCGATTTGGAATATTATGCATAAAGTAGTAAATTTGCAGCATCAAAACGATAGAAAATGCAATGAAATTGTTGCAATAGGTAAATGAATCGTAAGAAATAGTTGCAAAAGTATAAAATAATAGTGTTATGTTCAAGAAGCAAGGTATGTACGATCCCGCGTACGAGCACGATGCTTGCGGCGTAGGCCTTCTGGCCAACATTAACGGCAGCAAGACACACGAAATCGTAGAGCGCGGTCTTCAAGTGCTGGAAAACATGGAGCACCGTGGTGCCGAGGGCGCTGATTCGCGCACGGGTGATGGTGCCGGTATCATGGTCCAGATTCCTCATGAGT
This sequence comes from Bacteroidales bacterium, assembly GCA_045640225.1. GTDB lineage: Bacteria > Bacteroidota > Bacteroidia > Bacteroidales > UBA3663 > Liminaster. The sequence continues at coordinate 2,315 of JAZUEP010000023.1, read as the reverse complement.
TCATTCTGTTGCAGGGTATCCCTGTGCCTGAGAAGGGTAGATATGGTGTGGCAATGGTCTTCTTCCCCAAGGACGAGGAGACGCAGTACCACTGCCTCGACGTGTTCAAACAGGAGATCAGCAAGGCTGGCCTGAACCTGATCACGGTGCGCGACGTGCCGGTCAACTCGGAGATCCTCGGTGTGCTGAGCGCTGCGGCCGAGCCTGACACGAAGCAGCTCTTCATCAAGAGCGAACACTATATGACCCAGCCTGAGCTGGATCGCACGCTCTACTTGGTACGTCGCCGCGTGGAGCTCCGCATCGCACAGAGCGACCTCGAGCAGAAGGACGACTTCTACGTCTGCTCGCTCTCTACGCGCGTAATAGTATATAAAGGTATGCTCATCTCGCGTCAGCTGCGTCAGTACTATCCTGACCTGCTGTCGCCATGGTTCACTTCGGGCATGGCCTTGGTACACTCGCGCTTCTCGACCAATACGTCGCCACGCTGGCCATTGGCTCAGCCTTTCCGCTACCTGGGCCACAACGGCGAGATCAACACCATCCGTGGCAATCGCTCGTGGATGCACGCTCGCGAGACGGTGCTCAATCCGGGCGAACTGGCTGCCACCGAAGGTCAGATGGGCCTCGGTATGGACATGAAGGAGATTACCCCACTGATTCAGGAGGGAATGTCCGATTCGGCATCGTTCGACAATGTGCTCGAGTTCTTCGTCGAGTCGGGCATGTCGATTCCTCACGCCCTGGCGATGATGGTGCCAGAGTCGTTCAACGACAAGAACCCGATTCCTCAGGACCTGAAGGACTTCTACGAATATCATTCGATCATGATGGAGGCATGGGACGGCCCGGCTGCCCTGCTCTTCTCGGACGGTCGCTATGTAGGCGGTATGCTCGACCGCAACGGTCTGCGTCCTTGCCGTTACGTGATCACGAAGGACGGCATGCTGCAGATGGCATCTGAGATTGGTGTACTGCAGTACGACGGCTCGGAGATTGCCGAGAAGGGACGTCTGCAGCCAGGTAAGATCCTGCTGGTTGACCTCGAGACGGGCAAGATCTCGTACGACGAGGAGGTAAAGCACGAGCTGGCCTCGGAGCATCCTTACGGCGAATGGCTGAACAAGAACCGCATCTATCTGGACAAGCTGTCGAGCGGCCGCAAGGCTCCGACTACTGTTGCCGACTACGATACCGTATCGACTGCCTTCGGCTACAGCCAGGAGGACATCACGCGCATCATCCTGCCTATGGCACAGAACGCGCAGGAGCCTACCTGGTCGATGGGTAACGATACGCCGCTGGCTGCCTTCTCGAACCAGCCACAGCGCCTGTTCACCTACTTCCGTCAGCAGTTCGCACAGGTTACCAATCCGCCTATCGACCCTATCCGCGAGAAGCTCGTCATGAGCCTGGGCGGCTACGTAGGCTCGATCGACGGCAACCTGCTGGAGTTCAATCCTGAGCTCTGTAAGATGGTGTCGCTGTCGAACCCAATCCTTACGAACACGCAGTTCGACCTGTTGTGCAACATTGCCTACAAGGGCTTCAAGGCCGTGAAGGCCGACATGCTGTTCAAGGTGAGCGAAGGTGCGCTGGGCATGGCCGAAGCCGTGTCGAAGCTCTGTGCCGTGGCAGAGAAGGCTGTGGACGACGGTGCTGACTACATCATCCTGAGCGACCGTGGCATGAACGCCGACTTTGCTCCTGTACCATCGCTTCTGGCTACATCGGCCGTACACTCGCACCTGATCGAAAAGCACAAGCGCTGCCAGATCGGCATCATCGTCGAGTCGGGCGAGCCACGCGAGGTAATGCACTTCGCCCTGCTGATGGGCTTCGGTGCCTCGGCCATCAATCCATACCTGGCCTTCGCTACCATCCAGGAGCAGATCAACCAGCACGAGCTGGCACTGGACTACAATACCGCCTGCCAGAACTACATCACGGCCATCTCGAAGGGCCTGCTGAAGATCATGTCGAAGATGGGTATTTCGACCCTCGGTTCGTACAAGGGCGCCCGTCTGTTCGAAGTTGCCGGCCTCGACCAGGAGGTGATGGACAAGTACTTCGGCGGCGCCAACTCGAAGGTTACGGGCGTGGGCCTGTCAGAAATCTGCGAAGAGGTCTTGGCTCCCCACCAGAAGGCCTACAACCCATACACAGACAATTCGCTGCTGCCTAACTTCGGTAACTATGCCTACCGCAAGGATGGCGAGAAGCACGCATGGAACCCAGAGTCGATCTCAACCCTGCAGATTGCTACCCGCCTGAATTCGTATAAGAAGTATAAGGAGTTTGCCGACGGTGTG
>JAZUEP010000022.1:0-45264 GCA_045640225.1 Bacteroidales bacterium | reverse complement strand
CGACGGCCGAACATGGGGCGTGATAGGCTTCGACCCCGGATTGGAAGCCAATGCTGGCGGCATCGTAGGTCGCTCGAAAAAAGACAAATTCCTGGGTTGTATGAATTTCGGCTTGGTCGGCGCCTTGCAGAATGGCGTAGGCGGCATCGTAGGTCGTTGCGGAATGGATGAAACCGTCTATGGCGAGCGCGACGAAGGCTCAGTCTTCATCGGATGCACAAACTCGGGCTTGGCCTTGCAATGCGAAGCTGAACGCAAGAATAAGGACGACGAGGGTGTCTACTTCGATGTACTGCGCAAAGAGATGCGCGATAAATTCGAAAACCTTTCATTTGAGGATATAAGCCGTGTCTCTCATGCGATGGACGTGTTAGGTAATACAACCACCGTAGTCGCATTGGGTACAGCATTGCTAAAGATCGTAGCTGGTGTAGATATGTTCGCCTCGATAAAATACTTCCTTGTCTTTCAAGGCATGAAAGCCATATATGCTTCAGGAGAGACTGGGGTCACTGTAGCTGAACAAGCCTCACTTTTAGCAGACGCAAGTGCTGTCGCAGCTGGCGTTACTACAGCCGTTCTGATTGAAGTCATTGCTATTTCCGTAGCTACCTATCTCATACTGACCGACTACGACGAGCTGGGCGGTATTTGTGGCTGTGCGCATGATAGCCAGTTTGAATCTTGTGCAAACTATGCTGACCTCAAGAATGACGATGATTTCGGCGGCGGCATTGTCGGCAAGTGCTTCACAACCACCGTCAACAACTGTCTGAACACCGGCACCGTTCACAACGACGGCGCTGATTCGAACGGCAGCATCGTAGGTTGGGCACAGTCAAGCAAGATCACCAACTGCCTCTCCACCGTGGCAATGCCTATTCTTGGCGTGGCGTACGAACCTGTCGGCTCACCTATCGACCCAGCTACGGGCAACAACTACCGCATACAAGGTGGTGAGAAAGAAGGCGCTTCACAATATGAAATGCAGGTCACTGCCGGACAATTGGCCACGGGCATAGTGATGCACTGGCTGAACAATGGCTATGAGAACCGCAAAAACAATGTCAAGCCATGGATACAGAAACTGCATGGTGAGAACAATAACATGCACCCTGTATTGGGTAACGCTGAGGATCAAGACCCCAACGATGACATGATTTTCGACGTCATCATCACCGAACCAGGGCAGCTTGTCGCCTTTGCCGAACGTGTGAACTCGGGCACGGGTCGCAATCAGTTCGCCACAGCCGCCCTGGGCAATGACATCGACATGAGCGAAGTTGAAGGCTTTACGCCTATAGGCCTGAACAAGTCATACTCGCAGTTCCGTGGCATCTTTGACGGCCGTGGCCACACCATCAAGGGTTTGAAAGTCAATCGTGAGGGTGAAGCTGGACTGTTCGGCTCTGTTCATATCGGCGCCGAGATCCGCAACGTCATCATCGCCGACGACTGCGAATTCGTCAGCACGGGCAACGTCGGCGTAGGCGGCATCGTCGGTCAAGTGGTAGCCACTGACTGGTTGTGGGGCAACGTGGTCATCGATAACTGCGCCAACTACGGAACCGTCACGGCTACGAAGACAGCCAATGCCGGCGGCATCCTCGGCTTGGTCAAGAACGACACCAAAGATAACGTCCACGTCTATGTCGACAACTGTTACAACATGGGCACCGTAACTGCCGAGAATGGCAACAGCGCACTGCTCTGCGGCTACATGCGTAACAGCGGCGTGGTCAGCAACAGCTGGAGCGCCGGTCAGCTGCGTACAAGCAAAGAGGACGTGAAGCCTTACGATGACAGTCAGGGTCAGGGTCACGCAGAGTTCTTCGTCGGCTATTGGGAGAAGCTCGACATCACGAACTGCTTCGTGGTTGAGAAACGCGCGAATGTAGATGGCACAGGCATGTTGACCAAGCAGGATGGTGTAGAAGACCACTCTGCGGAAGGTTTGACCAGCGGTGAGCTTTGCTATATGCTCAACAATGGCGTCGTCGATGGCTCTCAGACGTGGTATCAGACGATTGGCGCAGATGATTACCCAGTTCGCACCAAGCTGACGGATGGTACAAACATTGTCTTCCGCTACAAGGACGCCAATAGCATCACCCGCTACGGCAACACCAGCCGTGAGGAGATATCGGACGTAATCCCCGGCATTACAGCATCCGACGACCACCGCATCACCGACATCAACCAGAGTGGCGACGTAAACGTCGCTGACGTGGTGCAGTTTAATGCAGCAGCCATTCGTTGAAAAAGTCACGAATTAGTAAATCAAACATCATAAGCCCGCCCTCGTTACAGCTCCTTGTAGCGAGGGCGAGCCATTCTTTGATAAATTCAAATTTTCATGCAAGTCTAAATTGACCTACACAAAGAGTTACTAAGGGGAGGGTGTTTCGCACGCCCCCCCTAGAATTCGGACAATGAGCACTGATAATACAGAACCGAACTATGCTATAACAGATTGGCCACACTCCTCAAATCTTCATCCTCAATCTTACGATAGCGGTTGAAGGCTTGGCTACCCTCTACATGGCCGGTCATCTTGCCTATGAGATTTGGATCGTGAGTAAGACGATAAGCAACACCGATGAAGGTACGTCGAGCCATGTGGCTGCTTACAATGTCACAAATAGGACGGGATTCGTATTGACCCGTGACAGGATTACGGTACTGAACGACTCGCGTGATACCACAAACCCGGAATACTTCCTTGATACGTTCATTATACTTGGCTGCACTGATGAATGGAAAGAGCCGATCCTTTCGATCCACTCCTCTATACAACTCAACCAGCGCAACGGCAACAAGATTGAGCGTTACGCGGACAGACTTTGATGGCCCTTTACGTTTGCTGGTCTTTACAGGCACGTATTCCAGTACATCTCCATTGATATTGTCAGGGGTAAACCTAAGTAAATCTCCGACACGACACCCCACCAGACATTGGAAGATAAAGATGTCGCGCTGCTGTTGCAAGATGACACATTCGTCTTTCAGATCATAATTAGCCAAGGCATCACGTTCTTCTTTATTCAGATAGATTGGGTCTCCATAGATCTCCTGACCGACATTGAAACTCTCAAACGGATTGTTCTTGGTCTTTTTGGTATGCTGCAACCAATGGAAGACTGCGGCAAGTCGTTTCATGATATTGGAGATATAGTTCTCGCTTCTGGGGCCAATGGTCTTGGGCTTTTTCTCATTACACGTATAAGGTGCCTCTGCAAAGAATCGTTTGAACATTGTCTCGTGCTTCTTCTTCAACTCCGCCTCATTACGGACAAATACACGGAATGCCTCCAGATCATCTGAAGTCAAGGAATCATAGTTCAGCACAAAAGATGGTGATACCATTGCCTGCTGATACAATTCGAAACGTCGCAGCTGGCGAGCCAATGTCTTATAGCATCTGGTACGCGATTCTGATATGTTATTCCACTCACAATACAGAATGAGCAATCTATAGAAATCCTGCTTTTCATAACGCGGCGCATTGGTATCTGGCGAGAATATAGATGTTTCAACAGGTACCAGTTTCGCAGTTTTGTTCTTTGGAGCTTTAGCTGCTGCGATAGGCGGAATAGCATTCGTTAGTTGATTATTGTGCTGGACAATTGAAGATAACTGAAGTTGCAGCCACTCCTTGGAAATGCAGACTTCAAGCTCGGAAGCTTTCTCTTGACAAATAGAAAGAAGGGTAACACAAAACGATTGCAGCAGACGCTGTCCTTCCTCTGCTTCTTTGACAACATCTGCATTTCTGCGGCTTTGTCTTGGGATGGTAACATTGCCAGACTCTGCATCAAAGAGCTCTGGACGAATAAAGATGCCCGTCTTTAGGCTTGGACGCACAGTACGGCTAATATCAGCACGAACCAGGATTTGACACTTTCCTCCTACGTTTTTACGGGAGATTTCTTTCTTTATATTCATAGTCTGTAAAATTGTGGTCAAATTTACAGAGCAAAGATAAGAAACATCTCGGAGACATAAAAGTGTGACAGAAAATTTTAGAAATTGTTGTAATTTCTGTCACATAATTGTAATTTCATGTAATTTCGATGCTATTTTGAAATTTCAGTTTAGAAGCGGCAAAACTGCTAAACTAATATCACTCAGCATTATAACATTAAAAAAGTCTGCAACCGATTTTACTCGATTGCAGACTCTGTTGCCCCACCGAGACTCGAACTCAGTCAAACAGAACCAAAATCTGGTGTGCTACCATTACACCATGGGGCAATTTGGAACAAAGGGCCCCAGGTAATGGGAGCTAACCTTTGATAGCGCCCCATTACACCATGGGGCAATGAAATAAACGAATTGCGGGCGCAAAGATAGGGAGAAAAATCGAGACTTCCAAATTTTTCGACAAAAATCTTTGCAAAACGTGTGAAGATTGAATGCCAAAGGCGAAACAAGCAGCCGCAGAAGGCAAAAACGACGGTCTACAGCGGAGTTTCAGGCAGGGTGCTAATCTTCGTCCAAGTCGAAGTCGCTCTGCTCGGAGTGGGCCTCGAGCACGTTGATGACATAGTCGCCCAACTTCTCGCAACCGTTGATGATCTCCATGTAATGCGTGCCCGACTGGTAGGAATAGTGCGAGGCCTGGACGTTGCCGATGTTCTGCTCGCGGAACTGGCTACGCAAGGCGTTGATGGCGTCCTCCTGATTGTAGGCTCGCTGCATGTCGACGGTCGACAGCTCGGGCTTCTGCAGCAGTACTACCATCTGATCGATGGCCTGCTGGGTGACCGATAGCATGCGGTCGATATTCTGCTGCTGCATCGGGATGAAGCGCACACGGTTCTGGTTGCGACGTACGGCCGAACGCGCCAGCTTGTAACAGGCGTCGCCTATGGACTCAAGCTCGTCGACAATGCGGAACAGTGCCCTCATGCGGGCCGACATGTGGGCCGACATGGCAGCACGATCGATGTGGTTGAGGTAACGGATGATCTCGAGCTCCAGACGGTCGGTAATCTTCTCGTACTTCTCGATGCGCGTATAGGTATGCGTATAATTGGGATGCTCGGGAGCCATGTGCAGGAACTGGGTGGTGAGCTGCAGCATCTTCTGACAACGGATGCCGAAGAGGGCAGCTTCCTTGCGGGCCTCCTCGATCGAGAGCTCGGCCGTGCTGAGCATACCGCCCTGGATGAAGTGGAGATGGAACTCGTCCTCGTCGCCCTCGCTGATAGGCAGGAATCGGGCCAGCAGCAGCTTGATGTGCGGAATGAAGCCGATGAGCAACAGGGCCGTAAAGAGGTTGAAGACGGTGTGGAAGATGGCAATGCCATAGGCCAGTCCGGCGGGCGAAGCGAAGCCCGTAAAGAGGGTGATGACCTGCCAGAGGCCTTCGGTAATAGGATAGATCAGGGCAATGGCCCAGATCATACCGAAGAGATTGAACACCAGATGGCTATAGGCTGCACGACGAGCCGATACGTTGGCCTTGCGCGACGCCAGAACGGCCGTGAGCGTGGTGCCCACGTTGTCGCCAATGACCAGGGCTGCGGCCAGCGGGAACTCGACCCATCCATTGGCCACCAACGCCATGGCGAAGAGGATGGTGGCGGCCGACGATCGGAAGATAAAGGTGGCACAGATACCCAGGACGACAAACAGCAGCACACTGCCGTAGCCCCATCCGGCAATGGCATCGACTACAAGGCCGAACATCGGTGCCTGACCAGCGGCCGGCATCTCGGACACGAAGGTAGTGAAGCCCAGGAGGAAGAGCACGGTGCCCATCACCACCTCGCTGTAGGGCTTGAGACGCACCGAGCCCGAATAGGCAAAGGGCAAGGCCAGCAGGACGAGCGGAATGGCCAGCGCACGGCAGTTGACATAGTAGCCGAACGTGGCGATGATCCAGGCCGTGATGGTGGTGCCGACGTTGGCGCCCATCATGAGGGCAATACTCTGTCCGAGGGTAATCAGGCCGGCATTGACAAGGCTGACCGTCATCAGGGTCATGGCCGACGACGACTGGATGATGGCCGTGATCCACGTGCCCGTCCAGAGGCTGTGGACCTTATGATTGGTAATACCACGAAGGCTGGCCCTCATTCGGGAGCCAGCCACCTTGAGTACACCCTGACTCAGGACCCTCATGCCGTAGAGGCAGAGGGCCAGTGAGCCAAGGAGTGATAACAGATGGATTACAGTCAACGTGGTATCGGCAATTAGCGTTGATAGGAATCAGACGAACGCGGGATCAGAGACCGCTGTTCTCCTGCGAATACTGCTGTACCATAGCGTCGGTAGCGAGGACGTAGACCTCTACGCGACGGTTCTGCTTACGGCCTTCGGCGGTCGAGTTGTCGGCCACTGGTTCGTTGTACGAGCAGCCAGCCTCGGTGATACGGCCGGCAGTGATGTTGTTGGCACGGAGCACGTTGCCTACGGCCTGAGCACGCTGCAGGGAGAGCTTCTCGTTGACGGCAGCCGAACCGGTGTTGTCGGTATGACCCTTGATCTGGATGTCGGTGTTGATCATATCGGTGGTGGTCATCTGGGCAGCGAACTGCTTCAGTGCGTCCTGTGCGCTCTTGCTGAGGGTGGCCTTGTTGGTAGCAAAGGTCATATCGGCATTGAAGGTAACCTTGATGGCGGTGAGGCCCTGGCTATCGGTTACGGTCTCGACGTTGGCGGCATTGCCGAGCTCAGCCTCGAGGGCAGCCTTCTTCTTGTCCATGTGACGGCCGATGAGAGCACCAGTACCAGCGCCTACGCCTGCACCTACGGCCGAACCGATGGCTGCACCCTTGCCACCACCGATCAGAGCTCCGATGCCGGCACCGAGGGCTGCACCTGCACCCGTTCCGAGGAGGGTGCCGTTACCCGTATACGAACCACAAGAGGTTACGACCAGCGTCAGGCCGGTCAGGAGGAGATAAAATGCTTTCTTCATTGTTGAAATGTTTTAGGATTTATGTATAAAGTAATGTTGGATCACTTCGAAGGCAGACGGAAGGGCTGCTTCTGCTGCTGTCCCCAGATGTGCTCGGCCAGCTGCGGATAGTCGATGAAGGGATTGCGGTTGTGCTGCTGGCTGTAGACGCGCTCGTTGCGCAACTGTTCCCACTCGGACACCGGATCGGCCGCATTCCACTCGAGCAACAGGTCGATGAGCCAAGGCTTGATGGTAGGATAATCCTCGTGGGTGAAGGCTACGGTACGTGCTACCGACTCCTTGCATCCCCAGGGGGCATCGGGATAGGTCGTGGCGACGTAGAAGTAGATGCGGGCAAAGTCGCCCTTGTACTCGTCGCAAGGCTCGAACACGCGACCTCGATACTCCGGGCGGGCCGATGGGCCTACCTTCATGCGCGAGTTGCGGTACGTCGGACTGCCGTTCACCACGCCGAGGGGATAGTTGCTCTTGGCGCTGTTGGCCTGCTCGTCGGACGGCATGACGTTGAACAGGTCGGTATAGGCTCCGCATCGCGCTCCCTTGCCCCACCACGACTGCGGACAGGCATGTTCCTTGTTGGCACCACTGGGGGCCGTACCAAGGCCCGTGAAGTGATAGACCTCGGGCGAATAGTAGTCGAACACCTGATTGCGTGTCCCCGGCACGACGTCAGTCAGCTCGTAGTAGTACCACAGGGCACCATAGGCGAAGACCTCGTGCTGACGGCTGATGTTGCGCAGGACAGTCTTGAGCTGCAGGCCACAGAGGCCATCGGCATCGCTGTAGTAATCGGGCGGACAATGGTTGACCACCGACGACGGGACCGACGAGGGCCGACGTGCCTTGCGTCCCGGATCGGCACAAGCCGTCGAGGCCAGACACGCTACTACCAGCCAGCCACTAACCGCATAGCCTAACAGTTTATGGAACCATGAGTTTACTACCATCTTTTCGCAACAGATCGCTTAAATAACGTGGCGCAAATATACATTATTAATTTTGTAAAACCAAGAATCGGGCCGAAAAGATGCGTTTCGGACGTCGTTTTTCGATGCTACGGGCCCAAAATGCTGCAACCGATGCGCAAAAACGGGGGAACAACGAGGCTTCAGGCTAAAGCCCCCATACGCTGGCTTCGACGTGCGACTCGACGTCGCGCTCCACGTCGTCGGGCAGATTGTGGAAGAAGTCGATGCCCGTCAGCTCCTCCAGGCGGTCGATGCTGACTACGCGTTCGGCCATCTGCCGGTTGCTGAGCCCCTCGTTGACGCCATAGTCCTGATGCTCCATCCAGAAGCCCAGAGCCCAGTACTTGCCGGCCTTATAGCGCAACAGGGCCATGAAGTAGTATTGCGGCACGACGACACGGGCACCGTTGTTGCGACGGACGTGACCGAGGGTCTGATCGTCGGTGATGGTTCCGCCCTTCACGACGTAGAGCGTATCGGCAAACGAGGCGTCGCGGCCACGGTTCTGCACGAAGCCTTCGAACGACGACCAATAGGGCGAGTTGAAGTTCGACATCTGTGGCGACATGTTGCTCATGTAGAAGGTCTGTTCGTTGGCCTCGCGGTTCAGGTAACGGTCGGCCGAGGCACAGAGGTGTCCGCGGTCCAGCTTCAGGCGAGGCAGCTCGTGATAGACGCCTTCATGGTCGAAGTAGCCTGTTCCGAATCCGTTCTGACCTATCTGGTAACCGACCGGGATCGACGGATCGTCGGCAAACGGCTCGTCCGAACGGCTGACGTTGCGCTGACGGGTGACGTCGTCGAAGCGGAAGGCCACCCAACGCGAATGATGGGCCTTCAGGTTATACTCCAGGCAATAGTTCACCACCTGCTGGCCCTGGTATTCCACACAGTGCTCGACGAAGTAATTCCGCTTGTCGGGGGCAGGCATCTCAAGGCGCAGGGCCTGTGCAGCCGTTGGCGCCACGAGGGGGATGTCGATCGGGATGTCATCCGGCTCGGGCTTACGTTCCACTTCGTCGGTCTTGTCGCCACACGACACCGTCAGCAACGGCAGCAGCAAGCACAGCCACCGCCAGACCTTGGGCACTCTCATATCGGACAGCAAAGTTCTCATTATCGTATATAAAAAAGGTAGTTATCGAATTCAGAAAAACGCGTGCAAATATAGCGATATTTTACAAAACAGACAAGAAACCGCCGCCAAAAGTAACGTTTTTTCGAAAAACTTTGTTTTTTTTGACCGACTTTGCCCGAAATACACTATCTTTGCAGCCTATACATGGGGCCGGACATCCGGCTACCAGGACCTTCAACACCATCAACCGCACTATATGAAGCACCGCATCCTCCTCGCGTGGGCACTGACGCTCCTGTCGTTCGTCTCTGTGGCGGCTCAGACCCAGAAGTCCGAGCGCCAGGATCCGCAGAAGTACTCGACGTACGCCATAGCCTTCTACAACCAGGAGAACCTCTTCGATACGATCGACGATCCGCTGATCAACGATCAGGACTTCCTGCCCCACGGAGCCTACCGCTGGGACACCGAGAAGTATCGCGCCAAGATCCGCAACATGAGCACCGTGCTCAGCCAGATCGCTACCGACAAAGGCCTGAAGTACGGACCGGCCGTCATCGGACTGGCCGAGGTGGAGAACCGTCAGGTATGCCTCGACCTGGTGCGTAGCGAAGCCCTGAAGGACCGCGGATACCGTGTCCTGCACTTCGACAGTCCCGATGCCCGAGGCATCGACTGTGCCCTGCTCTACAACCCACGGCTGTTCCACCTCGAGGACTCGCTCTACATCCAGTGCATCACGCCCGCTGCCGGATCGAACGACTGGCTCGGCTTCAGTCAGGACGACAGGACGCACCACATCACGGCTCGTCCCCTGTTCGGCGACAAGTCGCACCCTACCCGAGGCTTCCTGGTGGGCATCGGCACGATGGCCAGCGAACGGATAGCCTTCATCGTGTGCCACTGGCCCAGCCGTGGTGCCGAGGGATACGTCCGCGAGAGGGCAGCCAGCCAGGTAAAGCGCCTGATCGAGGCCTTGCAGCTGGAATACCCGGGCATCAAGATCGTGACCATGGGCGACCTGAACGACGATCCGGACAACCGCTCGCTGTCGCGTGCCATGGCCTGCCGCTACAAGCCCTCTGAGGTACGGAGCGAGGCCGACATCTTCAATCCCTGGCTCTACATGCTCCGCACCGTCGGACAAGGCACGCTGATGTACCAGGGCAAGTGGAACCTCTTCGACCAGATACTGGTCACCGGCAACATGGTCGATCGCAAGATGAGCTTCGGCAAGAGACGCCCACGGCCTGCGAGCCTCAACCTCACGGGCGGCCTCACCTACTACTACAACGAAGTGTTCATGCCCGACTACATCGTCACCCCCAGCGGCAAGTATCAGGGCAGTCCGCTCCGCACGACCTCGGGTGGCGTCTGGCAGAACGGCTATTCGGACCACTTCCCTACTTGCATCTATCTGATTAAGGAAAAACAAAAGTTATGAGAATCGATATAATCACCGTCCTACCCGAGCTGCTCGACGGCCCGCTCAACCAGAGCATCATCAAGCGCGCCCAGCAGAAGGGACTGGCCGAAATCCACATCCACAACCTGCGCGACTGGTCGACCGATCAGCGTCACCATCGCGTCGACGACTATGCCTTTGGCGGAACGGCCGGCATGGTCATGCAGTGCGAGCCCATCGATCGCTGCATCACCGAGCTTACCTCACAGCGCCACTACGACGAGGTGATCTTCGTCACGCCCGATGGCGAGACCTTCAACCAGCACATGGCCAACACCCTGTCCATGAAGCAGAACATCATCATCCTCTGCGGTCATTACAAGGGCATTGACTACCGCATCCGCGAGCATCTGATCACACGCGAGATCACCATCGGCGACTACGTCCTCACCGGAGGCGAGCTGCCTGCAGCCATCATTGCCGACGCCATCATCCGCGTCATTCCCGGTGCCATCGGCGACGAGCAGTCGGCCCTCTCCGATTCGTTCCAGGACGATCTGCTGGCGCCTCCTGTCTACACGCGTCCTTCCGAGTATACCTTCCAGGACGGAACCGTCAGCCGTGTGCCCGACGTGCTCCTCTCCGGCCACGAACGCAAGATACACGAATGGGAGCACGAACAGGCCGTAGAACGTACCCGCCGCCTGCGTCCTGACCTCATCCACGACTAATTTCAATCAATCCCATAATACCAACAAAAACAATGAAGAAGACCCTTTTCGCAGCCTCTGCATTGCTGCTGTTGGGCAGTGCCACCGCCTCTGCTCAGCTCAAATTGCAGGCCGACAATGTCGACGAGATCCTCAAAGCCATGACCCTCGAAGAGAAGGCCACCCTCTGTGTAGGCTACAGCATCGCTCAGGCCTCGGGCGACAATGGCGTCATTGGCCAGCATGCCGACCTCGTTCCGGGTGCTGCCGGTGCTACACGTGCCATCGCCCGTCTGGGCATCCCTACCACCATCCTGGCCGATGGCCCTGCCGGTGTCCGCATCTCGCCTACGCGCAAGGACGATCCTAACACCTATTATGCCACAGGTTTCCCTGTAGGTACCGCGCTGGCCTGTACCTGGAACACCGAGCTGGTCGAGAGCGTCGGCCAGAGCATCGGCAACGAGGTGCTCGAGTATGGCTGCGACGTGCTGCTGGCTCCGGGCATGAACATCCACCGTTCGCCTCTGTGCGGCCGTAACTTCGAGTATTACAGCGAGGATCCGCTCGTAGCCGGCAAGATTGCTGCAGCCTATGTACGCGGTATCCAGAGCCATGGCGTAGGTACTTCGATCAAGCACTTTGCCGTCAACAGCCAGGAGACCAACCGCACCTATGTCGACGAGGTAGTAAGCCAGCGTGCCTTGCGCGAGATCTACCTGAAGGGCTTCGAGATTGCCGTCAAGGAGTCTGATCCCTGGACCGTCATGTCGTCGTACAACCAGCTCAATGGCGAGTTCACCCAGCAGAGCCACGGCCTGCTTACCACCATCCTGCGCGACGAGTGGGGCTACCAGGGCATCGTCATGACCGACTGGGGCGCCAAGGAAGGCACCGTCAAGGCTGTCATCGCCGGCAACGACCTCATGGAGCCAGGCAATCAGACCGAGATCAACCGCATCATCGAGGGCGTGAACAACGGCACCATCCCTATGGCCGACCTCGACCGTAACGCCCGTCGCATCCTGCAGTACATCACCCTCACCCCACGCTTCAAGGGCTACAAGTTCAGCAACAAGCCCGACCTCAAGGCTCATGCTGCCGTTACCCGCCAGTCGGCTACCGAGGGTATGGTCCTGCTGAAGAACGACGCTCAGACCCTGCCAATGCAGAGCAATCTGACCGCTGCCATCTTCGGTATCACCTCGTACGACTTCATCGCCGGTGGCACCGGTTCGGGCGACGTCAACAAGGCTTATACCGTCGACCTGATGACCGGTCTTACCAACGCCGGCCTCAAGGTGACCGAGGGCCTCAGCAACCTCTATACCACCTACAAGGCCTATCAGGAGTCGAAGCGCGAGGCCGACCGTCAGCCAGGCGGTTGGGCATGGGGCAAGGAGCCACTGCCCGAGATGGCCGTAAGCCGCAACATGATCGACAAGCAGTCGCTCCAGGCCGACATCGCCATCATCACCCTGGGCCGTCAGGCTGGCGAGGGTGCTGACCGCAACGAGGCCAACGACTTCAACCTCTCGGAGGTAGAGCGTCAGCTGCTTACCGACGTCTGCGATGCCTTCCACATGCAGGGCAAGAAGGTGGTCGTAATCCTCAACATGGGCAACGTCATCGAGACCGCTTCGTGGAAGTCGCAGCCCGATGCTATCCTCATGGCTTGGCAGCCAGGCCAGGAGGGCGGCAACTCGGTGGCCGACGTACTCGTGGGCAAAGAGAATCCTTCGGGCAAGCTGACGATGACCTTCCCTGTAGCGCTGACCGACGTTCCTTCGTCGCAGAACTATCCTCACATGGGCATCCAGGAGCCACAGGGCTGGTGGGGCCCACGCAAGCCGGTCAAGAACACCGACTACACCCTGCATCAGGAGGGCATCAACATCGGTTACCGCTACTTCAGCACCGCCGGCGTCGAGGTCAGCTATCCATTCGGCTACGGCCTGTCGTACACCACCTTCGCCTACAGCAAGCCTGTCGTCAAGCCTACCAAGGATGGTTTCACCGCTACGCTCACCGTCACCAACACCGGTTCGGTAGCCGGCAAGGAGGCCGTTCAGCTCTACGTCTCGGCCCCAGACGGTGGCCTCGTAAAGCCTGCTCAGGAACTCAAGGCCTTTGCCAAGACCCGCACGCTGCAGCCAGGCGAGAGCCAGGTGCTCACGTTCGAGGTTTCGAACTACTCGCTCGCTTCGTTCAACGAGGCTACCCAGTGCTGGGAGACTGCTGCCGGCCGTTACAACGTCCGCTTCTCGGCCAACGTCGAGGATACCCGCTGCACCTCGACCTACAGCCTCGGCAAGGCCCAGAGCGTACAGTGCCACGACGTGCTGAAGCCTAACCGCGAGCTCTGATCCCTTCCGATCGCAAAAAACAACCAGCTGCAGCCTTCTTCGGTTGCAGCTGTTTTTTCACTCTAAACTATAAACTCCAAACTCCAATATAAGCCTATTCCATAATTATATAATAGTATTGCGCGAAAAAGCCGTATCTTTGCGCCGCAAAATCATCCGCAACGATAATCTATGGAACAGTTTCTTCACCTCGTCCTCGGCATGGCGCCCTACCTCCTGCTGGGCTTTCTGCTGGCAGGCCTGATGCACGCCTTCGTGCCCAGCAACTTCTATGGCCGATACTTCTCGGCCACCAGCTTCCGTTCGGTAGTCAATGCCGCCTTGTTTGGCATTCCCCTGCCGCTCTGCTCGTGTGGCGTCATCCCTACGGCCATGTCCCTGCGCAAGGAAGGAGCCTCGCGTGGAGCCGTCGTCTCGTTCCTGATCGCCACGCCTCAGACGGGTGTCGACAGCATCATCGCTACCTACGGCCTGATGGGAATCCCCTTTGCCGTTGTCCGACCGCTGGCAGCCCTGGCTACGGCCCTGTTGGGCGGAGGCATCGCTACGATGAACGACCGCGAGATCCCCGTCACCGCTAGCCCACAGCAGGCCGCGTCGCAGAAGTCCGGTCTACTGCACCGGCTGATCGAGGCGCTTCGCTACGGCTTTGTCACCATGATGCAGGACATTGGCCGTTGGCTCTTGCTCGGCCTGCTGATTGCTGCCCTCATCACCACCTACGTACCGTCCGAATGGTTCACCGTCTTCGACGGCAACACCTGGGCCTCGATGCTCCTCGTGCTGTGTATCTCCGTTCCGATGTACGTCTGTGCCACGGGCAGCATCCCCATCGCCGTAGCCCTGATGCTCAAGGGCCTTACCCCCGGTGCTGCCCTCGTGCTGCTTATGGCAGGTCCGGCCTGCAACCTTGCCTCGATTCTCGTGGTCCGCAAGGTCCTGGGTCTGCGTACCCTGGCCGTCTATCTGGCCTCGATCGTCGTGGGCGCCATCGGTGCCGGCTGCCTCATCGACTTCCTGCAGTTCCATGGCATGGTCGACTTCACCGGCCAGCTCATCGCTCAGGATGCCTGCTGCATGCACATGACGTCGTGGACTTCGTGGGCCTCGGCAGTACTGCTCGCCGGCCTGCTGTTCTACGCCCTTGTGGTGAAGAAGCTTGTCGACCGTCATCGTCCAACCCAATCAATACAAACCCAACAAATGCGAACCTATCACATCGAAGGCATGAACTGCAATCATTGCCGCATGTCAGCCGAGAAGGCTATCCTGAACGTCGAGGGCGTAACCTCGGCCACTGTCGACCTCGCATCCGGCGAAGCCCACGTCGAAGGTACAGCCACCGATGCAGCCATCTGTAAGGCGGTCGAGGAGGTCGGATTCAAATGCTCCTGATCCGATGAAGCTCTACATCAAGAACATGGTTTGTCCTCGCTGCATCATGGCCGTGAGGACAATACTCGTTTCCGTCGGACTGCAGCCTACCGAGGTCACGCTGGGCGAGGCGGTTACAGCCGGTACCGTCAGCGACGAACTGCGCCACCGCCTGGCGGCCGAGCTGCAGGCGATGGGCTTCGAGCTGCTCGACGATCCACGTTCCCAGTTGGTCGAGCAGTTGCGCCTGTCGGTGCTCGAATGGGTGAGGATGCAAGGCGAACGTCCCCGGATGTCCGACTTCCTGTGCGACCGTCTACGGCGCGACTACAGCTCGCTCAGCAAGCTCTTCAGCGAGGTGCAAGGCGTTACCCTCGAACGATACGCCATCGTTCACCGCATCGAGTATGCCAAGGAACTTCTATGCTACAATCAGCTGTCGAACAGCGAGATCGCCTACCAGCTTGGCTACAGCTCGCCCGCCCATTTCTCCGCCCAGTTCAAGCAGATCACCGGTATGACTCCCACCGCGATGCGCGAACAGCGGCTGAACCACCGCATCCCGTTGTCCGAGATCTGATTTCAATTCCTCAGTTTTATTTCAATTTGCGCTTCCCCGTTTCGCGGAAGAGCATTCCGGAAGAAAAATGCGACTCCCCGCTCCGAGGAAGAGCATTCCGGAAGAAAAATGCGGCTCCCCGCTCCGAGGAAGAGCATTCCAGAAGAAAAATGCGGCTCCCCGCTCCGAGGAAGAGCATTCCAGAAGAAAAATGCGGCTCCCCGCTCCGAGGAAGAGCACTTCGCAAGAAAAATGCGGCTCCCCGCTCCGAGGAAGAGCACTTCGGAAGAAAAATGCAGCTCCCCGCTCCGAGGAAGCCATTTTTCATCAATCCGGGCAGTCAATGCCTGCTTACTCGCATAGTTTGTAACATATTAGTAGCACTTAGTTGCATGATAGCCGCATCGGCATCTGAACGCAAACAATTGTATATCAATATATTACAAACGTTAGTTGCATTTTTAGTTGCATTTTGCCCCCCCGGGCACTTTTTCAAGTAAAACATCGCCTTATCCGCCGGCCTTGACACCTATGCGACTGATCCTGCCATCTCCGGATGAAAGCGAAATAATCTGAGGCAGCATTGCGTAAAAAAGATGCCGGCACCGATGCCCAAGGCATTGCGTATAGAAGAGAAAATACATGGCTTTATAGAACAATAAACCTGCCAAAATACGCATTTTTGATGTTGTACTGCGGATATTTTGTACTTTTTTCCGCAATATGCTTGCTGAATTGAAAATATTTTCATACTTTCGCAGCGTACTCTTTATGAGTGCACCGACATTTACATCACTACAGATTATGCTCACAACCATAAAGCAACAACGTCAGGAATGCGAACGACTCCTGTCTCTACCCTACATCAGCAGACAGTCGCGCTATGACATTCCGCTGCTTCTGCAGAACCCACAGATAAAGCTGATTACTGGTCCTCGACGAGCCGGTAAGTCAATCTTTGCGCTCATGATGCTGAGAGGGCATAGTTTTGCGTATCTTAACTTTGATGATTCCAAACTGCTTTCGCTCTGGGATGAAGACCTTGTGATGTCAGCACTTGACAGTGTATATCCATCCTATCAGTACCTATTGCTCGATGAGGTGCAGAACCTCGAAGGCTGGGATTTATGGGTCGCAAAACTGTATCGCAGAGGCGTGAATCTGATCATTACAGGTAGTAATGCCAAGATGTTGAGCAGCGAGATGGCCACCATGCTGACAGGACGCTATGTAGAGATTGAGATGCTGCCGTTCGGCCTGAATGAAACACTACGCTATTCCGGCATTTCCGCTCAGGATATCCGGCCGGAGCAGGAAGCCAAGGCAAGAATTATCTACGAGGAATACCTTCGCTTGGGAGGTTATCCTGAGACATTGCAGGCTCGTCAGATGACAGAGAGCTATCTGCAGACACTCTTCACGTCTATCATCACTAAGGATGTGGCCCAACGCCATAGGATACGCAAGGTGACAGAACTGTTCAACCTCGCCAACTACTTGCTTTCCAACTTCTGCAATCCGTTTACTACATTGTCGTTGAGCGAAGACCTCGGCATGAATAGTGAGAATACGGTCAAGAAGTTCTGTGGCTATCTGCACGAGCCTTACCTGTTCTATTATCTGCCGCGGTATAATAACAAGCTGAAGCTGATGATGAAGGCTCCGAAAAAAGTGTATGTGGTGGATAATGGCTTTGTCCTGGGCGCGGGATTCAATCTCAGCGAGAGTCTCGGACGTCTGCTCGAAAATCAAGTCTTCCTTGAACTGCATCGCCGAGGCTATGACGAGGAGAAGTCGCTCTTCTATTATCGCTCACGCAATGACAAGGAGGTAGATTTTGTCACTCGCAAAGGGGCTCATGTAGAGCAACTCATTCAGGTATCATACGACATAAGCAATGAGCGGACTTTCAAGCGGGAACTCTCCGCTTTGGTGGAATGTGCTGAGGAATTGAACTGTGATAATCTTCTGCTGGTCACTTTTGATACGGAAGATACTCTCGTGCACAGAAGCAAGACAATTCAGGTCAGGCCTTTCAATAGATGGTAAGTCCGATTCACAGAGGTCATCAAGAGCGATATTGAGATTCATGCCTTTACCGGCATCAGTTGGATTATAAGTTCGTTCGCAAATGCTAAGCTCCTGCATGTAATATTTTGAGGCGACATTGCGTAAAAAAGTGCCTGGGGGGGCAAAATGCAACTAAAAATGCAACTAACCTTTATAATCGATTGATATTCTATCAGTTATAAAAAAGGCCCCATGTAACCAACATGCAACTAAGTGCTACTAAGATGTTAATAATTGCCGGAATTTGGGCGATCTCGGCAAAGTACAGACCTTAAAGGCGATCAGAATCGGGGCAGTTCGTCGTAATGGGCTGGAGGTATTGTTTGGTGTATTGATACATTCCATCATTGAGTCATCCTGCCCAAAATACCAAAGAGGAATAGCATAATCGATAAGAATTTGTAACAGAAATCCCGAAATCTGACAAGAATCTGTATAATTGTTCGAAAAATTATCCATTTTGGATTATCCAATTTGGATATTTTTTTTTACCGTATCACTGCAGCAAAGAAGTTATGATAATATGGCAGATTACAGGCACAGCTTTCAATGAATTCCCCTGAATTATTATGCTGAACAACATGTTTGGCACAATTTGGCATAACATAGAATTCTGTGGCATGAAATGGCAAGACACAGGACTTGCAGGAATGAGAGAAAAGTTGTATCTTTGCGGCGTTGTGATGACTATATATAGTCAAAGCATTAATTTGAGAATATTATGAAGTGAATATAAATGTAAAGTTCGACAATGAAAAAAACTTTTCTATCCTTTTGTACATTTTCAATACTCCTTGCTTCGTGTGCAGAGACTAGCCTCAACGAAGATGAGTCTAATCTTGCAAATGGCTTGCCTGCAGAGCTTACGTTGAATGTTGGCATCGATAATCAAGGCTCGTTATCTCGTGCGGCAGTTAATAGCACCGCATTTTCTGCTGGTTCTGAGCTCGGTCTGTTTGCAGTGAATGCTGGCAGCGAAGCATTGGCTACTAACTTGAAGACAACATCGGCCAATGGCACTTCATGGACGCTCGCCTCCCCTGTATCAATCTCTGATCTTGATGGCACGGTTGAGGTGTATGCGTATTATCCATATTCGGCAATCGTTGCCGATGTCACAGCCATTCCGGTAACCGTAGCCGCTTCTCAGTTTGAGACAGAATCGGACAATCAAATTGATTATATGTATGGTTCTGCAACCGTTATCCGAACCAGTCCCTGCGCCAATATTACCATGCATCATGCGTTAGCAGAGGTTTCGTTTACGTTCAATAATGTTTCCTATGCTTACGATGATGCAAAACGAGCCGGAATTGTCTCAGGTGTCAAGTTGTCGAACAATTCAACCGCTAACGTCCTTAAGGCAGGTGCAGCTACACTTAACGCCAAGACTGGTACCCTTGCCATGGACGGCGCAAGCGCTTCCGATATTTCTGTCGCATCAAATGTAAAATTGTTTGATAGCAACAACAAGCCAATCGCATCTTCCGAAGCTGTAAACCTTCTGCTATTCCCAGTGGGCTCAGTGGCAGCCAATGATATTAAGGCTACAGTAACCATTGACGGACAGGAATATTCCGCAGTTCTGCCTGCTGTTTCAGGAGGCTATATGGCCGGTAATCGCTATGCCTATCCAATCAATATTAAGCTGATAAAGCCATCGGCTGATGGTACTGGTTATACCGATGCCGAAGGCAATCCGACTGATGGCGAAGGCAATTCCCTTACAACGCGTACTGATGACGACGGGAATACCATCTTTGATTACACCTATGCCGATGGCTCACCTTTATTCGATTCTGAGGGTAACATGCTCTATCCTGATGGAACCAAGGTTTCTGATGATCCAACGAATCCGGAGAATCATCTTGATGGCAATACTACCTATAGCAATGGCAAGCCTATTCTTGATGCCGATGGTAATATGCTATATCCTGACGGAACCTCGGTTAAAACGTCCAATGGCGATCAAGTAGGAAACGATACTGCAACTGGTTCAGTCGGGAAAGACGAAGCTGGCGTTCATACCCAGTATCTGACGTACGCTGATGGTTCGCGTGTTGTAGACGAAGAAGGCAACTTGCTTTATCCTGACGGCACAAAGGTTTCAGATGACCCAGAGCACCCAGAAGATCATTTGAATGGCAATACTCATTACAGCAACGGTCAGCCTATCCTTGATGCCGATGGCAATATGCTCTATCCTGACGGAACTAATGTCATCACATCAACAGGCGACAAGGTAGGAAGCGATGGTGCATCAGGTACTGTCGGCCAGGAGCAGACAGAAGGCCATACGGGAGCCGGGACCAGTCCAGATGCCGAGAATGCCGTCTTCGTAAGAATCTCAATCGGCACGGTCAGCATCGCGCCATGGCAAGAGAATACTCAGGATGAGATTAACCTCGTCATCGGAGAACAGTAAAAAAAAGATTTACAATACACATTATATATTATTATAGTGAAGAAGATATCAGTTCAGATTACTGTATTATTGGCAATAGCTGCGATGAGTGCATGCTCTTCGTCTGACGACGAGATCACTCAGGACATGCAGCATGTACCATTACGATTCTCAGTAGGTATCACATCCGATGGTGCAGAAACCCGCAGTGGCATTACTGCTAAGGATTTTTCAGATCTTGAAGATCCGGGAATTGGCATATTTGCCTATACTGCGGCCAATCATTCGACGTTGTACGGAGGATCGACTGGCAATAACTGTTACGTGCGCAATGCTGCTGGCCTTTGGCATGAGTCAGAAGAATCACAGCTCATCTATTTGAGTGAGGCCAATGCTTATCTTTACAGTTATTATCCATATTCGGCCGAAGGCACTAATCCTGCAGCTGTGCCAATTACCGTCAATGCAGATCAGGGAACAGGTCAGAGCGATGGGACAATAGATAGCGGAACTTCTGATGTGATGTATGGTTCGGTGCTCGTTGTCAACAAAGATCTCGAAAATGCAACCATCGGTCTGAAGCATGCTTTGGCACAGATAGCCGTACGTTTCGACCGTGATCAGAGCGACTGGACTGCCTATTTCGGCCATGGAGTCATTGACAAGCTACAGTTCGCCGATGGCGGTGGAAATGTACTTTGTGTGGGAGATGGCACGTTGAATGTGTTCACCGGATCAGTTACTTCCGGATCTGGCCGCGCAATAACCGTACAGCCAACCACACAGCCAGTAGTCGGATCGTCAGATCCATCAGTACTTCCGACGATTCTGGTATATCCTACTACGAACACTGGTCTCATCACTTTCTCTGTTCACCTGGACGGCAATGACTATGCATTGGCATTGCCAGCACCGGCTTCAGGATTCCAGGCTGCACACCGTTATGTGTATGGCATCACCGTTAGCCGTGTATATGATCCAGATCAGGTCACCCCTTCTGAAATTGCTACAGCAGAATTGACCCCAAGCAGTATCAGTATCACTGACTGGCAGACCGACCAGATGGAAAGTCTGGAAATCATTGTTCCAAGCAAATAAGTAACCCATCATACTAACAATATAAATACTTTAACAAAATGAAAAAGCTTAATTACGAGAAGCCACAGCTCGAGGTGGTTGAGGTTGATGCACGAGACATCATTACATCTAGTGATTGTACTACACAGATGGTAGGCTGTAGCGGTTTGGATAGTCCTTGCGATCTCGATTAGTATATTATTCAAAATCGGAATAATTAATATGGCGTGATGTATATATTTAATGCACATCACGCCTAGCAACCAAATCATTATGCGATATACTTCTCTTTTTTTAGCTTCATTGTTTTTCTTCTGCGCTTGTTCATCTGAAGAAGACGAAAAACTTCAGAGCAAATATTATATTGAAATCAATACTATAGCTCAGACTGACAATTTTGATATAGGCTTAACAAGAGCTGTTGTAGAGAATCCTGAAAACACCAATGTTTGTAACTTATTTTACGAAAATGGCGATGGGTTTGGATTATTTGCAGATGGAGGATATCAGATTCCATTCTTTGTCTCAGGACAATCTGCTCCTAGTACTAGTGTGAGTGTTGTTGCAGAAGGGTGGGATGCAAAGCAATCTGTAAAATATGCTACGTATTATCCATTTAATAAGGATATATTTAATTCTCACGCTATTCCATTTTCTTATTTAGGCGCAGTGCAAAATGGAAATGCTTCAGTTGCACACATGAATGATTGCATGCTGATTGTCTCTAATGCATCTGAGTGTGTAGACAATAAATTTGTTTTTAATCTTGAACATGCGGGAACAACCGTTCGTTTCCAACTGACAATGGATGCTGCCAATGCTGACATCTCATATCCAGTAGAATTTACCAGAATGGCAATCTTGGGCAATACGCCATCAGATTTTATTACTTATGGAGAATACAATCTGTTCTCGGAACCACAGCAGTTTGAAAATATTAAGACATCACGAGTAAGATCCATTAACTTGAAGAACTTTACGATAAATAGTAGTTCTGAATTATTATATATTTTCATGAGCTTTGCTGCTCCATTGACCTTGAATGGTTCATATACCGTTATATTATGGGATGAGAATGGTAATACCTATACTGGATTGACACCGACTTATGGCGGTACAATATTGTCAAAAAATTCCTCAAACCGAATCCGAGCAACGATGTCATTGGACAACGCCATCAAGACCGTCATTGAGCAGTATGCCGAAGAGGATGCTGCCAGTGGGCACATCAATACCGGTAATTAATTTGAAGTATGCAGATTATCCGAGAAGGCGATAAAGAAGTATTGAAAGTACTGGGTGCAGCCAAAGCGTCATCAGACGATCAGTTGCGCTTGGCAGCTTATGTTATATCGCATAGGTTCGAAGAACAACAGCTACTTTATAATGTCCTGACCGGAGAATTGCTTGCTTTAGGAGAAGGGGAGCTTCAAGAAGAGGAAATTCGACGACATCTCATTCGCGCCAGGTTCTTGCTAAAGGCGAATACCGATGATTATAAATTCCAGCAGCAAGTACGTTCGCTCTACACTTTGATACATCGCAAAAAAGCTTCTATCACAGGTTATACCATCCTCACAACCACCGATTGCAATGCACGCTGTTTCTATTGCTTCGAGAAAAATCGCTCGCATATTCCAATGAGCGAAGAAACGGCAAAGAAAGTCGTTGAATACATTGCCAGTCATCATGGCGAAGAAAAGGTAAAAATCCGCTGGTTCGGAGGAGAACCATTATATAATAAAGGCATCATTGACTTCATCTGCCAAAGTTTAGCAAAGCGCGGAATTGCATTTGCGTCTTCGATGGTCAGCAACGGCTATCTGTTTAACGAAAAGACGGTCACGGTAGCCAAAGAGAAATGGCTGCTTCAGGAAGTGCAGATCACACTTGATGGCACGGAAGCTATCTATAATCGCAGCAAAGCCTATATATATAAGGAAGGAAGCGCCTATCAGTATGTCAAAAAGAATATAGGACTTTTGCTGGATGCAGGAATCCATGTAGTCATCCGCTTGAACCTCGATCGCCATAATAGCGACGATCTTTTCGCTTTGGTCGATGAGTTGGCCGAGGCTTATAAAGGAAAGAAAGGATTGGGCGTCTATAGCCATGTGCTATTCGAGTTCGCTGGAGATTCTTCGCATATCCGTTCTGACCAAAGTCGTGCAAATCTCTATGCCCGTCAGGAGGAACTGACCGAGAAGATTCTGCAACTTGGCTTATCCAGAACCAAGAAATTGGAACGCCACCTCTCCATCAATCGTTGTATGGCCGATGATGATAACAGCGTGCTGATACTTCCAGATGGTCATCTCGGCAAGTGCGAACATTATACCGACTCTGAATTTATCGGACATCTTGACAACACGGGGCTTGACAAAGAGAGGATCCGTTCATTCAAGGAGAGGTTTGAAGACATTACTGCCTGCCAGACTTGCCCTGCCTATCTTCAGTGTCTCCGCCTGAAGAAGTGTCAGGAGGCTCAGGAGTGTTTCCCGGAGCAGCGGCAACAAAAGATTAACAATATTGTTCGTGCTATGTGTGCAGAATATGAACAATATAGAAGGAAAAAGCATAAAGACAACTATGAAACTGAAATATGATTATGCGATTCAGGAACTTTTGGGCGAATACGTTGCAGTTCCTATTGGCGTGGCCGACGACGAGCCTTCTAGACTCGTGCGCCTGAATGGTACCGCCAAGGTCATTTTCGAGGGGTTGATGGCAAATCATTCCGTCAATCAGATTGCCGAAACCTTGGCTGGGCTCTGTGATATGCAGCCCAATGAAGTCATTGCCGATGTCGAGTCCTTCATCAAGACGTTGGCCCAGAAAGATTTACTTGTAATGGAATAATCAAGGATTGATGTAGTATATTTTGAATAATGAAAAAACGTTTTTCTTCAATGTTTAGCATCCGTTATACGTCATTGATGATCTTGGCATCTGCCTCGCTACTATTTGTAGGTTGCTCTACAGATAGCGATGAGATGCTGAAAAGCAATAACGCCTTGTGTATTGATGTGACTTTCGATGATGCCATGACCCGTGCTGCCGAGCCTGTAAACGGTGGCAGTTTCAGCGGCTCTGCATCATTAGGCGTGAGTCTTTATAAAGAGGACAAGAGTGACCTTTATGGTAGCGCGACTTCAAACGTCTCATATACCACTACCGATGGATTGTCTTGGTCATCGTCATCAATCATTTCTTTAAACGCCAACTTGGGTGTTGTGACCGCTTATTATCCATATACAGCAGACGTCGATATCACTGCCATCCCAATGAAGACGAGCGATCCGAAGGACTGGATGTATCAGCCATTCAGCGAGGCATCTTATTCGGCCACATCTTCACATGCAGATATTGCGTTAAAGCATGCACAGGCGGTAATCAAGGTGATTATCAACAAGTCTTCTGCTAATCCCTATACTGGTGCAGGCAATATATCAGATATCACAATTTCTTCATCTGCTTTTTCTACAGAAGGGACTTTGAATTCCACCACAGGCGAGATTTCAGGTTCTACATCCACTATTATCGAAAGCTCGTGGAATAAAGTGGTCAAAGCGAATGGCAATACTGGCGCACAGGATCAATGGTTCGTTGCGCCTATCGCAGAGTCTACTGATGCAAAGGTTTCGGTCTGCGTCAAGATTGATGAAGTGTATTATAATGTTTCCGACATCCCAGTGAAGACAAATGGTACTGTCTCACCTATCAAACAAGGTAATATCTACACATTCACATTCAACCTTTCTTCAACAGCTTTGACCATAGGGAATGTTTCGATTGCCGATTGGGCTGATGGAGGTGTGTTGTCTGGAGATTTGGCACCATTTGATCCATTCAATGGGCATGCGTATGTCGATTTAGGCTTACCAAGCGGTACTCTGTGGGCAACTTGCAATCTTGGTGCAGATAATCCTGAGGATTATGGCGATTATTTTGCTTGGGCTGAAACGACTCCTAAAGAAGAGTTTTTATGGACAAACTATGTGCCAGATTATCTTTCATGCCCGATGGAGAATATATGTGAATCAGAATATGATGCTGCATCTTATAACTGGGGAGACAGTTGGCAGCTTCCGACTCATGAAGACTTTGTAGAACTTACAAACTATTGTGAACATCAGGCAGAGACAATCAATGATGTGCCAGGCCTAAAATTTGTAGGCATGAACGGCAACACCTTGTTCCTACCTGCTGCTGGGTATAAGAGTGGATATGAGGAATCTGATTCTGATATTATCTTCTCTGCAGGCTCTGCTTCATTGTTAGATCATACAGAGTGTTTTTATCTTAAGCAAAAAGGTTTTTATTGGGCAGGTACAATAACAGAATACATTACAGACTATTTCTATATGTTTCAATTAAATGATACAAGAGCGGGAGATATACATAATACTTCTGATGTACGTTACCAAGGTTTTAGTGTTCGGCCGATTGTTAAAAAGTAATGAATGATAATCATATGCGTAGATTTTTTATTTTCAGTTCATATATCTGCTCTTTGCTATTCAACAGTTGTAGCGAAGACCTTTCAGAGCAGTTCAACCATCAGGATGCGACGCCTCTTGAGATCGCTTCTGTCTCGACTAGTGACCTGTCAACCCGTTCCTCGATCGATGCAACGGCATTCCCAGAGTCTGATGCGGCTAGCATCGGTCTCTTTGTGACAAGAGAAGGCGGTGCGGCTTATAATGGCCAGGGAGCAGGATATAGCAATGTGGCCTATACCAAGGCCGCAGATGCAACAGCATGGTCGTGCGCCTCGCCAATCTTGCTTTCTTCTACACAAGGTAAGCTTTATGGCTACTATCCATATAGCGCAGATGCAACTGATGCTACTGCAATTCCTGTTGTCTCATCGGTCGATGGTGATGACTACATGTATCTGTCATCGCCGACGGCATCAATTAATGTGCAGACTCCGATGCCAGTCAATATTACGATGCAGCATGCTCTGTCACGCCTTGACATTACCTTTGTCAAGAGTGAGACGGTATCGTCTGCCAGCCTCTCTTCATTCACTTTGACAGGCGATGGCGTTGCCACCTCAGGAACGATGAACATCCTCGAAGGAGGAGAGATTACAGCAACTAAAGCAAGTACGGGCTTCACCTATTCGCCAGCAAATGCAGTGGCATTGTCGGCATCTAATACTTATAAGTGCCTTTTGGTACCTGCGACACAGGAGGCTAAGGATCTGACCATCTCTTGTGACATCAATGATGTGACATTCTGCAAGACTCTCACTTCTGTGTCCTTGAAACCTGCTACCCGTACAGCTGTCACACTGACTCTCACAGGCACTGGTGTCGAGGTTTCGAACGTCAGCGTCACTGGCTGGACAACAAACGAAGCTCCTGGAGTTGAAGCGCAAGCCATCACCGCCACTGTTGCACCATTTATTGATGAGGACGGAAATTCTGTCGAGTATTACACATTCCAGTGGCAGGAAAATGACCAAATCGGCATTTTCCCTCTTGATAAGGCCCAGATGGCGTTCGATGTTAAGGAGGCTAATGGAAGCACCGCCACATTAGATGGTGGTTCGTGGGGTGTATTGCGTCCGGAGTATAGCTATGCGTCATATTATCCTTTCTCAGAAGATAACTACCATAGCAAGATCTCAGAACTTCCAGTAGCTTATGTCGGCCAGGAGATGGATGGCAACGATCCTTTTGCACATGTAGGAAAATACGATTATCTTGTTTCTGCTCCTGCAAAGACAAATGATCAGGGGGCATTCAATCTCGATCTCAAACACCTTGGCTGTTTTGCACGTTTTATACTTACCATTCCCGAACCCGGCGACTATCGCAGTTTCACTTTGAATTGTGACCATGTTCCATTTATTGCTCAGGCTACATACGACCTATCTTCAGCAACGCCTGTACTCACGCCTACATATTGCTATTCGACGTTTAAGGTCGGTCTGAATAATATCGTTACTACAACAGCAAATGAAGAGGTCATTATTTATGCAATGATTCCTCCTGTCAACCAAGAAGGGGAGACTCTTGAACTTACATTGACAAATAGCGCAGGAAAGTCATATACCACCACGGTGCCAGGCAAAGCGAATATGGTTGCCGGCAAGGCCTATAAATATCAGCCGGCGGAGCCTTTTGCTGAGAAAAAAGAATTTACCAAAGCCAAGTTAGTGGTTGGAACTGATTTCAATCAAGCAATCAAGACTTTAGCGAAAGGTTCTGTTGTTTATTATTCTGGCGATGATAATCTAATTCAGGAGATTAGGTTTGATGCTAATTCTTCTGTTAATACCGGAAAGGTTGTTTCCGCATCGGATTCTCCTTACAAAATTTATGCAAATTATGCAGATGGAGTGATTACTATCAGCACAGAAGCAGATAAAATAAGTGGACGTGACTATGGACATCTGTTCAATAAATGTAAAAAATTGACAAGTATTGATTTTTCTGGATTTAGCACCGAAGATGCTACTTTTATGAAGAATATGTTCTCAAGTTGCTCAAGTCTGACTAGTCTCGATTTGTCGGGCTTTAATACTCAGAAGGTGACAAATATGAGTAACATGTTCTATCTTTGTATAGATCTAGCCAGCCTTGACGTTTCAAGCTTCAACACAGAGAACGTAACAGATATGTCTTCTATGTTTAGTGCAATGTCTGCATTAACGAGCCTTGATTTGTCTGGGTTTAATACACAGAAGGTCACCACCATGGCAAGTATGTTTAATGCCAGCTCGAAATTGGCAGATCTTGATCTCTCTGGATTTGATACGCAGAATGTTACGAATATGTCAGGCATGTTCAATAACACTGGATTTAAAGAACTTGACCTGTCTGGATTTAATACGGACAATGTCACGACAATGAGTGCCATGTTCAACAGTTGTTTAAGGTTAGAAAGTGTCAATCTGTCTAGCTTTAACACTCAGAAAGTCACGAATATGTCTTCTATGTTCTATGACTGCAGGGTATTGAAAGAGCTTGATCTGTCCGTATTGAATACAGAGAATGTCACAACGATGCAAAGTATGTTCAGCCGTTGTGATCGCTTAGAGACCATCAATTTGTCTGGATTTAATACGCAGAATGTCACAGACATGTCTTCTATGTTCTATCATTGCACGGCATTGAAAGAACTTGATTTGGCTGGATTGAATACAGAGAATGTTAAGAGTATGAATGCTATGTTCGAAAGCTGCGGATCATTGAAAAAACTTGATCTGTCAAGCTTTAATACAGAGAAAGTCACGACGATGGAACGTATGTTTTATTTTTGTACTTCGTTGATGAATCTTAATCTGTCTTCGTTCGATACAAGCAATGTGATAAAAATGGCAAATATGTTCGGATGGTGTGAATCGATGAGTGTTCTTATCTTGAGCGAGATTTTTCCTATATGTAGCAACAATAACAGTATGTGTAGTGCCATGGGATACAATGGACCTTCGGGGCGTACCATTGATACCATTAGATGCACAGCGGTAACTCAGCAACAATTGCAGCAGAGTAGTGTAAGCTTGACAGCTTGGGTCAAAAATTGGGACATAATCGAGTAATGATTGACTGATTCTTACTGATGAAAATGAAAAACCAAATGATTATCGATTCTCTTGTCTGTTTGCTAAGACACATTCAGCAAGATTTGCCATCGTTGCCACAGCTGGAAATGAAGCGCTATCTTGGTTCTGCAAAGTATCTTATAGGACAGTCGATCAGGCAATATGACATTCCAAGAGAACAAAGACATCTGTCTGTGGCAGCTTTTAATATCTGGAATAAGATATCGAAAGACAAGGACATTATGAAGTATTCCTATCGAGATTCTGTAATCTGTGACAATTTGACAGAAGACTGGGAGTATTGTAAATATATCGGCAGTTCTGACAGGTGCAAATCAGAGAAGGTATCGCCTGGAGGAAAAATCATTTTTAATGATGTCTTCCATGAGGATCATGTGGTTCCTGTAAAATTGATTGTCGAAAATCTTCTGTCTCTTGAAGATATTACTGTAGCTACAGTTGAATCCGTACTTAAAAAGATGCATTTATGTACTATTTTGAAAAGTGAAGATCATCTTTTGGGGCGAACAGCAGGAAGAACGCTTTGTTATGAGGAAACGATTCAAAAGGTTTATGCGGGCAAAGTGCCTATTTTCGAATAATAATCGAACCTAAGATATAGCAAAGCAGCTCGCATAACGCTCTTCCTCTGTTATAAATGAAACCAGTCGTCGGAAACTCGAAACAAAGTGAGTTTCCGATGACTTATTTTGTCCACGGCCATAGACATTTCAGAGTACTATTGAAGCAATGGCCGATCAACGATGTCGGATTGAGCTAAACAATTTATCTTGTTATGTATAGAAGAATTATTGAATGAAAAATAGCCAAAATGACAACTCTATTCTTCGAAAGTGCTATTCTTTGTAAAATATCATGATTAGATTTACAGTTTTCTACTAAACTGTTTCCTCGTTTCGATAATTTTCCTTACTTTTGCATAGAAATTTAATTGCCAAAAGATATGATTGAAGAAATCTCCTTCAAGAACATATTGTCCTTTAAGAACGAAGTGACACTGAGTTTCGAAGCGTTGCCAGATGAAGATCTGGAGAATGCTCATGTTAAGGTCATGCCAAACGGAACACGTTTGCTCCGCTTGGGCATTATCTATGGTTCCAATGCAAGTGGTAAGTCAAATGTGCTGAAAGCTATCGAGGCATTGCACAACTTCTGGTTTGCCGAGCCACAGAATATGGATACCTTGACAATGGCGAAACCGTTCCTTCTTGACTCAACATCTTCGAAGGAACCTTCCGTGTTCAATATGAAGTTCTGGGTAGATGGTGTCCGCTACTGGTATCAGCTCACCATGACACGCAACAGGGTGCAATACGAAAAGCTGTCATACTACAAGACTGTTCAGCCAATAATGGTCTTTGAGCGTCAGTTGGAGGATGAACAATCTGTTGTGCGCTACAATGCCAATGTACAGAAGATAAGCAGCGATGAACAGAAAGCCCTTCTGCTTCATTGCTTGCCAAACATGTCGTTCATGGCAGCCCGTGGTCGTGTCAACATGAAGATGAAGCACGTTGACAACGTCAGATTGTGGATGCGTCAGTTCATGCCTGTCATTGCTCCAGAACGCAATCTTTCAGACTATAGCCGTGACATGCTTGAAGAGAATGTAGATTTCCGCAGTTACATTCTTGACTTCCTTGGTCATGCAGACTTCAACATCACTAATATGCGTGTCAAGCAGGATGTCATTGGCTTCGAACATACCGTTTCAAATGGCAATGGCTCAGAGCATTATGAACTTGGCATGGAAGATCAGAGTGCTGGAACCAACCGTGTGCTTGGTGTAGAGGCTGCCGTTTTTGATGCCATACAGAAGAATACCCTCCTGATGATTGACGAGATGGAAGCATCACTGCATCCAGAGTTGATGGAATTTGTTATCCAACAGTTCCTACGTGCCGACAGCAACAGCCAGCTTTTGCTTACCACACACTATGACGGACTGCTTCGTCAGATTGATGACCTTATCCGCAAAGATAATGTGTGGTTCGTGGAGAAAGACAAGTCCGGCGTTTCTGACTTGTATTCTCTTACTGACTTCAAGGGCTTGTCACGCATGTCGCCAAACAGTATCTGCAATGCTTATCGCCACGGACAGTTTGGTGCCCATCCAAACATCTAACCACTATGGCACGTAAAGACAGAAAGCAAAAAGAGAAGCGTCCGTCTATGCCAGTGGTTATTGGTGCTGGCATAACGGAACAATGGTACTTCACCCATCTCAAAAAGTTGAAGGAACTTCAGATACAGATTCGTCCGCGTTTCTTCGGTAACGAACACATTAGCGCCTTGACGAAGAATATCGAACACGTCCTTGCCAGTGAAGGACGTGCAATAGTCGTATTCGACACAGATGTGCAGGCATGGGATGCAGGCGAGAAGACTCGCTACGAGGCTTTCATGAAAAATTACGAAAAGGACGAGCGTGTCATTATCTGTGACAGTCTTCCTTCTATTGAATTCTGGTTCCTTTTGCACCACCTCAACACAAACCGTTACTTCGGAACTTCCAAGGCTGTAGTTAAGGAATTGCTTCACTTTATCCCTAAGTTCGAGAAGACTGAACGTTTCCTGAGTACCCAGAAGTGGGTGGAAGATCTGTGTGCTGACGGAAAGATGGAACTTGCAACCACAAGAGCCTTGTTTTTTGGTGATAAAGGAGAGTCGTACACCAACATTCCAAGGTTGCTGCAATCATGTACTTCTCAACCTGCTACCAACAAGAAAGACTGAACGTCAATAAAAATAACGAATACATAGAGTTGCGAGACAAAGTCTTGGCTCTTGCAAAGCAGCTCGGATAACGCCATCCCTCTGTTATAAACGAAATAAGTCGTCGGGAACTCGAAACAAAGTGAGTTTCCGACGACTTTATTTCTTTTGTTTGCTTCCAATATACAAATTGATAAACACAGATTTTACCCCCTATAAATGCTATCCGGATATTGCGATACTGCACTATTTTATTCATTTGGCACGATTTGGCACGACATGTTTTGGTTCGGCCTGTTTTGAAACGAGAAATAATAGTTATCTTTGCGTCATTGTAGAACATATCTGTCAATGGATCAAAACGCAATACTTGAGAAACTGAAAGCTTGCGTCATGCGCAAGTTCAACCATTCGCTTGAAACTCCTTCTGACTTTGATTATCTCTCGATCAAGGTCAAGAAAACTACGGGAGAGGATATCAGCGCTACAACCCTGAAACGCATCTTCGGCTATATACAGACGGAGAGCTTTCCGCGTCGCTCTTCCCTGGGAGTGCTGTCGCGCTATCTGGGGTATCTGGGATGGGGAAATTTCGTGGAGAATGCTGAAATCTGTTCCGCGTTCATACATAATGACGTCCTGCTTGAAAGTCAGGTTTGCGAAGGAGACAGGATCCATATAGAATGGATGCCTGACCGTAAGGTTATACTTCAGGCAATGCAAGGCAAGCACTTTCAGGTGATTGAGAGCCACAATGCCAAGATCCAGTGCGGCGACGAGATGACCATCATGATGCTGGCCTTGAATCAGCCTTTACAGGCGACCAACGTGATGCGCGACGGCCGCAATATAGGTAATTATATCGCAGGGACAGAAGGCGGACTTACCATGCTGAAGCTAACCGAACGTAAAGAAGAACCAGACTATGTCGCAGTTCTATAGCGAAAGCGGTCCTGAAGCCGCTACGATGAGCGAATCTTTGTCTGGATTGCAGTTGCTCCATGCCTCGCAGAACGGATATACCGAGATCTACAAGGCCCAGTATTGCGGCAAATGGCTCGTCTTCAAGCGACTGACCGAACAGGCAAAGGAGGACAATCGCTACCGGCAGCTGCTTAGAAAAGAGTTTGACATCTGCTTCACGCTCAGTTCGCCCAACATCGTGCAGACGTTTGACATGATGCAGGTGGAGCCTCTGGGCACTTGCATCATTGCCGAATTTATAGATGGCGTCACCTGGGACCAATACTTTGCATCGTCCGAGATCAAACCCGAAGACACCCTCCGCATTGTCGATGAGCTGTTCGAGGCTTTGATCTATCTGCACCAGCGGCAGATTGTGCATCGCGACATCAAGCCAGAGAACATCCTCATTACACACGATGGACATCATCCCAAGCTGATTGACTTCGGCCTGGCTGATAGTCCATTGTACTCGATCTTGAAAGAGCCGGCCGGGACAGAGGGTTATATGGCTCCGGAACAGCTTGAGAGTGCCAGCTTCGACTGCCGGTGTGACATTTACAGCCTCGGCCGTCTGCTTGAACAGCTTCCGGACCTCCCCTCCTATTATAATAATGTAGTCAGACGTTGTCTTGCCTCGGTAGAACACCGATATCAGACGATCACGCAGGTCAGGGAGGCCATGCAGTCAGTCGATCGGCGTAGACGTAGGGCGAAGATGTGGCTGATTGGCACGCTCGTCGTAATGCTCCAGGTTGCCCTCCTCGCCTCGGCATGGTGGCTCGGCCGGAACGATCAGGCAGCAGCGGCATGGACCCCGAACGACGATAATGGTGTCAGCCTTGCCAAGCAGATATCCCAACAATATGATGCTGAGACACGTGACAGCATCGCCGTTGCCCTCGAAAGATTCATGCGGCAGGAAGACTGGATCAGGAGCACTATCAGCAGAAGTCTGGCCGAACGCGATACATTTATCTCCGAGTTTCCGATCAGTCGCATCAAGAACTTGCCTCGCAGTGAGTACTCGATGGACAATCCGCGAGGATTCACCCATCGCCTGAAGTATGGCATGGATTGGATAGGCGCATTTTATGATGTTGACTCCGAACCTTACGAGTGTCGTGACTGTTCAGACAGCCTCTATCAGCAGCAGTTGGACAATATCGTCAAGCTGCTCAATGATGGTGCCATCGGTGACAAGAAAGCCATTCACGACAATCCGCTCTATCCGCCGTTGAAGTACCGCTTGCTGACCATCTACTATCCTAACAGCTCGTATATGCCATTCTGGATGGACAGGGAGGTCAACCATTTCCTGTCTGTCCTCTTGCCCGATTCGGCAGTACGCCGACAACTGACGCCCGCCCATTGCCTTGACCCTCGCGAGATCCTGTACAACTACAAGAACGTCCATCCGATCATGAGCCAGTGGGATAATATCATGTTCATGGATTTCCTCTTCCTATGCTTCCCCCAAAGTTCCGCTGTATATGAAAAATCGCCGTTAGGGCAAAAGAAGAACGCGGGAATAATAAGGGGTTAATATTAAGAATAGCCATCCTCGTTAAAGTACATTCAACGAAGGTGGCTAATACTTTTTATTCTTTAATATCTGTGTCCTTTGACACGTCTCCTTTGTTACCCAGAGGGGGGGGGGGGGGAAACGACTTGTTAACGGAACATCTTCTGGGCGAAGTGGTAGATGCTCTCGCGCCATACAGGCCAGGTGTGGCCACCGGGGAACTCCTGATACTCGTACTTGAGGCCCATCTGGTCGAAGCGCTTCATCATCTGCTGGCAATTGCCATAAGCGATGTCCTCCTGACCGCCCATGCTGAGGTAAAGACTACGGAAGGCATAGCGCGAAGGATTCTTCTCCATTTCGGCATAATAGGGCTCGGCCATCGACGGACGACCAGGAGCCGCATTGGCCCACCAGCCAGAACTGAACACGCCGACGTAGCCGAACAGCTCGGGATGAGCTACCATGGTGTTGAGCGTCTGGATACCACCCATCGAGAGGCCTGCGATGGCCGTATTGGCAGCACCGGTGCGTACACGGAAGTTCTGCTCGACAAAAGGCTTGCAGTCGTTGAGGAGCTCAGACTCGAAGTCGGACGTATTACCGTCGAGCATGGCAATGATGCAAGGCGTGGCCTTACCCTCGGCGATGAGGTTGTCGAGGATGACATCGGTGCGACCCTGTACGGACCAACCGCGCTCGTCCTCGCCTCCACCGTGCATCAGGTAGAGGACAGGATACTTCTGCTTGCTGTTGTCGTAACCTGCAGGGGTATAGACCAGCATGCGACGCCAGGCACCGGCTGTAGTGCTGTAATAACGCTTCTGGACGATGGAGCCATGAGGTACGTCGCGCAGCGCAAAACGATCGGGATAGAGTCCGTCAGCACCGGCATCGGGATATGGAATATCGATGCCACTGGCCATGGTGCTGCATCCATAGAAGGTCTCGGCACCAGGATCGGCTACACGCACGCCATCGACCAGCAGGAAGTAGTAGTGGAAGCCCTCGGTCTGCGGATCGCTGGTGACGGTCCAGAAGCCGTTGGCATCGCGCTTCATGTCGTACTGCTTGCCGCTGATGTCGGCCTGTACACGACCGGCCGTAGGAGCATGAAGGCCGAAGACGACGCGATTGTCGCTCGTAAGGCGAGGATAGCGGCTATTGCGCACGTTGAGCGTTGAGCGCTCGCCGATGGCAGCATCGGCCTTGGTGAGGAAACGCACGACGGTCTGCTTCATCAGCTGGTAGTTGTGCGAGAAGCCGTGGTCGTCCAGATCGATCAGATGCAGCTCGCTCTGCGGATACTCGCGGTGATAGGTCTCGGAGAAGCTATAGGGAGCGATACGGTCGTCGGTGCCGTGTACCAGACAGACGGGACCCGTGTATTGGCAAGCCGTCTCGTAGATAGGCAAGGTACGGGCCGTGGTGACGAAGTTGCCACCCAGGGACCTGCCCGGAAATATCTCGATCTCGGCAGGAGGATTGACCGGATCGTACTGCTTGCCGAAGGTCGAGCCACGCAGGGCATCCTCGCGAAGTGTGGCTGCAGGTGCCAGCAGCACGACACGATCGATCTGCGAAGCTCCCAGCTCGCCGGCTGTCATGCTCGAGATCACGCCACCCTGCGAATGGCCCACGATGCTGATCTTGCCGCAATAGGGCAAGGCTGCGACGTAGCGGTAGACGCACTTGGCATCCTCGACCTCGTTGAGCACGGTCATCTCGCTGAATTTGCCCTCGCTCTCGCCATGGCCGTTGAAGTCGAAGCGGATCGAGCCGATACCCTCGACAGCGAGCGTGTCGGCCAGGTCCTTCATCATGCCCTGATGCTCGTCCTTGGTGGCACCGAAGCCATGGCAGAGGATGGTCATAGGGCAACGCTGGCCTTCGGTCAGATTGTCAGGAGTTACAAGGATGGCCGAGAGCTGGCCCTTCGATCCGGGCACGCTGACCTTCTCGGTCCTGGCAGAAGCTGTCGCCGCACAGAGGAGCGACAGAGATAGAAGAATTGGATACTTCATGATAGGATTAATATTATAATTGAGAAATAGGTAGGCGAATCAGAGCAGATACCAGTCGATGCCGCCGCTGATGAGCATCAGTGAGATCTCGCAGATCTTGGCATCGTACTCGACCTGCAGCACACGCTCCTCGGCATCGAGCAACGCCTTCTGCACCTGTCGCATATCGAAACCCGAGAGGTTACCCAGCTTGTAGCGCTCCATGGCGATCTCGAGGTTGCTCTCGGCGATCTCGAGGTTCTGGCGCTGCAGGTCGAGGAGGTCCAGGTTGTTGCGATATGCCATCCAGAAGGTGGTGAGCGAAGCGTGGAGATCCAGCTCGAGCTGCTGACGTTGCAGCTGACGGTTCTGGATTGCCAGCTCGGCATTGCGGCGTTCGCGACGTCGGTTGCCGTCCCACAGGTTGATGCCCATGGTCAGGCCTCCGGTGAACGACTGGCGGTCGTTGTCAGGCGTGAACGTATAGCCGTACTGCGTATTCAGACGCAGGTATGGATAGTTGCGGGCCGTAACCTTGCGCAGATCCTGCTCAGCCAGCATCGTGTTCTGCGCAGCGTTGAGCAGCGAGGCATTGGCATCGAGGGTCTGCTGCCAGAGCACCTCGAGCGAAAGGTCGTCGCGGATGCTGATGGTGCTGTCGGGAACCGAGATGCGCTGGTCGACGTCGTGATTGGCCATCAGCTTGTTGAGGCGGATGCGTGTAGCATGCACAGCCTCGCGCTGACGGACGTAGGCCGAGCTGTCGCTATGGAAGTCGACGCGTGCCTGATGATAGTCGAGGCCCGAGAAGCGGCCGGTCTGATAGTTGAGCTCGGCGATACGCAGACGTTCGCGCGACAGGACCAGAGCGTAGCGATAGTGCTGACGACGGATGATCTGCTGGATGTAGTTGTAATACTCCGAAGCGATGTCGGAAATCAGGTTCTCGACGGCTATGCGCGTGGCAGTCTCGCCCTGCTGCTCGAGGATGCGCAACTGACGGTAGTTGGTCTGGATCTTGAATCCGTCGAACAGCGTCCAGTTGAGCGATACGCCGGCATCGGCAGCATATCCGTCCTCGAGCAGGTCGGGACGGCGGTACGAAGCCGTAGCGTCGACCGTAGGCAAGGCTCCGGCATTGGCCAGCGTGGCATTATTGTGGGCCATCTGCTCCTGGTTGCGCACAATCTGGAGCTGATAGTTCTGCTCGAGGCCACGAATCACACAGTCGCGCAGGGCGTAGCGTAGCGGTTCAGAGCGCTGCTGGGCCACGGCCGATGGCGTAGCGCCGGCTTCGGTCGTGGTCTGGGCCCAGGCCGTCGCTGGTGCAAACAGGGCTACGAGCACGAGAACCGTAGCCAGCACACCGCCCTTGGCATTACCCTTGGTGGCAGGCTTGCGAGGAGCCTCGTCGTCAGCATGGAGCGAACGGTCGGTCGAGATGTAGCTGTAGATAGCCGGAACGACAAACATGGTCATGAACGTCGACACCAGCATGCCGCCTACGACGGCGATACCCATGGCAATACGCTGGTTGCTACCCTCGCCCGTAGCGAAGGCCAGCGGAATCAGGCCCAGGATGGTAGACGTACTGGTCATCAGGATCGGACGCAGACGCTGCTGCGACGCCTCGCTGATGGCCTGCAGCTTCGAGGTGCCGGCTTCCTGCTTCTGGTTGGCGAACTCGACGATCAGGATACCGTTCTTGGCCACGAGGCCGATGAGCATGATGATGCCGATCTGCGAGAAGAGGTTCATCGTAATATCGTTGCACGACATGAAGATCAAGGCTCCGGCAATGGCCAGAGGCACGGTGAGCATGATGATGACCGGATCCTTGAAGCTCTCGAACTGAGCGGCCAGAATGAGGTAGATGAGCAGGATGGCCAGCACGAAGGCGAACATCAGGCTCGACGACGACTCGCGGAACTCCTTCGAATCGCCGGTCAGGGCGGTACGGAACGAGTCGTCGAGCGTCTCGGCCGCAATCTTGTCCATCTCGTCCAGGCCCTCGCCTATCGTCTTGCCATCGGCCAGACCGGCCGAAATGGTAGCCGATACGAAGCGGTTGTAGCGATAGAGCTTCGGAGGCGCGATGCCGCCGTGCAGGTCGATGAGGTTGTCCATCTGTACCATCTGGTTCTGACGGTTACGGATGTAGATGGACTTGAGGTCGGCCGGCTTGTTTCGCTGCTGGCGATTGATCTCGCCCTTGATCTCGTACTGCTTGCCGTTCATATAGAAGTAGCCCATACGCTGGCCTGAAAGGCCGTATTGCAGGGTCTGAGCCACCTCGCGCGTCGAAACGCCGAGGATCGAAGCCTTGTCGCGGTCGATCGACAGACGTGCCTCAGGCTTGCTGAACTTCAGGTTGACGTCGGCCATACGGAACGTAGGATTCTGGTTGACCTTGGCCATGAATTCGGGCAGCACCTCCTGTAGCTTC
The DNA here is from genome assembly GCA_045640225.1 of Bacteroidales bacterium. Lineage (GTDB taxonomy): Bacteria > Bacteroidota > Bacteroidia > Bacteroidales > UBA3663 > Liminaster. The sequence goes on along the minus strand of JAZUEP010000022.1, from coordinate 7,091 downwards.
TCGATGTTGGTAGCCTGCAGTACGTACTGTACAGGCATGCCGCCACGACGTCCACCGAACGACGACTGCTGCTGCACGAACGAGCGTGCCTTGGTCTTCGTGGCTACGGCACGGGTAATCTGCTCGGCCACCTCCATCTGCGAGTAGTCGCGATCCTTCAGGTCCTTCAGCGTGATGCGGATATTGCCACCGCCGCCGCTGACGCGAGCCGAGATGTTGTCGGCATCAGGTACGATCGAGTCGACCAGCAGGTTGATGTCCTCGGTATAGTCGCGCAGATATTCGTAGGTCACGCCCTCGGTGCCCTGGGTACGGATGGTGATGCTCGAGCGGTCCTCCATCGGGGCCATCTCGGACGGAATGTCGTTCCAGAGCCACAGGATGATGCTGACCATGGCCACGATGATCGGGAACACCAGCCAGCGATGCTTCAACATCGAACTGAGGCCGATGCTGTAGTATCGGTTCAGGCCGAGGAAGAATGGCTCGCTCCAGCGGTAGAAGGCGTTCTGCTGCTTGCGTCGCACCAGGATCTTGGTCGAAAGCATCGGCGTGATGGTCAGAGCTGCGAACGACGAAATGCACACCGTACCGGCAATAACGATACTGAACTCGCGGAACAGACGTCCCGTGATGCCATCCATGAAGACGATCGGGATAAACACGGCCAGCAGCGTGACGGTAGTCGACAGGACGGCGAAGAAGATCTCCTTCGCACCCTCGATACCGGCTTCACGCGGACGCATGCCTCGTTCGATGCGGACATAGATGTTCTCGGTCATTACGATGGCATCGTCGACCACCAGGCCTACCGACAGGACGATGGCCAGCATCGTAAGCACGTTGATCGAGAAGCCGGCCAGATACATGACGAAGAACGAGCCGACCAACGAGACGGGAATGACGATACAGGGAATGAGCGTCACGCGCCAGTCGCGCAGGAAGAGGAAGATGATGATGATTACGAGCATGAAGGCCTCGAAGATGGTGTCCTTCACCTCGTCGATCGAGGCACGGATGAACTTCGTGTTGTCGAAGCTGTAGCTGAAGTGAACGTCCTCGGGCAGATCCTTCTGCATCTGCTCCATACGGCGGTAGACGGCGTTGGCAATCTCGATGTGGTTGGCACCAGGCTGCGGGATGACGACGACGCCGACCATCGGCACACCGTTCATCTTCATGTAGCTCTTGATATCGGCCGGGCCCAGCTCGGCACGACCAACATCGCTGAAACGTACGATCTGGTTGCCTTCCTGACGAAGTATCAGGTCGTTGAACTCCTTGGCCGTATGCATGAGGCCCATGGTACGGACGGTGAGCTCGGTGGTGTTACCCTCAATCGAGCCTGAAGGCAGCTCGACGTTCTCCTTGTCGACGGCGCTCTTCACGTCCATCGGAGTAATGCCGTAACCGGCCATCTTGACGGGGTCGAGCCAGAGGCGCATGCAGTAGCGCTTCTCGCCCCAGATGCCTACCGAGCTGACGTCGGCAATGGTCTGGAGCTGCTCCTTGACGGTGAGGTCGGCAATCTCGCTCAGCTCGAGCAGCGAACGCTTGTCGCTCTGCAGGGCGATCATGAGGATAGGCATGGCGTCGGCATCGGCCTTCGAGACGGTAGGCGGATCGCAGTCGCGTGGCAGGAAACGCTGGGCACGGCTGACCTTGTCGCGTACGTCGTTGGCAGCGGTCTCGAGGTCGACCGAAAGCTCGAACTCGACGGTGATGCGGCTCGAACCCTGCGAGCTGACGCTCGACAGCGAACGAATGCCTGGGATGCCGTTGATGTTCTGCTCCAACGGCTCGGTGATCTGGTTCTCTATGACGTCCGCATTGGCGCCCGGATACGAGCAGTCGACCGAGATGATCGGATTATCGACCGAAGGGTACTCGCGCACACCCAGATAGGTGTAGCCGATCATACCGAACAGCAGGATAATCAGCGTCATCACGACGGCCAAGACGGGACGGCGGATGCTAAGTTCGGAAATATTCATGGTCAGTCAATCTCGTCAAGCGTTACCGGCAGTCCCATGCGCAGCTGGAGCGTGCCGGAAGTAATGATTGTATCGCCCACGACGAGGCCAGACAGCACCTGTACCTCGCCGGCCGTACGGATGCCGGCCTTGATCTCGACCGGAATGGCCTTGCCCGCACGGTAACAGAAGACCTTGTCGACGCCCATCTCGGGGACGATGGCCTCCGAAGGAATCACCATGGCATCGGGGATCTCCTCCTTCTTGAGCAGGATGCTCGAGTACTGACCGGGCAGCAGTCGATGGTTCGTATTGGCATAGAGGCCACGGGCCGTGAAGACGTGCTGGTCGCGGTTGACCGACGACTCGACGGCGTAGACCTGCGCATGGAACGGCTCCTGATGACCCTCGACGGTGAAGTCCATGTTGACGCCCTTGCGAATCTGCGTAGCGTAACGTTCAGGTACCGAGAATTCGATCTTCAGCGGCGAAATCTTGGTCAGCTTGGCCACGACGGTCGTAGGGTTGGCATAGGCACCCACACTGACCTGACGCAGGCCTATCACGCCATCGAACGGAGCACGAAGCTCGGTCAGGCCGATGTTGACCTTCACACCGTCAATCTCGGCCTCGAGCGTGGCCAGATTGGTCTTTGCCTCCTCGTATGCCTCCTGGCTGGCAGCATCCTTCTTCAGCAGCTGCTCCTGACGGTACACGCGGTTACGAGCCAGGTCCAGCTGTGCCTCCAGGCGCTTCAGCTGTGCCTGCAGCGGCTTGTCGTTCACCTTGGCCAGCAGCTGTCCCTTGTGGACGGCCGAACCTTCGGCGAACGAGATGTCGACAATCTTGCCCGATGTCTCGAACGACAGGGCTACCTCCTCGTCCGGAAGGATAAGGCCGGTGGTGACGTACTCGTCGGTGAGCAATTGTGGACGGATCACGCGGGCATTGACGTTGAGGACTTTCTTTGCTCCTCCCCCCTTACCGCCCGGTGCAGGCTGGTCGGACGTTGCCAGATCCTCGTTGACCTTGGGCTGCTGATACCAATAGCCACCACAGGCGATGGCAATAATTCCACAGGCAATCAGGCCCCATTTCAGTTTTTTGTTCATGATCTATTATAAGTGTAATGTGTATGCGCGAGTAATTTCATATTTGACCCATCCCTGGGTCGAAGGTTTAATCAGCAAGCGCACAAAAGGCCGGTATTCGAGCCGAAAATACAAAAAACACACCTCCGGAGGCCGATTTAAGGCCAAAAATTTTGCTCCGTTGCAATAATTTGCTATCTTTGTGCCCGTCAATACAAGTCAACAACACAACATCACGCGTAATGAAGCACACCTTCTCTCTACTTGCACTCATCGGCTGCTGTGCCCTCGCTTCGGCCCAGAACGTAGCCAACTACCAGACCATCCCGCTGCCTCGCAGCATCGAGCCACACGACGGACAGTTCACCCTTACGGCCCAGAATGCCGCCAGTGCCGTCCGCACCCATATCGATACCAAGGCCTCGCGCTGGGCATCGTATCCCGTACCTTCCGAGGCCTATCAGATCGACGTCACCCCATCAGGCATCGACATCACCGCTCCGTCCGAGGCCGGCCTTTTCTATGCCCAGCAGACGCTGCGTAAGGCCCTGCAGCTGCCCGAGGCCACGCTTGCCGAAGCCAGCCAGGAGTATCAGATGCCGTGCGTCACCATCAAGGACGGACCGGAGTTCAGCTACCGTGGCGCTCACCTCGACTGCTCGCGCCACTTCTTCCCCGTCGACTTCCTGAAGCGTTACATCGACATCCTGGCCCTGCACGGCTGTAACCGCCTGCACTGGCACATCACCGACGACCAGGGCTGGCGCTTCGAGGTGAAGAAGTATCCCCTGCTCACCCAGGTAGGCGCTCGCCGTGCCAATACCGTAATCGGCCATAACCTGGGCATCTACGACGACACGCCTTATGGCGGATACTACACCCAGGAGGAGTGTCGCGAGATTGTCCGCTATGCGGCTGAACGCCACATCACCGTGATGCCCGAAATCGACCTGCCCGGACACATGGTTGCCGCTCTGGCCAGCTATCCCGAGCTGGGTTGCACCGGCGGTCCGTACGAAGTGTGGAACATGTGGGGCGTGGCCGACGACGTGCTTTGTGCCGGCAATCCGCTGACGCGCGACTTCATCTGCGACGTTCTGGCCGAGCTGATCGACGTATTCCCATCGTCGATGATTCATCTGGGTGGCGACGAGTGTCCGAAGGAACGCTGGGAACAGTGTCCGAAGTGTCAGGCCAAGATTGCCGAACTGGGCATCAAGAGCCACGACGGACCCACGGCCGAAAACCAGCTGCAGTCGTGGCTGATGCACGAGGCCGAAGTGTTCCTGAACCAGCACGGCCGAACCATGATCGGATGGGACGAGATCCTCGAAGGCGGATGCGAGCCGTCGGCTGCCGTCATGTCGTGGCGTGGCCTGGAGGGTGGCATCGCTGCTGCACGGGCCGGACACGACGTAGTGATGACACCGATCGACTACTGCTACCTGAACTTCTATCAGAGCCAGAACCATGAGTACGAGCCGTTCAGCTTCGACGGCTACGTGCCTCTCAGCCGTGTCTACACCATCCCTGTTGTGCCCGAGGAACTCGATGCCGAGCAGGCACGCCACATCCTGGGCTGCCAGGGCAATCTGTGGGCCGAATACATCACGTCGCCCCAGCAGGCCGAGTGGATGTTGCTTCCGCGTCTGGCAGCCTTGTCCGAAGCCCAATGGATGACGACCTCGGCTCGCGACTACCAGAACTTCCTCGAGCGTCTGCCCTATCTTACCACCTACTATCAGACGTTAGGCTACAAGTTCAGCAACAAGAGGGAGTGAGCCTCTGAAAAACGCGGAAGAGTACTAACTCGAAAATATCAAAGCCTCTAAATGAGGTACAATCAATTTGGCGAAATGGACATGAATTTGTCTGTTTCGCCTTTTTTCGCATTTTATTTTACCCGAAAACCCATTTTCGTAAAAACGGGAGCCTGAGTACAGGCCAAAGATTGGGATCAAATGACATTTTGGCGCTTTATGAACGCACTTTTGATACTCCAGAATGGCAAAACACGCACAAAAATATTAAGCTTTGAGGTTGCGAAAAAGCAAAATACCTAATTGTGATTATTGAAGAGTCTTCAAAAATGCGCTACCTTTGCGCCGCCAAAATAGAAAAAAGGCAGCTTATTTATCTATCTTATCACTCAATCAATTTATAAATAAAACAGTTATGAAAATGATGAAATTCATGGCTATGATGGTAGCCGCAGTGACCCTCTCGATGGGTGCAACCTCTTGTGACAACGATGACGATGATGAGAAGCCTGTTCCTGCTGCCGAGGCAGCTGCGGGTACTTACACAGGCGATCTCAGCATCACCGTGATGGGCGAGGAGAGCAGTTATGCTAATGCCGTGTATGAGGTCAAGGCCATCGATGAGAACACCATCACGCTGACCACTCCAGCTGTTGGCGAAGGGATGATGGCGTTGCCAGCAATCACCATCGAGGGTCTGACTGTCAGCAAGACTACACAGAATGGAGTTGAAGCCATCGTGGCCACCCGAGACGAAGTCACGGGCACCATCGGAGAGAAATCTTACACCATCAGTGGCCTCACCGTTGCTATTGTGCCCACAATGAAGACTGCCGGCATTACCTACAGCCTAAAGTATGGTAAGATGCCTATGGCTATGGTTTATAACTACAAAGGAGTGAAGAAATAATCGAAGTCTACACATACTTTAATATGAGAATAGAGCTTCTCGCTGCCCTGAGCTGCATGGCGTGCACAATGCTGGCTGCAGGACGCGACGTGACCGGCAAGGTCACAGACGCAAGCGGAGAGCCTCTGGCTGGTGCACACGTCGTGGCTCATGGCAGCCGCGACGTGGCCACGACCAGCGATGCGGATGGCAACTATCGCCTGGTATTACCAGAGACCGGAAACTTCCAACTTGAAGTCAGCTACGTAGGCTTCAGCCTCCATATGGTGCCTCTAACGGCCGAAACCGCCCACATCCGCTATGACGTACGCATGTCGGAGGATTATGCCAGCCTCGAACAGGTGGTTATCACCGGAACGCTTACGCCCAAAGCCCTCAAGGAGGTGCCAGTCGTGACACGACTCCTGACCAGCGAGGACATCAAGAAAGTCGATGCCACCAACATCCAGGACATGCTGACACAGGAGATGCCCGGACTCGAGTTCGGATATGCCATGAGCCAGGAAACTTCGCTCAATATGAGTGGATTCGGAGGCAATGCTGTCCTCTTCTTGGTCGATGGCGAGCGTCTGGCGGGCGAGACGATGGACAATACCGACTACAACCGTCTGAATCTGGACAATGTGGGCCGTATCGAGATAGTGAAAGGTGCGGCATCTTCGCTGTATGGATCGAATGCCGTAGGCGGAGTGGTGAACATCATCAGCCGAGAATCTACACAGCCCTGGACAGCGCAGGTCAACTCACGCTACAACTCCTTCGGAAAGGAATGGCGCAATGGTGCCACCTTCTCATTGAACAAAGGTCGTTGGAACTCACAAACCAACTTCCAGCAGACCACCATCGACCCTGTGAAACTGACAGACAATGCCAGCTCGTTGGACGATCTGCTCAGTGGAATCATCAGTGGTAACTCTGACCAGACGACTGCCAATCAGAAGAACTCAGACATCACCGAGCTCTACGGTCAGAAGACCTACAACGTGAAGGAACGTCTAACCTTCCATGCTACAGATCATCTCCGGCTCATCGGACGTGCCGGCTACTTTTATCGTGAAAGTCAGCGCAAGAACTTCGACTATCATTATAATGCCTATAGTGCAGGTTTGAAGGGAGTATATGACTGGAAAGATGGTCGGACGCTCGAGCTGTCGTATGCCTACGACCAGTATGACAAGGCCAACTATCAGCTTGACGGTACACGAACGCACGACCACGACTACAGCAATGTACAACACGTGGGTCATGCACTCTACAACCAGTCATTTGGCAGCAATACGCTGACCCTAGGTGCCGACTTTCTGCATGACTATCTGACCACCTATCAGTTCCTCGATAATGCAGAGCGAGAGCAGAA